>NZ_CACRUY010000020.1 GCF_902652685.1 Mycobacterium sp. Marseille-P9652
GCGCAACCGGATCGACCGCACCCGCCCGGCGGGCCCGACCTGCGCGCCCCGACCGAGCGGGACACCCAGCACATCCGGATCGCCCCGCCGCGCCCGACCGAGCGGCCCACCGAGCCGGCGCGGTCGGATACCGTTGCGCCCGAACCGGATTCATCGCCGCCGCCACCGCAGCCGCCGGCCACGCCGGTACCGGCAGCCGCGGAACCGCTCGAAGCCGCCGAGCAGCCGGCGGGCCGCGGCCTGATCGAGCGAATGGTCACCCGGAAGATTCGCGTGCCCCGACCGGCGGCCCGCACCGAGGAGGGCAGTTCCACCTACCGCCTGCCGCTGCGGGCGGACGCGCGGACCATCGGGGTGGCCGCCCACCAGCTGGGGCTGGTTGTCGACGGACACGAGATGCTCAGCGGCATCTCCTTCACGGCGCGCCCGGCGACGCTGGCCGCGGTCGTCGGCCCGTCGGCGCCCCGCAATTCGGCGCTGCTGGCGCTGCTGGCCGGGACCCGGCGACCGAGCTCGGGGGTCGTCACCGTCGACGGCCACGACGTCCACGCCGAGCCGGAGTCCATGCGCGCGCGGATCGGGATCGTGACGCGCGACGAGTGCCTCCATCCGCGGCTCACCGTCGAGCGGGCCCTGGGCTACGCCGCCGAACTCAGGCTGCCGCCCGACACCTCGTCGGAGCACCGCGGCCGCGTGGCCGACCAGGTGCTCGAGGAGCTCGACCTCACCGAGCATCGCGCCACCCGGATCGCCAAACTCCCGCCCGACGTGCGCCGGTGCGTCTCGATGGCGGTCGAGCTCGTCACCCGACCGACGCTGCTGGTGGTCGACGAGCCGGGCGCGGGCATGGACGAGGCCCAGGAAAACCATGTGATGGCAATCCTGCGGCGGCAGGCCGACCTCGGCTGCGTCGTCGTGGTGACGATGTCGTCGCACCCGTCGCCGAGCAACCTCGACTTGTGCGACCAGGTCATGGTGTTGACCGGCGCGGGCAGCCTCGGGTTCCTCGGCGCGCCGCAGCAGGTCGAGTCCGCACTGGGCACCTCCGATTGGTCCGACGTTCTCGCCCGGGTGAGCGCCGATCCCGGGGCCGCGCATCGCGCCTACCGAAGCGGGCTCGAGGAACCGGCCGCGCCGCCCGAGGTCGCCGAGCCCTGGCCGCCGCCCGCGCAGCTCCCGGCGAAGCGGCAGATCCGAATGCTGACACGCCGCCAGATCCGCCTGCTGTTCGTCGACCGGGTGTACTTCCTGTTCTGGGCGGTCCTGCCGTTCGTGCTCGGGGCGCTGGTGGTGCTGATTCCCGGCGACTCGGGCCTGGATCGACCGACGTCGAGCAGCGACAACCCGCACGAAGCGGTCGAGATCCTGGCCGCCCTCAACATCGCGGCGGTGCTGCTGGGGACCGCGCTCACCATCCGCGTCGTGGTCGCCGAGCGCCGGGTGTTCCGGCGCGAGCAAGCCCTCGGCCTGTCGGCGCCCGCCTATCTGGCGGCCAAGGTTCTGGTGTTCAGCGTGGCCGCGGCGATCCTGACGGCCATCGTGTTCACGGTCGTGGTCGCGGTCAAGGGCGGACCCGTGCACGGCGCGGTGTTGCTCGGTAACGCCACCGTCGAGCTCTACGTGGCCGTGGCCGTGACGGCCATCGTGTCGGCGATCGTGGGGCTGGCGCTGTCGACGCTGGGGAGGTCGCTGCGGGAGGTGGTGCCTCTGCTGGTGCCCGTGATCCTGGCGTCGGTGTTGTTCGACGGCAGCCTGATCCCGCTGGTGAGCAAGTGGGGCTTTCAGCAGATCTCGTGGTTCGTGCCGGCGCAGTGGGGCTTCGCCGCGTCGGCGTCCACCGTCGACCTGCGCCGGGTCGACCCGTTGGCCGCCAACGCCGAGATGTGGGCGCACTACAGCGGCTGGTGGGTGTTCGACATGATCATGCTGTTGCTCTTCGGCGGGCTCGCCGCCGGTGTGGCGCTGTACCGGTTGCGGCCGCCCCGACGCGAGAACGTGTCCAGCGGCACCCGGCAGCAACCGGGCGATCCGGGCGAGTGAGGGAGCGCCGAGCGTGCACTGAGCGCGACAATTCGGTTGCGAACTCGCATTGAATGCACGTTCGGCGGACCGACTTTGGCCGGGGTTGTTTCCGTGACGCCAGCGGCGGGTTAACTTCAAAGCTATGGCGCCTGAGACGAGAACCACTGCCGAACATTTGCGCAACGCGTTGGACGGGCGTTGGCGTGACGTCAGAAACCAGCTGCGGGCGACGATGACCGAAGATCTTTTTCGCCCCCACTACACCCCCAACACGGTGATCGCCCGCACCAAGGTCGCCGAGCAGATGCGGATCATGGCCGCGTTCGGCGCCGCCGCCGACAACTTCCGCAAGGAGCACGGCGGCACCGGCGACATCGGCGCGGCGATCACGATGATCGAGATGCTCGCGATGTCGGACCTGTCGCTGATGGTGAAGGCGGGCGTTCAGTGGGGCCTGTTCGGCGGGGCCGTCGAGAACCTGGGCACCGAGCGGCACCACGAGGCCTACGTGAAGGACATCATCAGCCTCGAGCTGCGCGGGTGCTTCGCGATGACCGAAACCGGCCATGGCAGCGACGTGCAGTCGCTGGAGACGACCGCCACCTACCACCCCGACACGCAGGAATTCGTCATCGACTCCCCCACACCGACCGCCCGCAAGGACTACATCGGCGGGGCGGCCGAAACCGCCACAATGGCAGCGGTATTCGCGCAACTCATCACCACCGAGAACGGCGAGCCGGTCAACCACGGCGTGCACTGCTTCATGGTGCCCATCCGCGACGAGGACGGCAACGACCTGCCCGGGGTGACGACGTCGGACTGCGAATACAAGGGCGGCCTGCCCGGCGTGGACAACGGCCGCATCGTGTTCGACCACGTCCGGGTGCCGCGGGTCAACCTGCTGAACAAGTACGGTGACGTCGCCGAGGACGGGACGTACAGTTCGCCGATCGACAACCCGAACCGCCGGTTCTTCACCATGCTCGGCACCCTGGTCCGGGGCCGGATCACCGTGGGGGGCAGCGCGGGCGCCGCCGCGCGCGTCGCGCTCGACATCGCCACCCGGTATGCGTTGCAGCGCAAGCAGTTCAGCGCGCCCGACGACGACGGCGAGGTGATCATCATGGACTACCTGGTGCACCAGCGCCGGCTGTTCCCCTTGATCGCCAAGTCCTACGCGCTGCAGTTCGCGCAGAACGAGCTGGTGAGCAAGTGCCACGACATCCAGACCGCGGACGCGCCCGACGCCGAGGAGCAGCGGGAGCTGGAGTCGCGTGCCGCGGGCCTCAAGGCGGCCAACACCTGGCATGCGTCCCGCGCCATCCAGGAGGCCCGGGAGGCCTGCGGCGGCGCCGGATACATGGCCGAGAACCGGCTGATCGGGTTGCGGGGCGACACCGACGTCTTCACCACGTTCGAGGGCGACAACCACGTGCTGACACAGCTGGTCGCCAAGGAGTTGCTGACCGCCTACCGCGACGACATTCGCAGCATGAGCCCCGTCGAGTGGGTGCGCTTCGCGGCCAGCACCGTCAGCGAGCGCGTCGTCAAACGCACTGCGGCCGAAGCGATCATCCAGACGATCGTCGACTCCCGGCAGGACAGCGAGGAGGAGGGCAGCCTGTTCAACCGCGGGACCCAGATCAAGATGTTCGAGGACCGCGAGGAGTACCTGCTGGCCTCGGTGGCGCGCCGGCTGCAGTCGAAATCCAAAGAGATGTCGGCCTTCGACGCGTTCAACTCGGTGCAGGACCACGTGTTGCACGCCGCGTCCGCGCACATCGACCGGGTGGTGCTCGAGGCGTTCGTCGCCGGGATCGACGCGTGCCCCGACGAGGAGGCCCGCGAGTTGCTCGGGATCCTGTGCGACCTGTATGCGCTGTCTGTGATCGAGGACGACAAGGCGTGGTACATCGAGCACCGGTATCTGTCCACCGAGCGGGCCAAGGCGGTCACCCGGGGCATCAACGACCGGTGCCGGGCGCTGCGCCCGCACGCCGAGACGCTCGTCGACGGGTTCGGGGTGCCCGAGCCGCTGCGTTACGCCGAGATGCTGCACCCGGAGAACCTGCCCGTATAGCGCTGGCGCGCAAGGGTTTCCGCGTGCCGGTGCACGTCGGGCGTTGGGTGTGAACGCGGGCGCACCCTCAAAGCCTCGAGCGCACAGTCGATTCGCGGGCCTATTGGTGCGGAATCTTGCCCAGCGCCTGCAGCTTCCCGTCCGGCCCGATCGTGAATTTCACCGAGCCGTTGCCGGTCGGACAGCACGGCTGATCGCTGCCGACCTGCCACCGGTACAACACCGTGACCGTGTCGTCGGCGGGCGGCAGCACGGTGATGTACGGCTTCGGCTCGGTTGTCGGCGTTCCGAGCGTGCGATTGTGGTCGAAGAACAGCAGCTGCTGGGGCGTCGATTCGCTGGCGATGGTCGGAATGATCTGCACCCAGTACAGGCGGCAGTTCCTGGTGTGTCCCCGCGCGATCTCCACCCACATCGAGCCGGGGACCGTCACGGGCACCGAGCCGATCGCCTGCCGCACGGTGTCGGGCGTCGGGCCGTCGGAATCCTTGCACTTGTCGGGCGGGGCGGCCGGGGGTGCATGCTGCTTGTCGCCGCAACCGGAGACCAGCAACAGCATCAACATTGCGATCGCCCGGCGCACGCGGTGAGCTTAACGAAGACTGTGAATGTTCCCCCTGTTTCGTCAAAGATCCCGTTGCGACCGCGGCGCCCGGCGACGCGCCGGCGAAGGCCCGAGATGGGCCTGAGCTGGGCCGACACAGCCGACCGCCGGACCGCTTCCTGTGACATCACCGTCATGGCGCCCCCATTGAGAGGTCGCCGTAAATAGGCGGAAACATCGCGACCTTGGTGCGCAACATCGTTGCCGCAGAATCGGCGGGGACGATGCATCCGAGGGAGGGAACGACAGCCGTGGGCGGGGAGTCCATGCCGGCCAGGACGCCAGCAGCGCGTGGGGCATCGGTGGACGCCGTGAGCACCACCTGCGCATACTGCGGCGTCGGCTGCGGCATGGTGCTCCAGGTCACAACCGACCCCCGAAGCGGGCGCCGTCACATCGCGAAGTCCGTTGGCAACAAGCAACACCCGGCCAACTTCGGCCGCCTGTGCACCAAGGGCGCGACCACCGCCGACATGCTCGCCGCCCCGGGCAGGGTCGAGTCGGCTCATGCGCGCGCCGACCGCGGCGAACCGCTCCGGCCCGTCGACATCGACGAGGCGATCGCCCAGTGCGGGCGGCGATTGCGCGCCATCGTCGACGAACACGGCCCCGACGCCTTCGCCATGTACGTGTCGGGGCAGATGTCGATCGAGGCCCAGTACCTGGCCAACAAGCTCACCAAGGGCTTCGTCGGCACCAACCAGATCGAGGCGAATTCGCGACTGTGCATGGCCAGCGCGGGTTCCGGCTACAAGCTGTCGCTGGGCGCGGACGGCCCGCCCGGATCCTACGAGGACTTCGACCACGCCGACGTCTTCTTCGTCATCGGCTCGAATCTCGCCGACTGCCACCCGATCCTGTTCCTGCGCATGATGGATCGCGTCAAGGCGGGCGCCAAACTGATCGTCGTCGACCCGCGCCGCACCGCGACCGCGGAGAAGGCCGACCTGTTCCTGCAGATCGCGCCCGGCACCGACCTCGCGCTGATGAACGGCCTGCTGCACCAGATCGTCGAAAATGGCCACACCGACGACGAATTCATCGCGGAGTTCACCGAGGGCTGGGAGGCGATGCCCGGCTTCGTCGAGCAGTACACGCCCGACAGCGTCAGCGCGATCACCGGCATCCCCGCCGACGACATCCGCACGGCCGCACGCTGGATCGGTGAGGCCGGCAACTGGATGAGCTGCTGGACAATGGGACTCAACCAGAGCACTCACGGCACCTGGAACACCAACGCGATCTGCAACCTGCACCTGGCCACCGGCGCGATCTGCAAACCGGGCAGCGGGCCGTTCTCGCTGACCGGCCAGCCCAACGCGATGGGCGGCCGCGAAATGGGTTACATGGGGCCGGGTCTGCCCGGTCAGCGCTCGGTGACCCGCGCCGAGGACCGCGCATTCGTCGAGGACCAGTGGGGGCTCCCCCGCGGCTCGGTGCGCACCGACCTCATCGACGGCACCGTCGACATGTTCGCCCGGCTGGCCGACGGACGGATCAAGGCGTCCTGGATCGTGTGCACCAATCCCGTTGCCACGGTGGCCAACCGCAGAACGGTGGCCGAGGGCCTCGAAGGCGCCGAGTTCGTCATCACCCAGGACGCCTTCGCCGAGACAGAGACCAACGAGTACGCCGACGTGCTGCTGCCGGCCGCCCTGTGGACCGAGGCCGAAGGGGTGATGGTCAACTCCGAGCGCGACCTGACCCTCTTCCAGCCGGCGGTCGCGCCCCCCGGCCAGGCGCTGCCGGACTGGCAACTCATCGCCAGGATCGCCTGTGCCATGGGGTATTCGGACGCGTTCAGCTACGACTCCGCGGAGCAGGTGTTCGAGGAGATCAAGCGGTTCTCGAACCCCGCCACGGGCTACGACCTGCGCGGAGCGAGTTACGACCGGTTGCGTCGGTCGCCCCTGCAGTGGCCCTGCCCCCCGAACGCCGGTGACCGCAACCCGACCCGGTATCTCAACGACGGCGTCAGCCAGACCCAACTGGTCCGCGAGGACGGGCACGTGCCCCGGCTGGCCTTCCCGACGCCCACCGGCCGCGCGGCCTTCTTCCCCCGCCCGCATCTTCCGCCCCAGGAGATGCCGGACGACGACTTCCCGTTCGTGCTCAACACCGGTCGCCTGCCGCACCAATGGCACACGATGACCAAGACCGGCAAGGTGGCCAAACTCAACAAGCTGAACCCCGGACCGTTCGTCGAGATTCACCCCGACGACGCCGCGCGGCTGAATGTCGCGGCGGGCGACCGGGTCGAGATCGCCTCCCGCCGCGGCCGAGCCGTGCTCCCCGCCGTCGTCACCGACCGGGTGCGGCCCGGCGACTGCTTCGCGCCGTTCCACTGGAACGACGTGTTCGGCGAATACCTGTCGATCAACGCCGTCACCAACGATGCCGCCGACCCCGTGTCGTACCAACTGGAGTTCAAGGCCTGCGCGGTCACCCTCACCAAGGTCGCCGCCGCCCGAACCGAGCCGGCGAACGAGCCCACCGCGGACGCCTCCGACCCGATCGGCCTCGCCAGGGTCGATGCCCTGGCCGAACTCCTGGGCGTCGCCGACGAACCCGCGCCGCAATTGGAACCGCGCGGCCGCGCGTACCTCGCGGGCCTGGTGACCGGGCTGCGTTCGGAGGCGGGCCGCCGCGCGGCCGGGGTGCCCACCCTGCCGCCGAGCGCCCCCTTCGACCCGGCCACCAGGCTGTGGGTGGACGGTCTGCTCGCTGGGATGTTCGCGCGCAGCGACGCGCCCCCGACCACCGCGAGAGAGCCCGAGCGGACGACGGAACGATCCGCCGCACAACAGAACCCGATCGTGGTGCTCTGGGCATCGCAGACCGGCACCGCCGAAGAGCTGGCCGCCAACGTGGCCGCGCGACTGGGGGAGGCCGGTCTGCCGGTGGCGTTGCACGGCATGGACGACTTCGACGCGGCGAAGCTCGCCACGGTGCGCGACCTGCTCCTCGTCACCAGCACGACCGGCGACGGCGAGCCGCCCGACAATGGCGCCGCGCTGTGGCGGGCGCTGACGGCCGACGGGGCGCCACGTCTCACCGACACGCGGTATTCCGTTCTCGCACTCGGCGATTCGAACTACGACGACTTCTGCGGTCATGGCCGCAAGCTCGACCACCGCCTCGCCGAACTGGGGGCGACCCGCCTCGTCGACCGTGTCGACTGCGAACCCGACTACGAGGACGCCGCCGCCGGCTGGCTCGACCGGGTGATCGACGCGTTGGCGCCCGCTCGAGCGCATGCCGCGCCACGGCAGCCGGTTTTGTCCTCGACGCAGCGGGGTTACTCCAAGAAGAATCCGTTGATCACCGGCCTCGTCCGTAACGTCACGCTCAGCCATCCGAAGTCGGCGAAGGACGTGCGGCAGTTGGTGTTCGGCCTACCCGAAGCCAGCGCGACCTACGAGGCCGGCGACGCGCTCGGGGTGTGGCCACGCAACAGCGACCAGTTGGTCGACGAATGGCTGGCCGTGACCGGACTGGACGGCCAGACCCCGGTCGAGGTCGGCGAGCACGGCCTGATGTCGCTGCGCTCCGCACTAACGGAGCGAATCGAGATCGCCCACATCAGCCGGGACCTGGTGCGGTTCGTCCAGGAGCGCACCGGCGACCCCACGCTCGCGGAGCTGCTGAAGCCGGAGAACAAGGCGCGGCTGGACAATTGGGCGTGGGGGCGCCAGGCCATCGACCTGCTCGCGCAACGGCCGGTTTCGGCGTCGGCGCACGAGTGGGTGCGGGTTCTCAAACGCCTTCAGCCGCGGCTGTATTCGATCTCGTCGAGCCCCAAGGAGTACCCGGGGCAGGTGCACCTGACCGTCTCGCCGGTGCGCTACGACTTCCGCGGGGTGCCGCGGCGCGGGGTGTGCTCCAACTATCTCGCCGCCCGCTCCCCCGGCGACCGGATCGCCGTCTACGTGCAGACGTCGAGCAATTTCCGTCCGCCGGGAGATCCCGACACCGGCATGATCATGATCGGTCCGGGCACCGGTATCGCCCCCTTCCGCGGCTTCCTGCAGGAACGACGCGCGCTCGGCCACACCGGTCCGAACTGGCTGTTCTTCGGCGAACAGCACGCCGCCACCGACTACTACTACCGCGACGAGATCGAACAGATGCACGCCGACGGGTTGCTCACCGAACTCGATCTCGCGTTCTCCCGGGACCAGCGTCACAAGGTCTACGTTCAGCACCTGATGCGCAACCGGGGTGCCGAGCTGTGGCGGTGGCTGCAGGACGGCGCGCACCTGTACGTCTGCGGCAACGCCGACCCGATGGCCAAGGACGTCGACCGCACCCTGTGCGAGATCGCGGCCGAGCACGGCAACCTCGAACCGGAGGCGGCGGAGGCCTACGTGCGGTCGCTGAGCGTCGACAAGCGCTACCACCGCGACGTCTACTAAAGGCCACTCGTAATAAGGCGGAAACGTCACGCATCCGCCGCGGAAACATGCCCGGCGCACGATACGCCTAAGGGTCACTCCGCAGCCGAGGAGGGAAGTAGGCGTGACGAGGGAGCGTGGCGGTCCCGACGTGTGCCCGCTGCGGTGCCAGCGGCGGCTCGCAGAGGACAGCGACCAGGCCGACCGGGTCGACTGGGCCGGGCTGCCGGTGAACCTGGACCTGGTCTTCTCCCAGCAACAGCTCGACAAGGTCTACATGCAGTACCTGACGCGCAGGCCCGGCACCCGACAGTGGCGCTGGTCGCGCAACGGCGCGCCGCGATGCGCGTGTGAGCTCGCCGCCCACGACGGACGGCGCTCCGCAGCAGAAGGAATCACCGCGGTTTAATTCCCCGGAACGTTTCGCCACGAGCGGCGTTTGCCGCCATGCGTAGGCCGGGGCCGTCCAAACGGCGCCGTTGATCGGCCCCGCTACCGCACGACCTCGCAATACTCTCCGAGTCATTTGTCAATCCCGCTGGTCGACCCCCGCGGCCGCACGGCGCGGGGCGGTTTGCGGGCCATTAGATTGGATCGGTGACCGAGTCGGACTGGGGCAAACGCGGCGACATGATTGTGCACGAGTCGTCGCCGTTCAATGCCGAAGCACCCCGGTCCGCGTTGGCGGTGGCCGACATCACCCCGGTCGACACTTTCTACGCCCGAAACCACGGGCCAATACCCGACATCGCCGCCGACGACTGGCGGCTGACGGTCGGCGGCCTCGTCGACCACCCCCTGGTGCTGAGCTTCGAGGACCTCACCACCAGATTTCCCACGCACACCGTGGTGGCCACGCTGCAGTGCGCGGGCAATCGTCGGGCGGGCTTCAACGACGTCCGCCCGATCGTCGGCGAAGATCCGTGGGGCCCGGGAGCGACCTCAACCGCCGAGTGGCACGGGGTGCGGCTCGCCGACGTGTTGACCGCGGCGGGAGTGCGGCCCCGCGACGGGCTGCACGTCGCCTTCTGCGCCCCCGACCGCTCCAAACTCGCCACCCCGCCACAGCCGTACGGCGGCTCCATACCGCTGGACAAGGCCCTGTCGGACGAGGTGCTGCTGAGCTGGCAGATGAACTCGCGGCCACTTGCCCGGCCGCACGGCGCGCCCGTGCGGGTGGTGGTGCCCGGCTACATCGGCGCACGCAGCGTCAAGTGGGTGACCGACATCAGGGTGCAGGACTCCCCCTCGGACAACTACTTTCAGAGCACCGCGTACCACATCCTCCCCGCCGACGTCGATCCCGACACCGCCGAGCCGCACACCGGCTTCCCGCTGACGTCGGTCGCGTTGAACTGCGAGATCCTCGAGCCCGACGACGGGCGCAGCGTTGCGGCCGGCCCCCTGACGATCAGCGGTTACGCGTTCGCGGGCGACGACCGCCGAATCACGCGCGTGGACGTGTCACTCGATCGCGGCGAGAACTGGCGGCAGGCGATTCTCGGACGAGACCTCGGCCCGTGGGCCTGGCAATTCTGGTCGTTGACGGCGGAGGTCGAACCGGGGCCGCTCACCATCACGGCGCGGGCGTGGGACAGCACCGGCGCCAGTCAGCCGGAATCGGCTGCCTCGCTGTGGAATCCGAACGGCTATGCGAACAACTCGTGGGCGTCGGTCACGGTTGCGGCGCGCTGAGCGAAAGGTCCGGGGAGCAAGTGGTTGATGTGTCGGTCATCGAAACGTCGGGGTTGGGCGATCGCAGCTACCTCGTGAGCGACGGCTCCGTGGCCATCGCCATCGATGTGCAGCGTGACATCGACCGGGTGCTCAAGTTGGTGAGTGGTCTGCGGGTCACCCATGTGCTGGAAACGCACATCCACAATGACTACGTGACCGGGGGCCTCGCACTGTCTCGGGCGCTCGGAGCCGAATACGTCGTCCCCGCAGGCGAGCCCGTCGAGTTCGCCTGCCGCCAGGTGGAAGACGGTGATCGGATCGACAGCGGGGGCGTCCATCTGGAGGTCCTCCTCACGCCCGGACACACGCATCACCACGTCAGCTACGCGCTGAAGGACGATTCCGGCGAGACCGTCGGCGTGTTCACCGGCGGATCGATGCTCTTCGGCAGCACCGGCAGAACCGACCTCGTGGCCGACGAGCACACCGCCGAACTGGCCCGGCTGCAATGGCATTCGGTTCGGCGCCTCGCCGGGGAACTTCCCGAAGCGGCGGCGGTCTACCCCACCCACGGATTCGGCAGCTTCTGTTCGGCGACGCCGGCCGACGGTGACGCCTCCACCATCGGCGACGAGCGGCGGAAGAACCCGGCGCTGACCCAGGACGAGCAGCACTACGTCGACGACCTCCTGGCCAACCTCGCCGCCTATCCCGCCTACTACGCCCACATGGGCGTGATCAACAGGTCCGGCCCGCACGCGCCGGACCTCTCCCCGCCGCAACCGGTCGACCCGCGTGCGCTACGCGGGCGAATCGACGCCGGCGAGTGGGTGGTCGACCTGCGCAAGCGAACGGCGTTCGCGGCCGGGCACCTTGCGGGAACCTACGGATTCGAACTCTCCGACTCCTTCGTCAACTACCTCGGCTGGCTCTACCGGTGGGGCGCACCGCTGACGCTGATCGGGGACGACACCCGGCAGGTGGCCGACGCCCAGCGCGAACTCGCCCGCATCGGCGTCGACAACCTGACGGGCACCGCAACCGGGGACATCGGCACGCTGGCCGCCGGGGAGCGGTTGCGCAGCTACCCGGTGCGGCCGTTCGAGGACCTCGCCGACGTACTCGACAGCGACCACGTCGTGGTGCTCGACGTCCGCCAGTCGGGCGAATACGAAAGCGGTCACGTCCGCGGCGCGGTCAACGTCGCGCTGCACGACCTGCCCGAGCGGATCGGCCGGCTCCCCGAGGACCGCGAGCTGTGGGTCCACTGCGCCAGCGGCTACCGCGCATCCGTGGCGGCCGGCATGCTCGACCGCCACCATCGCCGCGTCGTGCTCGTCGACGACGACTTCGCCAACGCCGAAAAGCTGGACCTCACCTCGAATTCACGCTGAGCGAAAGCTCCGCGACGGCGGCCGGCCCGGGTATCACAGACGACAAGAGAACGGAGGAACCATGAGCGCACCGACCGCCGACGCGATCACGTCGATCGAGCTTCGCGCATTGCTCGAATCGTCGGACGAATCGTCGGGCACCCCACGCGTCGTGGATGTGCGGACCCCCGCCGAATTCGAAACCGCCCACATCCCCGGGTCGTTCAACGTGCCGCTGGACGTGCTGGACAAGCGCACCGCCGAGGTGGCCGCTCGCCTCGAGGACGACGACGTCGTGCTGGTGTGCCGGTCCGGACAACGGTCGGCCAAGGCCCAGACCTCGTTGCGGAACGCGGGACTGCGTGGCGGGCGCGTCCTGCAAAGCGGCATCCTCGATTGGGAGGGTCGGGGTTTCGCGCTCGACCGTGGGGCGCAGCGCTGGGACCTGGAACGCCAAGTGCGCCTCGTCGCAGGATCGGTTGTGCTGTCGTCGGTCCTCGGCAGCGTGGCCGTTCCGCGACTCAAATGGCTGGCCGCCGCTATCGGCGCCGGGCTCACCTATGCGGCCGTGAGCGATACCTGCGCCATGGCGACCGGCCTGTCCAAGCTGCCCTACAACCGGGCCGCGACACCCGACCCCGAACAGATCCTGTCCCAGCTCGCGACGAGTTCTCCCTAGGGGACAATCCGCTTCAAAAGCTCTTCAGGATCCGTTCACCGCCATCGGCGCTACGGTGACTTCATGCGCAACGTCATCGGAGCCCGCTGATGGGCGACCCGCACGCACCGCGGATCCCTGCGGCCCTCGCCGCGCCGAGCCTGAACCGCGGGGTGGGGTTCACCCACGAGCAGCGGCGCCAGCTCGGCCTGACGGGCCGGCTCCCGTCGGCGGTCCTCACGCTCGAGGAACAGGCCGACCGGGTGTGGCACCAATTGCAGGGCCTGGCAACCGACTTGGGCCGCAACCTGCTCCTCGAGCAGCTGCACTACCGCCATGAGATCCTCTATTTCAAGGTGCTCGAGGACCATCTGCCCGAACTGATGCCGGTCGTCTACACGCCGACCGTCGGCGAGGCCATCCAGCGCTTCTCCGACGAATACCGCGGCCAGCGCGGGCTTTTCCTGAGCATCGACGAGCCGGACGAAATCGAGGAGGCGTTCGAGACGTTCGGGCTGGACCCCGACGACGTCGACCTGATCGTGTGCACGGACGCCGAGGCGATCCTCGGCATCGGCGACTGGGGCGTGGGCGGAATCCAGATTGCCGTCGGCAAGCTCGCCCTCTACACCGCCGGTGCCGGCATCGACCCCCGGCGGACCATCGCGGTGTCGCTCGACGTCGGCACCGACAACGAACAACTGCTGCGGGACCCGTTCTACCTCGGCAACCGCCACCCCCGCCGGCGCGGCGCCGAATACGACGAATTCATCAACCGCTACATCGAGACCGCCCACCGCCTTTTCCCGCGGGCCATCCTGCATTTCGAGGACTTCGGGCCGCTCAACGCGCGCAAGATCCTGCAGACCTACGGCGACCACTACTGCGTGTTCAACGACGACATCCAGGGCACCGGCGCGGTGGTGGTCGCCGCGGTGTACGGCGGCTGCCACGTCACCGGCCTGCCGCTGCGCGAGCAGCGCACCATCGTCTTCGGCGCCGGCACCGCCGGCATCGGCGTCGCCGACCAGATCCGTGACGCCATGGTCGCCGACGGCGCCACCGTCGAGCAGGCCGCCGCCCAGATCTGGGCGATCGACCGGCAGGGCCTGCTGTTCGACGACATGGACGACCTGCGCGGCTTCCAGGCGCCCTACGCGAAGAACCGCCGGCAGTTGGGCGTCCCCGAGGGGCAGCGGGTGGGGCTGGTCGACGCCATCAAGCTGGCCTCCCCCACCATCCTGCTCGGCTCCTCGGCGGTGTACGGCGCCTTCACCGAAAAGGTGGTCGCGGCGATGACCGCGTCGTGCGAGCGACCGATGATCTTCCCGCTGTCCAATCCCACGTCCCGCATGGAGGCCATGCCGGCCGACATCCTGGAATGGTCGAAGGGCCGGGCACTGATCACCACCGGAACACCCGTCGCGCCGGTCGAATACGGTGGCACCAGCTACACCATCGGCCAGGCCAACAACGTGCTGGTGTTCCCCGGGATCGGGCTGGGCATCATCGTGGCCGGCGCCCGGCTGGTCACCCGTGGGATGCTGCAAGCCGCCGCGAAAGCCGTTGTCCTGCAAGCCAGTCCCAGCGCTCCCGGCGACTCGCTGCTGCCCGACGTACAGAACCTGCAGGGCATATCGGCGGCGGTCGCCGAGGCGGTGTACCACGCCGCCGTCGAGGACGGCGTGGCCACCAAGACACACGCCGACGCCCGGCAGGCCGTCCTAGAGACGATGTGGCGGCCCTGTTACGACTGAGCCGCCTAGTGGGCGGGCTGTCCGTAGACGGCCACGACGACGGTGCGGTCCAGGCTGTTGTCCGACCACACCCCGATGCTGGTGTTCGCGCAGTCACGGATGATCGCCATGTCGTCGGGGTCGTGGTACCACTGGTTGACCAGTTCCAGGCTGCTCATGGCCAGGGCCGGGTTGATCGCGACCGTCTCCGCGGCCCTGCCGCTGAAGCCGGCGGCGTTGGCCCGGTCCTGCGGCGTGGAACCGTCGGACCCGATGTCGCCGTTGATGTTCCGGTTGTTGATCATGTCCTCGGCGTGCCACTCGGCGGCCAGCGTCAGCGCGTTGTTCCGGACGACGTCGTTCGTGCAGCCGGCCTGGTGTTGCAGGGTGTAAACGGCGGAGACGACGGCGCTGTTGAGCCGCTTGTTGTCGGCGTGGGCGACATCGGCCGTCGCCACCGCGGCGCACGAGGTGAGGACGGCGGCGACCACCGACCGGACCGGACCGCGCACCCGAACCACCACGTCCCGCATCACACCGGATCGAAGTGCGAAACCAGCCAGCGGCCGTGCACCTTGTCCAACGCCACCCGGATGACGGGCTGGGTGTCGGTCGGGACGCCCTCGCCGATGGTCACCGTCTGATTGGCGAACAGCAGCACCACCGCGTGGTCGGCGGCCACCGAAACGGGCGCCGCCGCAGTCACTTTGACCACCGCCGTGATGTGTTTTTCCCTGGCGCCCGGAATGACGACCTCGTGGATCAGCGTGGAGTAGGCGTCCTTGAACTCGCCGGTCAGCCGTTCGCGCGCCGCGCCGAGGTCCTTGTCCACCGACTCCGGCTTGTAGGACAGGAGCGCGACGGTGTCGTCACTGGCCACCCGCACCGCTTCGGCCCGCGCCCCCGCGAGGTCGTCGGCCGAGCCGCCCGCCCACCTGAGGTACCCGGCGCCAAGCGCCAGCAGCAACGCCAATCCGGGCAGCACACCGAAAGCCATCACACGCTTGAACTCGATGCGCCGTTTCGCGCGCGCGCCGTCCGACGCCTGGTCCTCGCCGGTGGCTTCCGCATCGTCGTGCGTGGTCTCCTCGTCGACCACCACATCGACGTCGTCGGTGTCGGTCTTGTCACTCAGGATCGTCATGGCACGAACACCACGTTCGACACCTTGGGGTCGCCCGCGACCGAGCGGACCTCGATGCGCATGCGCCACTCCCGCGGCGCCTCCTCGCCGACGGCGGTCCGTGACTTCACCGCGACCGCGACCAGCACCTGGGCGGCGTCACCCCGCTGCGATTCCAGACCCGCATCGGTGACGGTGCCCTCCGATTTGGACTGCGCCGCCTTGACGACGTCGATGAACGGCTTGGACCGCTGCTCGAAGTCGTCGCGGAACGCTCCGGTGGCCCCGTCGAGGATCCGCTGCACGTCGGCCTCGGCCTCGGTGTAGCTGATCGTGGTGAGGTTCACCGCGGCCTGGCGGGCGGTCCGGACAAACGACTCACGGCGGGCCTGCTCCTCGTGCTTCTGGTAGGCGTGGTACCCCAGCCAGCCGGCCAGCGCGGTCAGCGCCGCCACGATGACGCTTCCGGCCACCAGGGCCGAGCCGACGTGGGAGAGCCGCCGACGCGACAGGCGGTCCCGCCAGCGCAGCGGTGGCGGCTCGGGTTCGGTTGCCCCACCGTCGATCTCATCGAGGACAGTCTCGGTGTCGCTGACGAGTTCGCCGTCGTCGGGCTTGTCGGGTTCGTCGGCCATGGTGCTCCTCACTGTCCCGGCCGGGGGCCGGGACCATCTACGGTTGCGGGACGAGAAGTGACTGCCAGTTCCTGGCACGTGGGTGGGACAGATCGGACTCGGTGTAGCGGTGTCCGTCGGGGCCGATGTAGTCGCCGGTGGCCGGGTCGTACGTCGCGACCGCCAGCGGCGCGGGCGGCGGTGCGGTGCCCCGCGGCGGGGGCAGCCGCGGATCCTGCCCCGGCGGATACTGGGGCACCCCCTGGCCGCTGTAGGTGGCGTTGGGGTCGCCCTTCCAGTTGTAGCCGTCGTTGAGCGGCACGTACTCTTCGTCGCTCTCACACAACTCGACCGTCGGCGCGCGCTTCCAGGGCTTGGTCTCGCACGGAATGTTGCGCGCGCCACGCACATTGAGCTCGGAGTCCTGCGGGACGCGGCAGTAGAGCTCCGCGGCGGGCCGGTCCGGTGCGTCGACGTCGGCGGGTGAGCGGCGCTGGGTGGGCGGCAGGAAGCCCGTCGTGCATGGTGGGGGCAAATTCAGGTTGAGGTTGAAATCCAGGTAGAAGCCCTTGTATTCCTGCTTGCTGTACAAGTTGGGAACCAGGGCCGCCGACATCACCGCGATGCCCTGCGGAAGCAACACCAGGATCTGCTCGATGTCGTGGCGGTACACCACGGCGATGTCGCCGAGGCTGACCAGGTTTGCCATCAGCACCGGCACGGCCGGCGCCACCCGGTCGAAGAGGGCCCGCCCTTCCTCCAGCCCGGAACTGCCCTGGGTCAACAGGTCTCGCACCGCCGCGTTCTGCGCCTTGAACTGCGCCATGATGGCCGAGGTGTGGCTGGCCCACGTCCCGATCGCGTCGGACGTCTGCACCTGAGAGTTGAGCACGGCGGGCGACTGGTCGATCAGGGCGGCGAGCGGGTCGGCGGTGCGTCCTCCCGCGATGGCCAGCGCGGCGGACCCGTCCACGATCCGGGACAGCTCGGGTCCCAGCCCGCTGACGGCGCGGTCCGTCTCGTCGATCACGGTGCGCAGGTTGTCCCGTGGGATCGCCTGCAGCGCGCGGTTGGTCAGGTCGAGGAGGTGCCCGATGTCGACGGGGACGTCGACCCGCCCGGCCGGGATGACGTCGCCGGCGCGCAGCGGCCGGGACGGTTCGCCCTCCTTACCGGGGGGCGGCGTCAGGTCGAGGTACTGCTCGCCGATCGCCGAGCGGCTGTGCACCGAGGCCTGTACATCAGAGGGCACTTTGACGCCCGACCGCAAGGCGAGCACGGCACGCACGCCCGTCGCGGTGACGTCGACCGACTTGACCTGGCCGATGTCGGTGCCGCGATAGGTGACGACAGATGTCGTGTAGAGCCCGCCCGAGGAGGGCAGGTCCACGGTGACGGTGTACTCACCGATCCCGAACAGGGTTTGCGGCAACTTCATGAAGTTGAATGCCATTGCGCCACAGGAGACGACGGTGACCAAGGACAGCACGGCCAGCTGAATCCAGGTCCGGCGGTTCAGGCGCAGCATTCAGTACCCCCCATTGTGGTAGGGGAAGGTGAGCGGATTGCCCCCGGTCACCGGACTCGGCTGCATGCCGATCGTGCGCCCCCACTGCATCTCGAGTTCGGTGAGGTTGCCCTCCCAGCGGGACCCGGTGAAGAGCGAAGTGTCGATGCGGCTCAGCGTCAGGTCGACGATCATCGTGAGGTTGGCGTAGTCACCGCGGAACCAGTTCTTGACTGTGGACGTCGGCCACGGGTAGGTGGCCAGGCCGTCCAGGCCCTTGGTGAGCGCCGGTCCGGCGTCGGCGAGCGACCGCAGCACCGGGGCGATGTTGCGGAGGTTGTTCACCAGAGATTCCTTGCTCTGGTGGATGGTGTCGGCCGCGATGGCGCTGAACTTGCCGAGTTGATCGATCGCGTCGGCGATCTTGGTGCGTTCCTCGGCCAGGATCGCCAGCGCTCTGGGCAACGTCATGAGGGCCTTGTCCACCACCGGGTCCTTGTCGGCGAACTGCCCGGCGAGCGAGTTGAGGTTCTCGGCGGCGGCGATGATGTCGTCGGTCTGCGCGTTGGTGCCCCTGATGAACTCGTCGAGCTGGCCGAGCAGGCTGCGCATCTCGTTCTCGCGTCCGCCGAACGCCTTGGCTATCGCCTGATTGATTTCCTGCAGCTGCCCGATTCCGCCGCCGTTCAACAGGATCGACACCGAGGCCAGGGTCTGTTCGGTGGTCGGATACATACTCGCACGCGACAACGGGATCACCGACCCGTCCTTGAGCTCGCCGACCGGCGGCTCGTCCCTGGGCGGTGCGAGTTCGATGTGCATCGATCCCAGCAGGCTGGTCTGCCCGAGCTTGGCCGTCGCATTGGCCGGCAGGTGGACGTCGCCGTTGATCCGCATGGTCACCAGCGCATGCCAGTCCTGCAGCTCGATCTTCGTGACGTCGCCGACGTTGACGTCGTCGACCCGCACCCGGGTGTTCTGCTGGATGGTGACCACGTCGGGCAGCTGCGCCTGGATCGTGTAGGCGCCCGGCCCCCCGCCGGCGGTACCGGGCAGCTTGAACGAATTCAGGCCTCGCCATTCGCATCCCGACAATGCGGCCAAGCAGGCGAGGCCGACCGCGGCGGCCAGCGCGCGTCTCACGGCGCCCCCGTCGGCAGCATGAGGTTTTGCAGCACCTGGGTCGAGCTCACGTTGTTCTCCGGGGGCGGCGGCGGCGCCTGCGTGGGCTGCGGCTGGTTGTCGAGCACCGCGGGCGGGGACGCCCCCGGCGGCTGCGGCGCCTCGGGCGGCGCGGGCGGCGTGTAGCCGGGGCGGAGCCAATCCTCGCTGTAGGTGATCTCGTTGGGCCTGGCCTGCGTCCCGACGAACGGGTTGATGCCCGCCGGGATGTAGTTGTAGATGCGGTTCTTGATGATCGGGTTGACGTATTGCAGGCACAACTTCGACACCCGGTCCAGCCGCGCCCGGGCCGCCGCCTCGATCGAGCTGCAGATCCACTGCGGGATGTCGGCGAAGTTGTTCAGCGCCAGGATGCCGGTCATCGCGCTCTGCGCCGGCTGATAGATGTTCATGAAGTTCTGGAACACCGTCGGGACGACGTGCAGGATCTGCTTGATGTCGGCGCGGCTGTCGTTGAGGGCGGTCGTGATGGAGCTTAGCCTGTCGAACGTGACGCCCACGGATTCCCGGTTCTCGGCGAGGAATTCGCGTAGGTCGGCGAGCGCCCCGTCGAGGCCCTTGACCGCGTTCGCGACTTCGTTGGGGCTGTTCGACAGGATCGTCGTCACGCTGGCCAGGTTCTGGTTGAAGGAGGCCAGCAGGTCGCTGCTCGAGTACAGCGCCGAGACCAGCAACTGGAGATTGCGCACGGTGCTGAAGATGTCGTCGGCGTGGTCGCCGAGCGCCGAAATGGCTTGCGACAGTTTGATGACCGTGTCCCGGGCGGTATCGCCCCGGCCGCGCAGGTTGTCCGCGGCGGAGTTGATGAATTCGCCCGCCGAGTTCACACCGCCGGGGGTCGTCGGCTGCAGCGCGTCGGTCAGCTTTTCCAGCTGTTTGCGGAAGTCGTCCCATTCCACCGGAACCGCCGTGCGGTTGAGCGGAATCGACGCCCCGGGACTCAGTTTGGGTCCGCCGGAGTAGGCCGGGACGAGTTGGATCGCGCGGGGGGTGACCAACGACGGCGACAGGATTGCGGCGCGGGCGCCGGCAGGCACGGCGTACTGCTTGTCGACGGAGAACGTCACCTTGGAGCTCGCCGGCTGTGGCTCGATCTTGTCCACCACGCCGACGGCCACTCCGAGGATCCGGATCTCGTCGCCGACGAACAGGCCGTTGGCCTCCGTGAAATAGGCGGAGTACGTGTTCTTTTCGACGTCATTCCACAGTCTCTTCGCCACCAGGAACGACGCGACGACCAACGTCACGGACAGGCTGACGGCGGTCACCCGGCGCAGGGCTCGTCGTGTCATTGCCCGCCACCTTCCGCGGGCACGGGGCTCGGCTCGGGAGTCGGCCCGGGTGAGGGCGGCTGCGACCAGATCGGGTGCGGCGCATTCTCCGGCGGAACGGGCGGCGTGCCAGTCGGCGGGTCGACGGCCTCCGACGGCAGCTTCTGGTTGGGGTCCAGTGGCCGGTCGTACATCCGCGCGTCGAGGGTAGGGCCGCCCAGCTGACCGGGGATCAGGTTGGCGACGTATGCCTTGAAGAACGGCCCCGACCCCAGGACCTCGCCGAACGACATCGCGTAGCGCTTGAACTTCGGCAGCGTCTGCTGCAGGTCTTCCTTGCGGTTGTCCAGGATCTCGAGGACGCCGTTGAGCTTGTCGAGGGCCGGCTTGAGCTGGGTTCGGTTGTCGTTCACCAACCCCGAGATCTGGTGCGACACCGCGGTGAGGTTGTTCATCAGCGCGTCGATCGAATCCCGTTCGTCCAGCAGCGCCGCCAGTAACGCGTTGGAGTTCGCCACCAGGCCCGCGATCTGTTGGCTGCGCCGGCCCAGCACGCCCGACACCTTGTTGGCGTTGCCCAGCAGGCTGCGCAGTTGCTCGTCGCGGTTGTTCAGGGTTTGCGAGAACCGGGCCACGCCCTGCAGCGCGGGCCGCAGATCGTCCGGTGTCTCCTTGAACGTCTCGGCCAAAGTCGTGAGCGCCGAGGACAATTGGTTGGTGTCCAGGCCACTGATGGTGGTCGTCAGGTCGCCCAGCGCCACCGGAAGGTCGTAGGGCGAGGTGGTGCGCTCCAGCGGAATGACGCCGGTCAGCGCGCCTTCGCCGCGCGACGTCAGCTCCAGCATCTTGCTGCCCAGAATCGTCTCGGTCTTGATCGACGCTTCCGTGCGGTCGCCGAGCTGAATTCCCTTGCGGACGGTGAAGCCCACCCGGACCTTGGTGCCCTCCAGCCTGATGTCGCGGACCCTGCCCACACCCATGCCCGAAACCCGCACCGTGTTACCCACTTTGATGCCGCCGGCCTCGGAGAAGTACGCCGCGTAGTCGTTGGTGTTCTTGATGAACGGCAACTTGTCGTACTGGAAGGCGGCCACGGTGACGCAGAGCAGGATCGCGGTTCCGATCACACCGATCGTGACCGGGCTCCGCGCGCGCAGCGACTTGGGCTTCGGCAATCTCATTTCGGCGTGCACCGCCCGCTCGGCTGGCCGAGCAGCTTGACGTAAATCGGATTGCCCCCCTTGCCGTTCAGCTTCAGCAACACCTCGCAGAAGTAGAAGCCGAAGTAGTCGCCGTTGAGCCCCTGGCGGGCCAGCACCTGGTAGGTGTCGGGCAGCTGCTTGAGCAGGTTGTCGACGTACTCCCGGTCGGCCAGGACCTGGGCCGACATCCGGTCCGTCTCTTGCACCACGTCCTTGATCGGCTGCCGGGCCTGCACCAGCAGATCGGTGACGGAGCCCGCGGCCGCGTTGATGTAGGCCAGGCCGGTCGAGATGTCGTCCTTGCGCTGCGCCAGGCCGTCCACGAGCGCGGACAGCTTGTCCAATCCGTCGGAGAACTCGTGGTCGCGCGCGGCGAAGGTGTGCAGCACGGTGTTCAGGTTCTTGATCAGCTCACCGATCAGCTCGCTGCGTCCCGCCAGGGTGGAGGTCAGCGTCGAGGTCTGCGCCAGCACGGAGGCGAGGGTGCCGCCCTGCCCCTGGAAGATCCGCAGCAGTTCCCCGGACAACGCGTTGACCTGGTCGGGGTCCAGCGCCCGGAACAGCGGGCGGAAGCCCCCGATGAGCGCGTCGATGTCCAGCGCGGGCGACGTCCGCGCCAGCGGAATGGTCGCGCCGGGCGCCAGGCGGTGCGGCGGCCCGGGCCCCTCCTCGAGGGCGAGATAGCGATCGCCGATCAGGTTCTCGTACCGCACAACGGCTTTCGTGCCCTCGGTGAGGCGAACCCCCTTGTCGACCGAGAAGCCGACGGTGACCGTGCCGTCGCGATGCAGGGTGAGGTCGCCGACCTTGCCGACCTCCACCCCGGCGATGCGGACGAAGTTGCCGGACTTCAGGCCGGAGATGTTGGTGAAGACGGCCTGATAGCCGGTGCGGTCCTCGAAGCGCAACTGCCCGAACACCGCGATGAGGGTGAACGTGAACACCAGGCAGATCGCGGTGAAGAGCGCGACGCGCGCCCAGATCTTGACGATGCCGGGCCTTTCTCCTTTGCTCATGGGGGCGGCTGACCCCCGCGGAAGAAGTAGCGCGGCGCCTCGGGCGGGTTCTTGGTGGTCGGGAAGTAGTTCGACCACCAGGGGTTGCCGGCGGCGACGTTGGTGCGGATCTCGTTCGGCGCGGCGCCCCACCCGGTGTCGGTGACCAGCGCGCGCACCGGGAAGTTGGCGCTCGGGTCCGGCAGCGACCCGCAGCTGGGTTTGCCGCCCGGGCCGCCGGTGGCATTGATCTTGGGCAGGTGCTTCGGGTACCGGTACGGGTCGTCGCCGAACAGCAGGCCGGCGTCCATGATGAACGAATAGCCGTTGCCGCCCAGCATGTCCCGGCCGCCGTGGTCGACGTACCACTGCGCACCCTGGAACAGGCACGTGAACGTCGGCGAGTACTTGTTGAGCAGCGCCGTGGTCGGATCGAGGGAGTTGACCGACGTGACGATGTTGGCCTCGTTCCGGCCGATGACGTTGATGCCGGCCTGACTGAAGCCCGCCGCGGACAACAGCAGCGCATCGAGCGACCGCTGGCTTTCGGTGAGGGTGGCGCTCGTCGTCGTCGCCGAGTCCAGGATCGACAGGATGTTCTGCGCGGCATCGGAATAGATGGCGGCCGTTTTGCCGAACAGCCGCCAGTCACGGTGGATGGTCTCCATGCGGGGGTTGACGGTCAGCAGGATGTCGTTCGCCCCGGTGATCGCCTGCCCGATCCGGTCGCCCTTGCCGCGCACCGACTGCGCGAACGCCGACAGGATCGAGTTCAGCTTGGCCGGGTCGAGGGCCTGGACCACCGACTGCAAATTCTCGAAGACCGTGTTCACCTCGACGGTGACATTGCGGGAGTGCAGCACGGCGCCGGGCTTCAGGGGTGTGGCGCTGGGGTGCTCGGGCACGATCAGGTCGACGTACTTGGACCCGAAGGCGGTGGTCGACTTGATCTCGGCCTCGAGGTTGCTCGGCAGGTACTTGAACGCCTTGGGCTGCAACTTCAATTGCAGCTCAGCCGCTTTCACGTCGGTGCCGATGGACGCCACCTGTCCCACTTCCACGCCGCGAAGCTTGACCTTGGCCCCGGTTTCCATCACCAGGCCGGCCCTGTTGGACACGAGCGTCAGCGGGACGAAGTCCTCGAACGTGCCGGAGAACGACGCGGCGGTCAACGCGACGAGACCGCCGATGAGGACGAACAGCGTCGGCGCCAGCCAGATCGGGTCCATCTTGCCGGCGCGGACCCTGTTCATGCGGCCCGGGTCGCCGCTGTCGTGGTTGCTCATGTCGTCATCCCGACAGGTTGAAATTGCCGTGCTGGCCGTAGACGGACAGCGAAATCATCAGGCAGACAAAGGCGGTGATGATCATCGACGTTCGCACGGAGCGGCCCACCGCCTCCCCCACCCCGGCGGGACCACCGGTCGCGTTGAAGCCGTAGTAGGTGTGCACGACCATCACGCCGGTCGCCATGCTCAGCGCCGCCACGAACGACCACAGCAGGTCGTTGGGGCGCAGGAACGTGGAGAAGTAGTGCTCATAGACGCCGCGGGACTGCCCGTAGACGTAGATGGTGAGCGACTTCGCCGCGACGAACGACATCAACACCGCGACGGCGTACAGCGGGATCACGACCAGGACGCCCGCGATGATCCGCGTCGACGCGAGGTAGGTGATCGCGCGGATGCCCATCACCTCGAGCGCGTCGATCTCCTCGTTGATCCGCATCGCGCCCAGTTGGGCGGTCGCGCCGGCGCCGATCGTCGCCGACAAAGCCAGCCCGGCCGTGCACGGCGCGATCATGCGGACGTTCAGAAACGCCGACAGGAAGCCGGTGAGCGCCTCGACACCGATGTTGGACAGGGTGTCGTAGCCCTGCACCGCGACCAGCGCGCCGGTGGTCAGGGTCAGGAACCCGATGATGCCCACCGTGCCCCCGATGACCGCCAGCGCCCCGGTGCCCATGCCCATCTCGGCGATCAGGCGCAGCAGCTCGCCGGGATAGCGCCGCACCGCGTCGCCGGTGTTCGCCAGGGACCGTCCGTAGAACGCGGTCTGCTCGCCGAGCTTGCGGGTGGCGTCCACCAGCCGGGGACCGAGTTCGGCCAGCCACGACGGCTCGCGGGCGGCGTCGCTCATTTGGCGGTCACCTTGACCCCGAGCGCGGTGCTCAAGATGTTGATGAAGAACAACGCCATGAAGGAGAACACCACGGTCTCGTTCACCGCGTTGCCGACGCCGGTCGGACCGCCGCCGACCGACAGGCCCTTGTAGCAGGCGATCAGGCCGGCCGACAGCCCGAAGAGGGTCGCCTTGATCAGCGAGATCACGACCTGCGGCAACCCCGTGACCAGAGTCATGCCCGCGATGAAGGCCCCGGGTGTGACGTGCTGGACGAAGACCACGAAGAAGTAGCTGCCGACCAGCCCGGTGACGGCGACCACCGAGTACAACAGCACCGCGACGAAGATGGCCGCGAGGATGCGGGGCACCACCAGCGCCTGGATCGGGTTGATCCCGATCACCTTCATCGCGTCGATCTCCTCGCGGATGGTGCGCGCGCCCAGGTCGGCGCACATCGCGGTCGACCCGGCGCCCGAAACGACCATCGCCGTGACGACCGGCCCCACCTGGGTCACCGACGCCAGCCCCGCCCCCGCGCCGGAGAGGTCGCCGGCGCCGATCTCGACCAGCAGGATGTTGAGGACGAACACGATGAGCACCGTGTAGGGGATCGACAGCATGATCGTCGGAAAGATCGACACGCGGGCGACGAACCAAATCTGTTCGAGGATCTCGCGCCAGGCCCACGGCCGGCGCACCACCGTGATCAGCGCTTCGGCGGTGAACAGGAAAAACTCGCCCAGCGCGTTCATGGGCTTGGCAAGGGCCGTGCCGCTCATGACGCGGGCTCAGCCCTGCGCACGTCCGCATACCTCAACGCGTTCCCCAATTTCGCAACACCATTGATCCGTTTGTAATCAGCTGGTCCGACGGTGTGCCGCGCTGTTTACAAACGACCGCGATGTCTCGTTGCGCGCATAGACCACGCGAGGAATTTATTGGCAAAGCGATGAACGACATCAGGTTTGCAATCAACAAGACGAAAATCTGACCCCGTGCTGATGAAGCTGCGACAACGTCGCGCCGACGGGCGGCAAGGTCAGCTGAGCTGGGCTTTGAGGCCGTCGGCCGGAATTAAAGCCCTCGTCCGGGCGGCGCACGCGCACCAGTCGGCCGGCGTCGCACTGCGCCGCATCGCGAGTTCAACACACCCATGCCAGACCTGTTCGACTGCTCGGCGCCGCCGCGACAATTCCGGCTATCGCCACCGCACGCCACGGTTCGGATTACTCGCCGAGAAGGCAAGGGTTGGGTTCAGGATGAGCACAACCGAAATGCCGCGGGGCGCAATTCTTCGGCCGCTCCCGAGGTTGGGTGCGGAATCCGTGATGGGCAATCGGCGCGTCGCGTCGCGCGATACATTTCCCGCGCGGCCCGCTAGTCGCACATCGCCGGACACCTGATTGGGCCCGCCGCGTCCGGCAAAGTCACGAGCGCAGGTCACCGGATCGGCGTCAAGGCAAATGTCTATAGTGGGGCGTATGCAACAGGCCACACAGCCGCGCCCCGACCTCACGTGTCGCACCGCCGCGGACTGTTGTTGTTGTCGCTGATCTCGGCGATTCCTTCCCAGCGCTGAGCGTGTTGCGCGTTTCCCGATCAGGGGAATTGAGACGGGCAACGCCACTGTTCGAAGAAGACGAACCGCCATCGAATCCGACATCCACCGGCAGGCTGACGAGTCCTGTACCGACGCCCAGGAAGACAGATGAGCATTGCTGAGAACGTCACCCAGCTAATCGGAAACACCCCGCTGGTCCGGCTTAACCGGGTCACCGAGGGCGCTGTCGCCGACGTCGTCGCCAAGCTGGAATTCTTCAACCCCGCGAACAGCGTGAAGGACCGGATCGGGGTGGCCATGCTTGACGCGGCCGAAGAGGCCGGTCTGATCAAACCCGACACGATCATTCTCGAGCCCACTAGCGGCAACACCGGCATCGCGCTGGCGATGGTGTGTGCCGCGCGCGGCTATCGGTGTGTGCTGACCATGCCGGAGACGATGAGCACCGAGCGGCGAATGTTGTTGCGCGCGTTCGGCGCCGAGATCGTCCTCACGCCGGGCTCGGAGGGCATGGCCGGCGCGATCGCCAAGGCCGAGGAGCTGGCCAAGAGCGACCAGCGGTACTTCATCCCACAGCAGTTCGAGAACCCGGCCAATCCGGCGATTCACCGCAAGACCACCGCCGAGGAAGTGTGGCGCGACACCGACGGAAAGATCGACTTCTTCGTCTCCGGGGTGGGCACCGGCGGCACCCTTACGGGTGTGGCGCAGGTCGTCAAGGAGCGCAAGCCGTCGGTGAAGTTCGTGGCCGTCGAGCCGGAAGCGTCGCCGGTGCTGTCGGGCGGCCAGAAGGGACCTCACCCCATCCAGGGCATCGGCGCCGGGTTCGTCCCGCCGGTGCTGGACATGGATCTGGTCGACGAGGTCGTCACCGTCGGCAACGATGAGTCGTTCACCATGGCCCGGCGGTTGGCCCGGGAGGAGGGGCTCCTCGTCGGCATCTCCTCAGGAGCGGCCGTCGTCGCCGCTTTGCAGGTCGCCCGGCGGCCAGAGAACGCCGGCAAACTCATCGTCGTGGTGCTGCCCAGCTTCGGGGAGCGGTACCTGAGCACGCCGCTCTTCGCCGACCTGGCGGACTAGCGATGCTCGCGGCGATACGGCAGGACATCCGGGCGGCCCGGGAGCGCGACCCGGCCCGCCCGACCACGCTGGAGGTGATCTTCGCCTATCCCGGCGTACACGCCATTTGGGGCCACCGCATCAGCCACTGGATGTGGAAGCGCGGCTCCCGGGTGGCGGCGCGGACGCTGGCCGAACTCACCCGGATCCTCACCGGCGTCGACATCCACCCCGGCGCCGTCCTCGGCCCCCGCCTCTTCATCGACCACGCAACCGGCGTGGTGATCGGGGAGACGGCCGAGGTCGGCGAGGACGTGATGATCTACCACGGTGTGACCCTCGGCGGCAGCGGCGGCGACACCGGCAAGCGCCATCCCACCATCGGCGACCGCGTGATCATTGGCGCCGGGGCCAAGGTTCTCGGGGCGATCAAGGTCGGTGACGACAGCCGGATCGGCGCGAACGCCGTGGTGGTCAAAGAGGTGCCGTCCAGCGCGGTGGTCGTCGGCGTTCCTGGCCAGGTCATCAGCCGGCACGGCCGCAGCAGCCCGGACGACTCGATGATGCCCGACCTCGTCGGGGTCAGCCTGCAGTCCCTACTGACCCGGGTGTCCAAGCTGGAAGCCGGCACCAACGGTCACGGGGACGGCCGGCAGACGGACCAGGTCATTCGGCCGCCGGAGGCCGGGGTGTGGCACGGCGAAGACTTCTCCATCTGAGCGCCTCGGGGACACTTAAACCCGTTGTGAGCCAAACGGTTACGGGATCTCGGCGACGTCTTACAGTGGTGGCCATGCGGTCGTGCGTGCAGCGGTGTCCCGTCGAGCGGTTTCGCGCCGTCGGCCGTTGTCGTTGATTCCGTGCAGCTCGTTCTCCGTTTGTGCTCTGCTTGCCAATACGAAACGTAGGCCGAGTAGACGGGACTCCGACGCCCCTTCCCGCCACCCCGACCAGGAGGTCGACCACCGTGATCGAAACCATCGCGACCCAGCAGCCTCCCAACGCGAGCCGTCGGCAGGCCAGCCGGGTCCTTGACACCGCGGTGGGGATACTCGTCGGCTGGCGTCGCTGCAGCACGGATGCCGCTTTCCGGGAACTGATCGGCGTCAGCGAGCGGCACGAGGTGCCGATTTTCGCATTGGCCGCCGCGCTGGTGGCCCTGGCGAGCAGGGACGCCGACCGGCCGCCCGCCGACGCCGCGGCCCGGCTCGCCGCCGAGAAGGAATGGGGCCTGACCCACCTGCTCTGACGGTCACGATAGGGCCTCACCCGTCTGTGGGCCATGCGCGCCCCGGCCGCATACAGTTGTCAGTCGCGGCCGTGCATCGGTCCGAGTGAGGGGGATCGACAGTGACCGCTGAGCCCGCCCGCAGAAAGGTCGCGATCGTCACCGGGGCCTCGCAGGGCATGGGGGCCGCGATCGTGGACGCCTACCGCGGACTCGACTACGCGGTCGTGGCCAATTCGCGGTCGATCTCGCCCGCCGACGACCCCGCCGTCGCCGCGGTCGCGGGTGACATCGCCGATCCGGCCACCGCGGATCGCGTCGTGGCGACGGCGCTGGAGCGCTTCGGCCGGGTCGACACGCTGATCAACAACGCGGGCGTCTTCGTCTCGAAGCCGTTCACGGAGTACACCGTGGCCGACTATGAGTTCGTCACCGCGGTGAACCTGGCCGGCTTCTTCCACATCACCCAGCGGGCGATCGCGCAGATGCTCGCCCGGGGCGAGGGCGGCCACGTGATCAACGTGACGACCACACTGGTCGAACACGCCAGCTCCCAGATCCCGGCCGGTCTGGCGGCACTCACCAAGGGCGGGCTGGCGGCGGTCACCAGGTCTCTCGCGATCGAATACGCGTCCCGGCACATTCGCGTCAATGCGATCTCCCCCGGCCACATCGGCACACCCATGCACGCCGACGGCGATTCGTCCGCGCTGGCCGCCATGCATCCGCTCGGCCGGATGGGCACGATCGCCGACATCGTCGCGGGGATCCGTTATCTGGAGGCCGCGACGTTCGTCACCGGGGAGACGCTGCACATCGACGGGGGCCAGAGCGCGGGGCACTGATCGAGTGTTCGACGGCGCGTCTCGGGCGCCCGCGCTAACGGTGGGCCTCGATAACCCTGCCCCGATCCGCCCTCAGGGATACATTTCACCGCATGCGCGTCGCAATTGTGGGTGGTGGCGCCGCCGGCGTGCTCACGGCGGTGCACCTCCGCCGGCGCAAACCCGATGCGCAGATCACGTTGATCGACGCGTCCGGTCGTCCCGGCACCGGTGCCGCATACGGCACCAACGACCCGACGCACCTGCTGAACGTGCCCGCAGCCCGCATGTCCGCGTGGCCGGACGATCCCGATCACTTCTGCCGTTGGCTCGACGAGCGCGCCGTCACGCCGGCCGAGGGCTTTGCGCCGCGTCTCGCTTACGGCCGTTACCTGCAAGAACAACTCGCGGCCGCCGACGTGCGGTTCGAAACGGCGGAGGTCGTGAATTTGGCACCGGGCGACCCGGTGCGCGTGGAACTGAACGACGGGCGGTCGATATCGGCCGACGCTGTTGTGCTCGCATCCGGTCGCCCCGAAGGCGGTATGCCGGACTCACTGGAACGCGCCTTCGCGCCGGTGCTGGAGTCGGGCACCGACGGCAAGGTCGTGGTGGACCCTTGGGCACCCGGCGCACTCACGGCCCTGGCGGCGCGCCGGCCCGCCAACGTGTTGGTGGTCGGTTCGGGTCTGACCGGTGTTGATGTCGCGCTGCATCTCATGGCGCGCGGCGCCACGGTCACGCTGCTGTCGCGTCACGGCGAACTCCCGCGGCGATTCCGCGCCACCGGTGCGCCGACGGAGTTGCCCCACATCGACGCGCTTCCGCCCGAAGTGTCGCTCGAGCAGCTGCGAACCGCGCTGGCCGCAGACCTTGAGCACGCGCGCGAATTCGGGCTGGACTGGCGGCAGGTGATCGACGCGCTACGGCCGAGAACGGCACGGCTGTGGCGCTCGCTGGGGTGGGAAGACCAGCGCCGATTCCTGCGCGAGGACCTGCGGCAGTGGGAGATCCGCCGCCACCGCATGCCGCCCACGATCGCCGACGCGATCTACGCCGCGGTGGACAAGGGGCAGTTGGTCGTCGAGGCGGGTGAGGTCGCGGAAGTGTCGTTGCGCGGCAACGGGGTTGAGCTGGCCGTGACAACGGATGAGCGATCGGTGCGTCGCCATGGTGACGCGGTCGTCGTCGCCACCGGAGCCGCGTGGGATCGACGGGCGCTGCAACGCTCCCCGCTCTGGGCAAGCCTGTTGGCCAACGAGGTCGCGTCGATGCACCCGTGCGGCATAGGCGTACGACTCGACGCGGACGGCCATCTCATCGACGCGGCGGGGGCCGCGGTGCCGAACATCGTGTGCATCGGCTCAATTCGTCAGGGCGAATTGTGGGAAACGACGGCGATTCCGGAGATCCGCGCGCAAGCGGCCGCGATCGCGGAGCTACTCGCCGACGACGCCCGGGGCCGTCCTGTCTCGGCGCCCAGGCTCGTCGTGGCCACGCCGAAATTGTCTGGCGCGCAGGCGTCGTACGCCGAGGGCGTGCGTCGGCTCCTCGCCGTCCAGGACGGCGCGTCCGTCGCCTTCGCCGCCGCGGTCGCCGAAGATCCGCACCACGCGCGCGCCCACGTGGCGCTCGCGATGATCGCCACCGAAAGGCCCGATCGCGCGGGCGGCCCGAACGCGGTCACCGGTCATCTCGCCCGGGCGCGCGCGGCGCTTGCGCACGGAAGCGACGAAGACCGCAGCCATGTCGAGGCCATCGCGACATGGTGCGAAAAGGGAAACGCGGCAGGCACCGACGCGCTCATCGACCATCTCGAACGCGTACCGGACGACGCGGTCGCGCTGCTTGTGCTCGCGCCGTCGATCGCGTTCGCGGGGGCGGGCGACGCGTTGCCGGATGCCTGGCGCTACGTCGAGCAGTTCACCGGCGTACACGGCGAGGCGCCCTGGTATCTGGGCTTGCGCGCCTTCGGCCGAACGGAGCAGGGCCTGTGGTACGACGCGGCCGACCTGGCCGACGCCGCGCTCGAACTCGACCCCGGCAACGGCAATGCGGCGCACGCGCTGGCGCACGTGCATTACGAGACCGACGCCCACAGAGCCGGGCTGAAATGGCTGACGGACTGGATCGCGGGTGACGGCCGCACGCAGCGCTACCTCCCGCACTTTCAGTGGCACGCCGCGCTGCACGAGCTGGCGATAGGCGACGCGGCCGCCGCGGCGCGCCGGTACACGGCGTGCCTCGCGCCGCCGCTCTCGAAGGACGTCCGTTGCCTCGTCGACGCCGGTTCGCTCGCATGGCGGGCACGTCTGCACCCGGATTGGGTCACCCCGCCCGATCCGATCCCGGTGCTCGCCGAGGCCGGTCCGCTCGTCTACGCCCCCCAAACGCCGTTCATCGCATTCCACGCGATGCTCGCGCTGGCCGCCGCCAACGATCCCACCGCGATCCGTGCGATCAATGTGCCGGGGGCAACCGACGAACAAGCCAGGACCCTGCGCCTCATCGGCGAGGGTCTGATCGCGTTGACGGAGGGCCGGCCGCGCCTCGCACTCGACAACCTCCTCGAATCGATCGCCGGGCTTCCGTCGATCGGTGGCAGTCGTGCGCAACAAGAGGTGATCCTCGAAACGGCGCTGGCCGCGATGCTTCAACTCGGTGCGCCGGGACAAGCGGCACGCCTCTTGTCGCGGCATCGCGCGATGCCCGGCAAGGTGGTGACACGCGGCGCCGTCAACTGACGCCGCTCATTCCGTGGGTAGCCAGCCCGTCGCCGGTCGCTCTCGGCGACGGTCGAGTCGTACCCGCGGTCAGAAACCCGGCGAGCCTCAATCGTCGATGTGGAACTGTGGCTGTCCGGCCGGCGTTGGCGCCCACGGCTGCGACGGATCGACCCGGTAACAAGACTTGGTCGGCGGCAGTCGCTTCCACACCCAGCCGCCCTGGTACACGATCAGGGACGTTTCATGGCATCGCTGCCAGGTCCCGTCTGGTGCTGCCGGGCCATCGCAATAGGTGTTCTCCTGATCGACCCCCAAGCACCCCGCGGAAGCCGGCGGTGCCGTAACGATGCCGGCCCCCATCGCAGCTGCGGCGAGGGCCGTGGTCAGCAGTCCCCCGCTGAATTTCATGACCAACGATAAGACGCGGCTGGTCGGTTCGCGACTCCGAACCTGGTTGAGGGCGCAGCAGCCCCGAGTCGTTTGTCAGGGTGTGCAGGGCATACAGATAATCCTCTGACCTTGCTCCCCCGCCTGGACTCGAACCAGGAACCTATCGGTTAACAGCCGAACGCTCTGCCAATTGAGCTACAGGGGACTAACCCGAACGCGGGACGACTCTAGCGTACTGGCATACCCGAGCCCAAGCGCCGCGGGTAGAGGGAATGGCACCGTCCGCCCAGCTAGAGGTATCGGACGCGCGTGCCCCTCCCGGGTGAGGCAGGATGGAGCCATCGATTGTCGGGAGGAACGCTTTGATCGGATATGTCGTGGTGCTCGGAGTGGGTTACGTGCTGGGCTCCAAAGCCGGACGTCGCCGCTATGAGCAGCTCGCCGGCACCTACCGCGCGCTGACCAACAGCCCGGTGGCCAAGTCGGTGATCGAGGGTGGGCGTCGCAAGATCGCCAACCGGATCTCCCCCGACGCCGGGTTCGTGACGGTCGCCGAGATCGACGAGCACACCGCGGTCCAGGAGCGCGCCGGCGACGTGGCCCTCACGCCGTCAGATCGTCGCCGCTAGCCTGCTCGAGCAGGCTGCGCCGGTAGGCCTCCATGGCGACCAGGTCGCCGAATAACGCGTGGTATTCGTCGCCCTGCTCGATCGGCGACATGCGCTGCAGCTTGGATTTCACCTCCGCGATCTGGCGGCCCATCCAGACTTCCTGGAGGCGTGCCAGCACGCCGGCGATGTAGCGAGGCAGCTTCTCGTCGTCGACCGCGACGGCCTCCACGCCGAGCTCGCTGATCAGGCCCGCGGTCAGCTCGGAGGTGGCGCTCTGGCGGACCGCGTCGATCCACTGCGCGCCGGTGACGCCGGTCGACGTGCCGCCGGCGGCCTCGATCGCGGCGCGCACGGCCGCGTACCCCGGGTGGGTGAAGCTCTCGACGGTCAGGGTGTCGAACACCGGCCCGGCGAACGCCGGGTACTGCAGGGCCGACTTGAGGGCCTCACGTTGCGGCCACAGGGTGGGATCCCGCGGGTCGGGACGGCTGGCGGCCGGCCGCTGCGGCGGCGCGTCGCGGCGCTGCGGCGCTGAGCGCTGCGCGGCGGCTCCCGAACCGTTGCGCGTCGGGGTCTTGGCCTTCTTGGAGTGCTCGCGCACCCGGTCGATGACCTGGGCGACGTCGTCCCAGCCAACCCAGCCCGCGAGCTGCCGCGCGTACTCGTCGCGCAGGGTGGGGTCCTTGATCTGCCCGACCATCGGCACACAGCGCCGCAGCGCGGCCACCCTGCCCTCCGCCGTGTCGAGGTCCATCTCGGCGAGCGCGGTGCGAATCGCGAACTCGAACAACGGGGTTCGCCGCGCCACCAGGTCGCGCAGCGCGCCGTCGCCCGACTTGAGCCTCAGGTCGCACGGGTCCATGCCGTCCGGCGCGACCGCGACGAACGACTGACCCGCCAGGTTCTGCTCACCGTCGAACGCCTTGAGCGCGGCGGCGCGTCCGGCCGCGTCGCCGTCGAACACGTAGATCAGTTCGCCGCGGAAGAAGCTGTCGTCCATCATCAGCCGGCGCAGCATCGACAGGTGCTCGTCACCGAAGGCGGTGCCGCACGATGCCACCGCCGTGGTGACCCCGGCCAGGTGCATCGCCATCACGTCGGTGTAGCCCTCGACGACGACGGCCTGATGCCCTTTGGCGATGTCGCGCTTGGCCAGGTCGAGCCCGAACAGCACCGACGACTTCTTGTAGAGCAAGGTCTCGGGCGTGTTGATGTACTTGGCTTCCATCGGGTCGTCGTCGAACAGGCGCCGCGCCCCGAAACCGATCACCTCACCGGCCGACGTGCGGATCGGCCACAGCAGGCGCCGGTGGAAGCGGTCCATCGGGCCGCGGCGGCCCTGGCGTGACAGCCCGGCGGCCTCCAGCTCGTTGAACTCAAAACCCTTGCGCTGCAGATGTTTTGTCAGCGAGTCCCAGCCGGACGGCGCGAAGCCGCAGCCGAAGCGGCGGGCCGCGTCGGCGTCGAAGTTGCGCTCGGTCAGGTACTTACGGGCGGGTGCCGCTTCCGCGGATTCCAGGGCGGCCGCGTAGAACTCGGCCGCGGCGGCGTTCGCCGCGACGAGCCGGCTGCGGCTGCCGCGGTCGCGCTGCACGCTGGTGGCGGGGCCGCTGTAGCTGATGGTGTGGCCGACGCGGTCGGCGAGCAATTCGACCGCCTCGACGAAGCTGGCGTGCTCGATCTTCTGCACGAACGCATACACGTCACCGCCCTCGCCACAGCCGAAGCAGTGGAAGTGGCCGTGGTTCGGGCGGACGTGGAACGACGGCGACTTCTCGTCGTGGAACGGGCACAGGCCCTTCAGCGAGTCGGCGCCGGCGCGCCGCAACTGGACGTAGTCGCCGACGACATCCTCGATGCGGACCTGCTCGCGGATGGCGGCGATGTCGCGATCGGAGATCCGGCCCCGGCCCCCCGAGCGGCCGGGATCCCTTGCACCCGCCGGACTGGACATCGGCTCAGTCTAAGGGCGGACGGTCGCTAGCCGGTGCCGATGACGCCACATGCCACCCGATCCATCGCCTGATCGGTGTCGGTGGCGCCGTGCAGCATCAGCGCGGTCTTCGAGCCGGCCAGCAGGTCGTCCCGGGTGAACGCGTCGGTGGTGGTGACCAGGTAGGCCGAGCCGTCCTGGCGCACCTCGAGGGAGGTCAGATCGCCGCTCTCGGGCTTGCCGGTGTGGCCGGGCGCCTGGTAGTGCTCGCCGGCAGACAAGAAGTTGCCCGGCGCACCGCCGGTCGGCGCGACCGAGTTCGGCTCGCACTTGCCGATCTGGTGGACGTGCATCGCGTGGAACCCGGGTGTGAGGATGCCCCCGGCCACGGTCTTGACGGTGACGGTGACGTACCCGCCGGTGAAGTCGAACGTCGCCGTGGCGGCGTCGCGGCCGTCCGGGGTTTTCAGGTGCGCGGTAAGCGATTCGCCGCCGGGCGATGCGCTGCCGCTGGCCGGCGGCGTGGATTCGGCGCCCTTCACCGGCGGCGTGGTGCCCGGCTGACTGCTCGCGTGCTGAGGTGAATTGCAGGCGGTCGCGGCGACGACGGGAAGCGCCGCCAAGAGAGCGGCCGCACCACTGAATCTCATCATGCCGGGCAGCCTATCCCGGGGCGCTGACGCCGCTTTGGCGGGCGTCGACACGCTCCAGCCGGCCCTCGGTGTACGACGCGATCTGGTCGACCACCACCCGCAACCGGGCGCCGTCGTCTGCCGCGGCGTCGAACGCGGCGGCGAAGATCGGGTCCAATGTGCCGGGCGCCCCGGCGTAGAGCCACTGCGCCACGCGGTGAATGCGTTCGCGCTGGCGGGCCTGGGTGTCGCGGTGCCGCGGGTCGGACATGATGAACTGCAGCGCCAGGATTTTCAGCAGGGCCACCTCGGCGCGGACGACATCGGGGACGTGCAGGTCGGCCCGGTAGCGCACCAACGTATCCGTCGCCGCCGCGCGGGTGGCCGCGATCGCGGCCGACGCGAACCTGCCGACCAGCTCGCTGGTCAGCCGCTTCAGCGCGACCGACGCCGCGAGCGTGGCGTCGTACTTGCCCACCGCCGCCACCACGGGCAGGCCGGACAGCCGCCGGGCGGCGGCCATGAAGTCGTCGGCGCTCACGTGGGGGAACTCGCTCTCACCGAGCTTGGCCAGCGTGGCGACCTCGTCGTCGTCCGCCAGCACCCGCAGGTCGATGCGCTGCGAGACGACGCCGTCCTCGACGTCGTGCACCGAGTAGGCGACATCGTCGGCCCAGTCCATCACCTGCGCCTCGAGGCAGATCCGGTCGGGCGGCGCGCCGCGTCTCACCCAGGCCGCCGGCTCACGGTCCTCCTCATAGAAGCCGAACTTCCGCCTCCCGGTGCTCTTCGTGTTCGGTGGGCAACGCCCGCGTGTCCAGGGATACTTCGTCACCGCGTCCAGCGCGGCGCGCGTCAGGTTCAGGCCGACGCTGTTGCCGTCGGCGTCAAGGACTTTGGGCTCGAGGCTGGTCAGGATCCGGAAGTTCTGGGCGTTGCCCTCGAAGCCGCCGTGGCTCTCGGCGACCTCATCGAGTGCGCGTTCGCCGTTGTGGCCGTAGGGCGGATGCCCGATGTCGTGGGCCAGGCCCGCGAGTTCGACCAGGTCGAGGTCGCAGCCCAGGCCCACCGCCATCCCGCGCCCGATCTGGGCAACCTCGAGCGAATGCGTCAACCGGGTGCGCGGGGTGTCCCCTTCGCGGGGCCCGACGACCTGCGTCTTGTCAGCGAGTCGACGCAGCGCCGCGCTGTGCAGGACGCGCGCGCGGTCGCGGGCGAACTCGGTGCGGTGTTGGTTCTCGGTGCCCGGCAGACCGGCAGCCTTCGGCGCTTCGCGTACCCGTCGCTCACGGTCGAAGTCGTCGTAGGGGTCGTGCTCGTGCGTGTTGTTCACCGCAGCACAGTCTGCCAGGGCGCCCGCACTTGTCGTCACGCCGCGGGCGCTGACGGTGGCCGGGCTAGATTGACGCTATGCGCATCGCTCGCCTGCTCGGGGTGATCCTGACGCTGCTCGGCCCGGGACTGCTGCTGGCGCCGGCGGCAGGCGCCCAACCGCCGTCACGGCTGACCGATTACATCACCGACGACGCGGGCGCGCTTTCGGACTCGGGTCGCGCGGCGGTCAGCTCGGCGCTGGACGAGCTGTACACCCATCGCCACGTCCGGCTCTGGGTGGTCTACGTCCACGACTTCTCGGGCCAAAGCGCGGAGGACTGGGCGAGGCAGGTCCGCCGCATGAGCGACCTGGGTGACTACGACGCGCTGCTGGCCGTGGCCACCACCGCGCGCTCGTACGCCTTCCTGGTGCCCACGGCGGTCAGAAGCGTGAACGCGGCCCAGGTGGATGACCTGCGGCGCAACAAGATCGAACCGGCGCTGCACAACGGCGACTGGGTTGGCGCGGCGGACGCGGCGGCCGACGGGCTCGACCCGCCGAGCAGTTCGTCGGGCCCCGCGTTTCTGCTCGTCGCGCTGGCCGCGATCGCCGTCGCCGTGGTCGTGCTGCTGGTGGTGATGCGCTACCGGCGCCGGCGCCGGCGCGCCGCCGCACTGGCCGCGGCCCGTCGGGTCGACCCCACCGACGTCAACGCGCTCACGGCGGTGCCGCTAGAGGCGCTCGACGACCTCTCGCGCTCGATGGTGGTCGACGTCGACAACGCGGTGCGCACCAGCTCCAACGAACTCGACCTGGCGGTCGCCGAGTTCGGTGACCAGCGGACCCAACCGTTCACGCAGGCCGTCAACAACGCCAAAGCCGCTCTGTCACAAGCCTTTACGGTGCGTCAACAGCTCGACGACGACGCGCCCGAGGCACCGGCGCAGCGCCGCGAACTGCTTACCCGGGTGATCGTGTCGGCCGCGCGGGCGGACCGCGAACTCGAGTCGCAGACCGAAGCCTTCGAGCAGCTGCGGGACCTGGTGCTCAACGCGCCGTCGCGGCTCGACGGTCTGACGCAGCAGTACGTGGAACTGACGTCCCGCATCGACCCGGCGGCCGAGCGGCTGACCGAGCTGCACAACGAATTCGACTCGACCGCACTGGCTTCGGTGTCCGGCAACGTCGCGGCCGCCAAGGAGCGGCTGGCCTTCGCCGACCGCAACATCGGCGTTGCCCGCGAGCGGTCCGGTCAGGCGGTGAGTGGGCAGCAGACCGCGCTGGTGGACGCCTTCCGCGCCGCCGAGTCGGCGCTCGGTCAGGCGCGGGCGCTGCTCGACGCGGTGGACAACGCCGCTGCCGACATCCGGCACGCCGTCGACGCCCTGCCGTCCCTGCTGGCCGACGTCGACGCCGGAGTCGCGCGGGCGGACGGTCTGCTCAAGCAGGCGCAGAACGCGAGGTCGTCCCACAGCGGCGAGTTGGCGTCGGCCCGAGAGGCGGCCGCCCACGCGGTCGACGGCGCGCGCGCCAGGGGGTCCGCCGACCCGCTCGGCGCCTTCGCAAACCTGACCAAGGCCGACGCCGACCTGAACCGGGTGATGGCGGAGCTAGCCGAGGAACAGGCGAGCGCCGAGCGGCTCCGGCGCTCGTACGAGCAGGCCGTGTTCACGGCCGAGTCCCGGGTGCGCGCCGTGTCCGACTACATCGACACCCGCCGCGGCAGCGTCGGCCCGGAGGCCCGGACCAGGCTCGGCGAGGCCACCCGGCACCTCCAGGCCGCGCGGGACAAGGGGACGAGCGATCCGGGCGAGGCGATAGCGCACGCCAACGCGGCGTCGACGCTGGCCGCTCAGGCGCAGTCGCTGGCCAACGCCGACGTGCAGTCGGCCCAGCAGGCCTATGCCGGGCGCGGCGGGAGCGACACGGGGGCCATGCTCGGCGGCATCATCATCGGTGACCTGCTGAGCGGCGGCATGCGCGGCGGGTTCGGCGGTTGGAGCCCGACGTCGTTCGGCGGCTCGGCCGGGGGCTCGTCCGGCGGCGGCCTGATGGGTGGCGGCGGCCGCTTCTGAGCGGTCCAGATACGTCATGCCCCCGGGTACGAGTACCCGGGGGCATGACGTTGCTTACGCGAGGTGCGGGCGGGCGCGCCGCCCGTACCTTGCTAGGCCCAGCTGGAGCCGACGGCGCTGTCGGTGCTCGACATGTTGTTGCCCGCCGTCTGCACCTTCTGGCCGTGAGCGTTGGCCTGCTCGTAGATCACCTGGAAGTTACGACCCAGCTGGGTGATGAACTCCTGGCAAGCCACCGAACCGGCGCCACCCCAGAAGTCACCGGCAGCCAGCACATCGCGAACGATGGCCTGGTGCTCGGCCTCCAACGAGGCGGCCTGGGCGCGAATCGTCGCGCCGTGGGCGTCGACGTCGCCGAACTGGTAGTTAATCGTCATGGTTTACGTCCTCTCAAAGTTTGAATGTCTGGGAAAGTTGGCCGGCGACTAGCTGCCGAGGATCTGCTGCGAAGCCTGCTCTTGCTGCTCGTAGTTGTTGGCGTCGCGGATCAGGCCGTCGCGCACCCCGTGCAGCATGTTGACGATGTTGCGGAAGGCCTGGTTGACCTGCCCCATCGTGTCGTAGGAGGTCGCCTGGGCCTGGCCGCTCCAGCCGGCACCGGCGATGTTCATCGACGACGCCCACATCTTGCGGGCCTCGTCCTCAACGGTCTGGGCGTGGACCTCGAAGCGGCCCGCCATCGCCCGCATCGAGTGCGGGTCGGTCATAAAACGTGTTGCCATGTCGGCTGTTCCCTTCTGGTTAATTACTTGGACTTGACATACAGATTGAGTCTTGATGCCCGGCGTCGGGGCCTGACCAGCCGCCGGTCATGTGCGCATCACCGACAGTCCTCATCCCCTTTCTCAACCGGCCGCCGGGGAATGCGGTACCACCTTGCTCGTGCGCGGCAGGTCGAAGCGCGGTTCGGCCTCGCCTTCCCACGCACTCCATTGGGCTTGCTCGCCCCACTCGGCTTGCTCGCCCCATTGGGCCTGCTCGGCCCATTCGTCCATCCCCTCGGCTGGTTCCGTGGAAATCAGGCCGGGGATCGGCTGGTCTGCGACGTTGGTGCCCTCGTCCGTGTCGGTTGCCCAGTGGTCGTAGTCGTCGGGCGGGACGGCCACGCCCCAGGTCAGCGGGACGGACAGCCCGCCCAGCATCCCCGATTCACCCCGAACCGCCGACACCGAATCGTCCGGCAACGGCGAACCGAGAGGTAATAGCACGTTGCCCCCTTCCGCAACCGGTTTGGAACACTCGGCTCAGCGGCGACAAATAACCACCGAGCACTCGAATCGTAAGCCAATGCCGAAGACAATATCGAGGAATCACCGATTTTCGCTTGGTTCGGCGGTAGCCTTCCGTCCCCGGGCTCGATTCCCCGGGTGTGGGGCCGGGCGCGAAGACCTGGCACCGATCGGGCGGGCCCGGCCGCACCAACGATCTGTCGACTGGAAATCCCTTGTGCGTCAGGGTGATCCCACGCAGGACGACGTTAGGTAGGTCACCTGCGTACACCGGGAATGGCGGGTCGGCGGCATTCGGGTCGCCATCAAGGACCGAGATTCCGTTCTCGCCGATCCGAAAAATGCCGTCGCTTGCGGGCAGAAAATTTCTTGATCGACGGCCGAAAACACGCCAATGGCGCGGGTGACACCGTGCTCTCCCGGTTTGCCATCCGCGCCATGACGTTAGTCAAGCCGCTTGACCTGCTGTTATCCGACCCCGGTGCGCGGGACCACGCTGGGCCGATTCTGCACCACGTGCGGGCTCGCTCCGCCGCGACCGAGCATGCCACCGGGCGCGCCGCCGGCGCCCATGCCGCCCATCGGCATCGGCATCATCGGCATGCCGCCGCCCATCGGCGCGCCGGCGGCTGCCGCGGCGCCGCCGGGCATCTCGCCCAGACCCGACATCGCGGCGCTGACCATCTTGGCCGGGGCCGATCCCTGCCAGGTCGGCGGAACGGACATGGCGCCCACCAGGCGCGCCTTGCCGAGGCCGGCCGCGGCGTCGCCCAGGCCACCGACGCCTCCGCCTCCCATGCCCTTGGGCAAGCCGGCCGGAGCGACGTTGTCGACGAACTTGGGTACGGCGGCGGCCGTGTTGGCGCCGGCCAGCGAGGCCGAGTTCGAGGCGCCCATGCCGGCCTGCGCGGCCATCATGATCGGCGAGATGGCCATGCTGCCCGCCTGTATCGCGGGTGAGGCCACCGATTGGAGGGTGGAAATCGGCAGCGCGTTGGCCAGCGCGGAAACCCCCGCCACGGCGGGCTCGACCCCGGCCTCGACGGCGCCCAGCGGAGCAGCGAGCCCTGCCGTCGCCGTAGAAGCCAGCGTCCCGGCCTGCGCGGCGAGCCCCGTCAGCGGATCCGCCAGGCCCGCCAGACTCAGCGGCGGCAGGCTGAACGCCGGCAGCGCCGAGGCAACCGTCAGCGCCCCGGTGTGATAGCCGAACATCGCGGCCACGTCCTGGGCCCAAAACTCCATGTATTCGAATTCGGTCGCGAAGATCGCGGGCGTGTTCTGGCCGAGGATGTTGGTCGCGATCAGGGCCATCAGCTGAGTGCGGTTCGCGGTGACCAGGGCCGTCGGGATGGTCGCAATCTGCGCCACCTCGAACGAGGACGCCGCCGTCCGTGCCTGGGCACCGGCCGCCTCGGCCTGAGCCGCCGCGGCGCTCAGCCACCCGATGTACGGCGTCGCGGCGGCTGCCATCGCCACCGAGGCGGGGCCCGCCCACGGGCCGCTGGTCAGGGCCGAGACCACTGACTGAAACGACGAGGCCGCCCCCGCCAGATCGGCCGCCAATCCGTCCCAGGCCGACGCCGCAGCGTGCAACGGTCCGGATCCCGCGCCCGCGTACATCAGCGCGGAGTTGATCTCCGGCGGGAACCACGGAAAGGAAGGAAACGTCACAGGCCCACACCTCCAGCCGCGTCAGCGGCTTCGACTCTCACTCGGCACGCGCGACAACGGACGTATTCCGCGCCACAACAGGATCGTAAGCCAATCCCGCCACGAAAAGTGATGCTTTCACCAAATCATTATGCCCGTCCCGGGTCGAGACTGCGGCACGAAAGAACGCACCTCAGTCAGCCGTCCGCGGCGACGTCCAAAACCCGCGCTGAGCAGGCCTTTCCATCGCCCCGACCAACCGGCGCCCATGCGCTCGTCCGCATCCCGGTGCGTCACCCCGCCCCGGGCGGCCGTCCGAAAGTGCGAAAGGCCGAATTTTCGCTGGCGCCCGACGACGTCAGCAGCCCTTGAGCCGCTGGGCCAGGTAGTCGGCGACCCCGCCCATCGGGACCCGTTCCTGGGTCATCTTGTCGCGCTCGCGCACGGTGACCGCATTGTCCTCGAGCGAGTCGAAGTCCACCGTCACGCAGAACGGCGTCCCGACCTCGTCCTGGCGCCGGTAGCGCCGACCGATCGCGCCGGCGTCGTCGAAGTCGATGTTCCACGATCCGCGCAATTCGGCCGCCAGGTCGCGGGCCTTGGGACTCAGGTCGGCGTGCCGGGACAGCGGCAGCACGGCGGCCTTGACCGGCGCCAGCCGCGGGTCCAGCCGGAGCACCGTTCGCTTGTCCACGCCCCCCTTGGCGTTCGGGGCTTCGTCCTCGGTGTAGGCATCGATCATGAACGCCATGAACGAACGGGTGAGGCCCGCCGCCGGCTCGATGACGTACGGCACGTAGCGGGTGTCGGTGGCCTGGTCGTAGTACGACAGGTCGGCGCCGGAATGCTTTGCGTGCGTGGACAAGTCGAAGTCCGTCCGGTTCGCCACACCCTCCAGTTCACCCCACGGGTTGCCGGCGAAGCCGAACTTGTATTCGATGTCGACCGTCCGGTCGGAGTAGTGCGACAGCTTCTCGGGCAGGTGTTCGAACAGCCTCAGGTTCTGCGGATCGATGCCGAGGTCGACGTACCACTGGTGCCGGGTGTCGATCCAGTACTGGTGCCACTCCTTGGCGGTCGACGGCTCGACGAAGAACTCCATCTCCATCTGCTCGAATTCGCGGGTGCGGAAGATGAAGTTGCCCGGCGTGATCTCGTTGCGGAAACTCTTGCCGATCTGCCCGATCCCGAACGGCGGCTTCTTGCGCGCCGTCGTGACGATGTTGGCGAAGTTGACGAAGATGCCCTGCGCGGTCTCGGGGCGCAGATAGTGCAACCCCTCCTCGGTCTCGATGGGCCCGAGGTACGTCTTGAGCATCATGTTGAACTCGCGCGGCTCGGTCCACTGACCCTTGGTGCCGCAGTCGGGACAGACGATCTCCGTCATCGGCACGGAGTCGGGATCGTCGATGCCCTTCTTGGCCGCGTACGCCTCCTGCAGGTGGTCCTGACGATGCCGGTGATGGCAGTTCAAGCACTCGACGAGCGGGTCGTGGAACACCTCGACGTGGCCCGAGGCCACCCACACCTGGCGCGGCAGGATGATCGACGAGTCGATCCCCACGACGTCGTCGCGGCCATTCACCACGGAACGCCACCATTGGCGTTTGATGTTCTCCTTCAACTCCACGCCCAGCGGGCCGTAGTCCCACGCCGACCGCGTGCCCCCGTAGATCTCGCCCGACGGGAAGACGAACCCCCGCCGTTTGGCCAGGTTCACTACGGTGTCGATGACGGACGCCACGGCGTGGTGCACTCCTTTGACTTTGGGGTTGAGCCTTCGGGGGTCGAGGGGCCGGACATGCGCGGCGGGCATAGCAGCGCGCGGAGCACCAGTCATGGTAACGATCGGCGTCGCGGTCTTTGACATGCGTCATCACGCATGTGACAGTGGAGGTCGGGCCGACGGCTACCGCTGACGGCCAGCGATCCCCCTACCTGGCACTTTCGAGGTGACGGTCTCTCTCCCATGGCGATGTCCTCCTCCGTGCCCGCTTCGGCGCCGTCCTCCCTGGGCGTCCTGAGCCCCGACGTGACTCACGCACACGACGCCGCGGGCCCGCGCGAGCGGTACGCGGAACCGCCGCCACGCGAGATCCTCGACGCCGCCGGCGAGCTGCTGCGAGCGCTGGCCGCGCCCGTGCGCATCGCGATCGTCCTGCAACTGCGCGAGTCGCAGCGCTGCGTGCACGAGCTCGTCGACGCGCTGGGCGTGCCGCAACCGCTGGTCAGCCAGCACCTGAAGATTTTGAAGGCGGCCGGCGTGGTCGCCGGGGAGCGGTCCGGCCGCGAGGTGCTGTACCGGCTCGCCGACCACCATCTGGCGAACATCGTGGTGGACGCCGTCGCGCACGCCGGCGAGGACGCTTCATGACGGCCAGCGTCCGCGCCACCCGGCAGCGGGCGGCCATCTCCACACTGCTGGAGACGCTCGACGATTTCCGCTCGGCCCAGGAACTGCACGACGAACTCCGCCGGCGCGGCGAGAACATCGGCCTGACCACCGTGTACCGGACGCTGCAATCGATGGCGACCGCGGGCCTGGTCGACACGCTGCGCACCGACACCGGCGAGTCGGTGTACCGGAGGTGCTCGGAACACCATCACCACCATCTGGTCTGCCGGGTCTGCGGCTCCGCCGTCGAGGTGGGCGATCACGAGGTCGAGGAATGGGCCGCGCAAGTGGCCGCCAAGCACGGCTTCTCCGACGTCAGCCACACCATCGAGATCTTCGGCACCTGCTCGCAGTGCGGGTCCTGACCGGCCGGAAACGGCGCGGCCCGGCCACCGGAAATTTTTCCTCCAGAAAGTTGTCCGACTGGCGCACGCCGCGCGCTCCTACCCATGAGTGGCCCACGGGCCAAGACCAGAACTCACGGGAAGCGAGAACACGATGGGCACAAAGTCAGCGCCCCACCTGCGGCCGGTACACGATGTCGAGGGCCCGTCCCTGCAATTTCGCACCATCCACGGCCACCGGCGCGCCTTCCGCACCGCCGGATCCGGACCCGCCCTGCTGCTGATCCACGGCGTCGGCGACAAGTCCGCTTCCTGGGGGCCGGTGCACGCCAAGCTCGCGCAACGGTTCACGGTCATCGCGCCCGACCTGCTGGGCCACGGCGAGTCCGACAAGCCGCGTGCCGACTACTCGCTGGCGGCGTTCGCCAACGGCATGCGCGATCTGCTCGCCGTGCTCGGCATCGACCGGGTGACCGTCGTCGGGCACTCGTTCGGTGGCGGGCTCGCCATGCAACTCGCCTATCAGTACCCGCACCTGGTCGAGCGCATCGTGCTGGTGAGCAGCGGAGGGGTCGCGCAGGACGTCTGCGTCGGCTTGCGGGCCGCGGCGATGCCGATGGGCAGCGAGGCGCTGGCCGTACTGCGCGCCCCCGGGGTGATGCCCGCGGTGCGACTGTTCGGACGGGCGGTCGAAAAGACCCTGGGCTCAACGAAGTTCGGGCGCGATGTCGGCGACGCCGTAAGCCTGCTCGAGGGTTTCCAGGACGCCAAAGCGCTGTCCGCGTTCGCCCGGACGCTGCGGTCGGTGGTGGATCGGCGCGGCCAGTTCGTCACCATGCTGGACCGAAGTTACCTTGTGGAACACGTTCCGGTGCAGATCATCTGGGGCGAGGACGATCCGATCATCCCCGTGCGGCATGCCCACATCGCCCACGAGGCGATGCCGGGCTCGCGCCTCGAGGTGTTCGAGGACTCCGGGCACATGCCGTTCAGCGACCACCCGGACCGCTTCGTCGAGGTTGTCGAGCGGTTCATCGACTCGACGCGACCGGCCCACTACGACCAGGACCGGCTGGCGTCGCTGCTGCGCACCGGAACCCACCCGGAGGCGGGTGTCGCGTCGGCGGCGTCCTAGGCGGATGGTGGCGAGCCGCGTCGTCCGGCTTCACCGCCTTGGCGGCGACCCACTGCGCCCGGCTACGCCGCGCTTGCGATCGCCGCGGCCGCACTCGCGATCGCCACTAGGCGGTCAAGGCGTCACGGATCTGCACGCCCGTGTCGAGCACCAAGAGGATGAGGGTGCGCAGGGCATCGTCGGTGAGGCCGCCGCCGGGGAAGTTGTAGCGCAGCATGACGTCGGCGGTCTTGGACGCGCCCCTGCCGGAGTTGCCACGGACGGCCTTGTCGGCGACTTTCTCCACCACCGTCACGCTGCCGAAGTTGACGTCGCGGGCCTGCTTGGCGGCCCGATCGCTGACCTTTCTGGTGAGCGGCAGGTCCCACGCCAGCACCTGGGTGAGCGACACCAGGTCCAGGCCGTCGGCGATGGTGACCACGCGCAGCGACGCGAAGGTGCCGTTGTGGCGGACCGTCAGCGCGCCGTCGGACTCTTGCTCGACGGGAAGGGCGTCGCTGAGAAGCGAAGCGAGCCGATCCTGCAGCGATGGCATCATGCGCTCCCGAATCTGCGATTGCGCGACGCGTACTCCTCGCACGCGGCCCACAGGTCGCGGCGGTCGTAGTCGGGCCACAGCTTGTCCTGGAAGATGAACTCGGCGTAGGCCGCCTGCCACAGCATGAAATTGCTGGACCGCTGCTCCCCCGACGTGCGCAGGAACAGGTCCACGTCGGGGATGTCGGGGCGCTGCATGTGACGGGCGATCGTCGACTCGTTGATCCGCTCGGGGTTCAGCCGGCCGGCGGCGGCCTCGCGCGCGATTTGCTTTGTCGCCTCGGCGATTTCGGTGCGCCCCCCGTAGTTCACGCAGTAGTTGATCGTGATCACGTCGTTGTTCCTCGTCATCTCCTCCGCCACCGCGAGCTCGTGAATCACGCTGCGCCACAGGCGCGGACGCGACCCGACCCAGCGGATCCGCACACCCATCTCGTTGAGGTTCTCCCGGCGCCGCCGCACCACGTCGCGGTTGAATCCCATGAGGAAGCGCACCTCCTCGGCGGAGCGCTTCCAGTTCTCGGTGGAGAAGGCATACAGGCTGAGCCACTTGATGCCGAGTTCGACCGCGCCGCAGGCGATGTCAATGACCACCGCCTCACCCATCTTGTGGCCCTCGGTGCGACGCAGCCCCCGCTGGGTGGCCCAGCGGCCGTTGCCGTCCATCACGATCGCGACATGGTTGGGCAACCGGTCGGCCGGGATCCGCGGCGCGGCCGCCTTCGAGACGTGCTGCGGTGGCCGCCGCGGGCCACCGCCGGGCAACGGCGGCAACTCGGGGAACACCACGGGCCAGGTCGACGTGTCGGGGAAGGTGGGGTAGTCGTCGGGCGCGGGGGGCAATTGGGGGAACTCGGCGGACGCCCGCCGTCGCTCGGCCCGGCTAGCCACAGTCCACGTCCTGGCCCGCCCGGTCGTACACGCGCTCCACCAGCGGCAGCGTCTTCAGTTGCCGCTCCAGGTGCCATTGCAGGTGGGCGGCCACCAATCCGCTGACGTAGCCGCGATGGGGCTGGGGCGCCTGTTCGGCGAACTCCCAGTCCCCGTCGTGCAGTGCGGACATCAGGTCCAGCACGCCCGGCGGCGGAGTGGTGGAACCGGCCGGACGGCAGTGCGCGCAGACGCTTCCGCCGGCCGCGATGTGGAACGCCCGGTGCGGGCCGGGTGTGGCGCAGCGGGCGCACTCGGTGATCGCCGGCGCCCACCCCGCGATGCCCATCGCGCGCAACAGGTAGGCGTCCAGTAGCAGGTCCCGGGGTCGGCGCCCGTCGGCCACCGCGCGCAGCGCGCCGACCGTGAGCCGGTGCAGCTCCGGGGCCGGCGCCCGTTCCTCGCCGGCGAGGCGTTCGGCGGTCTCCAGCATCGCGCATCCGCACGTGTACCGGCCGTAGTCGCTGACGATGTCGGTGGCGAACGCGTCGATGGCGACGACCTGGGTGACGATGTCGAGGTTGCGGCCGGGATGCAGTTGCACGTCGATGTGCGCGAACGGCTCCAGGCGCGCGCCGAATTTGCTGCGGGTGCGGCGGACGCCCTTGGCCACCGCGCGCACCAGACCGTGATCGCGGGTCAGCAGGGTGACGATCCGGTCGGCTTCGCCGAGCTTGTGCTGGCGCAGCACCACCGCCCGGTCTCGATACAGCCGCATCCGGACAATTCTGCCCCGTTGCCGCCGAGTCTGTTTTGGTGACACGCTCCGGGTATCAGGCGGGTAAATCACCCGTTGCATATTTCGTGAATTCTGATCCATACTTAGCCACACGGAATCGAGGAGGCTTCTCACATGACGATCGTTGACGTGCCGAGCGCCGTGCACATCGGCGCCGACGAGCTGCCGTTCGTCGACCTCGGGGACGGCTCCCGGCTGAAGGTGATCCAGGTCAAAGAGGCCGAGGGCCTCTGGATCGTCGAGAACGTCTTCCGCGCCGGCTACGAGGTGCAGCGCCACAAACACACCGGGCCGGTGTACGCCTACACGACGGCGGGCGCGTGGAGGTACAAGGAATACGACTACGTCAACCGCGCGGGCTCGTTCCTCTACGAACCGGCGGGGTCGATCCACACGCTGCGGGTTCTCGAGGACGACACCCACGTCTGGTTCCAGATCTACGGCGCCAACCTCAACCTCGACGCCGACGGCAACGTGGACAGCGTGGTCGACGGCGCGAGCGCCCTGGCGACCTATCGGACGCTGTGCGAGGCGGCCGGTCTGCCCAGCCCGAACGTCTTGACCGGCTGACACCATGACCAGCACCGCGTCGGTTCCCGTCGACCTGGCCAGCCCCGACACCTTCGTCGCGGGCGCGCCGCACGAGGCGCTGGCGGCGCTGCGGGACACCGATCCGGTGCACTGGCAGCCGATGGACAACGAACCGGGATTCTGGGCGGTCCTGCGCTACGCCGACGTCGTGCACGTCGCCCGCCACCCCGAAATCTTCTCGTCCCACCACGCGGGCGTCGTCGTCGAGGATCCGCCGCCCGACACGCTGGCCCGGATGCGCAACATGCTGCTGGCGATGGATCCGCCCCGCCACACGGCCCACCGGGGGCCGTTGTCCCCGCATTTCCGGCCCCGCGCGGTCGCGCGGCTCGAGGATCGGGTGCGCGCGATCTGCCGCGACATCATGGCCGGGGCGCGGGAGAAGGGCGAGGTCGAATTCGTTCACGAGGTCGCCGCCGGCCTGCCCACGCAGGTGATCGGCGAGTATTTCGGCCTGCCGCGCGGCGATTGGGACTACCTCCGAAAGCTGGCGGAGCGCACCACGTCCAGCCAGGATCCGGAGCTGGGCGACCCGACGGCCCCGAACTCCACCGGCGGGGGCGAGATGGCCGCCTACGCCGTCGAGTTCGCCGCCGCGAAACGCCGGCGTCCCCCCGCCGACGACCTGACCAGCGCCATATTGCACGCCGACTTCGGCGGCCGGCGGATGAGCGACGCCGACTTCGGCGACTTCTTCGTGCAGCTCGTCACCGCGGGCTTCGACACCACCAAGGCCATGCTGTCGTCCGGGCTGCTGACCCTGCTGCGCCACCCGGACCAGCTGGCCGAGCTGCGGGCCGACCCCTCGCTGCTGCCGGGCGCCGTCGAGGAGATCGTCCGCTACGACAACCCGCTGCACTACTTCCGGCGCACCGCGCTCGTCGACACCGAGCTCGCCGGCACCCGCATCGCGGCCGGGGACAAGGTGGCGATGTACTACACGTCGGCCAACAGGGACGACGCCGTGTTCACCAGCCCGCAGACGTTCGACATCCACCGCCGGCCCAACCACCACCTGTCGTTCGGCTTCGGGAGCCACTTCTGCCTCGGGGTGCACCTGGCCAGGCTCGAGGGCCGGGTGTTCTTCCGGGAGCTCCTCGAGTGGTCTCCGACGATCGAGCTCACCGGCGAGCCGGTCCGGGTCCGCTCCAACCTGAACAACTCGCTGAAACGCCTCCCCATCCTGCTGGCCGGCTGAGGCTCAACGCGCCGCGGACCAGCCATAACCACCCCGCTGCGCGCTCACGGGCGTCCGCGCCGATAGTCTCCTCACCTGTGATTGGCGCGTCCGCCCCTGATTTCGGGTCCGTTTCCGGGCCCCGTGGCCAGCGCCTGCCCACCCTCACTGACCTGCTCTATCAGCTGGCCAGCCGGGCCGTGACATCCAACACACTGGTACGCCGCTCGCTGCACGCGATCAACACCAGCCAGTCCACGCTCAACGCCTTCCGCGTGGTGCTCACCGAGTCGGCGCTGGCCGACGCGGCCGAGGCCGACCGCCGCCGGGCCGCCGGCGACACGGCGCCGCTGCTGGGCATCCCGATCGCGGTCAAGGACGCCGTCGACATCGCCGGCGTGCCCACGGCCTTCGGCACCGAGGGACACGTCCGGCCGGCCGCGCACGACTCGGAGGTGGTCCGCCGGCTGAAGGCCGCCGGCGCGGTGATCGTCGGCAAGACCAACACCTGCGAGCTGGGCCAGTGGCCGTTCACCAGCGGCCCCGGGTTCGGCCACACTCACAATCCGTGGTCGCGCCGGCACACCCCGGGCGGTTCGTCGGGGGGCAGCGCGGCCGCGGTGGCGGCCGGCCTGGTCACCGCGGCCATCGGCTCGGACGGCGCCGGCAGCGTCCGCGTCCCCGCCGCATGGACCCACCTGGTGGGCATCAAGCCGCAGCGCGGCCGCATCTCCACCTGGCCGCTGCCGGAGGCGTTCAACGGCCTCACGGTCAACGGGGTGCTGGCCCGCACGGTGGCCGACGCGGCGCTGGTGCTCGACGCGGCGTCGGGCAACGTCGACGGCGACCGGCACAAGCCGCCGCCGCTGACCGCCTCCGACTACGTGGGGATCGCGCCCGGACCGCTGAACATCGCGCTGTCCACCCGCTTCCCGTGGACCGGTTTCCGCGCCAAGTTGCACCCCGAGATCCTGGCGGCCACCCGCGCGGTGGCGCGGCAGCTCGAGCTGCTCGGTCACACCGTCGTGACCGGCAACCCGGACTACGGCAAGCGGTTGTCGTGGGACTTCGTCGTCCGAGCCACCGCGGGCCTGCGGGAGTGGGAGGAGCGGCTGGGCGACGGCGTCACGCTGGACCCGCGCACCATGTCCAACCTGCGCCTCGGTCACGTCCTCGGGGAGGCGATCCTGCGCAGCGCGCGGCTGCACGAGGTCGCCGCACAGCGCCGGGTGGGCTCGATCTTCGACATCGTCGACGTGGTTCTGGCGCCGACGACCGCCCAACCGCCGCCGCTGGCGCGCTCCTTCGACCGCATGGGCACCTACGGAACCGATCGGGCGATGGTGGCCGCGTGCCCGGTGACCTGGCCGTGGAACGTGCTGGGCTGGCCGTCCATCAGCGTTCCGGCGGGCTTCACGTCCGACGGCCTGCCGATCGGGGTGCAGCTGATGGGTCCGGCGAACAGCGAGGGCATGCTGATTTCGCTGGCGGCCGAGCTGGAGGCGGTGTGCGGGTGGGTGTCGAAGCAGCCCACGGCGTGGTGGCACCACAGCACGGAGACCCCGCCGGTGCCCGGCGCTCCCCCGCCGCGTCGCTAGTTTCACCGAAAACCCAAGCGTCACAGCGCGTTTGTGGGCGACGGCACCGGGTAGTCCGCCCCGGTGGAATCCCCTCACGATGCCTCGGACCTCGACGCGGTCGCGCGCAGCCACTTCGGGTGGGAGCGCCTGACCGGCGACCAACGCGAGGCGATGCGCGCGGTGCTGCGGGGCCGCGACGTGCTTGCCGTGCTACCGACCGGGTCCGGGAAGTCGGCGATCTACCAGGTGCCCTCGCTGCTGATCGACGGGTTGACGCTGGTGGTGTCGCCGCTGATCGCGTTGCAGGAGGACCAGATCAGCGCGATCGAGGACGGTGGTGCGGGCACCGCCGTTGCGATCAATTCCGGCCTGCGGGCCCGCGACCGGTGGCGCAGCTGGGACTTGATCGACAAGCGCGAGGCGGACTTCGTCTTCGTCGCCCCCGAGCAGCTGGCGAACGACGAGGTGGTGGCCCGGCTGGGTGCCGTGGGGCCGTCGCTGATCGTGGTGGACGAGGCGCACTGCGTGTCGGCGTGGGGGCATGACTTCCGGCCCGACTACCGGCGTCTCGCCGATGTCTTCCGGCGGCTCGGCGAGTCGATTCCCGTTGTGGCGCTGACGGCGACCGCGTCGGTGGTGGTGCGCCGCGACATCGTCGACCGCCTCGGTCTGCGCGACCCCGCCATCGTGGTCGCCGGCTTCGACCGGCCGAATCTGCGGCTCGCGGTCCAGCGTCACCTCGACGACGAGGACAAGCGGCGCGCGGTCCTCGACGCGCTGCCCGGGCTGCCCGGCCCCGGCCTGTTGTACGTGGCGACGCGCAGGGACGCGGAGTACTACGCGGAAGCGTTGCGGGACAAGGGGCTTACGACGGCCGCCTATCATGCGGGCATGTCGGCCGCCGAGCGCGACGACGTGCACACGGGATTCCGCGACGACGAGTACGAGGTCGTGGTGGCGACGTCGGCGTTCGGGATGGGAATCGACAAACCCAACGTGCGCTTCGTCGCGCACGCCTCGGCCCCCGACTCGCTGGACAGCTACTACCAACAGATCGGCCGCGCCGGGCGCGACGGCGATCAGGCGCTGGCATTGCTGTTCTACCGCCCGGAAGATCTTGGCCTGGCACGCTTTTTCTCCGGCGGCGGCCCGGACGAGGAGGCACTGCGCGCGGTGTCCGCCGTCCTCGACAGGTCCGACCCGACGCGGCTGAAAGACCTGCGCGACGGGCTCGACGTGCGCGGACGCACGCTCACCAACGCCGTCAACCTGCTCGAGGAGGCCGGCGCGGTGCGCTCCACCCGGAAGGGCTTTGTGAGCGCCGGCATGTCGACGGACGACGCGGTGACCGCGGCGTTGCGGGCGGCCGAGCTGCGGGAGCGGGTCGATCTCAGCCGCATCGAGATGATGCGCGGGTACGCCGAAACCACCAGCTGCCGAAGAGTTTTCCTGCTTTCCTATTTCGGCGAGCACCTGGGCGGCCCGTGCGGTAACTGCGACCTCTGCTCGGAGGCCGAGCGGCTCGACGCCGGATCCGACGAGCCCGCGTTGCCGATCGACACCGCGGTGCGACATCCCGAATTCGGGCCGGGCGTGGTCATCGGCGGCGACCGCGACCGCATCGTCGTGCTTTTCGAGCAGTTCGGCTACCGGACGTTGTCCGTGGCCGCGGTCCGCCAACACGGACTGCTCGAGGTCGTCGGGGCGGTGGCCGAACCGGCCTGACGGCAGCTAATTGCCGCGGGGCCTCGCCAGCACCCGGTTGCCGATCGCCTTGACCTCGTCGGGCAGCACGTGGTTGGCGGCGCCCATGACCTTCGTGAGGATCGAGCCGCCGACGACCTTCTGCCGGCCGCGCATCAGCGCCTCGAACCCCTGCCGGGCGACCAGTGCCGGGTCCTCCTTCGGCCCCTTGCCCATGAGGGAGTCGGTCATTTTCGCGCGGCTGAAGAAGTTGGTGTCGGTCGGGCCGGGCATCAACGCGGTGACAGTGATTGCCGTGTCGCGCAATTCGTCGCGGAGCGCCTCGGCGAACGACAGGATGAACGACTTGGAGGCGTTGTACACCGGCTGATACGGTCCCGGCATCTGCGCCGCGATCGACGAGGTGAACAGCACCTTGCCTTCGTCCCGATTCGCCATGTCGCGCAGCACCAGTTTGGCCAGGTGCACCGTCGAGCGCACGTTCAGATCCACGATGCTCAGGTCGTCGGCCAGTTCGCTCTTCAGGAACATCTCGCCGCGGCCGATGCCGGCGTTGAGCGCCGCGGCGGCCAGCACGCGGTCACCTTCGATCGTGCTCCGATAGAGGTGCTCGACGCCGTCGGGGCTGCGCAGGTCCACCTGCACGGGCTGCACGGAGGCGCTGTATTCGGACAGCCTGTCGGGCACGCCGTGAATGGTGTCGTCGTCGGCGGCCACCACGAGGTCGTAGCCGTGTTGGGCGAATTGCCTTGCCAGTTCGAAGCCGATGCCGCTGGACGCGCCGGTTACGAGCGCTAGTTGTGGTTGCGTCATGGGGCACGGCTACCCGTGGCATGGGCGGCGAAACCTCGACGCCGCGCCGGGATTGCGCAATCGGCCTGGGAGCTTTCCCCGCACCGAGACTGCGCTCACAGCGTCATGTTCGGACGAATCGCGCTCTGCACGCAGGCTCGGTGCCGCGACCGCAAGCTCGATGCCCGAAGCTCGGCCGCGATCAAAAGCCGAGACGGCCAAGCTGTTTGGGGTCGCTCTGCCAATTCTTGGCGACCTTGACCCTCAGGTCGAGGTAGACCTTGGTGCCGAGCAGCTTCTCGATCTGCCCGCGCGCCGCGGTGCCCACCTCGCGCAGGCGGGCGCCGCCCTTGCCGATGATGATTCCCTTCTGGCTGTCGCGCTCGACGAAGAGCAGCGCGTGCACGTCGATGAGGTCGTCGCGATCCTCGCGCGGGTTGACCTCGTCGATCACCACCGCCAGCGAGTGGGGCAGCTCGTCGCGCACCCCCTCGAGGGCGGCCTCGCGAATCAGCTCGGCCATCAGGGTTTCTTCCGGTTCGTCGGTCAGCTCCCCGTCGGGGTAGTACGCGGGGCCTTCGGGCAGCGCAGCGGCGAACACGTCGACGAGCACGTCGACCTGCTCACCCGTCGCCGCGGACACCGGGACGATCTCCGCATCGCCGACGAGCTCGCTGACCGCGACCAGCTGGGCGGCCACGCGGTCTTTGGGCACCTTGTCGATCTTGGTGACGACGGCCACCAGCGTCGTCTTCGGCGCGGTCGCGCGGATCTGGTCGACGATCCAGCGGTCGCCCGGGCCGATCGCCTCGTCCGCCGGGATACACAGTCCGATCACGTCGACCTCGGTGTAGGTGTCGCGTACCAGCTCGTTGAGCCGCTTGCCCAGCAGCGTCCGCGGCCGGTGCAGACCCGGGGTGTCGACGAGGATGATCTGGAAGTTCTCGCGGTGCACGATGCCCCGGATGGTGTGCCGGGTGGTCTGCGGCCTCTTGGAGGTGATGGCCACCTTGGTGCCGACCAGCGCGTTGGTGAGCGTGGACTTGCCGGTGTTGGGCCGGCCGACCAAACACACGAAGCCCGAACGGAATTCGGTCATGTCGCCGAACGTGAAGCTGTGGCGGGTTTTCGCCCGATTTTTCGCCGTGGTTTCACGCTCGGCGTCATGAATGTCCCACCCCATCGGAGCCGTCGGATTCGACCGGGCTCAACAGGACGGTGCCGATCCGCACGCGCCCGCGGTGGTCGGGGCCGCCCTCGGCGTGCAGCCGCAAGCCGTGCGACACCGCCTCGGCGCCCGGCAGCGGGACCCGGCCGAGTTCCAGGGCCAGCAGCCCGCCCACGGTGTCGACGTCGAGGTCGTCGTCGAACTCCACGCCGTAGAGCTCGCCGACGTCTTCGATCGGCAGGCGCGCCGAGACGCGGAAACGCTTGTCGCCCAACTCTTCTATCGGCGCAGTCTCGGCCTGGTCGTACTCGTCGGCGATCTCCCCGACGATCTCCTCGAGCACGTCCTCGATGCTGACCAGGCCGGCTATCGCCCCGTACTCGTCGACGAGCAGCGCCATGTGGATGCGGTCGCGCTGCATTTCGCGCAGCAACGCGTCCAGCGGCTTGGAGTCCGGCACGAACACCGCCGGGCGCATCACCTGCGCCACGGTGGTGGACTTGCCGCCGTCGCGCGCCAGAAGGGTCTGCTGCACAAGGTCTTTGAGGTACACCACCCCGACGATGTCGTCGACGTTCTCGCCGATGACCGGGATGCGGGAATGCCCGCTGCGCACGGCCAGGTTGATCGCCTGGCTGGCCGTCTTGTCGCTCTCGATCCAGATCATCTCGGTGCGGGGCACCATCACCTCGCGGGCCGGGGTGTCGCCGAGCTCGAAGACCGACTGGATCATCCGGCGCTCGTCGGCGGCGACGACGCCGCGCTGCTGGGCCAGGTCGACCACCTCGCGCAGTTCGATCTCGGACGCGAACGGCCCGTTGCGCAGGCCGCGGCCCGGGGTGAGCGCGTTGCCGAGGACCACCAGCAACCGGCTGAGCGGCATCAGCAGCCACGAGATCAGCCGCAGCGGAAGGGCCGTCGCCAGCGAGATCGAGTAGGCGTGCTGGCGGCCCAGGGTCCGCGGCCCCACCCCGATGACGACGAAGCTCGTCACCACCATGATGGCCGCGGCGCCGAACACCGCCCACTTCATGCCGAAATTGTCGTAGAGAAACACCACCAGCAGCACGGTGGCGGTGATCTCGCACGCGATCCGCAGCAGCACCACCAGGTTGATGTAGCGCGGCCGCTCGGACATCACCGCGCACAGCGACACCGCGCCGGGTCGTTCCTCACGGACCAGTTCCTCGACCCGCGCCAGCGACACCGTGCTGATGGCGGCGTCCACCGCGCCGAACACGCCGCCCATGGCGATCAGGACGATCGCGCCCAGCAGCTGCGAAACGCCCGTCAATTGTCGAAATACCTTGACTTGTCCAGCAGTCGGCGGTCGCGCTCGGACTGGCGGTCCTGCTCGTAGGCCTCGACCTGCTCGGCGACCCACTCCTCGAGCAGCCGCGCCTGCAGGTCGAACATCTCCTTCTCCTCGGCTGGTTCGCCGTGGTCGTAGCCGAGGAGATGCAGGACGCCGTGGATGGTCAGCAGCGCGAGCTCGTGACCCAGGCTGTGGCCCGCCGCGGCCGCCTGCTCGGCGGCGAACTCCGGGCACAACACGATGTCGCCGAGCATCGACGGCCCCGGCTCCGGTGCGTCGGGCCGCCCGCCCGGCTCGAGCTCGTCCATGGGAAAGCTCATCACGTCGGTCGGACCGGGCAGGTCCATCCAGCGCATGTGCAGGTCGGCCATGGCAGCGGTGTCCAGCAGTACCATCGACAGCTCCGCGGCGGGGTTCACGTCCATCTTGGCGATGACGAACCGCGCCACGCTGACCAATTCGGCCTCGGAGACGTCGATGCCCGACTCGTTGGAGACTTCAACGCTCATGCGGGTCCTGTCACCGGCGGCCGCGGGACCCCGACGCGCGCCGCGCCGCCCGGTTCACCGCCAGCCCCGGTTCCTCGAATTTGGCGTAGGCGTCGACGATTTCGGAGACCAGCCGGTGGCGCACCACGTCGACACTGGTCAGCTCGGCGACGTGGATGTCGTCGACGCTGTCCAGGATCTCCATGGCCGCCCGCAACCCCGACCGGGCGCCCCCCGGCAGGTCGACCTGCGTGATGTCGCCGGTGACAACGATTTTCGAGCCGAAGCCGAGGCGGGTGAGGAACATCTTCATCTGCTCGGGGGTAGTGTTCTGCGCCTCGTCGAGCACGATGAAGGCGTTGTTCAAGGTTCTACCCCGCATGTACGCCAGCGGCGCCACCTCGATGACGCCGGCCGACATCAGCTTCGGAATGAGTTCGGCGTCCATCATGTCGTACAGGGCGTCGTACAGCGGCCGCAGGTACGGGTCGATCTTCTCGCTCAGCGTCCCCGGCAGAAAGCCAAGGCGCTCACCGGCTTCCACCGCCGGGCGGGTGAGGATGATGCGGCTCACCTGCTTGGTCTGCAGCGCGCGCACGGCCTTGGCCATCGCGAGGTACGTCTTCCCCGTGCCCGCCGGGCCGACCCCGAACACGATGGTGTTGGCGTCGATCGCGTCGACGTAGCGCTTCTGGTTGAGCGTCTTGGGCCGAATCGTGTTGCCGCGGCGCGACAGGATGTCGAGGGTGAGCACCTCGGCCGGCGACTCGTCGCCGGTGCCCCCGACGAGCATCGCCACGCTGTGGCGCACCACCTCCGGGGTCAGCGGCTGGCCGCCGGCCACGATGGCGATCAACTCGGAGAGCGCCCGCTCGGCGAGGGCGACATCGGCCGGCTCACCGGAGATGGTGACGGCGTTGCCGCGCACGTGCAGCTCGGCGTTCAGGGTGCGTTCGAGGGCGCGCAGGTTCTCATCCGCGGAGCCGAGCAGGCCCACGACGAGGTCGGGCGGAACATCGATGCTGCTGCGAACCTGGGCGTCAGCAGCGCTGGTTTCGCGGGGCGTCACGTGGTTTTCGATGCCTGCTTTCTTGCAAAGTGCAATGCGGTGATGTCGAAAAGCCAGTCTACCGCCGGGGCTCAGCCCGTCCCAATGTTCGCCCAGCGCCGATTGTGAATCCTGCGACGAGTCACCGGCGCGTCGCGTCGTCGATTTCGCAGTCGGCGCCCGCGTCCCAACGGGCGGTCAGCACCCCCAGTGCGCCCAGCGCCACCGCCGCCGCGGTCGAGGTCCGCAGCACCTGCGGGCCGAGCCGGACCGCCACGGCGCCCGCGTCGGCCAGGGCGGACATCTCCTCCGGCGCGATCCCGCCCTCCGGTCCGACCACCAGCAGCACCGAACCCGCATCGGCCAGATGGGCACCGGTGAGCCGCTCGGTCGCCGACTCGTGCAACGCCAGCACCGCCGCCCCGGCGGCCGCCTCCTCGCGGACCCACCGAACCATCGCCGCGGTGGTCAGCACGCCGTCGACGGCCGGGATGTGTGCGCGGCGGGATTGGCGGGCCGCCGTGCGGGCCACGGCGCGCCATCGTCGCAGGCCCTTCTCCGCCCGGTTACCCTCCCAGTTCGCCACGCAGCGGGCGGCCTGCCAGGCGAGGAACCCGTCGGCCCCCGCCTCGGTGGCCAGTTCGACCGCCAGCTCGGAGCGCTCCGACTTCGGCAGCGCCTGCACCACCGTCACCGCGGGCCGGGCGGGTTCGACGCTCCAGCGCTCCAGCACCCGCGCCCGCAGCCCGTCCCGCCCGGCGTGCTCGACCCGGCACTGCCCGAGGCAGCCGGCACCGTCACCGAGGACGAGTTGCTCGCCGACGCGGATCCGGCGCACGGTCGCGGCGTGAAATCCCTCGTCGCCGGCGACGACGGCCAGCTCACCTGCGTCGGGAAGCGCGTCGACGTAGAACAGGGTGGCCACCATAAGGCGGAAAGCCCCCGGGCTAGCGCCCGGTGAAGGTCTCGCGCAATCGGCTGAACAACCCGCCTCCGGCGTGCGTCGAGCGCACCTCGGGCACGTCGCGGCCGCGGCGGTTCTTCAGCTCGCGCAGCAGTTCGCTGTCGTGATGGTCCAGGCGCGTGGGAACCAGCACCTCGACGTGCACGTGCAGGTTGCCGCGGGCACCGGAGCGCAGGTGCGGCATGCCGTGGCCCCGCAGGGTGATCACCGCGCCGGGCTGGGTGCCGGGCGGAATGGTGATCTCACTCAGGCCGTCGATGATCGCGCCGATGGTGACGGTCGCGCCCAGCGCCGCGTCCCACATCGGCACCGACACCGTGCAGTGCAGGTCGTCGCCCTCGCGGACGAAGACGTCGTGGGGCTGCTCATGCACCTCGACGTACAGGTCGCCGGCCGGCCCGCCGCCCGGACCGACCTCACCCTGCGCGGCGAGGCGGACCCGCATTCCCTCGCCCACACCGGCGGGAATTTTCACGCTGATCTCCCGGCGGGCGCGAACCCGGCCGTCGCCCATGCACTGGTGGCACGGGTCCGGAATCACGGTTCCGACGCCGCGGCAGGTGGGGCACGGCCGCGACGTCACCATCTGGCCGAGCAGCGAGCGCTGGACGGTCTGCACCTCACCGCGGCCGCCGCACGTGTCACACGGGATGGGCGCGGAGTCGCCGTTGGTGCCCTTGCCCTGGCACCGATCGCACAGCACCGCGGTGTCGACCGTGACCTGCTTGGTGACGCCGGTCGCGCACTCCTCGAGATCCAGCCGCATCCGCAGCAGCGAGTCCGAGCCCGGACGAACGCGCCCGACCGGCCCGCGCCCGCCCGACGCCTGCCCGAAGCCCCCGCCGAAGAACGCCTCGAAGACGTCGCCCAGGTTGCCGAAGCCGCCGAACCCGCCGCCGGCGGCCGCGGCGTTCTCCAGCGGGTCGCCGCCCAGGTCGACGATCCGGCGCTTCTCCGGATCGCTGAGCACCTCGTAGGCGGCGCTGATCTCCTTGAACTTCGCCTGCGCGGCCTCGTCCGGATTGACGTCGGGATGCAGTTCGCGGGCCAGCTTGCGGTACGCGCGCTTGATCTCCGCGTCGCTGGCGTTCCTGCTCACGCCGAGCAGCCCGTAATAGTCGCGTGCCACGCCTGACCTTTCTAGGCCTTCTTCATCTGTTGCGGGTGCGCGGTCATCGGGCACCCAGGACTTCGCCGATATAGAGAGCAACCGCGGCGACGCTGGCAATAGTTCCCGGATAGTCCATCCGGGTGGGCCCCAGCACACCCATTCCGCCGTACACGGTGTCCGAGGTGCCGTAGGCGGTGGTCACCATCGCCGTGCCGGCCATCTCCTCGACCGCCGTCTCGTGACCGATCCGCACGGTCACCTTGCCCGCCTCCTGCTGGGCCGCCAGCAACCGCAGCACCACGACCTGCTCCTCGAGCGCCTCCAGGATCGAACGCAAGGAGCCGCCGAAATCCGCGGCGTTGCGGGTCAGGTTGGCGGTGCCGCCCATCAGCAGCCGCTCCTCGGTGTGCTCGACCAGCGACTCCAGCAGCACCGTGGCCGAGCGGCCGACCGCGTCGCCCAGGCCGTCCGGGCTGCGCAGCCGCCCCGCCAGGTCGGCCACCGCGACGGACGCGGCCGGCAGCTTCTTGCCGACCAGCGCCTGGCCGAGCATGTCGCGCAACTGCGACAGCTGGTGGTCGTCGATCACGTCACCGAGCTCGACGATGCGCTGGTCCACGCGGCCGGAGTCGGTGATGACCACCATCAGCAGCCGGGCGGGGGTGAGGGCGATGACCTCGAGGTGACGCACCGTGGACGAGGTCAGCGTCGGGTACTGCACCACGGCGACCTGGCGGGTCAGCTGGGCGAGCAGCCGCACGGCGCGGCGCAGCACGTCGTCGAGGTCGACGCCGGACTCGAGGAAGTGCTGGATCGCGCGCCGCTCGGCCGACGACAGCGGCTTGACGTCGTCGAGGCGATCGACGAACTCGCGGTAGCCCTTCTCGGTGGGCACCCGCCCGGAGCTGGTGTGCGGCTGGGTGATGTAGCCCTCGGCTTCGAGCACCGCCATGTCGTTGCGGACGGTCGCCGACGAGACCCCGAGGTTGTGGCGTTCGACCAGCGTCTTGGAACCGATGGGTTCCTTCGTGGCGACGAAGTCGGCGACGATGGCGCGCAGCACCTCGAAGCGACGGTCGTCGGCACTTCCCATGTGCTGTCACCTCCCTGACACCGCGTGGACGCTTCGGCCATTTTACGGGGTCGGGATGCCCGAACCGCCAATCAGCAGGCGTCCGGGGCGTCCGTGAGCCGTCGCTGCGCAAACGATTTCCGGCTAGCCTGTCCCCCATGACGAGGTCGGCCCGACGCGATGCCTGCGGGGGGATCCGCCGATGATCTTCAAGGGCGTGCGCGACGGCAAGCCGTACCCCGAACACGGGCTGTCCTACCGCGACTGGTCGCAGATCCCTCCCCAGCAGATCAGGCTCGACGAGTTGGTCACCACCACGACGGTTTTGGCGCTGGACCGCCTGCTCTCGGAGGACTCCACCTTCTACGGCGACCTGTTCCCGCACGCGGTGCGGTGGCGGGGCGTCACCTACCTCGAAGATGGCCTGCATCGTGCCGTGCGCGCGGCGCTGCGGAACCGGACGGTGCTGCACGCCCGGATCCTGGACATGGACATGCCGCTCAGCCAACAGGGGTAACCGGGCGGCCGGTCACGTTTTCGCCTCGCCGCGTGTCGGGGAGGTGAGAACGCTGGACCGAATGTCAGGAGGATTGCCATGTCCCGGCTGCAGGGAGTGTCCGACCGCGACGCCGGCTTGGGCGCCAAGATCGCCTTCTTCTTCACCCGCCGCAAGCTCGCCCGCATGACCGGACTTCAAACGGCGGAAATGCTCGAGCCGCTGCGGATGTACGCGCACATCCCCCGGTTGCTCAACGCCTACGGCAGGCTGGAGCAGGCGGAGGACAAGCTGGGCGTGCTGACTCCGCGCCAGCGCGCGCTGGCCGAGCTGAAGGCGGCGACGACGGTGCGCTGCGAATACTGCATCGACCTCGGGTCGCAGATCGCCCGGCGGTGGGGCATCGGCGACGACGAGCTGCTGGCCATGAGTGACTACCGCAACGCCGCCTGTTTCTCGGACGTCGACAAGCTGATCCTCGAGTACGCCACCGCGGTCAGCCGCACCCCCGTCGAGGTGAGCGACCGGCTGTTCGAGGCGCTGCGCGCCCACTTCGACACCGCACAGCTCGTCGGTCTCACCCACGTCATCACGCTGGGCAACCTGCGCGCGCGCTTCAACGTCGCGCTCGGCATCGGATCGTCGGGCTTCTCCGGCGACCGCGTGTGCGCCCTGCCCGAGGGTCGCACGTGACGGCGGCGGACGCGCTCGCGGCGAGTTTCCAGGCGGCGCGGCCGCGCCTGAGCGCGCTCGCCTACCGGATGCTGGGGTCGATCGACGACGCCCAGGACGCCGTGCAGGAGGCCTGGCTGCGGCTGGTCCGCACCGACCGGCCGATCGGCAACCTCGACGCCTGGCTGACCACGGTGGTGGCCCGCATCTGCCTCAACGCGTTGCGCGACCGCCGGTCCCGCGAAAAACTCGTGGCGCGCCTGCCCGACCCGGTCGTGGACGTCGACGACGAAGCCGCTCCCGAGCACCGGGCGATGCTCGCCGAGGCGGTCGGTGTGGCGCTGTTCGTAGTGCTGGACACGCTGCCGCCGGCCGAGCGGCTGGCGTTCGTGCTGCACGACGTGTTCGCCGTCCCGTTCGACCAGATAGCACCGATCGTCGAGCGGACGCCGGAGGCGACGCGCAAGCTGGCCAGCCGCGCGCGGCGCCGCATCGAGGACGCCGCTCCGATTCCCGACGGCGACCTCGCGGCGCAGCGCGAGGCCGTCGACGCGTTCTTCGCGGCGGGGCGCGCCGGCGACTTCGACCGGCTGGTGTCGGTGCTGCATCCCGGCGTTGTGCTCCGCGGCGACTTCGGCCCGCACGCGCCGATGTTCCGCGCCGAGGGCGCCGCCGAGGTGGCCGGGCTGGCCCGCGGCTACGCGGGACCCGAGCGCGAGGTGCGGCGGGCCACCGTCAACGGCGCCGCGGGAGCGGTGATCGTCGTCGACGGCCGGCCCACCGCCATCATGGCGTTTCTGGTGCGCGACGGGCGCATCGCGGCCATCGACGTGCTGGCCGATCCCGAGCGCGTCGCGAGGTCAGGCGCCGGCGGGCACCGCGGTCACTGACCGACGGCCTGCAGCAACTCCATCGCGGAAGCGCGGGACAGCATCCAGCCACCCTGGTTGACGAACGTGACGTTCTGGGTGACCGGCGAGGGGATCTTCGGGCCCGAGACCGCGACATCGGCCGTAGCCGACCCGGCGGCGGCGGGCTGAATGTTGGTCACGTTGAAGGCCAGGGGCAGGTCGCCGGCCTCCGCGGCCTTCTTCAGCTTCTTGTCGGCGACGTGCGCGGTCATCCCGCTGATGCCGCCCTCGACCAGGTTGCTCTTGTTGGCGAACGGGACACTCGGGTCCGCGAGGCTGGTCAGCACGCCGTTCAGTTGATCGGCACTCGGGACGGCGGCCGCCGGGGCAGGCGCGGGGTCCTGCGGCAGCGGAGCGCCGACCGCGGCGAGCCGCACCCCGGCCTGGTCACCGGCCGGAACCGCCGCGACCGCCGTCAGGCCGAAGGCGGTCGCGCCGACGACGCCGGCGGCCGCCAGACTCGTGGCGACGAATTTCATGGTGATCATGCTCAGGTCCTCCCCCGATCGCCAGGACAGTGGCGATCTCGCGCCGCCGCCCAGGTGTGGTTGTTGTGTCTGATGTTTCGCTCCTCCGGGCCGTTACGTTACGAACGGGTCCTGTGCCTTGACCATGGACTGTCTGTGCGCCCGCTGTGTGGCCGCGGGTCAGCCGGTCGCGGCCTGCAGCAATGCGATCGCGGAGTCGTGCTGCAGGATCCAATTGCCGTCCTGATTGACGAACATCAGGTGCTTCGAGACCGGACCGGCGAACTTCGGACCCGAGATGGCCACATCGGCCTGGGCGGCGTTGGGCCCGGCAGGCTGGATGTTGGTCACGGCGAACGTCTCGGGGAACTTGCCGTCGCGGTAGGCCTTTCGCAGGTCGTGATCGGCGAGGTGGCCCTCGTCGGGGGTGATGCCGTTCTGCACCAGGTTGGTCTTGGTCGTGTAGGACACTCCCGGGTCGGTCGCCTGGTTGCACAGGCTCGACAGTTGGTCGGGGCTGGGCAAGGCCGGTGCCGGCGGCGGGTTCTGCGGTAACGGTGCGCCGAGCCCGGTCAACTCCACCCCGCCGGCTCCCGCGGCCCCGATGGCACCCGTCGCCACAATGCCGATGGCAGTCAATGTGATTCGCATGGTCTGGTCCTCCCCCTAGTGATCGACCGGGGCCACGGCAAGACGCCGTGCCCATGTCGGTGGCCGCCATTCTGCCTGCGCGACCACCGTATTGGGTCTCGGACGGGTCACGGTAGCGGCACGCTCCGTGGGGCGCTCAGTGGCGGATCAGCGGCCCGCGATCGCCTCGCGCAGGCTCTTCGGGCGAATGTCGGTCCAGGACCGTTCGACGTAGTCCAGGCACGCCGCCCGGCTTGCCTCGCCGTACACCACCCGCCAGCCGGCCGGGACGTCGGCGAAGGCGGGCCACAGGCTGTGCTGCTCCTCGCCGTTGAGCAGGACGACGAAGGTGCCGTCCTCGTCATCGAAGGGGTTGGTGCTCATCGCGTTTCCTTGTCTTGTCGGGCGTCGTATCGTACGTGGACGGGGCCAGGTGGGATCCCAGCACCCGATCGGACAACAGCCCGAGGCAACTCAGGTTCGGGAACCCGGGCCCCTGGGTGAGCCCGGAGAGGTTAGGCAGGAACAACTTCGGTGCGAGGTCGGTCACGGACAGGTCGTAGCCGATCGCCTCCTCGAGGCTGTCGAGGCCGAGCGGCCGGCCCAGGGCCAACTCGATCAGGTCGAGGGCGTCCTGGGTGAACAGCGTGCGGAACCACAGCGGGTCGGCGCCCGAGCCGTCGATGACGAGGTCGAAACCGTGCACCGTCTCGAGGTTCTCGCTGCCCCGGTTGGTCGACAGCGTCAGCCGGATCTGCCCGTGGCGGGCGACCGCGTGCGCCACCCGGCCGCGCAGGTGGTGGATCCGGTCGTCGGCCAGCAGCGCCTCCTGCACGCTGGCCGAGAACACGCCGCGGTCGGTGCGCGCCAGCGCGTCACGGCGCTCGGCAGGCGTCAGCGCGCCCCAGTCGGTGGGGTCGGAGAACAGCGAGTTCTCGAAAAAGCCCTCGCCGCGGGTGAAGAGGGTCACCTGCGGCGAGATGACGGTGATCGTCGAAACCCGGTGCCGGAACAGCTCGTTGAGCATCGACGCGGCGGTCTCCCCGCCGCCGATCACCGCCACCCGCTCCGCGCTGATCCGGTCGGCCCCGGCGGCGCGGTCCCAGAACTGGGCGATCGACAGCACGCGCGGGTTGCCCGGCAGCACCGACCTCTCCGCCTGACCGGGCCCGGTGATCATCAGCCCGTCGGCGTGCACGGTCGACTCGCGGGTGTGCAGCGCCCACCGGTCGCCGGCGGCGGAGAGCCGCTCGACCTCGCCGTGCACCACCTCGAGGCCGACCCGGTCGGCCACCCACGCCAGGTACTGGCCCCACTGCCGGTGGGTGGGCGCCGGCCGGCCCCGGTCGACCCAGGCGGCGAATGCCGCCGTGGCGATCAGGTACGACTGCCAGCTGTAGCGGGTCATCCGGTCGTCGAGTTCGGCGTTGCGGCGCGGAACGAGCGCCGAGCGGTAGGGAAACCCGACGTCCTTCTCGGGGCTGGTGCCCAGGCGATGGGCGCCGTCGGTCCAGCCGCCGCTGGCCTGCCAGTTGGCCCCGACCCCGGTGCGTTCGACCGCGACCACGTGCGGCGCCTCGACGCCCATGTCGCGCAACACGGACGCCTTGGCGGCGACGGCCACCGCCTTGGCGCCGGCGCCGAGAATCGCCAGTGTGCTCATGCCACCATCTCCCACAGTGCGTCGGTCCAAAGCTGTTGCAGCGCTGCGATGTCGGCGAGGTCGAGGATGTCGGGCAACGCGCGCCACTGGGTGACCAGGACGGGAGCCTCGGCGGTCCCGAGAATCCCCGCCACGATGGTCAGTTCGTGGCGCACCGCCTGGCCGGGTTCGGGTACGGGTCCCAGCCCGGACATCGCCTCCCGGTCGAGCTCAAGCCCGCCGACGCCGGCGTGGACGGCGCCGAGGTAGTTGAGCAGTAGCTGCGGTTCGGGATGGTCACTCAGGCGGTTATCGGGGCGCAGGTACCGCAGCAGGCCGTAATCGATTCCGCAGCCGCTGATTCGGGCCTTGTCGGTGGGGCCGTCGGTGTGGACGCGCAGCGGGTGGATCGCGCTGAGCAGGCCCACCGTGTCGCTCGTGTCGGCGGTCTGGTCGATGTCGACGTCCGCGCGGCCGTGCGTCTCCAGCGCCAGCAACGGCGCCGGGGTGTCCTGGCCGCGCCGGCGCCGCCACGCGGTGACGGTGCGGGCGGCGGCGGTGACGAGCAGGTCGCCGAGGGGTTGCCGAGTCGAGAGCAGGCGGGCGGTCAGGTCGATCGCGCAGGCCGAGACGCCGATCGCGAGATCCCCGGCCCGGTCGGTGTGTGGCCGCACCCGGCGGGAACCGAGCGGCGGATCGGCTTCGTCGAGTTCACCGGCCCAGAAGGACTCGCTGTCAAGGGCTTTGGCGCGCTCGTGCAGAAGGGATGACCAGTGCCGGTAGGCGGTGTGCTCGCGCGCCGGCGCGGGTGTGCGGCCCGAGGCGAGGGCGTGCAGGCCCGCGTCAAGCTCGCTCAGCACGATCCGCCACGACGCCGGGTCCATCGCCAGCACGTGGGCGGTGAGCACCAGCGCGTCGGGGCCGTCGGTACGGCGCAGCCACACCGCCGCCAGCAGGCGGCCCGCACACGGGTCGAGGCCATCGAGCGCCTCGCGGGCGTGCCGGGCGACGTCGTCGGCGGGGTCACCGCTCCCCCACACCTCGCGGAAGATGTGCATCTGCTCGTGGTGCGGCACAAGCGTCATGGCGTCGCGGTCCAGCCGGCACCGCAGCACCTCGTGCCCGGCCACCACGGCGCCCAGCAGCGTGTCCAGGTCCGCTCGGGTGATCGTGCGCGGCAGCCTGATGACCTCCGTCTGCGCGAGCCGCCGCGGTTCGCCGTACTCGTAGAGCCACCTGATGTTGGGCAGCACCGGGATGGGACCGCTGTCATCACCGCCCGACGAGCGCGGTGCTGCCGCGGAGTCGATCGCCGCGGCGACTTCGCGGATGGTGTCGCATTCCAGCATCAGCCGCGCCCGCAGCGCGACCCCGCGCCGGCGGGCGGCCTGCACCACCGACAGGGCCGCTAGGCTGTCGAGTCCCAGCTCCAGGAAGCCGAGGGTGACGTCGACCTCCCCGGTGCTCAGCACCTCGGCGAACGCCGCGGCCAGCGCCCGCTCCGTCGGCGTCTCGGGCGCGGTCACCGCGGCGTCGCCGAGAGTCATTGCGGCCAGGGCCGACTCGTCGATCTTGCCGTGCGGGGTGAGTGGGAGCTCGTCGACGACCGCGATGCGATGGGGAATCAGGTAACGGGGCAGCCGATCGGCCAGCATGGAGCGCAGCTCGGCCGGGGTCGGCGGGTGTGGCCCGCCCGCGACGTACGCCGTCAGCCGGGTACCGTCGGCGTGGGCGCGGGCCATCACATGGGCGCCGCGCACGCCCCGGTGGGCGGTGAGCGCCGCGACGATCTCCCCGGGCTCGACGCGGAAGCCGCGGATCTTCAGCTGATTGTCCGTGCGGCCCAGGAATTCGAGGCCGCCGTCGGGAAGGCGGCGCACCATGTCTCCCGTGCGGTACATCCGCGCGCCGTGACCGCCGGGGTCGGCGACGAACCGGGCGGCGGTCTCCGCGGGACGCCCGAGGTAGCCGCGCGTCAGCTGGTCCCCCGCGAGGTACAGCTCGCCGGCGGCGCCGTCCGGGACGGGCCGCAGCCACTGGTCCAGGATGTGCGCGCGCGTGCCGCGGGTCGGGCGTCCGATGGCCGGCCGCTCGTGCTGGTCGACCGCGGCGACGACGGCCTCGACCGTGGTCTCGGTGGGGCCGTAGCAGTTGAAGGCCGCCATACCGGTTGCCGCGCAATGTGACTGGATGTCTCGCCATGCGGTGCCGCCGAGCGCCTCGCCGCCCAGCGCGAGAACCGCGAGGGGCACCCGCCCCAGCAGTCCCGCGACCCGCAGCTGGGCGAACATTGACGGCGTCGTGTCGATCATGTCGAGTTCGAACCGGTCGATCGCGTCGACCAGCGCCTCGGCGTCACGTTGGGCGTCGTCGCCGACGATGTGCAGCGTGTGGCCGTCGAGCAGCGCCGCCAACGGCTGCCACGCCGCGTCGAAGGTGAACGACCAGGCGTGCGCGATGCGCAACGGTCGCCCGAGGCGCTCGGCGGCCGGCCGCAACACCCGGGCGATGTGGTCGTCGGCGTACGCCGAGAGCGCCCGGTGGGTGCCGACGACGCCCTTGGGCGTCCCCGTGGTGCCCGAGGTGAACACCGCGTAGGCGGCGTGCTCCGGTGGCGCGGCGGCCGGGCGGTAATCCGTCGGCGCTACAACGGAATCGGCGCCGAAATCCTCGTCGATCACGATGCGGGCCGACGTCTGGCGGAGGATCTCGGCGACCCTCTCGTCGGGCATCGCCGGGTCGAGCGGCACGATCATGCCGCCGGCCTTGAGGATGCCCAGCATCGCCGCGACGTAGCCCGGTCCGCGGGGCAACACGATCGCCACCGGCGTCTCGGCCCGCACGCCGGCGCGGCTCAGGGCCCCCGCCAGCCGGTCGGCCCGGGCGTCGAGTTCGCGGTACGTGATTCGGCCGCCGTCCCAGCCGATCGCGATCGACTCCGGTTGCGCGGCCGCGACTTCCGCGAAGCGGCCGTGGACGGAGATTGTCCGCGCACCGCCGGTCACGGGTTCACGACGGCCCGAGCCGCGTTCCTCGTCGAGCAGGGCGTCGAGGTCGCGCAATGGGCGGTCCCAGGTGGCCGGCACGCGCTGGGCGACCGCCAGGAGCCGGGCGCCGAGCGCCTCGGGCGGCATCGCCCCCAGCGCGCCGTCGAGCACCTCGACGAACACGGTGAGCTCGCCGCCGCTCGGGTGCACGGCGACGGTGACGGGGAAATGCGAGACGCTTTCGAGCGCGGCCGGCCGGAAGGTCACGCCGTTGGCGGCGAACTCGGTCGCACCCACCACCGCGCCGGGCGGAAAGTTCTCGTACACGAGCAGCGTGTCGAAGATCTCGCCGACTCCGGCGATCGACCGCAGTTCGGCGTGCCCCAGATAGCAGTGATCGCGCAGGACAGCGGACTCCCGTTGCAACGCAACGCATTGCGCACCGACGGTGTCGACGGGGTTCAGCCGGAGCCGCAGGGGCACGGTGTTGACGAACAAGCCGACCATGGCCTCCACGCCGGACAGCTCGCCGGGCCGGCCGGACACGGTCACGCCGAACGCGACGTCGGCGCGCCCGGTGAAGGCCGAAAGGACGGTGGCCCAGGCGAGTTGGACGACCGTGTTGAGCGTGACCCCCCGACGCCGGGCGGCCTCGGCGAGCGCGGCGGCGGCCTCGGCATCCAGCCGCAGCGTGGTGCGATGCGGGACGCCCGCCGCCGGCGGCGTCGCGCTCAGCGCCGGCGACAGCAGGGTCGCGCCGTCCATGCCGGCCAGGTGGTCGGCCCACACTGCGCGGCTACGCTCCCGGTCCCGCCCGCTCAACCAGCCGATGTAGTCGCGATAGGGCCTCGGCGGCGGCGGCAGGGCGGCGGTGTCGCCGCCGCTCCGGTACAGCGCGAGCAGATCGGAGACCAGCAGGGGCAGCGACCAGCCGTCGATGACGATGTGGTGCGCGACGATGCTGAACCGCCACTGGCGGTGTGGCAGTTCGATGAGCAGGAACCGAATCAACGGTCCGCGCCCGAGGTCGAAGCGGCGGCGGCGCTCGTCGGCCTCCAGCGCGGCGACGTCGTCGGGCAGGGCGCGCACCGACCGCCACGGCACGCGCACGCCCACCGGAATCACCTGCACGGGCCGGCTCAGGTCGCCGTGCACGAAGCTGGCCCGCAGGTTGGGGTGCCGGGCGAACAGCGTTGCGGCGCAATCGTGCAGCAGCGGCACGTCGAGCGGCCCCACGACGTCGGCGGCCATGGTGATGACGTAGGGGTCGGCTTCGCCGGAGTCGGCCTCCGCATCGGGATGGGTGAGCGCGGCCATCGAGAACAGCCCCTGCTGCAGGGGGCTCAGGGCGATGACGTCTTCGATGGCGTGTTGATTAGGCTGCGCGGCCGGTCGCTCGTCGGCCCGTGTCACGGCCGCTCACCCCATGACGACGCCAGGGCCGCCAGTTCGTCCGCGGAGAGCGCCGACGCCGCCATCGGCGCGTAATGTGCCTCCTCCGAGCAGGAGTCGGCCTTGGCGTCGACCGCGTCCGCGAGCGCATGCAGCACGGGATGCTCGAACACCATCCGTGGGGTCAGTGGCAACCCGGCGTCGCGGGCGCGCGCGGCCACCCGCACCGCGAGGATGCTGTCCCCGCCGAGCGCGAAGAATTCGTCGTTGCGTCCGACCGTGGCCGCCTCGAGCACGTCGGCCAGGATGGCCGCGAGCGCGCGCTCGGTCTCGGTCGCGGGCGCTTCGGGTGGGCGGGCGACGGGCTCCGCCGGCGCGGGCCGTTCGGCGCCGGCCAGCAGTTCCAGTTGGCCGTCGTCGCCCCAGACGCCGCGCTCGCCGGTGCGGTACAGGCGCGAACCGGGCTGATCCGCAAAGGGATTAGCGACGAGGCGAGTGGCGGTCTGCTTTCTTGTGGCCAGCCGGGTGCGGATGGCCGGGCCGCCGCCGTAGTAAACGTCGCCCACCACACCCGCCGGGACGGGGCGCAGCCAGGGGTCCAGCACGTAGATCCCCGAGTCGTGGGACTGCGCCAGGATGCGCCGCCTCTCGTTGGGCCCGGCGACGTCGAGGTCGCGCAGACTCTGGTCCGGCCGGTGCGCCAGCTCCTCGACGACCCGGGTCAGCCAGCCGGCGAATCGTTCGGCGGTGCCGCGCCGATAGAGTTCGGGGCGGTAGATGACGTGCCCGCGGTAGCCGGCCCCGGAGGCGAAGAAGTTCACCGACATGTCGGCGTGCGCGACGTCGAAGGCGGGCTCGAGCGCGGTGACCGTGGTGTCGCCGTCGAGGGGCTGGTCCCGCGGCAGTTCGTCGCGGACGTGCACGACCACGTCGAAGAGCGGGTTGCGCGACAGCGATCGCGCCGGCCCGACCGCGTCGACCACCTGGTCGAACGGCAGGTCCTGGTGCGCGTACGCCGCCAGCGCCATCTCCCTCGTCCGCCGCAGCACCTCGCGCAGTGTCGGGTTCCCCCGAAAGTCGTTGCGTAACAACAGGATGTTGACGAAGAACCCGACCAGCCGGTCGAGGTGGGATTCGGTGCGGCCGGCCACCGGCGTGCCGAGGCCGACTTCCGCGGCTCCCCCCGCCTTGTGCAGCGCCACCGCGACGGCGGCCTGCAGCAGCATGAACTCGGTGGCGCCGAGATCGCGGCCCACGGCGGTAAGCTTCGCCCGGGTGTCCGCCGCGACGCCGAACTCGACGGTCTCGCCGGCCCCGCTGAGCACGATTGGTCGCGGGAAGTCCGGCCGCAGGCCGGTGTCGGCGGGCAAACCGTCCAGCTGGCGGCGCCAGTAGTCGCGTTGCGGGCCGGCGATGCCGGCGTCGTCGGCCAGCAGCGCGGCCTGCCAGGTGGCGTAGTCCGCGTACTGCACCGGCAGCGGATCCCACGACGGCGGTTGCCGATCGCGGCGCGCCCGGTAGGCGGTCAGCAGGTCGGTGAACAGCACGCCGGCCGACCAGTGATCGCCGGCGATGTGGTGCACCACCAGCGACACCGCCGTGCGGTCCGGTGTGGCGAGCACCGCGGCGCGGATCGGCCAGTCGGTCTCCAGGTCGAACACGTGCCGTCGTTCACCGTCCAGTTCGGCCTGCAGCCAGGACTCCCCGGGCCCGTCGGCGCGCCGCACATGGACCTGGGCGGGTGGGTGCACGACCTGGTATGGCACACCGTCGATTTCGCGATAGGTGGTGCGCAGGATCTCGTGCCGTGTCACCACGTCGGTGACGGCCGCCGCCAGCGCGTCGGTGTCGCACGCGCCGCGCAGGGCCACGGTGAACGGGATGTTGTTGACGTTCGCGGGTCCGTCGAAGCGATAGGTGAACCAGCTGCGCAACTGCGACGGCGACAGCGGCGCTGGGCCGTCACGATCGACCGGCGCCAGCCGCGGCCTCACCGGCCCAGCATTCGGCGCGTCGATATGCGCGGCGATCCGGGCGACCGTGGACAGTTCGAAGACCTCGCGGACGCCCACGTCCACCCCGAAGGCGTTCCGCATTGCGGCAACGAGTTTCGTCGCGAGCAGCGAGTGGCCGCCCAGCTCGAAGAAGGAGTCGTCGGCCCCGACGCGGTCGCGGCCGAGGAGCTCGCCGAACAGTCCGGCGACGCGCCGCTCGGTCGCCGTCCGCGGTTCCCGGAACTGGGTGCCGGAGCCGACCTCGGGCGCCGGCAGCGCGGCGCGGTCGATCTTGCCGTGCGCGGTGATCGGGATCTCGTCCAGCACCACGTACGCCGCCGGGACCATGTATTCCGGCAACGCCGCCGCCACCCTGGCGCGGATGCGGTCGACGTCGACCTCGGCCGGTGCCGGCTCGCCCGCTGCCGGCGTCACGTAGCCGACGAGGCTCTTGCCCAGGCCCGGCAGGTCGCTGACCACCACGACGGCCTGACCGACCGTCGGATCGACCGAGATGGCCGCGGCCACGTCGCCCAGTTCGATGCGGAAGCCGCGGATCTTGACCTGTTCGTCGGCCCGGCCCACGAATTCGACGTCGCAGGCGGCGTTGCGGCGGGCGAGATCACCGGTCCGGTACATGCGGGCGCCGGCAATGAACGGGTCGGCGACGAACCGTTCGGCGGTGAGTCCGGCTCGGCGGTGGTAGCCGTGCGCGAGATGCGTTCCACCCAGGTAGATCTCGCCGATAACCCCGACCGGTACGGGTTGCAGGGCGTCGTCGAGCAGGTACATCGAGGTGTTGATCTTGGGTGTGCCGATCGGCACCACGCGAGTGCCCTGCGGGCCCTCGACCTTGTACCGGCTGGCGTTGATCACCGTCTCGGTGGGGCCGTAGAAGTTGTGCAGCAGGGCGTCGAACGTGGCGTGGAACCTGTCGGCCACCTCGCCGGGCAGCGGCTCGCCGCCGATGGGCACCCGCTGTAAGGTCCGCCACTGGTTGACGCCGGGCAGCGAGAGGAACAGGCCGAGCAGCGACGGCACGAAATGCATTGCGGTGATGCCCTCGTCGCGCAGCAGGCCGGTGAGGTACGCGATGTCGTTGAGCCCGCCGGGGCGCGGGATCACCATCCGCGCGCCGCAGGCCAGGGTGCCGAAGATCTCGGCGATCGACACGTCGAAGCTGGGCGAGGCGACCTGCAGCAGCCGGTCGGTGTGGTCGACACCGTACTCGCCGCGGAACCAGACGAAGTACTCCGCGACGGGACGGTGCGGCACGGCAACGCCTTTGGGCAACCCGGTGGTGCCCGACGTGTAGATCAGATACGCGGTGTTGTCGGGTCCCAGCGGCCGGACGCGATCGGCGTTCGTGGGATCGCCCGTGCGGCAACCGGCCAGATCGCCGACCGGCTCGCGCAGCACCAGCGTCGCGTCGCAGTCGCCGAGGATGAAGTCGAGCCGGTCGGGCGGATACGCGGGGTCCACCGGGACGTACACCGCACCGGCCTTCGCGATCGCCAGCGCGGTCACGACCAGCTCGACCGACTTGTCGAGCAGCACCGCGACCCGGTCCTCGGTCCCGATTCCCCGCCCGATCAGCCAGTGCGCCAACCGGTTCGCCGACTCGTTGAGCTGACGGTACGTGAGCCGGCGGTCGTCCGCGACGACGGCGACCGCTTCGGGTGTCCGCGCCGCCTGCGCGGACACCAGGTCGGCGAGGGTGCTCGGGGCGGCGGCGAACGACTCGCCGCGCGACACCGCCCGCAGCCACCGCGCCCCCGGCTCGTCCATCAGCGCGAGCCGGGACAGCGGGGTGTCCGGTCGGGCGAGGGCGTCCTCGGTGAGCACACCGAAGTGGTCCAGCATCTGGCGCGCCAGGTCCGGTTCGAGGATCTCCACCAGGTGCTCGGCCTCGACAAGCGCACCGTCCCGGTCGAATTCGACCATGAACCCCAGCGGCAGCTGGGTGAGGTGGCTGCGCAGGTCGTAACGTTCGCACCGGACCCCCGGCGCCCGGAATCCGCCGCCGTCGGGTTCCCGGAACCCGAAGCTCACCCGGGTCATGCGTTCGGCGCCGTGGCGGCGGTCCGGGTTCAGTTCCCGCACCGCCCGGTCGAGGCCGACCCGTTGGTGGGCGAACGCCCCGGTGGCGACGTCCCGCGCCGACGCGAGGAACTGGCGGAAGGTCATCGCCGGGCGCGGCCGCAGCCGCATCGCCACGGTGTTGCCGAAATACCCGATGCTGTCGTCGGTTCCGGCGCCGCGATTGAGCACGGGCGCGGCCACCAGGAAGTCGTCGCTGTGGGTGTAGCGGTGCACCAGCGCGCCGAAGGCGGCCAGCATCACCATGTACGGGGTGCACCCGGTTTCGCGCGCCAACGCCGTCACCCGCCGCGCGGTGTCAGCGTTCAGCCGCAGCGCGGTGCGGGCCGCCCGCCAGGTGGTGGGCATGCCGGTGCCGGCCGGGCCGGGCAGCTCCAGCGGTTCCGGCGGATCGGCCATCACCGCCCGCCAGTACTCGAGGTCGGCCTCGGTGGTGTCCGGGCCGGGCGCGGCCGGGTGGGGTCCGGGATCGGCACCCAGGTGGTGCCCTTCGTACGCCTTGGTGAGGTCGGTGAAGAACACGCGCCACGAGCCGTCGTCCCACGCGATGTGGTGGGCCACCACCAGCAGCACGTGCTCGTCGGCGCCGGTGCGCACGGGGGTGATCCGCAACGGCGCGTCGGCCGAGAGGTCGAACGGCGTGCCGAATTCGCGCTGGGCCAGCACCTCCAGGCGCAGCCGGCGCGCGTGGTCGGGCAGCTCGCTCAGGTCGTGCTGCACCCAGCCCGGACGCAGATCGTCGTGGACCGTCGGCCGGGGATCGCCGGCGTCGTTCAAGGTGTAGGTGGTGCGCAGCACGCGGTGGCGGCGAGCGACGGCGTCGACGGCGCCGCGCAGGCGGGTCAGGTCGAGCTCGCCGGTCAGCCGGTAGGAGACGCAGACATTCAGCAGCGCGCCGCTGGGGTCGGCCGCCTGAACGAACCACATGCGGGCCTGACCGTCGGAGAGTTGTTCCGCAACAATGGTTTTCGGCTCCCGGGCCTCGTGCGCGAGGCCGCGTTCGGCGAGCCTGCGGCGCAGGAGCTCCAGGCGGGCGCCGGTGTCGATGTCAGTCACGGGCGAGGTCCACTTTCTCTGCGCGGTCGGGGAGCTCAGTTCTGCGCTCGAGTTTGTCGACGAGTTCGGCCCCGGTGATCTCGCCCATCAGCGTCGCCAGGGACACCGTCCGGCCGATTACCCGGTGCAGGCGCCTGCGGAGGTCCACCGCCAGCATCGAGTCGATGCCGAGGTCGAACAGCGACTCAGCGAGGTCGAGATCGTCGGCCCGGTCCATCCGCAGCACGGCCGCCAACTCGGCGCGCACCGCGTCTCGAACCGGCACGGCGGTGTCGTCGGCCTCGTGCGGGCGCGGCGCGGCGCTTCGCCCCCGCTCCAGGAAGATCCGCAGGCGGTCGCGGTCGGCGGCGAACACCAGCGGGTCGTCGTGCCACTCCCGCAGGCTCGCCTCGATCGCGGCGCGCGGCGGCATCGCCCGCAGCCCGGACCGCTCGATCTGCGCGACGCCGGCTGAATCCGCGACGCCGGGCCCCGCACCGGTCACGCCCTGCCACAGCCCCCATTTCATGGCAACGCAGTGCCTACCCGTGGCGCGCAGCCCCGCGGCCGCCACGTCCAGCAGGCGGTTGGCCGCGGAGTACGCGACGTGTCCACGCCCGCCCCATACGCCGGATGCCGAGGAGCACAACACGATCCGGGCGTCGGCCCGCAGCGGCCACAGCTCGGCCAGGTTCGCGAGACCGCCGACCTTGGCCGCGAATGTTTCCGCGACGGCGTCCGCCGTCAACCCGGCGCCGAAGGCGCCCGCCGCATGCACCACCAGCGACGCGCCGTCGCCGCCGTATTCCGCTGCGAGACGGCGCAATCCGGCCCGGTCGGTGATGTCGCAGGGCGGCGACAACAGCCGGGTGCCGTGCGCGGCCAGCCGCCGCAGCACGTCCGGGTCGGCGGGGTGGCGGCTCAGCAGGACGATGCGGCGCGCGCCGCGCTCGGCCAGGTAACGGGCGTGGTGCAGCCCGACCGTCCCGGCACCGCCCGCGATGACCACGTTGTCGAACGCGCCCTCGGCAAGCGCGGGGCGGGACGCGGCCGATGCGGCGCGAAAGGCGCGTTCGTACAACACCGGTGCGCCGGCGGTGTCGCGCAGCGCGACTTCCGCGGCACCGCAGAGGAGTGCCGCCACGACGGCGGACCCGGCGGCGGCCGTGAGCGCACGCGAGGGCACGTCCAGGTGGGTGAACGTGCGCTCCGGGTGGTTGAATCCGAGGCTGCGGTGCATCGCGGCGAGCGCCGCCTGCCCGGCCGATGGCACCGCGTCGTGCGGACCCACGCGCTCGGCGCGCACCGTGACGAGACACACCGTGTGGCAACGCGAGCCGCCGGCGTTCGCGTAGCCGAGCAGTCCGGCCCCCACGAGTCCGGGCAGGGCGTCGGCGGCCCGGCCCGGATCGTCGTCGAGGGCCGGCCCGACCGCCACCAGGATCTCCGCGTCCGCCGGGGCGGCGGGGCCGCACCCGGGGTGGGCGGCGACCGCTGCGGAAAACGTTGACAGTAAATCGATTTCGCCGCCAAGACCGATCACCGCGACGCGCACGGGCGACCCGCCGACGTGGGCGGTCAGCTCGACGGGCTGCCAGTCTTCCAGCGCCACGTGTACTTCGGGTGCCGGTGCGGGCGGCAGCGGCTGAGGGCGCGCCCAGAAGGAAATCGCGCGCATGGGCGCGTTCGGGAAGTCGGGCAGGCCACCGGGGCGGCCGCACCCGTCGAGGTGGTCACCCCAGGCGTGGCCGGGGTCGGCCAGCGCCGCGGTGACGATGTTGGCCGCCAGCGCGTCGACGAACGGCTCGTCGCGTCGGGCCGAGCCGACCAGCGCCGCCGGTCCCTCCGGCCTCTCCTCGAAGGCCTCGGCGAGGGGGAACAGGAGCGCGGGATGGGCGGACAGCTCGACGAACGAGCCTGCGCCGCAGCGGATCGCCGCGTCGAAGGCGCGGTCCAGCCGCACCGGGTTGCGCAAATTCGCATACCAGTACTCGGCGAACGGCGTGCCGGGCGCGACGACGTCACCGGTGGCGCCGCCGATGAACTGCACGGGGGTATCGGCGAACCGTGCTGACGGCAGCCGAGTGTGGAGTTCCTCGCGGAACTGCTCGAGCAGGCTGGTGTGTCCGGGGAAACCCGCGCCGATCTCCCGCGCGAACCGCCCGCCGCCGCGGACCGCGTCGACCACGGCCAGCACCGCGTCGCGGTCGCCGGACACCGCGACGGTCGAGGCGGAGTAGACCACCGACAGCTCGAGCCAGCCGTCGGTTTCGGCGATGAGCCGCTCGGCCGCCGCGGCGCCGATGCCGAGCGTCGCCATCGCGTAGCGGCCGGGGAGGCGCTCGACCAGGTCGGCCCGGGCGGCCACCACGGCGACCGCGTCCGGCAGCGTGATGCTTCCGGCGATGACGGCGGCGGCGACCTCCCCGAGGCTCTGTCCGACGGTGAGGTCAGGCAGCACGCCGCAGCCGCGCCAAACCTCAGCCAGCGCAACAGCATTGACGAATTGGGCCCCCTGGATCTCCACCTCCGTATAGCCGCGCGGGCTGTCGGTGGCCGTCAGGTAGCCCAGTGGCGACGCGACGCCGGCGACCTCGAACTCCGCCGCGCACCGGTCGGCCGCACTCCGATAGCCGGGAAGCGCCCGGTAGGCGACCGCCCCCATGCCGGGCCAATGCCGGCCCTGGCCGGGGAACACGAACGCCTGCCGCGCCGCGGCGCCCACCGCCGACCTGGCGACCAGCTGGTGCTCGCGCCCGGCGGCCAGCGCCCGGAGCCCGTCGATGAGCTCGAGCCGATCGGCCGCGCGGACCACCGCCCGGTGCCTGCGGACCCGCCGGGTCCCGAGCAGGTGGCGGGCCACCTCGTGCACGGTCGTGTCGGGGAAGCGGCCAAGGTAGCCGGCAAGGTCCCCGGCGGCGACCGGGACGAGGTCGTCGGCGTGCGCGCTGAGCAGGACGGGGATCCGCCCGTCGGGCATTCTCTGAAAAGCCATCAGGCCGCCCCGCCGTCGGGCATGGAGACGATCACGTGGGCGTTGGTGCCGCTCATCCCGAAGGCCGATACCGCCGCGAGTCGTCGCCCCTCCGTCGCGGGCCAGGGCGTCAGCTTGTCGGCCAGCCGCAGACCGCAACTCCCCCAATCGATCTCGTGGCTCGGTTCGTCGACGTGCAGGGTGGGTGGGATCGCGGCGTGCTGTGCGGACAGGATGACCTTGGCCAGCCCCAGCGCGCCCGCCGCGGCCTGCGTGTGGCCGACGTTCGACTTCACCGACCCCAACAGCGGTCCCCGTCCGGTGGGCGCGGCGCCGTAACTGTCCCGCAGCGCCGAGAGTTCGGTGCGGTCGCCGAGGCGGGTGCCCGTGCCGTGTCCCTCGATCATCCCGACGTCGGCGGGCCGCACGTCCGCCCGCGCGAGGGCGCGCCGGAACAGGCGCAGCTGGGCGTCGCCGCTGGGCGCCGTCAGGCCGTTGCTGCGCCCGTCGGAGTTCAGGCAGCTGGCGCGCACCTCGGCCAGGATGCGGCGCCCGTCGGCCTGGGCGGTGGACCGGCGCTGCAGGACGAACATCGCGGCGCCCTCACCCCACACGGTTCCGCTGGCGTGGGCGCTGTAGGGCCGGCAGTGGCCGTCGTCGGAAAGGGCGTGCTGCTTGGAGAATTCGACGAAGTATCCCGGCGAGCCCATCACGCACACGCCGCCGGCCAGCGCGAGGTCGCAGTCGCCGGATCCGACCGCCTGGACCGCCGTGTGCAACGCGGTGAGCCCCGACGAGCACGAGGTGTCGATCGTCAGAGCCGGGCCCGCGAGGTCCAGCGTGTAGGCGATGCGGCCCGAGATCACCCCCAGCGACGTCCCGCTGATCAGGTGCCCGCTGTGCTCGGAGAACCCCGAGAGGCCGGGGCCGTACTCCAGGGCGGACGCCCCGACGTAGCAACCCGCGTGGTGGCCGGCCAGGTCGTCGGGGTTGATCCCGCTGTTTTCCAGGCTGCGCCAGGCCAGCCGCAGGGCGACGCGCTGCTGCGGGTCCATCGCCGTTGCCTCGCGCGGGGAGATCCGAAAGAACTCGGGGTCGAATGTGGTTGCCGTGGAGAGAAATCCGCCGAGGTTGTGGATGGCCTTGAAGCCGTCGCGCCCGTCGAACAGTTCGTCCAGCGTCCAGCCGCGGTCGGTCGGGAAGGGCCCCAACCCCTCGCGCTGGTCGCAGAGCAATGCCCAGAAGTCGTCGGCGGTTTCCACACCGCCGGGCGCTTCGACGGCGAACCCGACGATCACGACCGGATCGCTAACGGGCATCGGCGCTCACCATCCCGGCCACCCGGTCCAGGTGATCGTTCAGGTAGAAGTGGCCGCCGTCGAAGCCCGACAGCCGGAATCGGCCGGACGTGTGGGATTTCCACCCCGCCAACATGTTTCGGTCGATGCGGTGGTCGGCGCTGCCGCCGACCGCGTGGATGTCGGCGCGGATACGCACGTCCGGTCCGCACGAGTAGGCGTTCAGGGCGCGGTAGTCCGCCTGCACCGCTTTCACCAGGAGCTCGACGAACTCGTCGTCCTCGAGCAGCGTGGGATCGGTGCCACCGAGATCGACCATGTCGGCGAGCACACCGTCGGGGCTGGTCGGCAGCGGCCCGCACGAACCGACCGCCGACGGGGCCTGCCCGGCCGAAGCCCACAGCTTGCGCACGGGCACGCCGTGGCTTTCGGCGATGCGCGCGAACTCGAAGGCCACCACCGCGCCCATGCAGTGGCCGAACAGGGCCAGCGGCGCCACCGAGGCCACTTTCGCCCAGTCGGCCGCCTCGAACAGGTCGAGGGCCAGCGTCCCGACGGTCTCGGCCGCGGGGTGATCGCGCCGGTCGGCGCGCTGGGGGTACTGCAGCAGGTATGCGTCGACGTCGTTGGCGGCCAGCGCCTTTGCCAGCGACCGGTAGGCCGCGGCGGCGCCGCCGGCGTGGGGGAAGACGACTACCGACGCCCGCGCGGCGCCGGCGGTGAACCGCTTGATCCACGGCTTGAACCGCGGTTCGGTGAGCGCCGATTCGACGTCGGCGCTGGGCATGTCGATGATTTCCAGGTACAGCTCGGCCACCCGCCCGAGTCGCTCGTCGCCGCCTTCCCGTTCGGCGAGCAGCCGGGCGAGCGCGGCGGGCGTCCTGGCGGCGAAGACATCGGCGACCATCACGCTCGGCGAGTCGAGCCACTGCCGGATGGCCGCGACGGCCTGGGTTGCCTGCACCGAATCGCCCCCGAGGGAGAAGAAGTCGTGTTGAGCGCCCACCGTGCCGACGTTGAGCACCCCCGCGACGATGTGGCAGAGCGCCCGCTCCAGCGGTGATCGGGGCGCCGCGTGGGGCAGGGCCGCGTCGTCGGGCCGTTCGGCCACCGCCGCGGCCAACCGGGCCGCGACGGCGCGGCGGTCGATCTTGCCGCCGTCGGTGAACGGGATCCGGTCGAGCAGGGTGATATGACGCGGAATCATGTGCGCGGGAACCAGTTCGGCGAGTCCGTCGCGGATCCGCTCAGGCGTGAGGGCGGCGTCGTCGGCGCGCACCGCCGCGGCAAGCACGTCGGGGCCCGGGAGGAAGGCCGACACCGCCGCGCGCACGCCGGGCACGCGCCGCAACGCGGCCTCGACCTCGCCGAGTTCGACGCGGTATCCGCTCACCTTGATGCGGTGGTCGGCGCGGCCGACGAACTCCAGCGTGCCGTCCGGCCAGTAGCGGGCAAGATCGCCGGTGCGATACCAGGTTCGGCCGCCCGACCGGACGAAACGCTCCGCGGTCAATTCGGGCCGTCCGCGGTACCCGCGGGCGATCCCGCGCCCCGCGAACCACAACTCGCCGGGCACCCAGTCGGGCCGGTCGGCGCCGGTGTCGTCGACGACACGGCATGCCATGTTGGGGAACGGCCTGCCATAGGGCACCGCGGTCAGGTGGGGCGGCAGGTCCCCGGTCAGCTCGAAAAGCGTTCCGTGGACGGCCGTTTCGGTGGCGCCCCCGAGGCCGGCGAAGCGAACGCCCGGCGCCCGCTCCCGCAACCGGCGGGCGAGGCCCGGGCGGACCCAGTCGCCTCCCGTGGGCACGACCCGCAACGACGACAGCCGTTGGGCCGCTGACGCCTCCTCGACCTCGACGAGCATTTCCAGCCAGCCGGGCAGGAAGTTCAGCACGGTCACCCGGTGCGCCTCGATCAGCCGCGCCCAGGCGTCGGGGTCACGGCGATGGGCTTCGTCGACCACCACGACCGCGCCACCGGCCCGGAGCGTGGCGAAGATGTCGAGCACCGACATGTCGCACTCCAGGGTCGACAGCGCCAGGCATCGGTCGTCGGCGCCGAGGCCGAAGTGGTCGGTGAGGAACTCCACCGTGTTCATCGCGCCGTCGTGGGTCACCTCGACGCCCTTGGGCTCCCCGGTCGAGCCGGAGGTGAACAACACGTAGGCGACTTCCGCGGGATCCGTTGCCTCGATGCGGAATTCGATCGCGTCGGCGGTTATGTCACGGAGAACGTCGGCCAGTATCACCGCGGGCAACGGCAGCGACGGCTCGAGCGGCCGGCCGCCGCAGACCAGCGCCAGGCTCACCCCGCCGGTGCGCAGGATGCGCTCCGCGCGGTCACGGGGCTGGTCGACGCCGATCGGCAGGTAGACCGCGCCGGCGGCCAGGATGCCGAGCAGGGCCGGCACCTGTTCGGCGGTCTTGGGTCCCATCACCGCGACCGTGTCGCCGGCGCCGACGCCGGCCGCACGCAACGCGGCGGCCACCGTCAGCGCCCGACCGCGCAGTTGCGCGTAGCTCAGGTCGCCGGAGCCGGCGAACACGGCCGGCGCGTGCGGCTGGCGGGCGGCCTGGCGAAAGAAGCCGTCGTGCAAGGCTTCTCCGCTCGGCGCGGCGGTGCGGCCGTTGTCGGCGTCGCGCACCGCCCGTTGCCGGGCCGGCCGGGCGGTGCGCGACGCCGACAAC
>NZ_CACRUY010000021.1 GCF_902652685.1 Mycobacterium sp. Marseille-P9652
CCGCCCGCACACCGGGCGAGGCGGGGACGGTGGCCCGGCACCCGCGGCCGAAGTCTGCGCGACCAGCGCCCCGCTCACCGACATGGCCGGCGTCCCGCTGGTGGTACCCGGTCCGGTTCCGGTGGTGCCCGCCGGTGCGCCGCTGATCGCGCTCGGGCCGCCCGTCCCGGTGGGCGCACCCGTCCCGGTGGGCGCGCCCGTGCCCGTCGGCGCGCCCGTGCCCGTCGGCGCGCCCGTGCCCGTCGGCGCGCCCGTGCCCGTCGGCGCGCCCATCCCGGTCGGCGCACCCGTGCCCGTCGGCGCGCCCATCCCGGTCGGCGCACCCGTGCCCGTGGGCGCGCCCATCCCGGTCGGCGCGCCGGTGCCCGTCGGCGCCCCGGTGCCGGTGGTGCCCGTCGGCGCTCCGCTGATCGCACTCGCCGGTGGGCCCGTCGAAGGGGCCGCGCCGGCCGGTGCCGCCCCGATCATCGACATGTCCGGCACCGGCAAGGGCGCGCCGACCGGTCCGGCCCCGGCCGGCGGCCCCGTCGCCGGTCAGCCGCTGCCCGCGGGTCCCGCCCGCTGAGCCCGATCAACCGCCGCACGGACCCGCTGGGAGCTCCCAGCGGGTCCGTTCATTTCGGGGCCTGCTGATGGTTGCGGTGACCTGGCCACACTCGCGACGTGAGCCTTATGCGCCTAGCGCGCGGAAGAGTCGGGAACGCCTGCGAGACAAGGGGTTGCGAGGCGCTCGCGGAAGGACCGTCGTCCGGTCGTCTAGCTGGGCGGGGCTTCCCAGAGCAGCGGTGGCTGCGGCCGCGGCGGCTGCTGCGGCTGCGGCGGTTGCTGCACCGACTCCGGCGCCGCTTCCTGCACGATCACCGGGTCGCCGACATTGACCGTGTTGTAGTACCACTCGGCGTCCTCGGGGCTCAGGCTGATGCACCCGTGGCTGACGTTGTCCAGGCCCATCGCGTTCACGGCCCACGGAGCCGCATGCACGTACAGCCCATGGTTGGTGATGCGCACCGCGTAGTCCACCGGGATCCGGTAGCCGTCGGGGGCATCGACGGGGATTCCGACGCTGCTCGAGTCCATGGTGACCGTGCGTCGCTTGTCCAGGACGGTGTAGGAACCGACCGGCGTCGGGTACTCCGGCCGGCCCATCGAGGCCGGAAGCACGCCCGGTTCGCCCAAGTGGGGTCGGTGATGCGGCGCCGGCAACGACTGCGGCGGTCCCGCCTCGACGCCGTCGATGGTCACGGTGAACGTGTGATCAGAGATGTTGGCCACTCCGAGAACCTTGGGGCCGGTGTGGAATTCAGTGGACAATCCGCCCACCGACAGCGCCACCGTGGTGTGCGGCGGCCAGTACCGATCGGGAACCCACTGCACCACGTCGTTGTCGACCCACTCGTACCTTCCGGTCATCGGGGGCGCGGACCTGACCTCGATGGTGCGCTCGGCGGCGCGCCGGTCTGCCACGGGGCCGCTGAACCTCACCACCACCGGGTACGCGACACCCACGACCGCGCCACGCGCGGGCAGGACCGAGGCGACGGTGAATCCGTACGACCTGTTCGCCGCGGCCTGGCTTACGCCGGGCGCCGCGGCCACGCTCGCAGCGATTCCGATCACGGCAAGAGCGCGCCGAATTACCGCCATGGCCCCTATTCCTCTTAACTGACAAGGTTGCAATAGCCATGGTATGGGGGCCGTGAGCTGCGGAAGTGCAAGGGCGCGTGCGCAATTGGTCAAGACTCGGTCACGGTTCGGCCACGGCGAGCCTGCGCCGGAATGCGGTCAGTGACCGCCCCGCTTGCGCAGCCACTTCAGCGCCGACTCGGCGGCGTAGTAGCCGCACAGCCCGTGGACGCCCGCCCCCGGCGGTGTGGACTGCGAACAGAGGTACACCCCCGGCACGCCGATCGTGTACGGGTCGACGGCGATCCGCGGGCGGAAGATGACCTGCAGCCCGTCGTTGGAGCCGCCGATGATGTCGCCGCCGATGAAGTTGGGGTTGTAGGCCTGCAGTTCGGCCGTGCTCTTGCTGACCGTGGCGACGACACGGTCGCGAAATCCCGGCGCGAACCGCTCGATCTGGTCGACGACGGCGTTGGTCGCGTCCCCGGTGTAACCGAACGGCACGTGCGCATAGGCCCAGACCGGGTGGACGTTGCCCGCCGAGCGCGACGGGTCGGCCACGTACTGCTGCCCGACGAGCACGAACGGCCGCGGCACCATCTTGCCTTGTGCGCGTTGACGTTCGGTGTCGGCCACCTCGTCGAATGTGCCGCCGAGGTGGACGGTGCCGGCGCGGCCGCAGTCCGGATTGGTCCACGGGATGTCGCCCTCGATGGCGAAGTCGACCTTGAACGCCGACGACCCCTCGCGGTAACGCTCGAAGGACCGCCTGATGCGGGCGGGCATGGCGTCGCCGTAGATCCGCAGCGCCAGGGCCGGGCTGAGGTCGAGCATCACCAGGTCGGCGTAGGGGATGTCACCGCGGTCGTTGACCGTCACCCCGGTGCTCACGCTCCCGCCGTGCTCCTCCAGGGCCGCCGCCAGCGCCCTGGTGATCGCCCCCGAGCCGCCCTCGGCGACTGGCCAGCCGTACCGGTGCCCGCTGGCCAGGATCATCAGCCCGAGCGACGCGGTGAGCGGCCGGTCCAGGCGGGTGTAGACGTGCGCGGCCGAGCCGCCGAACAGCGCACGCGCCTGTTCGGTGCGGAACCACCGGGCCATCACGGTGGCGGGGAGCAGCGCGCGCGGCCCGAACCCGGCGAGGCGAACGGGGTGCCGCGGCACGTTGATCACCGGGCGCATCAGGTCTTCGGCCAGGGCGTCGAACCCGGAGGCGAGGTCCCCGACGGCGCGGCGCCACCGCGTGGCGTCGGGTCCCATGCCGGCCGTCGTGCGCTCTAGCGACTGGTACAGCAGGCCGGCGCTGCCGTCGTCGAGCGGGTGCGCGCAGTCGATTTCCGGCCACTTCCACGTCAGGCCGTAGCGCTGCAGGCCGACCTCTTTCCAGAACGGCGACCCGATCCCCAGCGGGTGAAACGCCGAGCAGTGGTCGTGGATGACGCCCGGCACCGTCAACTCACCCGAGCGCGCTCCCCCGCCGATCCTGTCGCGCGCCTCGAGCACCTGGACGTCGACGCCGTGCCGCGCGAGGTGCAGCGCCGCGGCCAGGCCGTTGGGCCCGGCCCCGACCACGACCGCCGTGGTCATCGCGCGCTGCGTTGAGTCGTCACGTGGACGGGCAACTCGTCGCCGGGTTCGGGCCAGGGGTTGCGGGTCAGCATGTCCTTGACGTCGACGTAGCCTTCCTCGATCAGGCCGCGCTCGGCGTCGAAGATGCGGTACCACTGCTTCTGGATGTGGATCGGCTGGCCCTCGAGGACGATCACGCGGACGTCGCCGTCCTCAAAGCCGCACCGGCGCTGCACCGCTTCCAGGAGCTGCTCGTTGTGCAGGTGGCCCTCGCCGAAGTTCCACCCGACGAGCGGCCCGGCGACGATCTCGCCCTCCCGGATCTTGTACTCGGACTCGTCGTCGATCGCGTGCGGCAGCAGGGCGTTGAGCGCCCGGCCGTGCACGTGCATCGCCCGGAAGGCGGCCGTCTTGTCGGCCATGATCTCCGCGGTCTCCGGGTCGTACAGCCGCGCAAGCTGATTCACGACCAACGCGGAGCTCTTGACGACCTCGGCGTCGATCTTCTCCTCGGCGCCCGCGCGGAAACACCACACGCTGGAGGCCCAGTTGCCGGCGTAATACCGCATCGCGGGGAGGAACGAAATCTTCTTGGGGAACATGTTTCCCGCGATCACGAACGCCACCACGACGATAATGAGGGCCAACAACACCGGTGAGCGGAGGTCGGTCGCCCGGATCGAAGCGTAGTGCCCAAACAGGTAGAACAGCGAGAAGATGAAGAAGACGTTCCACTCCAACGGAACCCCCATCGGGAGGTTGGAGATGATGTTGAGGTGGAAGATCACCATGAACCCGATGAGGAACCATCGCCACGGGTGATCCCCGGCGAAGAAGACCAGCACGGTGGGGACCACGAATTCGGCCGTGGTGCCGCCGACGTGGGCCATCAGCTTGGGCAACCAAGAGGGGCGCAGGTCGTTGACGTGGTCGCGGTACAGCATGTGTTTGATCGGGTTGAACAGCTTGGGCCGCAGCAGCGCGTTGTTGCTCGTCATCACCGCCACCACGTAGGGGAAGTGGTGGTTGAGCTTGGAAGTCGCTGCGCCCCACCACAACAACAGCATGATGATCTTGTAGGCCGCGATCTGGTCGGTGAACGGGAAGAAGAACACCAATAGCTTCAGCCAGTAGTGTTCGCCGCGGGCCGCCAGGAAGATGGTCTTGTCCCGCAGGCCCAGTAGCGCCAGCGCGACGATCGTCGGGATGACCCTGACGGGGTCGATCAGGCCGACGTCGCCGGCGGCGGTCACGGGCCCGCCGTGACCGGGAGACAGCAGCGCCCAGACTCCGCCGCCCAGCACGATCGCGTACAGGGCGACGTCGAACACGGTGCGTCTGTCACCGGCGGTGAACGGAACCTTGCCCGGCCAGGCGGGCAACCGAATAGTGTTGGGCCGCAACCAGTACAGGATGCCCCCGATCGGCGGCATGAATCGCCCGGTCAGCGGCCCGGATCCGCAGCCCAGGCCCGTCACCTCGAACAGCAGCGTGAAGACGATGACCTTCTGGTACACGATCGGTTGCGTCCACCAGTCACCGATGCGGCTCAGGCCGCCGAGGCCCGGGGTCAGCGAGATGATCGCGGCGGGCACCGCGACGTACAGCGCGATCTTGATCAGGTACAGCAGGTACACCGCGTACGGAGTCCCGAAGCCGTGTTCGGCCCAGTGCCGGGTGACGACCTGCAGCCGGGTGGCCCGGGGCAGGGTCGGCCAGGTCTTGTGATCGACGTCCGGGAGTTCTGGTGCCATGAATCCCATGGGGTCCTCTTTCGGGATCGGATCTATGTGGCCGACAGGGTGAGTCGCCGATGCCAGCAACGATATCCGCGTGCGTGGATCACACACCATATGCCGGGGCGACGAAGCTCACAGCGGCCTTTGTGCGCTCCGCACGAATGCACTACCCGGGCGCGCGCAGGACCCCTGGAGCCATCCAGCGGCACGCCTCCAGCGCCACCTGCACCTTGAGCACCGCATCGGGATCGTCGAAGCTCAGCCCGCAGAGTTCCGTCGCCTGCGCCACCCGATATTGAATCGTGTTGCGGTGCAGGATCATCGCGTCGGCGGTCGCCACATAGCTGCGGTTGCGGGCCAGGAACTCGCGCAGGGTTTCCCGCAGCAAGCGCGTGCGTTCGTCGTCGACGCCGAGCTCCCCCAGCACGTCACCGACGAAGGCCCGCAGATCCTCGAGATCACCGGCCATCAGGGCGGTGGGCGCCACCTCCCGGTAGAAGGTGAGGCGGGCGGGCCGATGGCCGCCGGCCAGCGCGAGCGCCTTCACCCGCTCGGCCCGCCTCATCGATTGCCGGAAGCCGACCAGCCCGTCGCTCACGTCACCGAAGGCCACGTGCACCTTGATCCCGGCCTTCTCGACCGCTGAGCGCACCCGCGACGTGGACGCCAGTTCCGCCGAGCGCACCGAAAACCACAGCCGCGCCTCGCGTTCGTCGGTGGGCACCATGAGCGCGGGGCCGATCGCGCCCAGTGCCGTGGCCAGCACCGACCGCGCTCGGTCGAACAACTCCACCACCTCCGGGGTGGGCACGTCGGCGTCCGCCCACAGCACCGCCGCGATGTGCGTTCCGCCCAATCGGTAGCCCAACGCCTCCTCCGCGCGGGTGACATCGATCGGGTTGCCGGCGATCACCTGGCCGACCCACTGCTGGCGCAGGCCGCTGCGCCGGCTGACCCACCGGTCGCGTTCCCGTTCGTAGGCCACGCCGACCTGGTCGCATACCAGGTCGATCCAGCGCGCCGACCGGTTCACCAGCTCCACGATCGCCGCCACCCGGTCGTGGCCCGGCAGCGCGGAGGCGTGTCGCATGGCGGCGTCCAGGAAGCGCGCATGTCCGATCCGATACGCCCGGATCAACGCCGACAGGGGGACGTCGCGCTGCGCGAGCGTGCGCGCATACCCCAGCGCCGCGGCCGGCGCTCCCGGCGGGATCTCCGGCGCGTCCAGATCGAGGTAATGGATTGCCGCCACGACGTTTTCGGTGATGCTCGCCCTCAACAGGTCCGCGAGGCGGGCGTCGTGGTCCAGCGCCCGGATCTGCGTCAGGGTCACGGCGACGAGATCGGCGATGAAGTCCTCGCGATCGGCGTACATCTGCCGGGCCACCACCGAGACCGGCGGGCCGCCGACGCCGGTCACCTGCCCGCCTCAGACCGCGCCGGTGCCGGCCTAGCGGCCCGCGAGCGACGGCGCGGTCTTCGTCGTGCCGTCCCCCGGGGCCCGACGCGGGAAGCGCCGTCGCAGGCTGTCGATCATGCCGTCAAGGGCCTGGCGATCCTGTTGTTCGGCGAACGTCATGCGGTTGAAGGTCCGGACGCCGTCCGCATCGCCCTTGGCCTCGGCGACCGCGACCGCCTTGCGGTACTCGTCGATCCGGTGGTCGATGAGCCGGCGGTTCTGGATGAGCAACCGCAGAAAGTAATCGGCCTGCTGGTGGTCCGCGGGCAGCTCCCCGCCGGGTGACGGGGCGGGGCTCCCGACGCCGGCGTGGCGCGGGACGCCGGCCGGACCCGGCCGGTGGACGCGCTGCTCACGGGGGTTGCGAGGGCCGCGCGTGACGCCGGGCCGGGCGCCGTGTCCGTGAGACAAACCTGCGAATTCCATCGTGGTCTCCTCACTCGAGCGGGGCCTGCGGCCTGCGTGGGCCCTGGTGGGCCCTCGGTGGGCTTGGTAACCATAGCGCCAGTATCCGGCGGGCACCATATGCCCTGGTCGCCCAATTTCCAAACGCGTTGACGGCGGCCCAGTGCCCGGTCGCTACCATCGATTCGACGCGGCGGCGCCGCCGGCCGGAGGCTCGAGGGGAGAACGTGAGCGACAAGCCAGACACCGGGGACCTCGACAAGTTCGACCCCGGCATGACCCGGCGCATGGTCAGCGTGATGCGCCCGTTCCTCAAGACGTATTTCCGGTCGGAAGTCCGGGGCCTCGATTCGTTCCCGCCCGGCGGGGTTCTGGTCGTCGGCAACCACTCCGGTGGCATGTTCCCGATGGACGTCCCGGTGTTCAGCGTCGACTTCTACCAGAAGTTCGGCTACGACCGGCCGGTGTACACGCTGAGCCACGACATCTTGATGGCCGGCCCCAGCGGGCAGCTCCTCCGGCGCACCGGCTACATCCGCGCCAACCGGGCGAACGCCGACGCGGCGCTGCGCTCCGGCGGCGTCGTGATCGTCTTTCCGGGCGGCGACTACGACGCCTACCGGCCGACGCTGTCGGAGAACGTCATCGACTTCAACGGCCGCAAGGGCTACGTGAGGACGGCGATCGAGGCGGGCGTGCCCATCGTGCCGGCCGTGTCGATCGGCGGCCAGGAGACCCAGCTCTACCTGTCGCGGGGTACCTGGCTGGCCGAGCGCCTCGGCGTGAAACGCTTGCTGCGCAGCGACATTCTGCCGATGTCGTTCGGCTTCCCGTTCGGGTTCAGCGCCGTCATCCCGCCCAATGTCCCGCTGCCGACGAAGATCGTGACGCAGGTGCTGCCGCCGATCGACATCGCCGCGACGTTCGGCGACGACCCGGACATCGACGAGGTCGACGAGCACGTGCGGACGGTGATGCAGGAGGCCCTCACCGCGCTGGCCGCCACGCGACGCTTCCCAATCCTGGGCTGACCCATGGCAACTCGTCTCGGCCAGGCCGTCGGCCTCGTAGCGACCCTGCGGCGCGCCGGCATCATCGCGCCGATGCGGCCCGACCGCTACCTGAAGATCGCCGCCGCCATGCGCCGCGAAGGCCTCGGCATCACCTCGGGTTTCGCCGCGGCGGCACAGCGTTGCCCGGACCGACCCGGACTGATCGACGAGCTGGGCACCCTGACCTGGGGGCAGCTCGACGAGCAGAGCGACGCGCTGGCCGCCGCGCTGCAGCAACTGCCAGGCGGCCGGCCCACCGTCATCGGCATCATGTGCCGCAACCACCGGGGGTTCGTCCAGTCGCTGGTCGCGGCCAACCGGATCGGCGCGGACATCCTGCTGCTCAACACCTCATTCGCCGGGCCGGCGCTCGCCGACGTCGTCAACCGTGAGGGCGTCGACACCGTCATCTACGACGAGGAGTTCACCGAGACGGTGGACCGGGCGCTCGCGGACAAGCCGGGCGCCACCCGGATCGTCGCGTGGGCCGACGGCCCGCACGAGCTGACGGTGGACAAGCTCGTCGACGACCACGCCGGTCAGCAACCCGAGCGCACCGGCAAGAAGGGCAGGATGATCCTGCTCACCTCCGGCACCACCGGAACACCCAAGGGCGCCAAGCAGTCCGGCGGCAACGCCGGTGTCGGCACGCTGAAGGCCATCCTGGACCGCACGCCCTGGCGTACCGGGGAGACCACGGTGATCGTGGCGCCGATGTTCCACGCGTGGGGCTTCTCGCAGCTGGTGTTCGCCGCGTCCATGGCGTGCACGGTGGTCACCCGCCGCAAGTTCGACCCGGAGGCCACCCTCGACCTCGTCGATCGGTATGGGGCGACCGGGCTGATCGTGGTGCCGGTCATGTTCGACCGCATCATGGAGCTGCCGGCCGACGTCCGCAGGCGCTACAGCGGCCGCACCCTGCGGTTCGCCGCGGCGTCCGGTTCCCGGATGCGGCCCGACGTGGTCCTGGCGTTCATGGACGAGTTCGGCGACGTGATCTACAACAACTACAACGCCACCGAGGCCGGCATGATCGCCACCGCCACCCCGCAGGACCTGCGCGCCGCGCCCGACACCGCGGGTCGCCCCGCCGACGGCACCGAGATCCGGATCCTGGACCCGGAATTCAACGAGCTGCCCACCGGCGAGGTGGGAACCATCTACGTGCGCAACGACACCCAGTTCGACGGCTACACCTCGGGCAGCACCAAGGACTTTCACGCCGACTTCATGTCGTCGGGCGATGTGGGCTACCTCGACGACGCCGGCCGGCTGTTCGTCGTCGGCCGCGACGACGAGATGATCGTCTCCGGTGGAGAGAACGTCTACCCGATCGAGGTCGAGAAGGTACTGGCCGCCCACCCCGACGTCGCGGAGGCGACGGTGATCGCCGTCGACGACCAGCAGTATGGACAGCGGCTGGCGGCCTTCGTCGTCCTCAATGCCGGCGCTTCGGCCACCCCCGACACCCTCAAGCAGCACGTGCGCGACAACCTGGCCAACTACAAGGTGCCCCGCGAGATAGCCGTCCTCGACGAGCTGCCCCGCGGCAGCACCGGCAAGATCCTGCGCAACGAGCTGCAGGCGCGGGTAGGCGGCTCGTGAGGTTCGCATGGGCCCGCCGCCCCCGGCCGCTGACGCGCGCGGCGCTCGAACTGGCCAACGCCGCCAACGGGTTACGCCCGTTGAGCCGCAACACCTACGCCTCGGTGCTGGTGTTCTGGTTCGGTTGGCCGACGTCGGAGGTGCCGGCCCTGTACGCCGCCGCCTCGATGCTCGATGCCGTCCGCCGCGGCCGGCGCGGCGACTTCGCCGGTCGCACCGGCAAGCTGGCGCTGGCGATGACGGCCGCGTCCTGGCCGATCCTGGGTGCGATCGCCTACCTCGGCGCGAAAACCCCGGGGCCGGTGCTGGAGGCCGGGCTGCAGGAACAGCTCGGCCTCGACTACGCCGACGAATTGGCCTCGCTGCCAACCGAACTCTCGGGACCGCGCGCCGGGCGCCGACAGCTGCCCCTGCGCACCACCGTGGCCCGGCGCCGTTACGTGGACAAGCAGAACATCGTGTCCTACGGCCCGCACGGCCGGGCCAACCTCGCCGACATCTGGCGCCGCAGCGACCTGCCGCGTGACGGCAAGGCGCCGGTGCTGCTGCAGGTGCCCGGCGGCGCATGGATGATCGGCTGGCGCCGCCCCCAGGCCTATCCGCTGATGAGCCACCTGGTGTCGCGCGGCTGGGTGTGCGTGTCGATGAACTACCGCGTCTCCCCCTGGCACACCTGGCCCGATCACATCGTCGACGTCAAGCGCGCGCTGGCGTGGGTGAAGGAGAACATCGTGCGCTACGGCGGCGACCCGAACTTCGTGGCGATCAGCGGCGGCTCGGCCGGCGGTCACCTGTCGGCCCTGGCCGCGCTGAGCCCGAACGACCCCAAGTTCCAGCCGGGATTCGAGGAGGCCGACACGTCCGTGGTGGCGGCCGTCCCGTATTACGGCCGCTACGACTGGTATTCGACGGACGCCGACGGGCGAGAAGAGTTCATCGAGGTGCTCGAACGGCTCGTCGTCAAGCGCAAACTCGACACCCATCGCCACATCTATCTCGACGCCTCGCCGATTCGCTACGTGAGTCCCGACGCGCCACCGTTTTTCGTCCTGCACGGCACCAATGACTCGCTCATCCCGGTGGAAGAGGCTCGCGAGTTCGTCGACGAGCTGCGGGCGGTGTCGAAGTCCCCGGTCGCCTACGCCGAACTGCCGAGCGCGCAGCACGCTTTCGACATCTTCGGCTCACCGCGCGCCCACCGGTCGGCCGAGGCGGTCGCGCGGTTCCTGTCGTGGGTGTACGCGACGAACCGGCCGACCGGCTAGCCGTAGGCGGCCGCGGCGCGCTCGGGACTGCGCATGCGTCGCATCACGCTTCCCAGGATCGCCGTGCGGTAGCGCCGCGGCAGCGACGCCAGCGCCGCGGTCAGCAGCTTGGCCCGTGTTCCCGGCACGACGGTGGTCCGCCGCCCCAGCGCCGCCAGCGCCGCCTTGGCGACGACGTCCGGGGTGTCGGCCGACGTCATGCTCAGGCCGGCGCGGGCGGCGAAGCCCGTGTGGACGGGACCCGGCGCCACCGACAGCACGTCCACGCCGTCGGGGCGCAACTCGGCGCGCAGCCCCTCCGCGAACGCCTGAACGTACGCCTTGGTGGCGGCATAGGTCGCCTGGCCGGGCACCCCTTGCCAGCCGAGGATCGACCCGAACAGCACGACTCCCCCGTGGCCACGGGCCACCAGGCGCGGCGCGAACGCCCGCGCGAGCGCGGTCACCGCGGCGACGTTCACCGCGATCATCTCCAGTTGCGTGTCCGGCGCCGAGTCCGTCAGCGGGCCGCTCGTGCCGAATCCGGCGGCCAGCACGAGCAGTCCCACGTCGAGGTCGCGGGTCTGTTCGGCGAGGCGGCGAACCGCGTCCGGTTGCGCCAGGTCGGCGGCGAGGATCTGAGTCTGCACGCCGTGGGCCTCGCGGATCTCCTGCGAAAGATGTTGCAGCCGAGACGTTCTCCGGGCGACGAGCGCCACGTTGAGGCCGCGGCGGGCGACCGCGGTGGCGAGCTCGCGGCCGATCCCCTCGCTGGCGCCGGTGATCAATGCCCACGGCCCGTACCGGCCTGCGAAGCGGTCCATCGATCCAGACTAGCGCCGCAATGTTAACGCCGTCAACTTTCTCAGGCCGATCCGACGCCCCGTTCGATCGTGTCCAGCAGCCGGTCGGAGATCCGCTTCTTCTCTCCCGTGCCCAACGTGCTGAGCGGCCCGTCGAGGAACAGCGTCGCGAGGCCGTGCACCGCCGCCCATGCCGCCTCGTCGACGCCCTCGCGCTGACGGGCGGCGAGTACCCCGGTGGCGACCAGGTCGTCGACGCATTGCCGCAGGATGTTGAACGGATGATCCTGCTCCGCAACGTCTTCGGGGCCGTGCACCGGCTGCCGCCCCGCCGGGTGCGGCGCGAACGCCGTGCGGTACAGGCCGGGCTCGGCGAGCGCGAAGTCGATATACGCCTGGCCCGTCGCGCGGAATCGCGCCAGCGCCCGCCGGTTGCGTGGTCCGCGCTCGGGCGTTGCCGCGATGGCGGTCTTCATGCTGGCCGCCAGTTGCCGCAGGGCGTGCGCGATGACGGCGGCCATCAGCGCGTCGCGGTCGGAGTAGTGCCGGTAGGCCGCCGCGTTGCTGACGCCGACCCGCCGCTGCACGTCGCGCATCACGACCGCGTCGGGCCCGCCCGCCCTCGCCAGCTCCACCGCCGTGTCGAGCAGCGCCCGGCGCAGATCGCCGTGGTGGTAGCTGTCGCCGGTCGAGCCCGCCTGCGCTTTGTTCGGCCGTCCCGCCATGCGCTAGTCGAGCGCCGCCGTGTTCTCGAGTTCGGTGAGCGCCGGCTCGATGCCGTCCGCCATGTCGTCGATGTCGTTGGCCACCTCCGGCGTCGTCACGAAGCCGAAGTCGAGGTTGTCCTGATAGGAGAAGCACGTGATGTTCAGGGCGACATCCATGACCGGCGGCCCGAGCGGCACCAGGGAGTCCAGCTTGGCGCCGGCCATGTAGAGCGGGAACGGCGGCCCCGGAACGTTGGACACCACCAGGTTGATGGGCGCGAGATTCCGTGACAGCCCGCTGGCCGTGTAGGCGCGCGCCGCCAGCTGCAGCAGCCCGGGCGGGGTGGTCTCGGTGAGGCCCATGATCTGGTGCGCGGACAGCGCCTTGGCCATCTCCTTGGCGCTCTGCGTGCTCTCGTGGATGGCGCGCAGCCGCTCGGCCGGGTCGTCGATGTGGGTGGCCAGGGTGACCGTCATGGAGCTCACCTGGTTGCCGACGTCGCTCTTGCTGTCGTCGGTGCGGGTCGACACCGGGATCTGGGCGATCAGTGGCTTGGTCGGCAATTCCCCACGCTTGTCGAGGTATTCGCGCGCGGCGCCGGCCACCAGCGCGAGCACCACGTCGTTGAGCTTCACCCCGAAGGAGTCCTTGACCGCCTTCACCCTGGCCAGCTCCACCCGGCAGCCGGTGATGCGGCGGTGCGGCGACACGGGCGCATTGAACCGCGTCACCGGCGCCTCGAAGTAGCCCGGCGGGCGGCTGCGGATGCCGAAGGTGGCGATCTGCTGGCGCAGCGTCTGCTCGACGAGCCTGGCGATGCGGAACGGCGTCTTGACCCCGACGTTGATGAGCGCCCCGATCGCGCGCCGCTCGAGGCCCGGCAGCTGGAACCCGGCGAGCGAGTCCACCGCCCCGTTGTTGGACGGCGGGCGCGGCTCGGGCTCGACGTCCAGGAGGATCTCGGCCAGGCCGGCGCCCGAGACCCCGTCGACGATGGCGTGGTGCATCTTGGTCAGCGAGGCGATGCGCCCGCCCTCGACGCCCTCGATGACCCACATCTCCCACAGCGGCCGGGAGCGGTCGAGCTTGTAGGACATCAGCCGCCCGACGAGCTCCTCGAGCTCGCGCCGGCCGCCCGGCGCGGGAACGCCGATGCGGCGGATGTGGAAGTCGATGTCGAGGTCCTCGTCCTCGACGAACCAGGGCCGGTCGAGCCCGAGCGGCGCTCCCGTGACCCGCCACCGCAGCTGCGGCAACTCGGGCAGGCGCTCCTCGATCAGCTCGCGGACGCGCTGGAAGCTGTATTCGGGCGCCTTGCGCGGATCGCAGATCGCCAGGGCGCCCACGTGCATATGCCAGCCCGCGGTCTCGGCAGACCAGAACGCCGCGTCAACACTCGAAAGCCGCTTCATGGGTTGACCGTAGCCCTAGCTCAGGCGTCCTCCAATAGGTCCGGCGTCACGGCCGACTCCGTGTCGGGAATGCCGTCGACCTTCGCCTTGCGGTCGGCCATCGACAGCAGGCGCCGAATACGGCCCGCCACAGCGTCTTTCGTCATTGGCGGGTCGGCGAGCCGGCCGAGCTCCTCCAGCGACGCCTGCCGGTGCTCGACGCGCAGCTTGCCGGCCTGGGCCAGGTGGTCGGGGACCGTGTCGCCGAGGATCTCCAGCGCTCGCTCGACCCGGGCCGCCGCCGCGACAGCGGCGCGCGCCGAGCGGCGCAGGTTGGCGTCGTCGAAGTTGGCGAGCCGGTTGGCCGTCGCCCGGACCTCGCGGCGCATGCGCCGTTCCTCCCACACCAGCCGGGTGTCCTGCGCGCCCATCCGGGTGAGCAGGGCGCCGATCGCCTCGCCGTCGCGCACCACCACCCGGTCGGCGCCGCGCACCTCGCGGGCCTTGGCGCTGACCCCGAGACGGCGCGCAGCACCCACCAGCGCCAGCGCGGCCTCCGGGCCGGGGCAGCTGACCTCCAGCGCCGACGAGCGGCCCGGCTCGGTCAGCGAGCCGTGCGCCAAAAAGGCGCCGCGCCAGGCGGCTTCGGCGTCGGCGACGCTGCCGCCGACGACCTGGGCGGGCAGCCCCCGCACCGGACGCCCGCGGTTGTCCAGCAGGCCGGTCTGGCGGGCCAGCGCCTCGCCGTCGTTGGCGACCCGCAGCACGTAGCGGGTGCTCTTGCGAATTCCGCTGGCCGACAACACGTGCACCACCGCGTTGTAGCCGTAGAGCTCGAAGATGTCCTTGCGCAGGCGCCGCGCGATGTTCCCCAGGTCGACCTCGGCCTCCACGACCACCCGGCCCCCCACGATGTGCAGGCCGCCGGCGAACCTGAGCAGGGAGGTGACCTCGGCGCGGCGCGCGCTGACCGACTTCACCACCAGACGACTCAGTTCGTCCTTGACTTCGGTCGTCATCGCCACGCGCCGTCACCCCTCGGTTGGACTTGCACCGTCGACCCGGACTTCCGCGGTGGCCGTGACCGAAGGCGCCCCCGCGCCTCGATGGACCGCCAGGACACTGTCCAGGGCCGCCGCGAGCTTGCCCGGATCATGTAAAGGTGTACCAGGTCGGGCCACGTCGGCGAAGTGGACTTGGGCCTGAAGCAGCGTCGCCGTGCGACGCAGTTGGTCGCGTTCCCGCTCACTCGGCACGCTGTCGGCGTCGATGACGATGTCGTGCACCGTGAAACCGGGCGCGTGCTGGGCCAGGACGTGCAGGTGGCGCTCGACCGAGAACCCGGCCGTCTCCCCCGGCTCGGCCACCAGGTTGAGCACAAGCGCCCGCCGGGCGGTGGTGGCCCGCAACGCCGCCGCGAGGCCGGGAACCAGCACGTGCGGGATGACGCTGGTGAACCACGACCCCGGCCCCAGCACCACCAGGTCGGCGGCCATGATCGCGTCGACGGCCTGCCTCGTCGCCGGCGGGTCGGGCGGAAGGAGCCGCACCCGCCGCACCTTGCCCGGGGTGGTCGCGATCGCCACCTGACCTCGGATCAGCCGGAACATGCGTGGATCCGTCTCCAGGCCGGACACGTCGGCCTCGATCTGCAGGGCGATGGGACACATCGGCAACACCCGGCCCCTGACGCCGAGGATGCGCCCGAGCTCGTCGAGGGCCGCGACCGGATCGGCCAGCACCTCGGACAACCCGGCCAGCAGCAGGTTGCCCACCGGATGCCCGGCCAGCGCGCCGTCGCCGCCGAACCGGTGCTGCAGGATCGTCGCCCACAGCCGCCCGTGGGGGCTGTCGGATGCCAACGCCGCCAACGCCATTCGCAGGTCGCCCGGGGGCACCACGCCCAGCTCGCTACGCAGCCGGCCGGACGAACCGCCGTCGTCGGCGACGGTCACCACGGCGGTGACGTGGTGGGTCAGCCGGCGCGCCGCGGACAGCGTCGCGTACAGGCCGTGCCCGCCCCCGAGCGCGACGATGCCCCTGTTGATCGGTTGAGTCATTCGCGGCCCAGATCCCGGTGCAGCGCCCGCACCGCCAGCCGCGCATCGGTCTGCAGCAGCTGCGCCAGGGCCTCGGCGATCGCGACGCTGCGGTGCTTGCCGCCGGTGCAGCCGATCGCGACCGTCATGTACCGCTTGCCCTCCCGCCGGTAGCCGTCGACGACCAGGGACAGGAGTCGATGGTAGGCGTCCAGGAACTCGGCCGCGCCGGGCTGGCTCAGCACGTAGTCGCGCACCGCCGCGTGCTGACCCGTGAGGGGGCGCAACTCGTCGACCCAGTGCGGATTGGGCAGGAACCGCACGTCCATCACCATGTCGGCGTCCATCGGCAGGCCGTACTTGAACCCGAAGGACTCCACGGTGACGCTGGTGGAGGCCCCCGCGTCCCCGCCGAACGCGCGCTCGATGCTTTCCCGCAGGCCCCGCACCGAGAGCGTCGACGTGTCGATGATCAGGTCGGCCGTGGCCCGCACCGGGGCCAGCATCCGGCGCTCGGCGGCGATCCCCTCGGCCAGCGTCTGCTGGCCCTGCAGCGGGTGGCTGCGCCGGTTCTGCTCGTAGCGGCGCACCAGCATGTCGTCGGACGCCTCCATGAACACCACCCGCGGGGTGATGTTGCGGGTGGCCAGCTCGGTGCGCACCTCGTCCAGGTCGCCGGTGAAACCCCGCGACCGCACGTCCATGACGACGGCCAGCTGCGTGATCCGGGAGCCGGCCGTGAGCCCGAAGTCCACCATGCGGGTGATGAGCTGCGGCGGCAGGTTGTCGGCCACGTACCAGCCCAGGTCCTCCAGGACCTTGGCGGCGGTGCCGCGCCCGGCGCCCGACAGCCCGGTCACCAGGACGACGTCGATGTCCGCCGCGGCGCCTTCGTTCGTGGAGCCCGGGTGGCTGTCGGTGAGGTCACCCGTCATTCGGCAGCTCCGGGCGCTTCGGGTCGCAGCGCCTCGAGGACGGCCGTGGCGGTGGCCACGCCGATCCCCGGTACGGCGGTGATTTGCTCGACGGTGGCCTCCTTGAGGCGGGCTATCGATCCGAAATGCGTGACCAGCGCCTTGCGGCGATGCTCACCCAATCCTGGCACCGAATCGAGCACCGACGCGGTCATTCGCTTGGATCGCTTGCTGCGATGGTAGGCGATGGCGAACCGGTGGGCCTCGTCGCGCACCCGCTGCAGCAGGTACAGACCCTCGCTGTTGCGCGGCATGATGAGCGGATCCGGCTCGGATGGCACCCACACCTCCTCCAGCCGCTTGGCCAGGCCGATCACCGCCACGTCGGTGATGCCGAGTTCCTCGAGCACGGCGCTGGCCGCGTTGACCTGTGGGGCGCCGCCGTCGACGACGTACAGGTTGGGCGGGTACGCGAACTTGCGGGACTTGCCTTCCGGCGACAGCACATTGGGATCGTTGCGATCGCTCAGGTGCCGCAGGAACCTGCGGCGGGTCACCTCGGCGATGGAGGCGACGTCGTCCGAGCGGCCCTGACCGGCGGCTTCGCGGATCGCGAAGTGCCGGTAGTCCGATTTGCGGGGCAGGCCGTCCTCGAACACCACCAGCGAGCCCACGACGTCGGTGCCCTGCACGTGGCTGACGTCGACGCACTCGATGCGCAGCGGCGCCTCGGACAGGCCGAGTGCGTCCTGAATGCTCTGCAGCGCCGCCGATCTGGCGTTGAAGTCGCCGGCGCGCTTCAGCTTGTGTTGCTGCAGCGCCTCTTTCGCGTTGCGCTGCACCGTCTCGGCCAGCGCGCGCTTGTCACCGCGGCGCGGCACCCGCAGCACCACCCGCGAGCCCCGCAGGCCGGACAGCCAGCTGGACAGCTCCTCGGAGTTCGACGGCAGGCACGGCACCAGCACCTCGCGCGGTACGGGGTTGGCGGATTCGTCGGCGGCACCACCCAATTCGGCCTGCTCGCCGTAGAACTGCGTGAGGAACTGCTCGACCAGCCGCTCCTCGCCGGACTCCCCCGGGTCGCCGGATTTCTCGACGATCCAGCCGCGCTGGCCGCGCACCCGTCCGCCGCGGACGTGGAACACCTGCACCGCCGCCTCGAGCTCGTCGTCGGCGAACGCGACCACGTCGGCGTCGGTGCCGTCGCCCAGCACGACGGCCTGCTTCTCCATCGCGCGTTTGAGGGCGCCCAGGTCGTCACGGAGCCGGGCGGCCCGCTCGAAGTCGAGTTCCTCGGCCGCGGCGTTCATCTGCTGCTCCAGCTCGCGGGCGAACCGGTCGGTCTTGCCGGACAGGAAATCGCAGAAGTCGTCGACGATCTGCCGGTGCTCTGCGGCGCTGACCCGGTTCACGCACGGCGCCGAGCACTTGTCGATGTAGCCCAGCAGGCAGGGGCGGTCGATCTGCCTGTGGCGCTTGAACACTCCGTTGGAGCACGTCCGGGCCGGGAAGACCCGGGTCAACAGGTCCAGCGTCTCGCGGATGGCCCACGCGTGCGAGTAAGGACCGAAGTAACGCACCCCTTTGCGCCGCGGGCCGCGGTAGACCATGAGCCGGGGGTATTCCTCGTTGAGCGTGACGGCCAGCACCGGATAGGACTTGTCGTCGCGGTAGCGGACATTGAACCGCGGGTCGAACTCCTTGATCCAGTTGTATTCGAGCTGCAGCGCCTCGACCTCGGTGTTGACCACCGTCCACTCGACCTTGGCCGCGGTGGTCACCATCTGCCGGGTGCGCGGATGCAGGGCGGAGATGTCCTGGAAGTAGGACGTCAGCCGGCTCCTCAGGCTCTTGGCCTTACCCACGTAGATGACGCGCCCGTGCGGGTCCCGGAACCGGTAGACGCCCGGCTCGACCGGGATCGACCCGGGCGCGGGGCGGTACGTGGCGGGATCGGGCACCCATCCAGGCTAGTGGTCCCCGGGGACACGACTATTGGCCGCCGGAGTTCGTCGGTGCCACCATTCCCTCATGGATCACGACGACCCCGAGCGGCGCATCTCGGATCTTGAGAACCGGCTCAGCGTGCCGGCCGAGCCGGGCCGCCTCTCCGCCGCGCAGGTGCACGACGTCGCCTTCTCCAAGCCACCCATCGGGAAGCGCGGCTACAACGAGGACGAGGTCGACGCATTCCTCGACCGCATCGAGGCGACCCTGCGCGGTTCGGCGATGCCCCCACTCACCGCGGACGACGTCCGCACCGTCGCCTTCTCCAAGCCGCCGATCGGGAAGCGCGGCTACAACGAGGACGAGGTCGACGCGTTCCTCGACGTCGTGGCCACGCAGCTGGTTTCGGGGCCGGCCGCGCGCCCGTCGGCGGACCCCCTCCCGAGCGCGAGACACGGCGGGAAGAAGCACGGCACCGAGGAGACGTGGCCCCGCCGAGTGCTCAACGCGGTGACCGACTTCGTCGCCTGGGTCCTGGACTGAGCCTTCCGTTCCTCCGCCGTTATGGTCACCGGCGGACCTGCGGCCTGTCATCCTGTGTCTCATGCCCGACACCAGGGAACCAGCGACCAGCGTGACGGGTGAACGTGCCGCTCAAACGTGTTGACGAATTGAAGCCCGGCGACAGGATCCGCATGAAGATCGGCCACGCCACCGTCGTGGGCGTCGAATGCCTCGACGACGAACGCACCATGCTCACGTTCGCCTACGGCACCAAGGGCCCTGCCGACAACGACCTCACCGTCGACGTGCTCGACGACGACGAGTGGGGCTGGTGAGACCCGTCAGGCGTGCGGGCAGAACATCCCGAGGATCTGCTGGCAGTTGTCCTTGTTGATCAGACCCGGTGGCGCCGGCGGAGGGGGCGGCGGCGGGTTTTCGCCGTCCCAGATGTTCTGGGCGACGTTGCCCTGCCCGAAGTACACGTAATAGTAGGTGTGGCAGATGTTGTTGTCCCAGATCACCGGGTTGGTGACGTGATTGCCGGTCGGGGGCAGGGGCTGGCCAGGGCACCAGTGACACGGGCCCTCCGGGTGGTCGTTCGGGCAACCCGGCCAGGCGTCGAGCGGCATGGGTGCCGGTAGCGCCCCGGCGGTTCCCGCGGCCGGGCCGAGACAGGCCAGACCCAGACCGCCGGCCACCAAGGCCCGCGCGGCGAGGCGAGCGACATAGGTTTGCACGTTCATAGCCGGGAAGGCTAGACGCGAGCGCTTGCGAAATCCTTGCGTTGCGTCAGGCGGTCCGGCCGTCGATCTGCGAGCGCCGCTTGGCGGCCCAATCCGCCATGGGGAAGCCGGGTTTGGCGTCGCAGGCCGAGAGCAGCGCGGTCAGCCGGGGAAGGACGGCCAGCCCGTAGTCGCAGGTCCAGTCCGGCCGCGTCATGGTCCACGTCAGGACGCCGTCACCGGTGCTGAACAAGCTGAGGTGCAGCGGCGGCGCCTGCCCTTGCGGGGCCACACCCACGGCGTCGCCGCGGCAGTTGGCGATGTCACGGAAACCGTTCCACACCACGTCGTGAACGTTGAGGTCCCGGTCGTACCGGTCGACCGCCTCGGCGTACAACGCCGAACCGGTGACCCGATACGACGATTCGGCGTGATCGGACAACCCGGGTGGCCGCAGCGGCGAGTTCTCGAACAACAACGCCGCCGAGCACTCCGGCGGCTGGGCGCTGGTGAAGTAGGAGTCGCCGATGGGGGCCGCGGTGACCGGACCCAGGGGCGTGACATCACCGTTCTGCAGCAGCAGATCACGCGCGGCGACGGGTGGGTGCGCGGGCCGAAACGTCGCCGACGACGAAACCGTCGCCTCACCGGGTGCACGAATTGCCTTACCCTGCACCGAAGTCGAGCATGCCGCCAGCGTCACCACCGCGACGGCGGCCGCGGTCACCCCCGCAACACGAGCCATCGGCTGATGGTAGCGCGATCAGCGCGTGCGCGTCTCCGGCCGGTAGCGCGCCATCAACGACCGCACCGTGTCCATGGCCTCCACGGCGCGGTCCTTGTCGACCGCCTGGATCGCCATCACCGGAATGTACTCGTCGTCGGGCAGGTCGACCCGGGCCCAGCGGCGACCGGCCGGGAACGACACCCCGACGATATCCGCCCAGCGAATCAGCCGGTAGCCCAGCAGATTACGCACCGCCAGGCCGGCGGGACCGACCCGCAGGCGCGGCCGCGCGAACAACAGCACGACACCGGCGATGATCAGACCCAGCCCGCCGATCGCGACCTGGTCGGCGGTCTGGAAGACCACGCCGCTGGACCTGGCCTTCAGCAGCACCCCGACCGCGATGTGGATGGCCGCGATGCAAAACGCCGCGAAGTAGACGAATTTCGGCGTCCGGTGCGGGCGCAACTCGGCATCCCAGCGCTCGGGCTGAGTCACGACCGGGCGCGCAGGTCGCGCAGGGTCAGCGCGGCCGTCAGCGCCGCCCCGGCCGCCTGGGCGCCCTTGTCCTCGGCCGACGACGGCAGGCCGGCCCGCTCCAGCGCCTGCTCCTCGGTGTTGGTCGTCAGCACGCCGTTGGCCACCGGTGTCGACGCGTCGAGCGCGACGCGGGTGAGGCCCTGAGTGACCGCGTCACACACATACTCGAAATGCGGTGTCGCGCCCCGTATCACGACGCCCAGCGCGATGACCGCATCATGGTTGCGCGCCAATTCCTGTGCCACGACCGGAATCTCGATCGCGCCGAGCACCCGCACCACGGTGGGGTTCACGACGCCGGACTCGGCGGTCACCTTGCGCGCCCCGTCCAGCAGGGCGTCGCAGATCTCGGGGTGCCACGTGCTGGCGACGATGCCGACCCGCAGCCCGGACGCGTCACACTCCGGCACCTCCGGCACACCGGCGGCAGGACTCACAGAGCACCGCCGAATTCGCCCGGCAGGTCGACGGATTCGTGGAACTCGTCGAGCCCGGCCAGGTCGTGGCCCATCTTGTCGCGCTTGGTCATCAGATAGCGGATGTTCTCGGCGTTGGCGCGCACCGGCAGGGGCACGCGCTCGATGATGTGCAACCCGTACCCGTCCAGGCCCACCCGCTTGGCCGGGTTGTTGGTCAACAACCGCATGGAACGCACCCCGAGATCGACGAGGATCTGCGCGCCGATGCCGTAATCCCTTGCGTCGGCGGGCAACCCGAGCTTGAGGTTGGCGTCGACGGTGTCGGCGCCGGCGTCCTGCAGCTGATAGGCCTGCAGCTTGTGCATCAGCCCGATGCCGCGGCCCTCGTGGCCGCGCATGTAGAGCACCACGCCGCGGCCCTCCCGCGCGACCATCGCCATCGCGGCGTCCAGTTGCGGACCGCAGTCGCAGCGCCGGGAGCCGAACACGTCACCGGTCAGGCACTCGGAGTGCACGCGCACCAGGACGTCGTCGCCGTCGGCGTTGGGCCCGGCGATCTCGCCCCGAACCAGCGCCACATGCTCGACGTCCTCGTAGATGCTGGAGTAGCCGATCGCCCGAAACTCCCCGTGCCGGGTCGGAATCCGCGCCTCGGCGATCCGCTCGATGTGCTTCTCGTGTTTGCGGCGCCACTCGATCAGGTCGGCGATGGTGATCAGCGCGAGGTCGTGCTCGTCGGCGAACACGCGCAGTTCGTCGGTCTGCGCCATCGCGCCCTCGTCCTTCTGGCTGACGATCTCGCAGATGGCCCCGGCGGGTTGCAGGCCCGCCATCCGGGCCAGATCGACGGCGGCCTCGGTGTGACCGGGCCGCCGCAGCACGCCGCCGTCCTTGGCGCGCAAGGGCACGACGTGCCCGGGCCGGGTGAAGTCGTCGGCCACGCTGCCGGGGTCGGCGAGCAACCGCATGGTGGTCGCCCGGTCGGACGCCGAGATTCCGGTGCCGACACCGAGTCGTGCGTCGACGGTGACCGTGTACGCGGTTCCGTGCTTGTCCTGGTTAACCGCGTACATCGGCAGCAGGCCCAGCCGGTCGCAGATCGCGCCGTCCAGCGGCACGCACAGGTAGCCCGAGGTGTAGCGGACCATGAACGCAACCAGCTCCGGCGTTGCCTTCTCGGCGGCGAAGATGAGGTCGCCCTCGTTCTCGCGGTCCTCGTCATCGATGACGATGACGGCCTTTCCGGCCGCAATGTCGGCAACCGCCCTCTCGACGGAGTCCAACCTCGTCATCTTCGTCGCTACCTTGCTGTCGGGCACGGCCCACATGAGGGGCGCGTGTGTGCTTTCAGTATGAACCAACGCGGAGCCGCTGTTATTGCCGCCGCGTTGTCGCCCCGGTCACCGCCAACTGGCGGGCAAGTCGATGATGTGGTTCGGGCAGTAGTCCTGGGCCGCCTGGGACATGACGTCGCGCGCCAGATCGGCCGACATCTTGCTGCGCAGCGTCATGAAGGCGTATTCGGCCGGCGCATACCCCTGATCGGGTTCGTCCATGAGCCGGCAGGCCTCCTTCTCCTGCGCGGCGAAGTCGGCGTGGGCGATTCCGGCCGGTCCCAGGAGCGTGGCCAGCGCGAGGCCGCCAACGACAAGTGGCCGGGCGATCCTCACGGTCTGCTCCTCCCCAGCGATGCGCTCGTCGCAATGGTATCGGCGGGCTTGCCCGCACGCGTTGAGCCTGCGGTGACGGCGCCGTGTCTGAACCCAGATCGCGATTGGGGCCCCGAACACGCCGTGGGCGCAGTCTCGACGCGAAGAAGACGAAAATCCTGCGATTCCGGTGCGCAGCAATCTACCCTTGGCGGCATGAACATCTCGGTAAAACTGGCGGTACCGGCCGTGACCTTGATGTTCGCGGCCGGGGTGACAGCGGGGATAAGCCATCCGCAAACAGCGCGGGCCGATGCCTGCGCCGATGTGGGCGGCCGGCATGTGAGCGTCGGCGGGTGCACCGATCCGGGACGCTGGGGCAACTGGGTCCTGCCCGCCGGTGCGATGACGGTCCCGCCCCCGGGCGCGCCGCCGCCCTGCTACACCCCGTCCGGCGAGCCGTACTGGACGCCGCCGGGCGAACCCTGCTGACGGGCCCGTCTCAACGGTCGCCGAGCAGCCGTTCTACATATTTGGCGATCACGTCGACCTCGAGGTTCACCCGCGTCCCGACCGGGGCGCTGCCCAGGGTGGTGAGCTCCCGGGTCGTCGGGATGAGCGACACCTCGAACCAGTCGCGCGGTGAGTCGCCCAGCCCGGAGACCGTCAGCGAGATCCCGTCGACGGTGATCGACCCCTTCTCGACGACGTAGCGGGCCACCGTGGCGGGGACCTCGATCCGCACCACCTCCCAGTGCTCGGACGGCGTGCGCGACACCACCTCACCGGTGCCGTCGACGTGCCCCTGGACGATGTGCCCGCCGAGCCGGCTGTTGACCGCGGCCGCGCGCTCGAGGTTCACCCGGCTGCCGACCTGCAGCTCGCCCAGATTGGACCGATCCAGCGTCTCGGCCATCACGTCGGCGGTGAACTCGCCGCCGGGCAGCAACTCGACGACCGTCAGGCACACACCGTTGACGGCGATCGAGTCGCCATGGCCGGCGTCGCCGGTCACGATGGGCCCGCGGATGCTCAGGCGTGCGGCGTCGGCGAGGACCTCCCGGCCCGTGACCTCACCGAGCTCCTCGACAATTCCGGTGAACATTGCACCAGGTTAAACCGGCAAAGCGCGCTCGCCCCCCGACCGCGTTTCGGAAGCCGGTCACCGGCACCCTCTACGATGCTGGATATGCAGACCCGCCGCCGTCTCACGGCCGTCCTCGCCTCCCTGAGCATCGCCACCGCCCTGATCGCCGGCTGCTCATCGGGCACCAAGCAAAGCGGCCCGCCGCTGCCAGACGCCAACACCCTGCTCAAGCAGTCGGCCGAGACGACCAAGACGGTCAAGAGCGGCCACCTTGTCCTGTCAACCTCCGGGAAGATCCAGGGGCTGCCGATCAAGGTGCTGACCGGTGACCTCACCACCTCGCCGGCCACCGCCGCCAAGGGCAACGCGACCATCACCCTGGGCGGGTCTGACATCCAGGTCGACTTCGCGGTCGTCGACGGCGACCTCTACGCCACGCTGACGCCGAACAAGTGGAGCGACTTCGGCAAGGCCTCCGACATCTACGACCCGTCGATCATCCTCAGCCCGACCGACGGCCTGGCCAACGCGCTGAACAACTTCACCGACGCCAAGGCCGAGAGCCGCGAGACCGTCAACGGCCAGACCACAATCAAGATCAGCGGCAAGATATCCGCCGACGCGGTGAACAAGCTGGTTCCCAACTTCTCAGCGTCGCAGCCGGTGCCGGCCACCGTGTGGATCCAGGAGAGCGGTGACCACCAGCTCGTCCAGGCCAACCTGCAGAAGAGCTCCGGCAACTCGGTCCAGATGACGTTCTCCAACTGGAACGAAGCGGTCGAGGTCAGCAAGCCCCCGGTGACCTCATGACCGCGCAGACGGGACGCCGGGTCGCGATCAGCGCCGGCAGCCTCGCCGTCCTGCTGGGCGCCCTGGACACCTACGTCGTCGTGACGATCATGCGCGACATCATGAACGACGTCGGGATCCCGATCAACCAGCTCCAGCGGATCACCTGGATCGTCACGATGTACCTGCTCGGCTACATCGCCGCCATGCCGTTGCTGGGCCGCGCGTCCGACCGGTTCGGCCGCAAGCTGCTCCTGCAGGCGAGCCTGAGCCTGTTCATCGTCGGCTCGGTGATCACGGCGGTGGCCGGCGGGTTCGGCGACTTCCACCTGCTGATCGCCGGCCGCACCGTGCAGGGCGTGGCCAGCGGCGCGCTGCTGCCGGTGACGCTGGCGCTGGGCGCCGACCTGTGGTCGCAGCGCAACCGCGCGGGCGTGCTGGGCGGCATCGGCGCCGCGCAGGAACTGGGCAGCGTGCTGGGCCCGCTGTACGGCATCTTCATCGTGTGGCTGTTCCACGACTGGCGTTACGTCTTCTGGATCAACGTCCCGCTGACCCTGATCGCGATGCTGATGATCCAGTTCAGCCTGCCGTCGCGCCAACGCACGGAAGAACCGGAGCGCATCGACCTGGTGGGCGGCCTGCTGCTCGCGCTCGCCCTCGGTCTGGCCGTGATCGGGCTGTACAACCCCAACCCCGACGGCAAGCAGGTGCTGCCCAGCTACGGATTGCCGCTGGTGATCGGCGCGGCCGTCGCCGGTGTGGCGTTCCTGGTCTGGGAGCGCCGCTCCCGCACGCGGCTGATCGACCCGGCCGGTGTCCAGTTCCGGCCCTTCCTCGCCGCGCTGGGCTCCTCGTTGGCGGCCGGCGCGGCGCTGATGGTGACGCTGGTCGACGTCGAGCTGTTCGGTCAGGGCGTGCTGCAGATGGACCAGAACCAGGCGGCCGGGTTGTTGCTCTGGTTCCTGATTGCGCTACCGATCGGCGCGGTGCTCGGCGGATGGATCGCCACCCTGATCGGCGACCGCGCAATGATTTTCATCGGGTTGCTCATCGCCGCCTACGGCTACTGGCTCATCCACTTCTGGCGCCAGGACGTGATGGACCGCAAGCACGACATCCTCGGCCTGATCACCGTGCCCGCACTGCACGCCGACCTGTTGGTCGCGGGCATCGGGCTCGGCCTGGTGATCGGGCCGCTGTCGTCGGCGGCCCTGCGGGTGGTCCCCTCCGCGCAGCACGGCATCGCCTCGGCGGCGGTGGTGGTCGCCCGCATGACGGGGATGCTGATCGGCGTGGCGGCGCTGACGGCCTGGGGTTTCTACCGGTTCAACCAGATCGTCGCCAACCTGAACGCGTCGATCCCGCCCAACGCCACGCTGTTCGAACGGGTGGCCGCGCAGGGGGCGATGTACCTCAAGGCGTTCGCAATGATGTACGGCGACATCTTCTTAGTCACCGTCGGTATCTGTATCGCGGGGGCGCTGCTCGGCCTGCTGGTCAGCGGCCGCAAGCAACACGCCGAGGAACCCGAAGTCCTCGAGGCGGAGCCGGTCGCGCCGACGCCGTGAGCGTCAGCGCGGCACGAGGCTGAGCACCAGATCCGGCCCGGCGCGGTCGATTCCGTCGAACTGCCAACGCAACGCGCGCGCGATCGTCGGCACCCCGACGTCGTCGACCGCGGTGATCGGCCCCCCGAGCAGGATCGGGGCGACGTAGGCCAGGATGCGGTTGACCGCGCCGGCGCGCAGGAACGCCCCGGCCAGGGTGGGGCCACCCTCGAGCAGCACGTCGGTGCGGTCCGAGACCGCCTTGATCACCTCCATGGGGTCGTGCGTGCGGATCACCATGGTGCGTGAGTCGTCATTGAGAACCTTTGCGTCACCGGGCAATTCGCGCATGCCGACGACGACGCGCAGCGGCTGCCGGGGCGCCAGCGAACCGTCGGGCAGGCGGGCGGTGAGCATGGGGTCGTCGGCCAGCACCGTGCCCGTCCCCACCACGATCGCGTCGGCGATCGCCCGGCGCCGGTGCAGGTCCATGCGCGAAGCCTCGCTGGAGATCCATTGGCTCGACCCGTCCGCCGCGGCGCTGCGGCCGTCGACGCTGCTCGCGTACTTCCACGTCACGTGCGGCAGCCCGGTGCGCACCTTGTGCAGCCACTCCCGCAGGGGCCCGGCGGTCACCTGGTCGGCCAGCACGCCGGAGCGCACCTGCACTCCGGCCGCCTGCAGCCGGCCGGCGCCGCCGCCGGCGATGGCGTTCGGGTCGGCGACGGCGTAGATCACGGCGCTGACCCGGGCCTCGATGAGAGCGTTCACGCAGGGCGGCGTCTTGCCGAAATGGTTGCAGGGCTCGAGCGTGACGACGGCGATGCCGCCCGCCGCCAGGCCGCCGGCCCGGCGCAGCGCCAACACCTCCGCATGGTCCCCGCCGGGCGGCTCGGTGGCGCCGACGCCGACCACGTGGCCCTCCCGGTCCAGGATCACCGCACCGACCGGCGGGTTCGGGTACGTCGTGCCCTTGACGAGGTAGGACTGTTCCATCGCCAGCCGCATCGCCGCCTCGAGGCTGTCGACCGACTGCGGTTGGTTCGTGGGCTGATTCATGCGCCCAGATGCGGCGACGCCGCGGCGGCCTGCCGGCGCAGCGCCTCCACGGCCGCCTCCGGGTCGTCGGCGCCGTACACCGCCGACCCGGCGACGAAGCAGTCGACGCCGGCCTCGGCGGCCTGCTCGATGGTGTCGGCGTTGATGCCGCCGTCGATTTCGACCAGGATCGTCAACTCCCCCGCGTCGATCATCTTGCGGGCCGTGCGAACCTTGCTCAGCACCTCGGGGATGAAGCTCTGGCCGCCGAACCCGGGCTCCACCGACATGATGAGCAACGTGTCGAAGTGCGGGAGGATCTCGAGGTACGGGTCCAGCGGTGTCTTCGGTTTGACGCTGATGCCCGCCTTGGCCCCCGCGGCGCGGATGTCGCGGGCCACGCTCACCGGGCTGTCGGTGGCCTCGGCGTGGAAGGTGACGTTGTAGGCGCCCGCCTCGGCATACGGCGGCGCCCAGCGGTCGGGGTCCTCGATCATCAGGTGGCAGTCCATAGGGATCTTGGTGGTCGCCAGCAGCGCCTCCACCACTGGCAGGCCGATGGTCAAATTCGGCACGAAGTGGTTGTCCATCACGTCGACGTGCAACCAGTCGGCGCCGCGGACGGCGGCGGCCTCGTCGGCCAGGCGGGCGAAATCGGCGGACAGGATGGACGGCGCGATAAGCGGTCCCCCGGTGCTGCGCGGCATGACCGACAGACTACTGAGCTATACGGCCACGCGGCGCAGCGCGGCAGCGAACATGGCGTCGGTGCCGTGCCGGTGCGGCCACAGCTGGACGTACGGCCCGTCGCCCAGCCCGGTGACGGGCTCGAACAGCGGCCTGGTGTCCAGCGCCTCGACCGGGTGACGGCGCAGCGCGTCGGCGACCACCCCGACCGTCTCGGCAAGGTGAGGCGAACAGGTCGCGTACAGCACCACGCCGCCCGGGCGGGTGAGTTGGATTGCCGCCGCGAGCAATTCGCGTTGCAGCTTGGCCAGGGCCGGCACGTCGGCCGGCTGCCGCCGCCAGCGGGCCTCGGGCCGGCGCCGCAACGCACCAAGCCCGGTGCAGGGAGCGTCGACGAGCACCCGGTCGAAACCGGGCTCGAGGCCGCTCTCCCGGCCGTCGACGCGCACGACGTCGACAGGCAGGCCGCGCGTGTTCTCCGCCACCATGTCCGCGCGGCGGGGCGCGGGTTCGACGGCGGTCACCCGTGCGCCGGACCCGGCGCCGATCCCGGCCAGCAGCGCGGTCTTTCCGCCCGGCCCGGCGCACAGGTCAAGCCAGCGACCGGTGTCGCCGTCGACCGGCGCCAGCGTCAGCGCGCGGGCCACCAACTGGCTGCCCTCGTCCTGCACCAGTGCGGCGCCGTCGCGCACCGGGGCCAGCCGTCCGGGATCTCCGCCCGGCAGGTACACCGCGTACGGCGAGAAGCGGCCCACCGTGCCGCCGACCGCCTCGGCCAGGTCGGCGGCGGTCAGGGCGCCCGGCCGGGCCGCCAGGTGCACCTGCGGCCGCTCGTCGTCGCTGGCGAGCACGGCCTCGAGCTCCGCGGCGTCCGCGCCCAACGCGTCGGCGAACGCCTGGGCGATCCAGCGGGGGTGTGCGTGCACGAAGGCGGCATGCCCCACGGGGTCGCGCGATCGGTCGGGGGCCAGCTCGGCGACCCACGACCGTTCGTCCCGCCCGGCGATGGTCCGCAGCACGCCGTTGACGAAACCGGCTCGTGCCGAGTCGAATTCGATCCCGGCCTGTTCGACCGTGGTCGACACCGCGGCGTGTTCGCCGACCCGCGTGCGCAGCAGCTGATAAGCCCCCAGGCGCAACAGGTCGAGAAGCACCGGGTCGATGACGTCCGGCGCGCGGCCGGCCGCGGCACCGATGATCGCATCGAGCAGCCCCCGGGTGCGGCAGGTCCCATAGGTGAGCTCGGTGGCGAAGGCCGCGTCGCGGCCGGTGATGCCGCGCTCGCGCAGCAGCGCGGGCAGGGCCAGGTTCGCATAGGCGTCGCGCTCGGTGACGGCCCGCAGCACCTGAAACGCCGCGGCGCGGGCGGGATCGAGCGGCTTGCGACGTCGCGGGCCGCGTGGTCGGTTGTGCGCCCGCTGCGGCCTGTTGTCGCTCATGACGCCCGCACGGCGGGGTCGAGCCGGGCACCGCGCGCCCAATCGACGGCGTTCATGAATTTCTTTCCCGGGGGCTGGATCTGGCCGAGACGCACGGGCTGCGATCCGGTGCCGACCCACACTCCCTTGCGGTCCACGTGGATCGCGCCGGGCTGCAACGGAATTGGCGGCTCCTCGACCCGCACGGGCCCCAGCTTGATGCGCAGGTCGCCGATCAGGGTCCAGGCGCCGGGGTTCGGTGTCACGGCGCGAATCCGGCGCTCCACCACCTGGGCCGGCAGGTCCCAGCGCACCCGGGCCTCCTCGACGGTGATCTTCGGCGCGACACTCACCCCGTCGGCCGACTGCGGTCGCGGGGTCAGCGTGCCGTCGGCGATGCCGTCGAGCGTCGCCGAGAGCAGCACCGCACCCGAATCTGCCAGGCGCGCTAGGAGTTCCCCGGCCGTGTCGGTGGGCCGGATCTCCTCGGTGACGACCCCGTACACCGGTCCGGAGTCCAGGCTCGGTTCGATCTGGAACGTCGTCGCGCCCGTGACCGCGTCCCCGGCGGCGATCGCCGCCTGCACCGGTGCCGCGCCGCGCCAGGCGGGCAGCAGGGAGAAATGCAGGTTGACCCACCCGTGCGCGGGCACCGCCAGCAGGTCGTCGCGCAGCAGCGCGCCATAGGCGACCACGGGGCAGCAGTCCGGCGCCAGCTCCGACAGCTCGGCGACGAACTCCGGCGAGTTCGGCCGCGACGGCCGCAACACCGGAATCCCGCGGTCGAGCGCCTCGCGGGCCACGGGCGAGGGCTCCGGCCTGCCACGCCGGCCGGACGCCGCGTCGGGCCGGGTCAGCACCGCGACCACCTCATGGCGGGGCGAGTCGATCAGGCGGCGCAGCGAGGGCAGCGCGGGTTCGGGGGTGCCGGCGAAGACGAGACGCACCGGCACAGTCTAGGGATGGCCGACCCGGGCGCCGGTGCGGCGACTACAAATCGGCGTCGGCGTCCAGATGCACGTCGGGCTCGCCGCCCGCCGCGGTGAACGCCGTGAGCGCCCGAACCAGCCCGTGCCGCTCGGGCGGCGGCATCTTCTCGACGATCGCCGCGATCTCGGCGCGCCGGTAGGCGGTGACGCGGCGGACGACCTCCCGGCCGCGCTTGGTCAGCGCGGCGAGCAATTCCCGGCGCGACGTGGGGTGCGGGAGCCGGTCGATCAGCCCCGCGGCGACGAGGCGGTCCACCATCCGGCCGGTGGCCGACGGCTGCACGCCGAGCAGGCCGGCGAGCGTGGCCAGGTTGACGGGACCCCGATTGGAAAGAATCACGAGGGTCCGGAACTGAGCGATCGTGATCGACTCGTCGACTTGGGCAATGGAACGCACCGAAATGGCCACCAGCAAACGGGAAGCCGTGAGCAATGCGTCGGTGATCACGTCCAGCGATTCGTCAGCCGTCGTCGTATGGTCCGCAGCCATCGCCCCTCCCTCTGGGCCCGATTCCGGCCCGTCGCGGGCTGAAGACTAGAAAGCATAACAGCCTTCTAATGTCGTAGTCAGTGACTGTTTCTCACGCACACTGTCACTGGCGGCACGGCATGTATCACTACCCGATGTTCAGCGGGTCGATCTGGACACGCACCGGCTCGTGGTTCGCGCGGGCGCTGAGCACGCCCACGGCCCGGCGCAGCGAAGCCGCCAGCGCCAGGCCGTGTTCGCGCCGCACCCGAACCAGCATCCTCGTCACCGGCAGTTCGGCGGGCGTCCCGGGCGGGCGGCGCACCCCCGGCGGCAGATCCACGGGGCCCAGCACCTCGGCGTCCTCGGGCAACCGCGACTCGTCGAGCAGCGCGTTGACCGCCGGGTAACTGCCGTCGATGGCGGCCATGTGCACGCTGGGCGGCAGACCGACCTCGGTGCGCGCGGCGAGTTCGGCCTCGGCGTGCCCCACCGGGTCCCACCGGACCAGGGATTGCACTGTGGCGATGGAGGATTCGGCAACGACGATCACGACACCGCCGTCACCGCGCGGACGCACCAGCGCGGCCGCGCCCATCCAGCGCCACAGCGCCTCCTCGGCGGCGCGCAGGTCTTGGCGGCCCAGGAGCGCCCAGGTGTCCAGCAGCAGCGCCGCGCCGTACCCGCCCGCAGCGGCGGGCTCGGCACCCGGCGTGGCCACCACGAGCGCCGCGCCCGGGCCGACCTCCCCCACCACCGCCTCGCCGGAGGAGGTGACGACCGGCGTGCCGGGAAACGCCCTGCCGAGTTCCTCGGCGGTGCGCCGTGCCCCGATCACGACGGCCCGCACCGCGTCCGACCCGCAGCGGGTGCACCGCAGCGTCGGCTCCGCCCGTCCGCACCACCGGCAGACGGCGCCGACACCGCCGCGCTCCTGCAGCGACAGGGGTCCCGTGCAGTGCCGGCACCGGGCGATCGTGCGGCAGCGGCCGCACGCCAGCGACGGCACGTACCCGCGCCGCGGCACCTGCACCAGCACGGGGGCCCCGGATTCGAGCGCGGAGCGGGCGGCGCGCAGTGCGACGGACGGCAGCCGCGCCGTGCGCGCCGCGGGGTCACGTTCCTCGGCGTAGCCGGTGTCGTCGAGCGCGACGACCCGCGGCGTGCGGGCGCGGACCACCGGCCGCGCCGCGACGATGTCGTGCGCCCAGCCGCCGCGCACCAGGGCGTGCGCTTCGGCGGTGCGGGCGTAGCCGCCGATCAGCGCCGCGCAGCGCGCCTGATGCGCGCGCAGCATCGCCACCTCGCGGGCGTGCGGGTAGGGCGCCCGGGGCTCGGCCAGGGAGTCGTCGGCGTCGGCCCACACCATGACCAGGCCGAGGTCGGCGAGTGGCGCGAAGACCGCACTGCGGGTGCCGATCACCAGCCGCGCGCCGCCGCGCAGCCCCGCGAGCCAGCGCCGGTAGCGCGCCGCCGGCCCGAGGCCCGCCGACAGCGCCACCACGCTGTTTTCGTCGATGAGCGCGGTCGCGGCCCGCCAGAGGGTGTCCAGGTCGCGCTGGTCGGGCACGATCGCCAGCACGGCGCGGCCCGTCCGGACCGTTTGCGCGGCCGCCTCGGCGAGCCGGTCGGCCCAGGACTCCCCCGGCAGGGCCTGCCAGACGGCGCGCGCGGCGCGCGATTCCGCCAGGGCGGCCAGGAACTGCTCGCCGCGGGCGTAGGTCCCCCACCCGCTCACGTCGACGGGCGCGACGACGGGCAGCGGCAGGATCGGCGCGGCCTCGCGCTCCACCTTGGCGTGCCGGGGTGGCACGGCCAGGCGCACCACGTCCGGCCGGGTGCCGGCGTAGCGTGCCGCCACGGCGTCCACCAGGCGCCGGATCTCCGCGGTGAGAACGGGTTCGGGGGACACGACGCGGTCGAGCCAACCGAGCTGGCCGACGTGGTCGGTGTCGGCGCGGCGTTCGAGCACGAACCCGTCGACCAGCCGCCCGTGGAAACGCACCCGCACCCGCACCCCGGGCTGGGCGTCGTCGGACTGCTCCGCCGACACCAGGTAGTCGAAGTCGCGGTCGAGGTGCGGGACCGACAGCATCGGCAGGACGCGAGCGATCGGTTCCACCTGAACCGGGAAGGTGTTGCTACTCAAAGCCTTCGACGGGCCAGTCGACGATCTCCTCGTCGTCCTCGTAGAGCTCGGGCTCTTCCCGGCCGAAGAAGAAGCCGGCCGTGATGAGGATCTGGGCCGCCGCGTAGAGCCACCAGATCGGCACGGCCAATGCGTCGTTGTTCAGGACGAAGCGGCCGAAGGCGATCATGGTGTCCGACACCGCAAAACACACGGCGCCCACCGCCGTCCAGATGGTCGGCAGCCGCGCCAGTTGAGCGGCGCACACCATCGCGGTCAACGCGAGGATGTAGACGGTGACGGGGATCGTGAGCGCGTCATGGCTCAGCCGGTGCCAGAGCAACGCCAGCATGACGATCACGCCGAGGACGATGAGGACGCACGCCGCCAGGCGCGGGGTCGACGGGCGCGCCCGCGGGATGAGCGGCAGCAGGGCGGCCAGGAAACACAAGTGCGCCAACAGGAAAGCGGTCAGGCCCAGGCCGAACGACATCGTCCACCACGGAATGGCGAGCAACCAGTCACCGACGGCCGACAGCAGCAGCGCGGGCACGAGCCAGCGGCGCTCGCGGACGATCGAGTGGCCGAGCGCCGCGCCGGCGAGCAACAGCGCCATCAACGCCTTGAACGGGGGCTGCAGAACCCAGTGCCCGGTGAGTTCCGTCCCCGGCGGCGAGCGCAGCGCGAGCACCGTCAGGTAGACCCCGTAGGCGAGCCCGGCCCAGCCCGCGAGCACCCAGGCGCCCGACACCACGCGGGGTGCGTACGGTACCTCCATGCCCAGCCTGGACAGCACAGCCGACGAAAAACCCGCTATCGACCCCATCCTGCAGAAGGTACTGGATGCGGTTCCGTTCCGGTTAACAACCGACGACGGTGTCGAGGCGGCGCGTCAGCGATTCCGTGACCTGCCGCGGCGGCCATTGCACACCGACATGCGGGTCGAGGACCGGGCGATCCCGGGCCCGGCCGGACAGATCGGGGCCCGGATCTACTGGCCGACGGACATGCCCGACGGCGGCGCTCCCGTCGTGCTCTATTTCCATGGCGGCGGTTTCGTCGTGGGCGACCTCGACACGCACGACGGAACGGCCCGCCAGCACGCCGTGGGAGCGACCGCCATCGTGGTGTCCGTCGATTACCGGTTGGCGCCCGAGCACCCGTACCCCGCCGCCGTCGAAGACGCCTGGGCCGCAACGCTGTGGCTCGCCGAGCACGCCCGGCTGATCGGCGCGGACACCACGCGGATCGCACTGGCCGGGGACTCGGCCGGCGGGACCATCGCCGCGGCCACGGCCCAGCGGGCCCGCGACCGGTCGGGACCCCCGATCGCGTTCCAGCTGCTGTGGTACCCCTCCACGCTGTGGGATTCGACGCTGCCGTCCTTCACCGAGAACGCGACGGCCCCGATACTCGACGCGCGGGCGGTCGCCGCGTTCTCCCGTTGGTATGCGGGCGATGTCGACCTGTCCGATCCTCCGCCGGGCATGGCGCCGGGTCGGGCGGAGTCCCTGGCCGGCCTGCCGCCCGCCTACATCGCGGTCGCCGGTCACGACCCGCTGCGCGACGACGGCATCCGCTACGGCGAACTGCTGGCGGCGGCGGGCGTTCCCGTCGAGGTCCACAACGCCGAGACCATGGTGCACGGCTACCTCGGCTACGCGGGCGTGGTGCCCGCGGCCACCGCCGCGACGGACCGCGGCCTGGCGGCGTTGCGTACCGCCCTGCACGGCTGACCACCGGGCGTACGGTGAACCCCATGACGGAGCCGACATCCCCGCTTGCACATGCCCGGCCGGGCATCGACCCCGCGTTCAAGCAATTGCTCGACGCCTTCCCGATGACGTTCAGCGCCGCCGACGGCGTCGAGGTCGCACGCTCGCGGTTGAAGATGCTGAAGGTGCCCGACGAGATGCTGCCCGAAGTGCGGATCGAGGAGCGGACGGTCGGCTACGGCGACGTCACGGACATCAATGTGCGCATCTACTGGCCGCGCCAGGCCGACGAGCCCCTGCCCGTCGTCGTGTTCTACCACGGCGGCGGATTCTCGCTGGGCGACCTGGACACGCACGACCCCGTCGCACGCTCCCACGCCCTGGGCGCGGACGCCATCGTGGTCTCCGTCGACTACCGGTTGGCCCCCGAGCACCCGTTCCCGGCCGCGGTGCACGACAGTTGGGCGGCGCTGCAGTGGGTGGCCGCGAACGCCGCCGAGCTGGGCGGTGACCCGAACCGCATCGCGGTGGCCGGCGACTCGGCCGGCGGCAACCTCGCGGCCGTCATGGCGCATCTGGCCCGTGATAACGGCGGCCCGGCACTGCGGTTCCAGTTGCTGTGGTACCCGGTCGTCACCGCGGACCTGTCGCTGCCGTCGTACGTCGAGAACGCCAACGCGCCGATCCTGGACCGCGGCGTCATCGACGCCTTCCTGTCCTGGTACCTGCCCGACACCGACATCAGCGACCCCACGGCGCTGCCGGTCACCCTGGCCCCGGCCAACGCGGACGACCACTCCGACCTGCCGCCCGCCTACATCGGGACCGCGGAACACGATCCGCTGCGCGACGACGGGGCCCGCTACGCCGAATTGCTCAACGCGGCCGGCGTGCCCGCCGAACACAGCAACGAGGGCAATCTCGTCCACGGCTACATCAGCTTCGAGATGGTGATCCCCGCGGCCGCCGAGGCCACCAGCCGCGGGATCGCCGCGCTGCGAAAGGCGTTGCACGAGTAGAAGTCTCAGCGTCGCGAATATGCGCTGGGCGCAACGCCGTACCAGCGCTTGAACGCGTGCGAGAACGTCGACACCTCCGTGTAGCCCAGGCGGGTGGACACCTCCTCCACCGTCAGCCCGACGTTGCGGAGCAGGTCGACCGCCACCGTCGAACGCGCCTCGTTCAGCAGCGCCCGAAACGACGTGTCCTCCTCGGCGAGCCGGCGGCGCAGCGTCCGCGGGTGGATGTCGAGCTCCGTCGCGACGTCCGCCAGCGTGGGGAATACGCCCGAATCCCGAAACAGCTTGCTGCGCACCAGCGCGGTGATGCCCTGGCGGCGCTCGCTGCTCTGCATCAGCACGTCGCACTGCGCCATGCACAATTCCATCGTGTGGCGATCGGCCTGCGGCAGGGGCTCGTCGAACATGGCCCGCGGAAAGTGCAAGCGGTTGTGCGCCCGCCCGAACGCGACGTCGTGCACGGGCACCAGCGCCAGCACCGGTCGCAGCAGCGCCTCGTCGACCGCCAGCTCGGCCGACACCTCCGGCGCGTACTTCTCGGCCACGGGCAGCGCGAATGTCACCGTGGTCGCGATGATTCCGGCGATGTCGCGTTCGATGAAGAAGCCCCGCACGTCCTCCGGCAGGTGGGCCGCGCCGATCTCGATCACACAGTCGTCGGCGGTTTCGAACAGCTCGAGGTCGATGTGCAGCATGGTCAGGGCGAAGTACCGCATCGCCATCGAGAACAGTTCGCGCAGTGTGCCGCACGACATCACGGCGAACCCGAACAGACCCATGTGGGTGAGCGTGAACCGGCTGCCGACGTCGACGCCCAGGCCGGCCGCGCCGGGCAACCGGTCCAGCAACCGGCGCACGGCCCGGATCTCGTCGAGCGCGCTCACCACGGCGTCCGGGTTGGTGAGGTGGGCCGGGTCGATCGCGGTGCCCGCCAGAATGTCGCGGGTCGGGACCCCCCGCTCGTTTCCGACCTCGCACAGCACGCGTGTCGCGTAGACCGGGTGGCTCACCTCGCTCGGGGGCTGCTGCCGCATGGCTGTCCTAAAGTCCCAACTCGCTGTCCGATTCTCTCATTATGGACCGGGCGCCTCGCCCCTACAGTTGACCCATGGCGACCCTCACCGCGGAGCGGCTACCCGGAACACCCGCCAAGCGCCTGAGCGCGTGGACCATGACGCGCGAGGCCATCACCGTCGGCTTCGACGTCGGCGACGGGTTCCTGGGCCGGGCGCGGGGCAGTGACATTGTCCGGTTCCGTTGCGGTGGAAGACGTTTCGTGTCGATCAGTCACCCCGACTACGTGGACCACGTACTGCACGCGGCGCGGCTGCGCTACGTCAAGTCCGACGAGTACGAGCCGATCCGGGCCACCGCGGGGGTCAATCTCCTGACCGACGAGGGCGACTCGTGGGCCACCCACCGCGGTCTGCTCAACCCCACATTCGCGCGGCGGCACCTCAACCAGATCGTCGACCTGATGATCGATCCGATCACCGACATCGCCGACGGCCTGACCGCGGGACGACGATTCGACATGCACGAGACGATGGTCGAGGCGACCCTGCGCGTGGTCGCCAATTCCCTGTTCAGCCAGGACTTCGGCCCGCTGGTGCACAGCATGAACGACCTGGCGACGCGCGGGATGCGGCACGCGGAGAAGCTGGAACGGCTCGCGCTGTGGGGCCTGATGCCGCGACCGGTGTACGACGCGCTGAACCGGTGCGTGTTCTCGGGAGTCCGAATGCCGCCGCCGCTGCGCGACATGCAAAACATCGTGCTGACCCTGGACGCGGCGGTCAACGCCATCATCGACCACCGCCTGGCGCACCCCACCGACTCGGCCGACTTCCTCAACGTGTTGCTGCGCGCGGACGGCGGCCGTTGGCCGCGCCGCCGGATCCGCGACGAAGCCCTCACCTTCATGCTCGCCGGCCACGAGACCACCGCGAACGCCATGTCGTGGTTCTGGTACCTGATGGCGTTGCACACCGACGCCCGCGAGCGGATGCTCGCCGAGGTCGACGACGCGCTGTGCGGCCGCCGTCCCACCGCCGACCACCTGGGCCGGCTGCCGTGGACGTCGGCGTGCCTGCAGGAGTCGCAGCGCTACTTCTCCGCGGTGTGGGTGATCGCGCGCAGAGCGGTGGCCGACGACGTCCTCGGCAATCACCACATCCGGCCCGGCACCACCGTCGCGATCCCGATCCACCACATCCACCACGACCCGCGCTGGTGGCGCGACCCGGAAGCCTTCGACCCCAACCGGTTTCTCGTCCCCGACCGGACGCGGCCGCGGTCGGCGTACCTGCCGTTCGGCGGCGGCCGGCGGATCTGCATCGGGCAGAGCTTCGCGTTGATGGAGATGGTGCTCATCGCGGCGATCATGAGCCAGCGGCACGTCTTCGACCTCGCCCCCGGCCACCCGGTCGAACCGGAGGCAACGCTGACGTTGCGGCCCAGGCACGGGCTGCACATGATCGGAACGAGCCGCCCATGAGACCCGACTACCACACCCTGATCGTCGGCGCCGGCTTCTCCGGCATCGGGACGGCGATCAAGCTCGACCAGGCCGGACTGCCCGACTACCTGATCGTCGAGGCCGGCGACGGGGTCGGCGGGACGTGGCACTGGAACACCTATCCCGGCATCGCCGTCGACATCCCGTCGTTCTCCTACCAGTTCTCGTTCGAGCAGAGCACGAACTGGTCGCGGACGTACGCGCCGGGCCGCGAATTGAAGGCCTACGCCGAGCACTGCGTCGACAAATACGGCCTGCGATCGCGAATCCGGTTCAACACGAAGGTGTTTGCCGCGGAGTACGACGACGAGGCCTCGCTGTGGCGCGTCCAGACCGACCCCGGCGGGGTGGTGACCGCCCGGTTCCTCGTCAGCGCCTGCGGCGTGCTCACCGTGCCCAAGTCACCCGACATCGACGGGGTGGACTCGTTCGCCGGGATCACCATGCACACGGCGCGCTGGGACCACGGCCAGGACCTGACCGGCAAGCGCGTCGCCGTCATCGGCACCGGCGCCTCCGCCGTGCAGGTGATCCCCGAGATCGCGCCGATCGTCGAGCAACTCACCGTCTTTCAGCGCACGCCGATCTGGTGCTTTCCCAAGTTCGACGTCGCGCTGCCGGCGGCGGCGCGCCGGGCGATGCGCATTCCCGGCGGCAAGCTCCTCCAGCGGGCGCTGAGCCAGGCGTTCGTCGAGCTGAGCTTCACCATCGCCGCGCAGTACTTCACCGTGTTCCCGCTCGCCAAGAGGATGGCGAAGGCCGGCGAGAGGTACCTGCGTCAACAGGTCCACGACCCCGAGGTGCGCGAAAAGCTCACGCCCCGTTACGCCGTCGGCTGCAAGCGGCCCGGCTTCCACAACGAGTACCTGGCCACCTACAACCGTGACAACGTGCGGCTGGTCACCGAGCCGATCGCCAAGATCACCCCGTCGGCGGTGGCCACGACCGACGGCGAGAACCACGAGGTCGACGTGCTCATCCTGGCGACCGGGTTCAAGGTGATGGACACCGACAACGTCCCGACGTTCGCGGTCACCGGCCGTGGCGGCAAGTCGTTGAGCCGCTTCTGGGACGAGAACCGGCTGCAGGCCTACGAGGGGGTTTCGGTTCCGGCCTTCCCCAACCTCTTCACCGTGTTCGGACCGTACGGCTACGTCGGCTCCTCGTATTTCGCGCTCATCGAAACCCAGACCCATCACATCGTGCGGTGCCTGAAGCGCGCCCGCACCACGGGCGCGACCCGCGTCGAGGTGACCGAGGAGGCCAACGACCGGTACTTCGCCGAGATGATGCGCAAGCGGCACCGGCAAATCTTCTGGCAGGACAGCTGCCGGCTGGCCAACAGCTACTACTTCGACAAGAACGGCGACGTGCCGCTACGCCCCGCCACCACCGTCGAAGCCTACTGGCGCAGCAGGCGATTCGATCTCGACGACTACCGGTTCACCGGCTAGGACTACGCTTCACGGGTGGCCAAGGTCTTCCCCCGCATCGACTCCTCGCTCCGGGAGTTCATCGGCGAGCAGGCGATGTTCTTCGTGGCCACCGCCCCCTCAGACGGAGGCCGAATCAACCTGTCGCCTAAGGGGTACGCCGACACGTTCGCCGTGCTCGACGATCACACCGTCGCGTACCTCGACCTGTTCGGCAGCGGCGTCGAGACCATCGCCCACCTGCGCGACAACGGCCGCATCACCGTCATGTTCTGCTCGTTCACCCGCAGCTCGCGGATCCTGCGGCTGTTCGGCACGGGACGGGTCGTTCGCCCGGACGACGCCGAATTCGATTCACTAATAACCCATTTCGACGCGAAGCACGCGGGCGCACGGGCCGTCATCGTCATCGATGTCGAGCGCATCGCCGACGCGTGCGGGTTCGCGGTGCCGTACTACGAGCTGGTCGGCGAACGACCCGTCCTCGACGCGCATCACACCAAGGCCGACGGGGATGCCTACGCTCGCACCATCGGCCGCAACCGGCACAGCATCGACGGCCTGCCCGGGCTGGAGCCGGACCACCCGCTCCCGCCCCACGTCCCGTGAGCGTCAGCAAAGGTCTCGTCCGAACGACTTTTGCTCGTTAGGCTTTCCTGCAGGCGGGGACGAAGGAGGCCTCATGCCGAATGGAAAGCCCAACATCCTCGTCATCTGGGGCGACGACATCGGGATCACCAACCTCAGCTGCTACAGCCACGGCCTGATGGGCTATCGCACCCCCAACATCGACCGCATCGCCGCCGAGGGCATGTTGTTCACCGACTCGTACGGTGAGCAGAGCTGCACAGCGGGACGGGCGTCGTTCATCACCGGCCAAAGCGTCTATCGCACCGGGCTGAGCAAGGTGGGCATGCCCGGTGTGAACGTGGGCCTGTCGGCCGACGACCCGACGATCGCCGAGCTGCTGAAGCCGCTGGGCTACGCGACCGGCCAGTTCGGCAAGAACCACCTGGGCGATCTGAACAGGTACTTGCCTACCGCGCACGGTTTCGACGAATTCTTCGGCAACCTCTATCACCTCAACGCCGAGGAAGAACCCGAGCACCCGGACTACCCCACCGAGCGGGAGGCCCCGCTGATGCGCAAGGCGCTGCTGCCACGCGGGGTGATCCACTCGTGGGCCACCGAGGAGGACAGCGGCGAGGACGACGAGCGCTTCGGTCCGGTGGGAAAGCAGCGCATCGAGGACACCGGGCCCCTGACCCGGGAGCGAATGCTGACGGTCGACGACGAGTTCACCACGGCCTGCCTCGACTTCATCCGGCGCCAGCATGCGGCGGACACACCGTTCTTCGTGTGGATGAACACCACCCACATGCATTTCCGGACCCACACCAAACCGGAGTCGCTGGGACAGGCGGGGAGGTGGCAGTCGCCGTACCACGACACGATGATCGACCACGACCGCAACGTCGGTCAGCTGCTGGATGCGCTCGACGAACTCGGCATCGCCGACGACACCATCGTCATCTACAGCACCGACAACGGCCCACACGCCAACAGCTGGCCCGACGGCGCGACCACGCCGTTTCGCAGCGAGAAGAACACCAACTGGGAGGGCGCCTTCCGCATCCCGGAACTCATCCGCTGGCCCGGAAAGATCGCGGCGGGCGCGGTGTCCAACGAGATCGTCCAGCACCACGACTGGCTGCCGACGTTCCTGGCCGCCGCGGGCGAACCGGACATCGTCGACAAGCTCAAGCGGGGCCACCAGGTCGGCGACAAGCGGTTCAAGGTCCATATCGACGGCTACAACCTGCTGCCCTACCTGACCGGTGAGGTCGCCGAGAGCCCGCGCAAGGGCATGATCTACTTCTCCGACGACTGCGACGTGCTGGGCATCCGCTACGACAACTGGAAGCTGGTGTTCATGGAACAACGCTGCAAGGGCACGTTGCAGCTGTGGTTCGAGCCGTTCACCGCGCTGCGGGCGCCCAAGCTGTTCAACCTGCGCACCGATCCGTTCGAAGAGGCCGATGTCACGTCGAATACGTACTGGGACTGGGTGATAGACCGCATCTTCCTTGCGTTCTTCGGCGTGGCGCTGGTGAACCAGTTCCTGGAAACCTTCAAGGAGTTTCCGCCCAGAGCCAAGCCGGCGTCGTTCACCATCGACCACGCCGTGGAACAGCTCAAGGAGTTCCTCGCGGCCCGAGGTCAGTGAGTTTGGCAACGCTTGACAGCTGGAACGACGGCCCGGCGAAATCGGCGATCATCGACTTCGTCGATCGGGTAACTCACGAAAGATCAGCGGATTTCGTCGCGCCGGACGCGCGGGTGGCGGTCTTCGACAACGACGGCACCTTGTGGTGCGAGAAGCCGTTCTACATCCAGCTCGACTTCCTGGTGCGCCGATTCGCCGAGCAGGCGCACGCCGATCCGAGCCTTCGGGAGCGTGAGCCGTACAAGGGCGCCTACGAGGGCGACCTTACCTGGTTGTCCGATGCGGTGGCCAAACACCATCGGGGTGACGATTCCGAGCTCGGACCGCTTGTGGCAGCGATACTTTCGGCACATGCGTCGATCACCGTCGACGAACACCGCGCCCGCGTGGAGGCGTTCTTCCGCGACGCCACCCACCCAACGCTGGGGCGTCCGTACATGTCGTGCGCATACCGGCCCATGGTGGAGCTGCTGCGTTACCTGAGGGCCCACGGCTTCACCAATTTCATCGTCTCGGGCGGCGGACGCGACTTCATCCGGCCCGTCAGCGGGCTGCTCTACGACATTCCACCCGAACGGGTCGTGGGCAGCTCGGTCGGCCTGACGTATCGCGACGGGGATCTGTTCACCACGGCTCAGCCGGAATTTCTCGACGAGGGCCCCATCAAACCGGTCCGGTTGTGGAGCCGGATCGGGCGCCGGCCCACACTGGCCGCGGGTAACTCCGACGGCGACATCGAGATGCTGCACTACACCGGGGCTTCGGGGACTCCATCGCTGCGCCTGCTGATCCGCCACGATGACGCCGAGCGCGAATTCGCCTACACCGCGGGCGCGGAGAAGGCGGCGACGTTGGTCGAGCCGAGCGGCTGGACAGCGGTCAGCATGCGCGACGACTGGGCGAGTGTCTTTGACTGAGGACCTGATCTGGATCCCGGCGCAGACGGCCGTGCTGGGCTCCGACGACCACTACCCGGAGGAGGCGCCCGCGCATTCGGTCGGCGTACCGGGCTTCTGGATGCAGGCCTGCCCGGTGACCAACACGCAATTCGCCGAATTCGTCGATGCCACGGGCTATCTCACCGTCGCCGAGCGGGCGTTGAACCCGGCGGACTACCCCGGTGCGCCAAAGGACAATGTGCAGCCGGGGTCGATGGTCTTTCGCCGCACCAGCGGCCCGGTCGACCTGCGCCACTTGAGCCAGTGGTGGGCATGGACGCCCGGGGCGTCGTGGCGCCACCCGGTGGGGCCGGGCTCCTCGATCGCCAAGCGTGCCGAGCATCCGGTCGTCCACGTCGCCTACGAGGACGCCGAGGCGTACGCGAGCTGGGCGGGGCGGTCACTGCCAACCGAGGCGGAATGGGAGACCGCGGCGCGCGGGGGACTCGTGCAGGCGACCTACACATGGGGCGCGGAGCCCGAGGGACCCGGCCAACGCCTCGCCAACTACTGGCACGGCGAGTTCCCCTGGCGTCCCGACCCCGGCTACGGGCGCACCACACCGGTGGGCAGCTTCCCGCCGAACGGCTACGGCCTCTTCGACATGGCCGGCAACGTCTGGGAATGGACGACCGACTGGTATGCCGATACCCGCGCCGGCCCCGGTCGTGAGGCCGGCAGCTATGACCCGGCGCAGCCCCAGTTCCGGATCCCCCGCAAGGTGATCAAAGGGGGCTCGTTCCTCTGCGCGGACAGCTATTGCCGCCGCTATCGCCCCGCCGCCCGCCGACCGCAACCGATCGATACGGGCATGAGCCACATCGGCTTTCGATGTGTGCTACGCGAAGTTCCCGAGGCCTAGACGGCGCGCTTGAGCTCGTCGACCTTGTCGAGCCGCTCCCACGGCAGGTCGACGTCGGTGCGGCCGAAGTGCCCGTACGCGGCGGTCTGCGCGTAGATCGGGCGCAACAGGTCCAGGTCGCGGATGATGGCGCCGGGCCGCAGGTCGAACACCTCGGGGACGATCTTCTCGATCTTGACCGGGTCGACCGTCGCGGTGCCGAACGTCTCGACGAACAGGCCGACGGGCGCGGCCTTGCCGATCGCGTAGGCCACCTGAACCTCCACCCGCTCCGCGAGGCCGGCGGCGACGATGTTCTTGGCCACCCACCGCATCGCGTACGCGGCCGACCGGTCCACCTTGGACGGGTCCTTGCCGGAGAAGGCGCCGCCGCCGTGGCGGGCCCACCCGCCGTAGGTGTCGACGATGATCTTGCGGCCGGTCAGGCCCGCGTCACCCATCGGCCCGCCCAGGACGAACTTGCCGGTCGGGTTGAAAAGCAAGCGGGTCGATGACGTGTCCAGCGTGTCGTGCGCGAGGTCGTCCAGGACGGTGTTGACGACCTTTTCCCGAAGGTCGGGGGTCAGGGTCTTCTCCAGGTCGATGTCGGCCGCGTGCTGGGTGGAGATCACCACGGTGTCGAGCCGGACCGGGACGTTGTCCTCGTATTCGATGGTGACCTGCGTCTTGCCGTCCGGGCGCAGGTACGGCAGCACGCCGTTCTTGCGCACCTCGGTCAGCCGCCGGGACAGGCGGTGGGCCAGCGCGATCGGCAAGGGCATCAGTTCGGGGGTGTCGGCAATGGCGTAGCCGAACATCAGGCCCTGGTCGCCGGCGCCCTGGGCGTCCAGCGGGTCCGCGGTGCCCTCGACCCTGGCCTCGAAAGCGGTGTCGACGCCCTGGGCGATGTCGGGCGACTGCGCGCCGATGCCGATGTTCACCCCGCACGACGCCCCGTCGAAACCCTTGTCCGACGAGTCGTAGCCGATCGCGAGGATGCGCTCACGCACCGTGTTGGTGATGTCGGCGAACGCCTCCTTGGCCGTCGTCGTCACCTCGCCCACCACGTGCACCTGGCCGGTCGTGACCAGCGTCTCGACCGCCACCCGGGAGCGCGGGTCCTGCGCCAGGAGCGAGTCGAGGACCGAGTCGCTGATCGCGTCACAGATTTTGTCGGGGTGCCCCTCCGTCACCGACTCACTGGTAAACAGCCGACCATTTTCGCTCACAGCTTGATCCTTCCAAATAGTTAGGTAGCCGAATCATATCGGCTGGCATCGCGGCGCGAACCGGGACCGCTACGCGCCGCTCCCGTCGTCTGCGTCGCCGTGTAGGAACGCGACGATCGCGTCCACGATACGACTGGCCATCAACGTCTTGGAGCCGTGCTGCAGCGCCGCCTCGGTGCCGTCGGACGCCAGCAGCCAGCCGTCGTTGTTGTCCACCTCGAACGCCCTGCCGTCGCCGACGGCGTTGACGACCAACAGATCGCAGCCCTTGCGCTGCAGCTTCGCCCGGGCGTGGAAGAGCACGTCGCCGTTGGCGTCGCCGGTCTCGGCGGCAAACCCCACGATGGCCCGCATGTTGGGCAGCTCGCCGTGGGAGCGCGCTCGCACCACGCCGGCCAGCACGTCGTCGTTGCGGGTCAGCTTGATCGCGGGTGGTTCGGCACGGTCGTCGGCGTCCTTTTTGATCTTGGCGACGGCAACCTCGGCGGGCCGGAAGTCGGCGACCGCCGCGGCCATCACCAACACGTCCGCTTCCGGGGCGTGCTTGGAGACCGCGTCCCCGAGTTGCTCGGCGGAACTGACGTGCACGACGTCCACGCCGGCCGGGTCGATCAGCCCGGCGGTGTGCCCGGCGATGAGGGTGACCTGGGCGCCGCGCTGGGCGGCGACGCGCGCCACCGCGTAGCCCTGCTTGCCCGAGCTGCGGTTTCCGACGAACCGGACGGGGTCGATCGGTTCGCGGGTGCCCCCGGCGGTGACCAGCAGGCGCCAGCCGGCCAGGTCGTAGGGCAGCGCGTCGTGGCGCTCCAGCAGCAGCTGGGCCAGCGTGGTGATCTCCTCGGCCTCAGGCAGGCGGCCCGCGCCGCTGTCGGCGCCGGTGAGCCGCCCGGAGGCGGGTTCCAGCACCACGGCGCCCCGGCGGCGCAGCGTGGCCACGTTGTCCGCGGTGGCCGGGTGTAGCCACATCTCCGTGTGCATCGCCGGCGCGAACAACACCGGGCACCGCGCGGTCAGCAGCGTCGCGGTCAGCAGGTCGTCTGCGCGGCCGTGCACGGCCCGCGCCAGCAGGTCGGCGGTCGCGGGGGCCACCACGACGAGGTCGGCCTGCTGGCCGAGCCGGACGTGCGGCACCTCGGGGACATCCTCGAAGACCCCGGTGGTCACGGGGTGGCCGGACAGCGCCTCGAACGTGGCTGCGCCGACGAAGCGCAGCGCGGAGTCGGTCGGGATGACGCGGACGGAGTGGCCGGCCTCGGAGAGCTGACGAACCACGGTGCATGCCTTGTAGGCGGCGATGCCCCCGGAGACGCCGACGATAACTTTTTTCGCGATGCGATCGCGGTCGTCCACAGCGCGCCCGGCCTGCCTGTTACTCGCCCTCGGTGTGCTCGAGCAGGTCGGCGTGGATCTCGCGCAGCGCGATGGACAGCGGCTTTTCCTGCAGGCCCGGCTCGACCAGGGGGCCGACGTACTCGAGGATGCCCTCGCCGAGCTGGTTGTAGTAGTCGTTGATCTGGCGGGCCCGCTTGGCGGCGTAGATCACCAGGGCGTACTTGCTCGAGACGCGGTCCAGCAATTCGTCGATGGGCGGATTGGTGATGCCCAGCGGGGTGTCGTAGGCGCTCTGCCCGCCCGCCGACGGGTCGAATTGGTCCATGGCGGGGACGGCGGCCAGCGGCGCGTCGGACTGCGGACTAGTCACGTAAGTCAATCTCCTACAGCTGATGGTGTGAAAGCGACGTCGAACTTGACGCTGAATCTGGGGTGTTATGCCGGGCCCGGCGCAGTTCCTAGCAGCAAGGATACCAATTCGGCGCAGGCAGACTCCAATCGACTGTTGACGACGACCTCGTCGAAGTCGCCCTGAGCTGCCAGTTCCACGCGGGCCGTGTCCAGGCGGCGCCGGATCGCCTCCGGCGTCTCGGTGCCCCGGCCGACCAGCCTGGCCTCCAGGTCCTCCCAGGTGGGCGGCGCCAGAAACACGGTGAGAACCTCGGGCATCGCCTTCTTGATCGCCCGCGCGCCGGCCAGATCGACCTCGATCAGCACGGGATGCCCCGAGGCGGTCGCAGCCCGTACGGGGTCGGCGAGCGTGCCCGACCGGTGCAGCCCGCCGTGGATGTCGGCCCACTCCAGCAGGGCGCCCTCGTCAATGAGCTGCTGGAAGCGGGCCGGGGTGACGAAGTGGTAGTCGACGCCGTCGACTTCGCCCGGCCGCGGCGCCCGCGTCGTGGCCGAGACGCTGAAATGCAGGTCCGGGATCCGCTCGCGCAGACACCGGACCACGGTTGACTTTCCGACCGCCGAGGGACCGGACAGCACCACAACACGCCCGTGACCTGTCGTCTCAAGCCGGGCCTGCTGCGTGACGTCCGGTCCCCCGCCGGCGCCTATCGGCGCCGTCGGGATCGGTGCGCCCGCCGGCTGTGCCGGATTGCCCGCGTCCTCATCAGGCCGTGCGGCCTGCATCGACGGCGGGTGGGCTAGGCGGAGCCGAACTTTTCGAGCAGAGCCTTGCGCTGCCGATCGCCCAGGCCCCGCAGGCGGCGGGTCGGCGCGATCTCCAGCTCGGTCATGATTTCCTGCGCCTTCACCTTGCCAACCTTCGGCAAGGCCTCCAGCAGCGCAGAGACCTTCATCTTGCCCAGAACCTCATCGGTTTCGGCGTCCTTGAGCACCTGCGAAAGGTTGGTGCCACCACGCTTCAGCCGGTCCTTGAGCTCTGCTCGTGCACGACGTGCGGCAGCCGCCTTCTCCAAGGCGGCCGCGCGCTGCTCGTCGGTCAACTGGGGAAGGGCCACGATTCCTCCGTATCTCGATCTTTCGATCCGTCTCTGCCGGGTACTTCTGCCAGCGCAGACGACCGTACTCACGCTTCGGAACGAAATCTAACCCGCCCCCCTGGTTCAGGTCTGCAAACGCCCAGCGTGGTGCGCCGGACGGCCCGTGCGAAGGCACCGACGAGGTCTCGGAAGGGGGGGGTAGCCCGGGCGGCGTCGCCGGGGGGAAAGGGCCGCGATCTGCCTTCTACCAGGCATTTTGGGTTTCCGGTCGCGCGGACCGCCGCGCCGACGGCCGTCGCGGAGTCCGGCGAGGGGCGGCCACGGGGACAGGGTGCCGGGCGTCACGGATTTTTGATCGCGTTCGCGCGTGTCGCCATCCGCCCGCGACGGTTGCCGAGGTCGGGGCTCACGGATGGGAACTCGGCATTTTCCGTGCATATCCCACACGTTCGGCGTTCTGGGGCTCAGGCTCCCAGGTAGGCGACGGCGTCGCGCATGCGTTCGGCCGCGCCCCGCAGGTCCGCCACGGCCGGGCCCGCGCGCAGGACCTCGCGCGCGACGACGGGCAGCAGCTGCCTCGGCGCCGCCCCGCCGAGTCCGGCCAGCGCCTCGGGCCGCCCACCCTGCGCGCCGACGCCCGGCACCAGCACGGGGCCGCCGAGCGCGCTGACGTCGGGCGCCTCGAAGACGGTCGCGCCCACCACGACGCCGACGTAGCCGGGCTCCGAGGAGCTCATCGACTTGTTCACCACGGCCGCCTGGTCGACGACGAGCTGGGCCACGGTGCGGCCGTCGAACGTGGCGCGCTGCACGGTCCCGCCCTCGGGGTTGGACGTCGCCGCCAGCACGAACACCCCGCGATCGTGCGCCGCGGCGGCTTCCAGCAGCGGCCGCAGCGAGCCGAACCCCAGATAGGGCGACGCGGTCACCGCGTCGGCGGCCAGGGGCGATTCCCCGGCCCACGCGGCGGCGTAGGCCGCCATCGTCGTCCCGATGTCCCCCCGCTTGGCATCGGCCAGCACGAGGACCCCGGCGGTGCGCAGGGCGGCGATCGTGCGTTCCAGCACCGCGTAGCCGATCGAGCCGTAGGCCTCGAAGAACGCCACCTGGGGTTTGACGACGGCGAAGCCGGCGAACGCCTCGACGCAGACGTCGCAGAAGGCGGAGAGCCCGTCGGCGGTGATCGGCAGCCCCCACGCCCCCAGCAGCTCGGGGTGCGGGTCGATGCCCAGGCACAGCGGCCCGCGGCGCGCCTTCGCCTCGGCGAGGCGGGCGCCGAACCCCGTCATTCTCGGGGGCCCGCCGGGCCGATGAGGCTGTGCAGCTCCTGCAGCGACCGCACGTCGATGTCGCCGCGGATGCCCGCTTCGATGCCCTGGATGGCGGCGGACGCCCCCTGCACCGTGGTGATGCAGGGGATGTTGGCCGAGACCGCGACCGAACGGATCTCGTAGCCGTCGATGCGCGGGCCGGAGTTGCCGAACGGCGTGTTGATCACCATGTCGACCTCACCGGCCTTGATCGCGTCGACCGCGGACATCGCGGGGCGACCCTCCTGCGGCGGCTCGAAATGCTTGCGCACCTCGTCGCAGGGAATCCCGTTGCGGCGCAACGTCTCCGCGGTGCCCTCGGTGGCGAGCACCCGGAATCCCAGGTCGGCCAGGCGCTTGACCGGGAACACCAGGGATCGCTTGTCCCGGTTGGCGACCGACACGAAGACGGTCCCGCGGGCGGGAAGCGAACCGTAGGCGGCGGTCTGGCTCTTGGCGAAGGCGGTGCCGAAGTCGCGGTCGATGCCCATGACCTCGCCGGTCGACTTCATCTCCGGCCCCAGCAGGGAGTCAATTGCGGCGCCGTCCAGCCGGCGGAAGCGGTGGAAGGGCAACACGGCCTCCTTGACCGCGATCGGGGCCTGTGGCGGCGCGTGCGCGCCGTCGGATTCGCGGGCCAGCATGCCCTCGTCGCGGAGCTGGGAAATGCTGGCGCCCAACATGATCCGGGCGCACGCCTTGGCCAGTGGGATCGCGGTGGCCTTCGAGACGAACGGCACCGTGCGGCTGGCGCGCGGGTTGGCCTCCAGGACGTAGAGCACGTCGTCCTTCAGCGCGTACTGCACGTTGAGCAGCCCCACCACGCCGATTCCGTGCGCGATGGCCTCCGTCGCGCGGCGCACCTTTTCGATGTCGCTGCGGCCCAGAGTGACCGGCGGCAGCGCGCAGGCGGAGTCGCCGGAGTGGATGCCGGCCTCCTCGATGTGCTCCATGATGCCGCCGATGTAGACCTCGGAGCCGTCGCACAGGGCGTCGACGTCGATCTCCACCGCGTCCTCGAGGAACCGGTCGACCAGCACGGGATGCTCGGGCGACAGCTGGGTGGCGCGGGTGATGTAGTCCTTCAGCGTCGCCTCGTCGTAGACGATCTCCATGCCGCGGCCGCCCAGCACGTAGGAGGGCCGCACGAGCACGGGGTAGCCGATCTCCTCGGCGATCCGGCGCGCCTGCGGGAAGGTCGTGGCGGTGCCGTACCGGGGCGCGGGCAGTCCCGCGGTGGCCAGCACGTCGCCGAACGCGCCGCGGTCCTCGGCCAGGTCGATCGCCTCGGGCGGCGTGCCCACGATCGGGACGCCCGCGTCGGCGAGCCGCTGCGCCAGGCCCAGCGGCGTCTGCCCGCCCAGTTGCACGATCACCCCCGCCACGCCGGGGCCGTCACCGCCGGACTCCGACTCGGCGTGGAACACCTCGAGGACGTCCTCGAACGTCAGGGGTTCGAAGTAGAGCCGGTCGGCGGTGTCGTAGTCGGTGGACACCGTCTCGGGGTTGCAGTTGACCATCACGGTCTCGAAACCGGCCTGGCTCAACGTGGTCGCCGCGTGCACGCAGCTGTAGTCGAACTCGATGCCCTGGCCGATGCGGTTCGGCCCGGACCCGAGGATGAGCACCTTGGGCCTGACGGCCTGCGGGGCCACCTCGGTCTCGGCGGCCGGGTCGAGCTCGTAGCTGCTGTAGTGGTAGGGCGTCTTGGCCTCGAACTCCGCGGCGCAGGTGTCCACGGTCTTGTACACCGGCCGGATGCCGAGCCGCTCGCGCAGCGAGCGGACCCCGTTCTCGCCGGCCAATTCCGGCCTCAGGGCGGCGATCTGGCGGTCCGACAGCCCGCTGTGCTTGGCGCGCCGCAGCAGGTCGGCGTCGAGCACCGGGGCCGCCACCAGTTCCGCGCGCAGCCCCACCAGCTCGCCGATCTCGGCGACGAACCAGGGGTCGACGCCCGAGGCTTCGGCCACCCGCTCCACCGGGGCGCCGAGCCGCAGCGCCAGCTCGATGTCGTAGAGCCGGCCCTCGGTGGGGGTCCGCAGGCGCTCGAGGACGGCGTCGAGATCGCCCTCGGGGTCCGGTTTCGTCCAGAAGCCGGCGCGGTCGGTCTCCAGCGAGCGCATCACCTTGCCGAGGGCCTCGACGAAGTTGCGCCCCAACGACATCGCCTCGCCGACCGACTTCATCGTGGTGGTCAGCGTGGGATCGGCGCCGGGGAACTTCTCGAACGCGAACCGCGGCGCCTTGACCACGACGTAGTCCAGGGTGGGTTCGAAGCAGGCCGGGGTTTCCTTGGTGATGTCGTTGACGATCTCGTCGAGGGTGTAGCCGATAGCGAGCTTGGCGGCGATCTTGGCGATCGGGAAGCCGGTGGCCTTCGACGCCAGGGCACTCGACCGCGACACCCGCGGGTTCATCTCGACGACGATCAGCCGCCCGTCGCGCGGGTCCACCGCGAACTGGATGTTGCAGCCGCCGGTGTCCACCCCGACCTCGCGCAGGATCGCGATGCCCAAGTCGCGCATCCGCTGGTATTCACGGTCGGTGAGCGTCATGGCCGGCGCGACGGTGACCGAGTCGCCGGTGTGCACGCCCATCGGGTCGACGTTCTCGATCGAGCAGACCACCACCACGTTGTCGTGGCCGTCGCGCATCAGCTCGAGCTCGTATTCCTTCCAGCCGTAGATCGATTCCTCGATCAGCACGTTGGCGCTGGGCGACGCGGCCAGGCCTGCACCGGCCATGCGGTCGACCTCGTCGGCGGAGCTCGCCATGCCCGAGCCCAGGCCGCCCATCGTGAAGCTGGGCCGCACCACCACCGGCAGGCCGAGTTCGGCGACCGTCTCGCGCACCTCGTCCATCGTGAAACAGACGCGGCTGCGCGCGGATTCGCCGCCGACCTTGGCGACGATGTCCTTGAACCGCTGGCGGTCCTCGCCGCGCTGGATCGCGTCGAAGTCGGCGCCGATCAGTTCGACGTCGTAGCGCTCCAGCGCCCCGTTCTCGTAGAGCGCGACCGCGGTGTTGAGGGCGGTCTGGCCGCCCAGCGTGGCCAGCAGCGCGTCGATCTTGTTGCCGCGCTTGGCCTGCTGGGCGATCACCTTTTCGACGAACGCCGGCGTGATGGGCTCGACGTAGGTGTGGTCGGCGTACTCCGGGTCGGTCATGATGGTCGCCGGGTTCGAGTTGATGAGGCTGACCTCCAGCCCCTCGGCCCGCAGCACCCGGCAGGCCTGGGTGCCGGAGTAGTCGAACTCGGCGGCCTGGCCGATGATGATCGGCCCGGAGCCGATCACCAGCACGTGCTTGAGGTCCGTGCGGCGCGGCACTAGCGCTCCCCTCCCCGTTGTTCAGCGGCCATCAGGTCGATGAATTGGTCGAACAGGTACTCGGCGTCGTGCGGTCCGGCCGCGGCCTCCGGGTGATACTGCACCGAAAACGCCCGTCCGTCGGCCAGTTTGACGCCCTCGACCACCCCGTCGTTGGCGCAGGTGTGGCTGACGATCGCCCGGCCGAACGGCGTGTCGAAGGACTGGCCGGCCTCCCCCTCCAGCGCGAACCCGTGGTTCTGCGCGGTGACGGCGACACGCCCGGTGGCGTGGTCGATGACCGGGATGTTGATGCCGCGGTGGCCGAATACCATCTTGTAGGTGGACAATCCCAGCGCCCGGCCGAGGATCTGATTGCCGAAACAGATGCCGAACAGCGGGATTCCGGCCTCGATGACCTGCCGGGTGACGGCGACGACGTGGTCGGCGGTCGCGGGGTCGCCGGGACCGTTCGACAGGAAAACCCCGTCCGGTTTCACGTCGGCGATCTGCTCGAAGGTCGCAGACGCCGGCAGCACGTGACTGCGGATGCCGCGGCGGGAGAAGTTGCGCGGCGTGTTGGTCTTGATGCCGAGGTCCAGGGCCGCGACGGTAAACCGCTGCGGGCCTTCCGGTTCCACGGTGTAGACCTCGGGCGTGCTCACCTCGCCGGCGAGGTCGGCGCCCAGCATCGACTCCTGGCCCCGGACCCGCTCCAGCAGTTCGGCGGTGTCGGCCAGAGCGTCGCCCGAGAACAACCCGGCCTTCATCGATCCCCTGCTGCGCAGGTGGCGCACGACCGCCCGGGTGTCGATGCCGGCGATCCCGACGACGTGCTGGCGTACCAGCTCGTCCTCGAGCGTGCCGGTGGCACGCCAGTTGGACGCGCGCGGCGACGGGTCGCGCACCGCGTAACCGGCCACCCAGATCTTGTCGCCGCGGCTCTCCGCGTCCTCGCCGTTCCAGCCGGTGTTGCCGATCTGCGGCGCGGTGGCCACCACGATCTGGCGGTGGTAGCTGGGATCGGTGAGCGTCTCCTGGTAGCCCGACATCGCGGTGGAGAACACCGCCTCGCCGAGCGCCTGGCCGACCTTGCCGAACGGCGTCCCGGTGAAGACGCGGCCGTCCTCGAGTACCAGCACTGCTTTACTCACGCGGCTCCCTCCTGTTGCGACTCCAGCCACGGGTCGTAGTCGGCGCGGTGATTCGCGCGGAAGCCCGTGTCGATCTCCGTTCCCGACGCCAGCCGCCACCGGATCGCCAGTATGCCGATTCGGGCCACGCCCCTACCTCCCATGCTGCGCTCGATGCGGATGGACGCGAGCGACTCCCGGGGAATCCAAATCGGTTGCGCGCGAACGCGTTCCAATAATATCCCGCTGGCGTAGCGGGTCAGCACGGCCTTGCTTCGGTAACCCAGGTCGCCGGCCGCGATCCGCTCGTTCCAGCCGGGCGCCATCATCGAGCCGCAGTAGTGGCCACGGGTCGTGATGATCGCCGCGCCGACCACGTCCGGGATGGCGGGCAGCTCGCCGAGCAGCTCCTGTTGCCGCTGCGCCCGGCTTCGCCAGCCGCGCATCATCAGCTGCATGACCACCGCGATCACCACCACCAGCACGGCCGCGAAGATCAGCGACCCCACCAGCGTGCCGGAATTCATGCCGGGCACTTCCCGTCGCGCGCGGTGACCTCGCCGCGCAGCAGGGTCGCGGTCACGGTGGCGGGCAGGGTCATCGACTCGTACGGGGTGTTGGCCGACCGGCTGGCCAGATCCGGCCCGGCGACGGTCCAGGTGGCGTCCGGGTCGACGACGGTCAGGTTGGCGGGCTCGCCAACCTCCAGGGGGCGGCCGTGATCCGGCAATCCGACGATGCGCGCCGGGTTTTCGCTCATCACGCGGGCGATGTCGCGCCAGCCCAGCAGCCCGGGCACCACCATCGCCTGCACCACCACGGACAGCGCCGTCTGCAGCCCCAGCATGCCGGGACGCGCGGCGGAGAACTCGACACATTTCTCGTGCTCGGCGTGCGGGGCGTGGTCGGTGGCCACGCAGTCGATGATTCCCTCGGCCAGCGCCGCGCGCAGCGCCGCGGCGTCGGACGCCTCCCGCAACGGCGGGTTGACGCGGTTGACCCCGTCGTAGCCGGTCAGCCTGCCGTCGTCGAGCAGCAGGTGGTGCGGTGTCACCTCGGCGGTGATCGAAATGCCCTGCTGTTTGGCCCATCTCACAATCTCGACGGTGCCCGCGGTGGACGCGTGACAGATGTGCACCCGGGCGCCGGCGTCGCGGGCCAGCAGCGCGTCGCGCGCGACGATGGACTCCTCCGCGGCGCGCGGCCACCCGGACAGCCCGAGCCGCGCGGCGGTGGGTCCCTCGTGCGCGACGGCGCCGACCGTCAGCCGGGGCTCCTCGGCGTGCTGGGCGATCAGGACGCCGAGTCCGGTGGCGTACTCGAGCGCGCGGCGCATCACCAGCGGGTCGTGCACGCAGATGCCGTCGTCGGAGAACATCCGCACCTGGGCGGCCCCGGCGGCCATCATGCCCATCTCGGTGAGTTCGGCGCCGGCAAGCCCGATGGTGACGGCGCCGACGGGGTGCACGTCGACGAGGCCGACCTGCCGGCCGCGCTGCCAGACGTGGTCGGTGACCACCGGGCTGTCGGCGACGGGATTGGTGTTGGCCATCGCGAACACCGCGGTGTAGCCGCCCAATGCCGCCGCGGCCGAGCCGGTTTCGATGTCCTCGGCGTATTCGCGGCCGGGTTCACGCAGGTGGGTGTGCAGGTCGACGAACCCGGGCAGCAATATCTGTCCGGTCGCGTCGATGACGTCTAGATCCTTTTCAAGTGTTCCGGGCTGCTCGAGCCCCGGGCCGATTGCGGCGACCTGCCCGTCATCGACGAGCACGTCGACCGGCTCTCCCTCGCCGTACAGCCGGACCCCGCGGATCAACACGCTCACGCCGCGATCTCCTCTGCCCCTACCAAGACGTGGAACAGCACGGCCATGCGCACGTGCACCCCGTTGGAAACCTGTTGCAGCACGGCCGATTGCGACGAATCCGCCACCGAGGACGAGATCTCCATGCCGCGCAGCATCGGGCCCGGGTGCAGCACCACGGCGTGGCCGGGCAGCATCGCCTGGCGGCGCCCGGAAAGCCCGTAGCGGGTGGAGTATTCGCGCACCGACGGGAAGAAGCCGCCGTTCATCCGCTCGGCCTGCACCCGCAGCATCAGCACCGCATCGGCGGCGGGCAGCTCGGCGTCGAAGTCGTGCGACACGGTGACTGGCCACCCGTCGACCCCGGCCGGCAGGAGCGTCGGGGGCGCGACCAGGACCACCTCGGCGCCCAGGGTGTGCAGCAGCATGACGTTCGAGCGGGCCACGCGGCTGTGCAGGATGTCGCCGACGATCACGACGCGCCGGCCCTCGATGTCGCCGAGGCGCTGGCGGATGGTGAGCGCGTCGAGCAGCGCCTGCGTCGGGTGCTCGTGCGTGCCGTCACCGGCGTTGATCACCGACGGACCGTCGTTGGCGCTGCCCGTCCATTCGGCAAGCAGGTGCGCGGCGCCGGAGGCCGGGTGCCGGATGATCAGCGCGTCGGCGCCGGCGGCCCGCAGCGTCAGCGCGGTGTCGCGCAGCGACTCGCCCTTGCCCACCGACGAGCCGGCCGCGCTGACGTTGATCACGTCGGCGCTCATCCACTTGCCGGCGACCTCGAAGGAAACCCTTGTGCGGGTTGAATTCTCGTAGAACATCGTGATCACGGTGCGGCCGCGCAGCGTCGGCAGCTTCTTGATCTCGCGGCCGACCAGGGCCTGGGCGAACCGGTCGGCGTCGTCGAGGATGGCGGTGGCGTCGTCGCGGGTCAGGTCGCCGGCGGCCAGCAGGTGGCGGGTCATCGGGAGATCACCACGCCGTCGCGGCCGTCGTTCTCGGTGAGGAGCACGTGCACACTCTCGCTGCGCGAGGTCGGCACGTTCTTGCCCACGTAGTCGGCGCGCAGCGGCAGCTCGCGGTGGCCGCGGTCGACCAGAACGGCCAGCTGCACCGCCCGCGGCCGGCCGACGTCGCGCAGCGCGTCCAGCGCCGAGCGCACCGAGCGCCCGGAGTAGAGGACGTCGTCGACGAGGATCACCAGCGCGTCGTCGATGCCGCCGGCCGGGATCGAGGTGGCCGCGAGGGGGCGGGGCGGCTTCTGCATGAGGTCGTCCCGGTACAGCGTGATGTCGAGCGCACCCTGGCCGACGTCCACTCCGCTGTACTCGGCGATGTTGGCGGCCAGGCGGCTGGCCAGGATCACGCCGCGCGTCGGGATGCCCAGGAGGACCACGCGCGGTGCGTCGGGTCCGTCCAGCGCGGTCTTTTCGATGATCTGATGCGCGATGCGGGAAATGGTGCGGCCCACGTCGGCCGCCGACATCAATTCCCGGCCGGGGCCCGTGTCGCCCGCAGCACACATGCGTGACTTGACCTCCTTCTCCGCCTCGCCGGACGGATCGTTAAAGGATGTCGACTGCACGGCAGCGTAGCACTTCCGCAAAGTCGGCCCGCCGCGCGGTCGACGTGTCGGTGGGCTCGTCTACTATCGAAAATATGTTCGAATGCAATGCCGACGAGGCCGCGCTCATCGCGCGGATCGCCGAGCTGGAGCGGGAGAAGTCGGCGGCAGCCGCGATGCAGGCGCGCCTGGCCGCGCGGCTGGAGGAGCTGCGTCGGGCGAACGAGGCCGCCGCCGGTGTGCCGGCCGCCCAGCGAGGCCGCGGCCTGGCCAGCGAAATCGCCTTGGCCCGGCGGGATTCGCCCGCCCGCGGGGGCAGGCATCTCGGCTTCGCGAAAGCGCTGGTGCACGAGATGCCGCACACCCTCGCAGCGCTGGAGGACGGGCGGTTGTCCGAGTGGCGCGCCACGCTGATCGTCCGCGAGAGCGCCTGCCTGGACGTCGAGGACCGGCGCGCGCTGGACGCCGAGCTGTGCGCCGACCGGGCGGCGCTCGACGGCATGGGTGACGCGCGCATCGTCGCGGCGGCGCGGGCCATCGCCTACCGGCTGGATCCCCGCGCGGTCGTCGAGCGAGCCGCCAAGGCGGAATCCGAGCGCACCGTGACGATTCGCCCGGCGCCCGACACCATGACGTATCTGACCGCGTTACTGCCGGTCGCGCAGGGAGTCGCGACGTACGCGGCGCTCAAGCGGGCCGCCGACACCACGTTCGACGGCCGCACGCGCGGCCAGGTCATGGCCGACACCCTCGTCGAGCGCGTCACCGGCACACCCGCCGGCGTGCCCGCGCCCGTCGCGGTCAACCTGGTGATCACCGACGAGACGCTGCTGGGCGGCGACGACACCGCGGCGACGGTCGACGGCTACGGCCCCATCCCGGCGGCGGTGGCACGCAACCTGGTGAGCGCGGCCGTCGACGACTCCCGCTCGCGGGCCACCCTGCGCCGGCTCTACCGGCACCCGCGCTCCGGAGCCCTGGTGACGATGGAGTCGCGGGCCCGCCACTTCCCGAAGGGGCTGGCCACGTTCATCGCACTGCGCGACGAGCGATGTCGCACCCCCTACTGCGACGCGCCGATCCGCCACCTCGACCACGCCCGGCCGTGGCGGCGCGGCGGGCCGACCGCCGCGGACAACGGGGCCGGATCGTGCGAACGGTGCAACTACGCCAAGGAAGCTGCCGGGTGGCGGGTCACCGGGCATACCGGCGAAACAGGCTGCCACACAGCGGAATTCGTCACGCCGACCGGGGCCCGGTACCGTTCGACCGCGCCACCGAAACCGGGGCCGCTCGAAGTCTTCGTCAGCGATGTCGAGGTCCGGATCGGCGTGGCGATCGCCAGGCACGCGGCCTAAGCTGGCGCAAATGAGCATGGACTTCGACGCGCTCTACCGTGGCGAAAGCCCGGGCGAGGGCATCCCACCGGTCACCACGCCGCCGTGGGATACCAAGGCGCCCAAGGAGAATGTGATCACCTGGCACGAGGGCGGCTGGGTGCACGGCGACGTTCTCGACATCGGCTGCGGGCTGGGCGACAACGCGATCTATTTGGCGAGGAACGGCTACACCGTGACGGGCCTGGACATCTCCCCTACCGCGCTGGTTACCGCCGAGCGCCGAGCCCGCGACGCGGGCGTCGACGTGCGTTTCGCGGTCGCCGACTCCACCACGCTCGAGGGCTACAACGGCGCGTTCGACACCGTCGTCGACAGCGGGATGTTCCACTGCCTCGACGACGACGGGAAGCGCAGCTATGCCGCCGCGGCGCACCGGGCCACCCGGCCGGGCGCGACGCTGCTGATGAGCTGCTTCTCCGACGCCAACCCGCCCGACGACGAGTGGCCGCGCCCGGCGGTGTCCGAGCAGACGCTGCGCGACGTGCTCGGGGGCGCCGGCTGGGAGATCGAATCGCTGGAACCCGCCACGTGGCGGCGCGAGGCGGACGGCGGGAGCGTCGACATGGCGTTCTGGTACGTCCGCGCGCGGCGGCTAACGTGATCCGGGTGAACCTGGACGCCAATCGGGCCTCAATCAGCGAGGTGTGCGACGCGGGCGTGCTGGCCGGCGCCGTGACGGTGGTCTGGCAGCGCGGGGAAGTCCTGCAGGTCAACGAGGTCGGCTACCGCGACATCGACGCCGGCCTGCCGATGGGCCGCGACACGCTGTTCCGGATCGCGTCGATGACCAAGCCGGTCACGGTCGCGGCGATCATGAGCCAGGTCGACGAGGGCAAGCTGACGCTGAAAGATCCGGTGACCCGCTGGGCGCCCGAGCTGGCCGACGTGCGGGTGCTCGACGATCCCCACGGCCCGCTGGACCGCACGCACCCGCTGCGCCGCGCCATGCTGATCGAGGACCTGCTCACCCACACCAGCGGCCTGGCGTACGCGTTCTCGGTCTCGGGGCCGATCTCGAAGGCCTACATGCGGCTGCCGTTCCACCAAGGTCCGGACGCGTGGCTGGCCGAACTGGCGAAGCTGCCCCTGGTGCACCAGCCGGGTGAGCGGGTGACGTACAGCCACGCGATAGACCTGTTGGGGGTCATCGCTTCTCGCATCGACGGCAAGCCCTTCCACGAGGTCCTCGATGATCGCGTGCTCGGCCCGGCGGGCATGCCCGACACCGGGTTCTTCGTCACCCCGGAAGCCCGCCGCCGCGCCGCCACGATGTACCGCCTCACCGACGACCATCGCCTCGAGCACGGGGTGATGGGGCCACCGCACATCACGCCGCCCTCCTTCTGCAATGCCGGCGGCGGCCTGTGGTCGACCGCCGACGACTACCTGCGTTTCGTGCGGATGCTGCTCGGCGACGGATCGGTGGACGGCGTGCGCGTGCTGTCGCCGGAGTCGGCCCAACTCATGCGCACCGACCGGCTCACCGAGGAGCAGAAGCGGCACAACTTCCTCGGAGCGCCGTACTGGGTGGGCCGCGGCTTCGGGCTCAACCTGTCGGTGGTCACCGATCCGGCCAAGAGCACTCCCCTGTTCGGTCCGGGCGGCGTCGGGACGTTCAGCTGGCCCGGCGCCTACGGGACATGGTGGCAGGCCGACCCGAGCGCGGACCTGATCCTGGTCTATCTGATCCAGAACCTGCCGGACCTGACCGTGGACGCGGCGACGGCCGTGGCGGGCAACACGTCGCTGGCGAAACTGCGCACGGCGCAACCGAAGTTCGTCCGCCGCACCTATCAGGCGCTCGGTCTCTAGGCATGGTCGGCTACCCTCCCGACCGCATCACCGGTCAACGGCTGGTGCTGCGGCCGCCCACGCTCCACGACGCCGGGGCGCTCTTCCAGCGGGTCGCCCGCGACCCGGAGGTCACCAAGTACCTGCTGTGGGCGCCGCATCCCGACGTGGCGACCACGCGGCGGGTGATCACCGAAAAACTCAACGTGAGCGACGACGAGAAGACGTGGGTGATCGAGCTGCGGCACAGCGGAGACGTCGTGGGGCTGGCCAGTTGCCGCCGCCCGGTAGAGCATTCGGTCGAGATCGGCTACTGCCTGGGCCGGCGGTGGTGGGGCAAGGGCCTGATGTCCGAGGTGATCGACCTCCTGGTGGGCGAGCTCGAGTCCGACCCCGAGGTGTGCCGCGTGTGGGCGACGTGCAGCGTCGCCAACGAACGCTCGGCCCGGCTGCTGGAGCGGGCCGGCTTCGTCCAGGAGGACCGGCTGGCCCGGCACGCGGTGTACCCGACGCTCGGACCGGAACCGCAGGACAGCCTGCTGTACGCCAAGGCTTTACGCTGACCGGACCTCGTCCAGCGCCCGGCGCGCGTAGGCGCGCACATCGGCGTCGTTGTCCTTGCACGCCGTCCGCAGGGCGTCGCGGGGGGCGGGCTCGCCGGCCCACCGGGTCAGGCTGAGCACGGCCGCCTTGCGGACGTCCAGGTGCGCGTCGGCGAGCGCGTCGGCCAGCCGAGGCACGGCGACGTCGGCGGGCGCGCCGCCCCGGGCGCGCGCCGCGCCCCCGCGCACCCGCCAGGCCGGCGCGCGAAACGCCCTGTCGATGCCGTCCCGATCGCCTGCCCCGCCACCCCAATGACCCAGCGCCGCGAGCGCCGCGGCGCGCACCCGCGGGCCGGGGTCGGCCAACAACGCCCGGCGTCGCTGTCCTTGCACGCCGTCCGCAGGGCGTCGCGGGCGGCGGGCTCGCCGGCCCACCGGGTCAGGCTGAGCACGGCCGCCTTGCGGACGTCCAGGTGCGCGTCGGCGAGCGCGTCGGCCAGCCGAGGCACGGCGACGTCGGCGGGCGCGCCGCCCAGGGCGCGCGCCGCGCCCTCGCGCACCTGCCAGGCCGGCGCGCGAAGCGCCTTGTCGATGCCGTCCAGATCGCCTGCCTCGCAACCCAATTGACCCAGCGCCGCGAGCGCCGCGGCGCGCACCAGCGGATCGGGATCGGCAATCAGCGCCCGCACGGCCTCCCGGCCACCGCCCAGCGTCGCCAGGCCGGCGGCCGCGGCGATGCGGACCTCGCGGTTCTCGTCGGCCGCGGCGGCGACCACCCCATCTACGTCGTCGACCGACACCAGCGCCCGCACCGCCTCGATGCGCACGCGATGGTCGGGATCGTCGACCGCGCAACGGAAGTCGTCGACGGCGCCGGCGCGCCGCGCAGCCAGCAGGTAGACCGCCGCGGCGCGCACCACCGTATCGGCGGAGCGCAGGTGGGCCCGTGCGCCGGAAGGGTCGGGCAGCACTTCGACCAATTCCCGGATCCCGTCGGCGCCGGCGCGTCGCACCGCGGGGTCGGCGTCGTCCAGCGCGGCGAACAGGGCGGGGCCGTAACCGTCGGGAATGTGTTCGGTGAGCGTGGCCACGGCCGTCTTCCGCACCCCGGCGTCGGGGTCGGTCAGGTACGGGCGCAGCGCGTCGACCGTCGGCTCCTCGAGAGCGAGCACCTCGGCGATGCGCGGCGACGGAGCCTCGAAAGGCGCTGTCGTGGGGCGTAACCGGGGCGTCGCGCCGGCCGGCGCCTGCCCGCCGCTCAGCGGCGGCTGATCCACCGGCCGCACGGTCTGGTCCGCCGGGGGCAGGCCGTCGAGTTCGGGCACGGACACGAGATAAGGGGCGACCGGACGTTTGAGGAAGGCCATCGCCCCGTCCGGGCCCTTGCGCAGGTTGAGGTGATAGCCCCACTGGGCGTCGTCGCGGCCGGGCATGTCGGCGCGGTCGTGGTAGAGGCCCCAGCGCGACTCGGTGCGGGTGAGCGACGACCGGGCGGCCATCTCGGCGCAGTCGCGGATGAACGACACCTCCACCGCGCGCATCAGCTCGTGCGGGGTGCGGGCGCCCATCTCGCCGATCTCGTCGCGCATTCGGTCGAAGGTGCGCACCGCGATCGAGAGCTTGGCCGCCGTCTTGGGCGGCGCCACATAGTCGTTGACGAAGCGGCGCAGCTTGTATTCGACCTGCGGCTGCGGCGGGCCGTCGGCGTGCCGCAGCGGGCGGTAGATCAGCTCGTGCGCGGCGCGCAGCTGATCCTCCGGGAGCTCTTGTGGCGCAACGACGTCGGGCAGCGAGGCCGCGGCGTCGGTGCCGGCGAGGTCACCGAAGACGAACGCCCCGATCATGTAGTTGTGCGGCACGCAGGCCAAATCGCCCGCGGCGTAGAGGCCCGGGACCGTGGTGCGGGCGTGCTCGTCCACCCACACCCCCGATGCGGAATGGCCGCTGCACAGGCCGATCTCGGAGATGTGCATCTCGATGTCGTGGGTGCGGTAGTCGTGGCCGCGGCCCGCATGGAAGGTGCCCCGCGTGGGCCGTTCGGTGGTGTGCAGGATGTTCTCGAGCGCGGTCAGCGTCTCGTCGGGCAGGTGGGACACCTTGAGGTAGATCGGCCCGCGCGCGGAGTCGATCTCGTTCTTGACCTCCGACATCATCTGGCCCGACCAGTAGTCGGAGTCGACGAACCGCTCCCCCTGCGCGTTCACCTGGTAGCCGCCGAACGGGTTGGCCACGTACGCGCAGGCCGGCCCGTTGTAGTCCTTGATCAGGGGGTTGACCTGGAAACATTCGATGCCCGACAGTTCGGCGCCCGCGTGGTAGGCCATCGCGTACCCGTCGCCGGCGTTGGTGGGGTTCTCGTAGGTGCCGTACAGGTAGCCCGACGCGGGCAGCCCGAGCCGCCCGCACGCGCCGGTCGCCAGGATCACCGCCTTGGCGCCGACGGCGACGAATTCGCCGGTGCGCGTGTGCAACGCGGCGGCGCCCACGGCGCGGCCGCCGGCCACCAGCACCCGCACCGGCATCAGCCGGTTCTCGATCTGGATCCGCTCGCGCATCGAGCGCTGCCGCAGCACCCGATACAGTGCCTTCTTGACGTCCTTGCCCTCGGGCATGGGCAGCACGTAGGAGCCGGAGCGGTGTACGCGGCGCACCGCGTACTCCCCGTGTTCGTCCTTCTCGAACTTGACGCCGTAGCGCTCGAGGCGCTGCACCATCGCGAAGCCGCGGGTGGCGGTCTGATAGACGGTGCGCTGGTTGACGATTCCGTCGTTGGCGCGGGTGATCTCGGCGACGTAGTCCTCGGGCTCGGCCTTGCCGGGGATGACGGCGTTGTTGACGCCGTCCATGCCCATCGCCAGCGCGCCGGAGTGACGGACGTGGGCCTTCTCGAGCAGCAGCACCCGGGCGCCGTGGTCGTCGGCCGACAGCGCCGCCATGGTGCCCGCGGTTCCACCGCCGATCACCAGCACGTCACAGTCGAGGCGGGTCGGCGTCGTCGACGGGATCTCCATCACGCCGCCACCGAATGATCGAGCGCCGCAATGACTTCGGCGCGCAGCTCGGGTCTGGGCCGGTCGACGCGCGGCTCGGGCACGTCGACGACGGCGCGCACCGGCTGGCCGGTCCGGCCGAGCACGACGATCCGGTCGGCCAGCGCCAGCGCCTCGTCGACGTCGTGGGTGACGAAGACGATGGTGGTGGGGTGGGCCCGCCAGGTGTCGATCAGCAGGCGCTGCATGGCGGCGCGGGTCTGGGTGTCCAGCGCCCCGAACGGCTCGTCCATCATCACCGCCCGCGGCGCCCCGGCCAGGCCGCGGGCCAGTTGGACGCGCTGGCGCATGCCGCCCGACAGGCTCTTGGGCAGGTAGTGGCCGAACCCGGTCAGGCCCAGCTCGTCGATCCAGCGCTCGGCCTTGGCGCGCCGGCCGGCGCGCGGTTCGCCGCGCAGCCGCAGCGCCAGCTCGATGTTGGACCGCACGGTCCGCCAGGGCAGCAGCGCGCTGTCCTGGAACACCATGCCGCGCTCCCCTGAGGTGGTGGTGACGTCGGCGCCGTCGGCGACCACGCGGCCGCCGTCGGGGGGCAACAGGCCCGCCAGGGCGCGCAGCACCGTCGACTTGCCGCAGCCCGAGGGCCCGGTGAGCACCAGGATCTCGCCCGGGCGCACCGTCAGGCTCAGCCCGTCGATGACGCGAGTTCCCGTGTAGGACAACGAGACCCGATCCAGTTCGAGCCGCATGGCCGTCATCGCTGTCCCTCCTGCGCGCGGGGCAGCCAGCGGGTCACGCGGCGGCCCACCAGTTCGACGGCGGCCGACGTCGCGAACCCGAGCACGCCGATGGTGATGATGCCGACGAACACCCGGGGATAGGCCAGCACGGTGTAGTCCTGCCAGGTGCGGTAACCGATTCCGAGCCGGCCCGAGATCATCTCCGCCGAGATCACGCAGATCCACGCAACGCCCATGCCGACCGACAGGCCGCCGAACACCCCGGGCAGGATGCCGGGGAGCACCACCTGGCTCAGCACGTCCCACCGCCCGCCGCCCAGGGTGCGCACGGAGTCCTCCCACAGCGTGGGCAGCGCGCGCACCGCGTGCCGGGTGCTGACCATGATCGGGAAGTAGGCCGCCAGGAAGGTGATGAAGACGATGCCGGCCTCGTCGGTGGGGAACAGCAGGATCGCCACGGGAACGATCGCGATCGCCGGGACGGGACGGGCCAACTCGGCCAGCGGCCCGAAGAGGTCGGCGAACAGTCGCGAGCGGCCCAGCAGCACGCCGGTGGCGACGCCGACGACCGCGGCCAGGCCGAAGCCGGTGAGAATCCGCAGCAGCGATTGCGCCACGTCCAGCCAGAACTCGTAGGCACCCGCCCGGCGCTGCAGCGCGGTGAGGATATCGGTGACGGTGGGCAACGTGTCGAAGCGCAGGCCGAAGCGGACCCGGCCGGCGGTCAGCAGCTGCCACAGCCCGATCGCCGCCGCCACCGATGCGAGCCGCAGCAGGCGCGAGCGCCACGGCGCGGGGAGCCGTCTGGGCGTGGCGACCGCCGGCGCCGGGACGGCGTCGACCAGATCGTCGGACACCACGTGGGCTGTCATACCGAACCTCCCAGTGCTTGTTGGTAATTCATGGCGACGCTGCCCGGGTGCGCGGACGTGTACCGGCCGGCGCCGGCCGGGGTGCCGAAGGGCAGGTAATTCGGCCCGTCCTTGACCCAGACCGCCTTGTCGGCGAACCACCGGGTGCCCAGCACGGCGTCGGGAACGTAGGCCGCGCGCACCTTGGCGCCGCGCCCGGTCGCGTCCCGCACGGCCTGCAGCAGGGCGGTGGGACTGGGGACGGTCTGCGTCGTGTCGGACCCGTCCAACCACAACTCGCCGGCCCGGGCGGGGTCACCGCTCAGCAGGGACGGGTTGGCCGCGCGCGCCCGGGCGGCGTCGTAGCCGAGCCCGCGGGCCGCGAAGACCGCGCGCAGCGGCTCGTCGACGACGAAGGCGCCGACGTCGAGGTCGGCGAAGTCGCCGATCGACTTCAGGTAGGGCACATCGCTTTTCAGCGCGTCGACGAGCGACGGCTTGAGCGTGGGATCGAAGGAGGTGCCGCCGGGGCCGTTGTAGAGGTACACGACCTCCTGCGGCAGGCCGCTGGCCTGCGCGACGACGCGCGCGGCCTCCAGCGGCTTCGAGTTGAGGAAGTCGGTCGCGTCCAGCTGCGCCTGCAGGAACGCGGCGAGTACCTCGGGGTGGCTCTTGGCGTAGGCACGGCGGACCACCACGCCGTGCAGCGTGGGGATGTTGAGCTCGGCGCCGTCGTAGAGCAGCTTGGCCTTGCCCTGGTAGACCAGCAAGCCCGGCCACGCGACGAACTGCGAAAGCCCCTGCACCTGGCCGGATTCCAGGGCCGAGGCGCCCACCTGCGGTTGCTGGTTGAGCACCTCGACGCCGGTGATGCCCGCCTTGGCGAGGGCACGCACGAGGGTGCCGTGGCCGGCGGAGCCCACGCTCGCCGACACCTTGCTGCCCGCCAGGTCGGCCAGCCCGCTGGCCGGCGAATCGGGCTTCACCACAACCATGTTGAGCGCGCCCCTGGGGTTGTACCCGGTGACCGACACCATCTCGGTGCGCGCCAGCGGGTTGGCCTGCGTCTTGGAGCCGTTGATCAGCATGGGGTAGTCGCCCATCGAGCCGATGTCGATCTTCTCGGCAAGCATCTGCGCGGTGATCGGCGCGCCGGTGTCGTAGTCCTGCCAGCGCACCGCGTATCGGGTCCCGGTGCGGGTGGTGATGTCGGCGAGGCGGCGCTCGAGGTAGCCCTGCGCGCGCAGTAGCGTGCCCGCGGTGACCGTGTTGATCGTCTTCGATTGGTAGCCGATGACGACGTTGACCACGCCGTCGGATTGCGAGAGCGATTCCAGCGAGCAGCCGGACAGGACGGCGACGACGACGGCCGCGATCGAGATCAGCCGTGCGCCAAACCCTCTCATCACCGTAGGAGGTAGGGCATGTTGACGGTCACCGCACCCGTCGGGCAGCGCGCCGCGCACGGGCCGCAGTACCAGCACTCGTCGACGTGCATGAACGCCTTGCCGGTGTCCGGGTCGATCGCCAGGGCGTCCAGCGGGCACACCTCGACGCACAGGGTGCACCCCTCGATGCACAGCGATTCGTCGATCGTCACCGGCACGTCGGCGCGGTGGGAGATCAGCGTCATGGCTCGCTCCTCGTCGGCTCGGATCTGATGAGATTGCCGCGCATCGTGATTCGGTCCCCGCGCATGCGGATGTACTCCAGGTCGACGGGCCGGCCGTCGTCGAGGCTGGTGAGCCGCTCGAGCATCAGCAGCGCGGCCCCGTCGGGCACCTGCAGCGTGGCCGCCGAGTGCCCGTCGGCAGGAATCGCCTCGAGCGCCAGCGCGGCCGACCCGAGCCGCTGCCCGCTGACCCGCTCGATCAGCGCGAAAATGTCGTTGGTCTCGAGCGGGAATTCCAGGACCGCGCGCCCGATGTCCGGGGCGAGGTAGGTGAGGTCGAGGCTGAGCGGCAGGTCGCCGAGAAACCGCAACCGCTCGACGAACACGGCCTGCTCGCCCTCTTCCAGCCGCAGCCGCCGCGCCACCGACGGCGGCGGCGTGACCGGCATGGCGGCGCGCACCTCGTTGCGGACCTCGCCGAGGCCCTTGAACGTCTCCTTCAGCCCCAGCAGCGCGTCGAGCGCATGGTCGTACTTGCGTTGCGCCACATGGGTTCCGACCTTGGGTCCGCGATCGATCAGGCCCTCGTGCTTGAGGACGCCGAGCGCCTCGCGAATCGTGTTGCGCGACACGGCGAATTCGGCCGCCAGTCGCGCTTCGGCCGGCAGCCCGTCGGGGTAGGCGTCGGCGTGGATCTGCTGGCGCAGCACGTCGGCGACGAGGCGGGCCCGGTCGGCCCTGGTCCCGCGGATCGGTACTGGTTGCGCCACGCCGCCACGCTAACGCAGGTCAGAGGGGGTGCCGGGGGCGTCGAAGCCGGGCGGTGACGGCCGGTGAACCCATTGCGCCGGGTGCCGAAGCGAAGCGACCAGCCGAAATCGCCGCCCGTCGGGCTATTGCGCCACCCCGGCCCCGACGGGCTCCTTTCGATCCCGGTGAGGCGAATCCGCGCCGGGTGTCAGGCCCACGGGGACCAGCCGCACCGCCGCCAGCGGGAACAGCCCGCACAGGGCCCAGGCCACCGGATAGTGGGCCGCCATGATCAGCGTTCCGAACACCGGCGGTCCGGCCGCGGCCATGAGCCGCTGCCCGGTGTTCTGCAGGCCGAGCGCCCGCCCACTCCAATACGGCCCGGCGAACTCGGTGATCGCCGTGGCCTCCAACCCGTTGTCGAGCATGGCGAGCACCGAGATCGCGACCATCAGCCACACGTCGTAGCCCGAACCGGTGCCGTCGGTGAAGGCGAGCAGGAACAGCGCCAGCGCCGCGGCGATCGCGATCGCGCGGACGGGACGCATGCGCGAGCCGGCGCGGTCGGACCAGCGACCGACCGCTACCCGGCCCAGCGCGCCCAACACCTGCGTGACGGTGATCAGGCCGCCCGCCGCCGCCACCGACCAGCCATGGCGGTGCATCAGCCACACCAGCATGAAGGTCACAGTCACCGCCTGCGGCACCATGAGCAGGCCGGCCACCGCGTGAATCCGCCACAGCACGGACGACCCGCGGTACGGGCTTGCCAGTTCCGCCCGGCTCGCGACCTTGCGCGACTTTCGCGGCGGATCGACGATCCCGATCGCGCTCGCCACCGCCGCCACGGCGGAGATGACGGCGAGGAACATCAGCCCCTTGCGCGGGCCGGTCTCCGCGAGTTCGGGAATTATCAGCGCGCCCAACGCTATTGCCAGCGGTTGCGCGGTCTGGCGAATGCCCATCGCCAGACCGCGCTGCCGCGGCGGGAACCAGGCGGACACCAGCCTGCCCCCCGCGGTGTTGCAGCTGGCCGCGGCCATGCCCCCGAGGAACAGAAACATGCGGACCATCAGCAGGGAATGGGCCGTCGCCGCGGCGCAGGCCGCCGCCGAGGTGAGCGCGGAGCCCGCCGTGAGCACGGCCCGCTCCCCGACGCGGTCCAGGACGTAGCCCCAGCAGACGAGCGTGAGCACCATGCCCCAGCTGGGCATCGACGCCAGCAGGCCGGCCTCGGCGAGGGGGATGCCACGGTGCGCCTGGAGTGACGGGATGAGGAAGGCCACGCCGTTGATGAAGAGGAACGAACTGGCCGTGACGCCAAGGGATACGGTCATGATCGTCCACCGCGCGTTCGTGCCCGCGTCGAACGCCGGTCCCCTGAGCATGCAACCATGTTGGCACGGCCCGGCCTACCGATTCCGAATCGTGATCCCGCGGCAACCCTCAAACTTATTGAAATCTAAGCGATTTCCCAGGCTTTCCATGGCTCGATGGTGCAAGGGACATGCCGACGTGCCCGGAACGCCCTGCTTGGCGGGATGTTTGGGCGGCCCGCGACCATTCTCGGTCGCGGGTGTGGCCCCGATGATTCATAGCGAAGACATAGCGGCTCAGCTCCGCGCCGACTCGCCGACCGCCTCGACAGCGCCGTTACCGTTGAGTCCCGTCGCATCCGCGGGCAGCTCGAACGGAGGGTACGCCGAACCCACGGCCGCGGTCGCGGCGTTGCGCTGAGCCTCCATCCGCGCCAGCGCCTCCTCGGTGAACACCGACAGGCCGAGGTCGGGGTTGTAGCCGTGGATCTCCTTGACGTCGAGCTGGGCCAGGAAATAGACGATCTCCTTGGACACCACCTGACCGGGGACCAGCACCGGGAAGCCCGGCGGGTAGGGCACCACGAACGTCGTGGACACCAGCGTCTTGCCCTCGGCCAGCCGGCGCCCGGCCATGCCGATCAGCACGTGCTCCCGGTCGGATTCCTCGTATCCGGCGTAGAACGCAGACCGCATGTCGCCGAACATGCAGCCGTCGACGGGCTGGAATGCGACGTCGAACTCGCTGAAGTCCGGGAGGTGCGGCAGGTCCTCCGTGATCTCCTCCACGTGGCGCCGCTGCAGCGCCCGGTCGGCGACGCTCGCCGCCCCCTCGCTGCGATCCAGATCGGTTGCGATGCGGCGCAATACGTCAAGCAGGTAGTGCACGCTGGACCACGTGACGCCGATCGTGAAGATCAGCAGCACGCTGTTGATCGAGGTCTTGTTGATCTGGATGCCGAACCGGTCCATCAGGACCTTCTCGCGGAAGTCGTACCCGTTCATGCCGGTCTTACCGACGAACAGGGTGACCCGCGTCGCGTCGAGCACGAACTGGTCGGACCGCCACGCCTCGTTCCACTCGGCCAGCGCGCCCTGCCGGACCTCGCGGTACGAGCTCACCGACGACGCCCGGAACTCCTCGGGCACCAGGTCGGACTCGTCCAGGATGCGGAACCACTTGCTGATCAGCCGGTCCCTGCGCACCCGATGCCGGAACACCAGCGCCATGTCGTAGGTCTGCCGCACCAGCTGGAAGCCCTCGATGTCGACCTGCCTGCGCGCCAGGTCCAGGGAGGCCAGCAGCTGCTGGTTCGGCGAGGTGGACGTGTGGGTCAAAAACGCCTCGCCGAACGCGTCGCGGGCGAGCGCGTTGAAGTCCTGGTCGCGCACGTGGATCATCGACGCCTGCCGCAGCGCCGACAGCGACTTGTGGGTGGAGTGCGTCGCGTACACGCGGACACGCGCCAGGGTGGGGTCGGGCATCAGCCGGCGGTCGACCCATTCCGACCGCGGCACCCCCTCCATGGACGCCGCCCAATCCCGGTATTCCGCCGCGTATTCCGGCGACGCCAGCATCTGCTCGAGGCGTTCGGCGGAGACCATCGCGGTGCGCTGCCGCGCCCACGGCACGGCGGTGGCGAACGCGTACCAGGCCTCGTCCCACAAGAAGCAGATGTCGGGCTTGATCGCCAGGACCTCCTGCATCACCCGCAGCGGGTTGTAGACCACGCCGTCGAAGGTGCAGTTGGTCAGCAGCAGCATGCGCACCCGGTTCAGCTGACCGGCCGCCTCGAGGTCCAGCAGCGTCTTCTTGATCGTCTGCAGCGACACCGCGCCGTAGATGGCGAACTGCGGCAAGGGATACGCGTCCAGGTACAGCGGATACGCGCCCGCCAGCACCAGCCCGTAGTGGTGCGACTTGTGGCAGTTGCGGTCGATGAGCACGATGTCGCCCGGGCGGGTCAGCGACTGGACGACGATCTTGTTCGCGGTGGACGTCCCGTTGGTGACGAAGTAGGTGTGGTCGGAATTCCAGGTGCGGGCGGCCTTGTCCATCGCCTTCTTGATGTTGCCGTGCGGGTCCAGCAGCGAGTCGAGGCCACCGGACGTGGTCGACGTTTCGGCCATGAAGATGTTGCGGCCGTAGAACTCCCCCATGTCCTGCAGCGACTTGGAGTTGAAGATGCTGGCCCCGCGCGCGACGGGCAGCGCGTGAAACTGGCCCACGGGCGCGGCCGCGTAGGCGCGCAGGGCGTCGAAAAACGGTGTGGCGAAACGGTTCCGCAGCCCCGCGAGGACCGTGCTGTGCAGGTCGGTCACGTCGTTGAGCCGGTAGAACGTGCGGTCGTAGACATCGGGCTCGGTGTCGTCGCCCGCGGCGATCGACTCGTCGGTGAGCAGGTACAGGTCGATGTGGGGCCGCAACTCGCGGATCCACTCGCCGCACTCGACGGAATCGTTGGCGCGGTGCGGGATGTCGACGTCTTCATTGGGGCCAAGCAACCTGCTCATCAGCGGCAGCCGGTCCTTGGATCGCAGCGGCAGGTCGTCGCGGATGATCGCGGCCTGGATCTCGCCGTTGAGGGCGACCGCGGTGATCGCGTCCTCCACGCTGGACACCACGAGGATCTCGAACTGCACGTCGTCGGAGGGGTCGCGCAACGTCCGCAGGCACTCGGCCAGGCAGTCGGGGGCCGTCGCGGGGGCGTCGTCGGCCAGCAGCACCGTGTAGAACTGCTGCTGGCGGGCCCGGGCCACCAGCTCCTGGTCCGCCAGCGGCGCCGACGTGTCGAAAAGCCCTGCGCGGTCGCCGTATTCGGAGAGCAGGCGGACGGCCAGGGAAACCTCCTCGGCGAGCCGCACGGTGGACAGCGCCTCCAGGTGCGCGCGGAAGGTCGCCAGGTTGTCCGCACCGGGATACAGCCAGTAACGCTCGTAGGCGCCGATGCGGTCCATCAGGCGCTTCACCCGCGCCACCTCGTGGGTCTTGTCCATCCCGGCGAGGTCGACCTCGGCCAGGCGGCGGCACGCGTCGTCGAGCATGTTCCACGTGTCGATGCGCGCGTACGACGGGTTGGCCACCGCGGCCAGGGCGGAGACCCGCAGTCGTCGCGGCTGGGCGCTGTAGGGATTCATGACCTCACCTGTCTCTCGGCTCACTGAATTGTTACGCCAGCGGGGCCGCGCGGGTGAACGTTTAGCGATCCGGCTCCTCGTTCACGCCCTCCGCGTCGACGACCCGCCGGTTGGCGCGGACGTCCATCCAGCGCAGGCCGGGGAGTTCGCGACTGCGCGCCGGCAGCTCGGTAACGTCGGTCAGCGACCGCACCACGGCCTGCGTCAGGCCCATGATGGCGGCCATCACCGGCAGCAGCGGCTGCAGCGGCTTGGCCGCCTGCCGCACGGTGCTGATGCGGTTGGCCACGATCAGGCGCTCCACGCAGTGGTACAGCCAGGCGCCGACGCCCAGCGCGAAGATCGCGAGCACCGACGCGCCGATGGCCCACCCGTAGCCGGCGCAGACCACGGCGCCGATCACGACGGTCGCGGCCAGGAAGGCCGCGAGCGCGACGTGCGCCTCCAGCCTGCTCACTGCTCCGTACCTTTCACCGCCCGCGCGGCCGCCCGGATCTGCGGCGTCACCAGCATGACCTGCCCCAGCACCCCGTTGATGAAGGCCGGCGACTCGTCGGTCGACAGCTCCTTGGCCAGCTGAACTGCCTCGTCGACCGCGACCGGCTCGGGCACGTCGTCGGCGTACAGCAGCTCCCACACCGCGACCCGCAGGATGGCGCGGTCGACGGCGGGCAGCCGGTCGAGCGTCCAGCCCTGCAGGTGCGAGCTGATCAGGTCGTCGATGTGGTCCGCCTGCTCGCCGACCCCGCGCGCCGCCGCGGCGGTGTACGGGTGCAGCGCCGCCACGTCCGGGTTCGTCCCGGCCAGCTCGGTGCGGACCTCGACGATCTCCTCCGGGCTGAGCCTCCGCGCCTCGGCCTCGAACAGCAGGTCGACGGCCCGTTTGCGGGCCTGGTGACGCCCCTTGACCGGACGCATGGTCAGGCGTTGACCCGCCCGAGATAGCTGCCGTCGCGCGTATCCACCTTCAGCTTGTCGCCGGTGTTGATGAACAGCGGCACCTGGATCTCCGCCCCGGTTTCCACCGTGGCGGGCTTGGTGCCGGCGCTGGACCGGTCGCCCTGCAGCCCGGGCTCGGTGTGGGTGACCTCCATTTCGACCGACACCGGCAGTTCGAGGTACAGCGGTGCCCCGTTGTGGAACGCCACCTGCACCGGCAGGCCCTCCAACAGGAAGCGGGCGGCCTCGCCGACGAGGGACTCGGGCAGCGGATGCTGCTCGTAGTCTTCGCTGTCCATGAAGACGAAATCCGAGCCGTCGCGGTACAGGTAGGTGGCGTCGCGGCGGTCGACCGTGGCGGTCTCCACCTTGACCCCGGCGTTGTACGTCTTGTCGACCACCTTGCCGGACAGCACGTTCTTCAGCTTGGTGCGCACGAACGCCGGGCCCTTGCCGGGCTTGACGTGCTGGAAGTCGGTGATCTGCCACAGCTGGCCGTCGATCACCAGAACAAGCCCGTTCTTGAAGTCGGCAGTGGTTGCCACGGTCGGTGTATCTCCTCGGGGCGGGTCGTTCGGGGAATGCGCTTCTCGCGCGACCCCTGCAGATTACCCGCGCCCGTGCCCTACAGGACCACCAGGATGTTCAGCGCGATCTCGACCGCCGGCAGCACGAACCCGAAGAAAAATGCCACCGAGAAGGCGATGGCGTTCTGGATGAGCGGAATCAGAAACCCCGCGTACTGATTGAGGATCTGCTCGAACGTCGTGAGCGCGCTGTTCAGGAAGTTCTGGATATCGCCCCACACGGCCGTGATGGCGTTGGTGATCGGGCCTGCGGCCGCGGCCGCCGGCGCCAGCACCGCGGCATTGGCAGCCTCGGCGCCCGCGTACGCGCCCGCCCCCGCACTCAAGTGCTGGACGAACTGCTCACCGAACGCGGCCGCCTGCCCGGCGCGCGCCTGATAGTCCCGGGCATGCCGTGAGAAGAAGTCCGCGACACTCACCGACACCTCGTCGGCGGCGGCGGGCGGCACCGCGAGGGTCGAGCTTGCCGCCGCCGCGTGCGCCTCGTCGACATTGGCGCCGATTGCGGCCAAATCTTCTGCCGCGCTTGCGATTAGCTCGGGCGACGCGGTCAGATTCGACATGTCGGCCGTCCCATCCGGTGAGCATAACGCGCGTGCGCGCGCCTCTATCTGAACGCGGAACCAACTTTGGGCGTCTCAGTCCTCAGCATGCGGCCGTGCGCCGTTGAAGTAGCGATGCCTGAGGCGGTCGATGAGGAACTGCCCCTCCTTGATGTCCCGACGCAGGGCGACCGCCTCCGCGCGCAGGCTGCAGGCCCGGCTATTGCGGCCGGTGAGGTCGTGGCGTTCGACCCGGGCCAACTGGGCCGCCATCTCCCGCAGTTGATTGCGCAGCGCGCGGATCAACTCGGCGGCCTGGGCGGTGTCGCAGTCACCCATCATCCGATGGTCGCACCTCGGGGTCCGCCACGCAGGGCGATTGTTCAACACAAGTCAAAGAGCGGCGCCCTTTGGGAGCATCGGCGGGCACGAGCTCACGCCCGCCGAAATTGTAGGGAAATCGCTGATTGAAACGTGTTACCGGCCGTCAATAGCGTCTCCGCCATCGGGTCCGCGTCGCCGACGCGTGACGTGTCTGGCGTATCAGTGAGTTAGGGGCGGTTGCATGTCTTTTGTCGTCACAATGCCCGAGTTCGTCTCGTCTGCCGCGTCCGATGTGGTGAGCATCGGTTCGGCACTCGACGACGCCCACGCCGCGGCGTCGGTACCGACGTCGACCGTGCTGGCCGCGGCCTCAGACGAGGTGTCGACGGCCATCGCCGCGGTGTTCGGGGCGCACGGCCAGGCGTACCAGGCCCTCAGCGCCGAGGCGTCGGCGTTTCACCAGCAGTTCGTCCAGTTGCTTAACGCCGGGGCCGCCCAATACGCGCTGACCGAGGCCGCCAGCGCCAACCCGCTGCAGACTTTCGAAGACGACGTGCTCGGGGTGATCAACACGCCCACCAATCTGCTGCTGGGGCGTCCGCTGATCGGCGACGGCGCCAACGGGACCACCGTCGGAGGCGTCGGGACGCCCGGCCAGGCGGGCGGCATCCTGTGGGGCAACGGCGGCAACGGCGGCACCAGCGGCAACCCCGACACGCCGGGCGGGGCCGGTGGACCGGCCGGGCTGTTCGGCAACGGCGGGATGGGTGGCCGGGGCGGCACGGGTGCCGCCGGCGGCGCCGGTGGGGCCGGCGGTCTCATCTTCGGCAACGGCGGCAACGGTGGCCCGGGCGGGAGCTCCATCCTCGGTGGCGGCGTCGGCGGAGCCGGCGGGTCGGCCGGACTGTTCGGCAGCGGCGGATTCGGGGGCACCGGCGGCGGAGGCACTTTCGCCGACGGCGGCACGGGCGGCGCCGGCGGCAATGGCGGCCTCTTCTACGGCAGCGGCGGCGGCGGCGGGCTCGGCGGCGACAGCGCCAACGCCAACGGCGGGGCCGGCGGCGCCGGCGGGCACGGCGGCTCTTTCTCCGGCGACGGTGGCGCGGGCGGCGGAGGCGGGCAGGGTGTCGCCAACAACGGCGGACCCCACGGCGGCAGGGGCGGCGACGGCGGCGCCGCGGGCGCGGTGGTCGGCAACGGCGGAGTCGGCGGTCCCGGCGGGCATGCCAGCGGCGGCGGCGCCGGCGGCAACGGCGGGGGGGCCGCCCTCTTCGGCAATGGCGGCGGCGGCGGCAACGGCGGCGGCGGTTTAGGTGGCGGCGCCGGCGGCAATGGCGGCAACGCGGTCCTCGTCGGCAACGGCGGCAATGGGGGCGACGGCGCCAGCGGCCTCAGCCACGGTCCGGGCGGGGCCGGCGGGACCGGCGGCGCGCTGTTCGGCGCGCACGGGACCAACGGCACGAGTTAGGTCAGGACGGCCAGTTCCTTCGGGAAGCGGGTCAGCAGTTCCGGAGCGTGCCCGTCGGCGCCGTCCGGCACGACGAGGGTGTCCTCGATGCGCACACCCCCGCGGCCGGGCAGGTAGACGCCGGGCTCCACGGTGACCACGGAGCCCGCCAGCAGGGTGCCGGTGGACGTGGCGCCGATCCCCGGCGCCTCGTGGATCTGCAGGCCCACGCCATGGCCGAGCCCGTGGCCGAAGTTCTCGGCGTAGCCGGCGTCGACGATGAGCTGCCGCGCCGCGCCGTCCACCTCCCGCAGGTCCGCGCCGGCCCGCAGGGCCTCCCGCCCGGCCCGCTGGGCGTCGGCAACCAGCTGGTAGATCTCCAGCTGCCAGTCCGCCGCGCTCCCCAAGACGAACGTGCGCGTCATGTCGGAGTGGTAGCCGGCGACCAGCGCGCCGAAGTCGATCTTGACGAAGTCGCCCGCGGCCAGCGCCGCGTCGGTCGGGCGGTGATGCGGGATCGCCGAATTCGGCCCGGCGGCCACGATGGTCTCGAACGAGATCGCGTCCGCGCCGTGGTCCAACATCAAACTTTCCAGGTCGCGCGCAACCTCCCGCTCGGTGCGCCCGGGACGCAGGCCGCCCCGCTCGACCAGGTCGGACAGCGCCGCGTCGGCCGCCTCGCACGCCAGGCGCAGCAACGCGACCTCGCCGGCGTCCTTGACCTCGCGCAACGCCTCCACCGTTCCGGCGGCCCGCACCAGCTCGGTGCTCGCGGTGTGCTGCTCGAGCTCGCCGGTGAGCGCGTCGAAGCCGTCGACGGTGACCACGTTGCTCTCGAAGCCGAGCTTGCCGACGCCGGCCTCCGCCGCCCGGCCGACCAGGTGCCGCCCGACCGCCCGCTCGATGGCGATCTCCAGATCCGGCGCCTGCTTGGCCGCCTGGGTGCGGTATCGCCCGTCGGTGGCCAGCACGTCCTGCCGGTCGTCGGCGAAAACGAGCAACGCGCCGTTGGAGCCGCTGAATCCCGAGAGGTAACGAACGTTGTTTAAGTCCGTGACCAGCATCGCGTCGAGTCCGTTGGTGCCCATCCGGGCTCGCAGGGCGTGTCGGCGCTGGGAATGTGTCACAGCTCTTGACGGTACTCGCTACGCTTCTTCCTCATGAACAAGTGGTTGCTGCGCGGATTGGTGTATGCCGCGGCGATGGTCGTGGTGCGGTTGATCCAGGGAGCACTGATCAACGCCTGGCAGACGCAGGCCGGACTGATCAGCGTGGTACTCCTCGTGTTGTTCGTCATCGGGGTGGTGATCTGGGGCGTGATCGACGGCCGCGCCGACGCCCGCGCCCAACCCGACCCCGACCGCCGCCAGGACCTGGCGATGATATGGCTGCTGGCCGGCCTGGTGGCCGGCGTCCTGTCCGGCCTGATCTGCTGGCTCATCAGGCTCTTCTACCAGGCCCTCTACACCGGCGGGCTGCTCAACGAGGTGACGACGTTCGCCGCCTTCACCGCGCTGCTCGTCTTCCTGCCCGCCATCATCGGCGTGACCGTCGGCCGGTGGCGGGTGGACCGTAAGCCCGACTCGGGCCGCTCGAAGCGCGAGGCCGGAGAAGAGCGCGCCGACACCGACGTCTTCTCCGCCGTCCGCGGCGACGACGCCCCGACCGGCGAGATCCCCACCCAGGGCGGCGCGGCCCAGCACGAGCAGCAGACCTCGTCGGTGGCGACGGCCGAGCGCCCCACGGAGCACGAGCACGAGCGTGAGGCCCGCACCGAGACGATCCCGACCACCGAGGCGCACACCGAGACGATCCCGACGTCGGAGGACGCCAAGACCGAGGTGATCCGCACCGACCGGCACCCGCGGCCCGAGGGCGAGACCAACTAGGAGTTCTGGCCGGCGCTGCCGGCACTGAACACCGAATACCCCAGACCGGCGCCACCCCCGGTCTGGGTAGTGCCGCCGTTGCCGCCTTGGTTCCCGTAGACGTTGTTGTGGGCGCCTTGACCGCCGGCCCCGCCGGAAGCCCCGTTCGAACCGTTGGAGCCGGGCCCGTCGAGACTCGGGGTGCCGTTGATCGCCCCGCCGCCGCCGCCGCCGCCGGTGACGC
>NZ_CACRUY010000022.1 GCF_902652685.1 Mycobacterium sp. Marseille-P9652
CATCTGAACCGCCAACACCCAAGTTCGGCGAGGGACCGATGATCGGCGGAGGACTTCCTTTCGGACCCGAAGTAGTCCCGCCTCCACACGCCCACAAGCACTGGCTCGGCGAAACCAACATTCAAGAATGGGAAGAAGGCCCAGCCGCAAGTCATTAACCCGTTTCCGCGCAAGCGAAAGGACCACTGGAGATCAGCACAGCGGCCAACAGCTTCTGCCCATTACCATTGTCTGACGGTGAGAAAGCATGGTGCTTATGAGCGTGATTCATGCCGAACTATCCGAGAAGCTGCATTTCGGCGATGACGCGGTGTTGCTGGCCATGGACGACGCTGGGGTAAGTGAGGTATTGGCTGCGGTGACTCAGGCGGCGCAACAGGGCTCGGCTCAACTGGACCACGGGGCGACGATTCACCAGTTCCTCATCGAGCCTGGCGCGGCCGAAGTTGAGTTCAACGAAGGTCAAGTGGTGTGGCGGCTCGATCCGGCGAAGGCCGAAGAAATCATCGTGTTGCTGGGGTCCATGATTGGTTCTGACATCCCGGAGGGCCACCACTATGTCGATATCTCCAAGCCTGCAGACACGTTCGTCCTCTCGCGCAACGAGTACCCCCTCAACCAGCTACCCCCCGAAGCGGTGTATCCCCCGCGCGCCAGATCTGCAGATTGAGTAACTGACAAGTGGCGTTCACGCTGCGCAACGGAAAAGCCCCGGACCCAAGGGCCCGGGGCTTTTCCGTTGTGCGCCGACAGTAGCGGGGCGGCTACCCCGGTGGTCCGGCTCCTCAGCGGCTCGTACCGAGCCGCATCGTCGTCGGACTACCGGTAATCGGAATATCCGTAATCGTCCAGCGGGACCGCGGCCCCGGTCGCCTGGCCGAAGTCCGGGCTGTAGTACTGATCCTCGTAGGACGGGATCGTGTACGCAGCGGCCCGGGCCTCCTCGGTGGGCTGCACCTGGATGTTGCGGTACCGGTTGATGCCGGTACCGGCCGGGATCAGCTTTCCGATGATCACGTTCTCCTTCAGACCGTTGAGCTTGTCGCTGCGGCAGTTGATCGCCGCATCGGTCAGCACTCGCGTGGTCTCCTGGAACGACGCCGCACTCAGCCACGAGTCCGTGGCCAGCGACGCCTTCGTGATACCCATCAGCACCGGACGGCCGGCGGCGGGCTCGCCGCCCTCGGCCACCACCCGGCGGTTCTCCGCCTCGAACTCCGCACGGTCGATCAGCGAGCCGGGCAGGAACTCCGTCGCGCCCGAGTCGATGATGGTGACGCGGCGCAGCATCTGGCGGACGATCACCTCGATGTGCTTGTCGTGGATCGACACACCCTGGGCGCGGTAGACCTCCTGAACCTCGCGGACCAGGTGGATCTGCACCTCGCGGGGGCCCTGCACGCGCAGCACCTCGTGCGGGTCGGCCGAGCCTTCCATCAGCTGCTGGCCCACCTCGACGTGGTCGCCGTCGGCCAGCACCTTCTCGGAACCGTCCTCGTGCTTGAACACCCGCAGCCGCTGCCGCTTGGACAGCTTGTCGTAGACGACCTCCTCGCCACCGTCGTCGGGGACGATGGTGATCTTGTAGAAGCGGTCGTCGTCCTCCAGGCGGACCCGCCCGGTGACGTCGGCGATCGGTGCCTTGCCGCGCGGGACGCGGGCCTCGAACAGCTCCTGCACACGCGGCAGACCGCCGGTGATGTCCTCACCGACACCACCCTGGTGGAAGGTGCGCATCGTCAGCTGCGTGCCCGGCTCACCGATGGACTGCGCGGCGACGATACCGACGGCCTCGCCGATGTCGACGAGCTTGCCGGTGGCCATCGACCGCCCGTAGCAGGTCGCGCACACCCCGGTGCCGGTGGTGCAGGTCAGCACCGAACGCACCTTGACGGACGTGATGCCCGCCGCCAGCAGCGCGTCGATCTCCGGGTCGCCCAGGTCCTCGCCGCGCGCGACGACGACGTTGCCCGCCTCGTCGACGGCGTCGGTGCCCAAAGTCCGCGCGTACGCCGAGGTTTCGATGTACGGGTCGCGGATCAGGGTGCCGTCGGCCTGACGCTCGGCCAGCTCGACGACGATGCCGCGCTCGGTCTCGCAGTCGTGCTCGCGCACGATCACGTCCTGGCTGACGTCCACCAGACGACGGGTCAGGTAACCCGAGTCGGCGGTGCGCAACGCGGTGTCCGCCAAGCCCTTTCGGGCGCCGTGGGTGTTGATGAAGTACTCCAGCACCGTCAGGCCCTCGCGGAACGACGACTTGACCGGGCGCGGGATGAACTCACCCTTCGGGTTGGTCACCAGGCCCTTCATGCCGGCCAGCGTCCGGGTCTGCGTGAAGTTACCCGTGGCGCCCGAGTCGACGATCGTGATGATCGGGTTGTCGCTCGGGTAGTGCTCGCGCAGCGCCTGGCCGACCTCGTCGGTGGCTTCCTTCCAGATCTCCACCAGCGCCTCGTTGCGCTCGTCGTGGTTCAAAGCGCCACGCTGGAACTGCTTTTCGACCTTCTCCGCGCGCTCCTCGTACTGGTCGAGGATCTCCTTCTTGCGCGGCGGAACCAGCACGTCGGCCATGGAGACCGTCACACCGCTGCGGGTCGCCCAGTAGAACCCGGCGTCCTTGAGCTTGTCGACGGTCTGCGCGACCACGATCATCGGGTAGCGCTCGGCCAGGTCGTTGATGATCGAGGCCTGCACCTTCTTGTGCATCTGCTTGTTCACGAACGGATAGCCCAGCGGCAGCAGCTCGTTGAACAGCACGCGGCCCAGCGTGGTCTCGGCCATCCAGGCGTCGCCCGGCTGCCAGCCGTTGGTGCCGAACAGCTCGGCCTCGATCTCGGCCGGCGGACGCAGCTGCGTCAGGCGCACCTTGATCTTCGCGCGCACCGACAGCACGCCCCGGTCGGACGCCATGATGGCCTCGGCCGGCGAGGAGTACACGCCGACCTCGGGCTCGTCCTTGGCGGCGGCCTGGTACTCGCCCTTGTCGCCGGCGACCTCGGTGGTCAGGTAGTACAGCCCGGTCACCATGTCCAGTCGCGGCATGGCCAGCGGGCGGCCCGAAGCCGGCGACAGGATGTTGTTCGACGACAGCATGAGGATGCGGGCCTCGGCCTGCGCCTCGGCGGAGAGCGGCAGGTGCACGGCCATCTGGTCACCGTCGAAGTCGGCGTTGAACGCCTCACACACCAACGGGTGCAGCTGAATCGCCTTGCCCTCCACCAGCATCGGCTCGAAAGCCTGGATGCCCAGCCGGTGCAGGGTGGGCGCGCGGTTGAGCAGCACCGGGTGCTCGGCGATGACCTCTTCCAGCACGTCCCACACCTGCGGACGCTGACGCTCCACCATCCGCTTGGCGCTCTTGATGTTCTGCGCGTGGTTGAGGTCGACGAGCCGCTTCATCACGAACGGCTTGAACAGCTCGAGCGCCATCAGCTTGGGCAGGCCGCACTGGTGCAGCTTGAGCTGCGGGCCGACCACGATGACCGAACGGCCCGAGTAGTCGACACGCTTGCCGAGCAGGTTCTGGCGGAACCGGCCCTGCTTGCCCTTGAGCAGATCGCTCAACGACTTGAGCGGACGGTTGCCCGGCCCGGTGACCGGGCGGCCGCGACGGCCGTTGTCGAACAGCGCGTCCACCGACTCCTGCAGCATCCGCTTCTCGTTGTTGACGATGATCTCGGGGGCGCCGAGGTCGATCAGCCTCTTGAGGCGGTTGTTGCGGTTGATCACGCGGCGGTACAGGTCGTTGAGGTCACTCGTCGCGAACCGGCCACCGTCGAGCTGCACCATCGGGCGCAGTTCCGGCGGGATCACCGGAACCGCGTCGAGCACCATGCCCATCGGCGAGTTGCCCGACTGCTGGAACGCGGCGACCACCTTGAGGCGCTTCAGGGCGCGAAGCTTCTTCTGTCCCTTGCCGCTTCGGATGACCTCGCGCAGCGAGTCGGCCTCGGCGTCGATGTCGAAGTTCTCGATCAGCTTCTGGATCGACTCCGCGCCCATGGCGCCGGTGAAGTACTCGCCGTAGCGGTCGACGAGCTCGCGGTAGAGGTTCTCGTCGACGATCAGCTGCTTGGGGGCCAGCTTGGTGAAGGTGTTCCAGATGTCCTCCAGCCGGTCCAGCTCACGCTGGGCCCGGTCGCGGATCTGGCGCATCTCCCGCTCGCCGCTGTCCCGAACCTTGCGCCGCGCATCGGCTTTCGCGCCCTCAGCCTCCAGCTCGGCCAGGTCGGCCTCGAGCTTCTGCGCGCGGGCCTCCAGCTCGGCGTCGCGCTGGTCCTCGACACCCTTGCGCTCGACCATCATCTCGGCCTCGAGCGTGGAGAGCTCGTTGTGCCGCATCTCGTCGTCGACCGCCGTGATCACGTAGGCCGCGAAGTAGATGATCTTCTCGAGGTCCTTGGGCGCCAGGTCGAGCAGGTAGCCCAGCCGCGACGGCACGCCCTTGAAGTACCAGATGTGCGTGACCGGGGCGGCCAGCTCAATGTGTCCCATCCGCTCGCGGCGAACCTTGGCGCGGGTCACCTCGACGCCGCAGCGCTCACAGATGATGCCCTTGAAGCGCACGCGCTTGTACTTGCCGCAGTAGCACTCCCAGTCGCGAGTGGGTCCGAAGATCTTCTCGCAGAACAGGCCGTCCTTCTCCGGCTTGAGCGTGCGGTAGTTGATGGTCTCCGGCTTCTTGACCTCGCCGTAGGACCACTGCCTGATGTCCTCCGCGGTGGCCAGGCCGATACGGAGTTCATCGAAGAAGTTGACGTCTAGCACGTAACTCCCTTTCCCCTTGCGGGTTTAGTGACTTCGAAAGTTGTTAAGCCAGGTCCTCGACGGAGGCGGATTCGTTGCGGGACAAGTTGATTCCCAGGTTGGCCGCGGCCCGCTCGAGATCCTCGTCCTCGCCCTCGCGCAGCTCGATCGCCGCGCCGTCGCTGGAGAGCACCTCGACGTTGAGGCACAGCGACTGCAGCTCCTTGAGCAGCACCTTGAACGACTCCGGGATCCCGGGCTCGGGAATGTTCTCGCCCTTGACGATCGCCTCGTAGACCTTGACCCGGCCGACGGTGTCGTCGGACTTGATGGTCAACAGCTCCTGCAGCGTGTACGCCGCACCGTAGGCCTGCATGGCCCAGCACTCCATCTCACCGAACCGCTGGCCACCGAACTGCGCCTTACCGCCCAGCGGCTGCTGGGTGATCATCGAGTACGGGCCGGTGGAGCGCGCGTGGATCTTGTCGTCCACCAGGTGGTGCAGCTTCATGATGTACATGTAGCCGACGGTCACCGGGTACGGGAACGGCTCACCGCTGCGGCCGTCGAACAGCACCGCCTTGCCGTCGCCGTCCACCATCACCTCGTTGTCCCGGTTGGGCAGCGTCGAGCCCAGCAGGCCCTGCAGCTCGGCCTCCCGCGCGCCGTCGAACACCGGCGTCGACACGATGGCGTCGGGCTCGGCGTGCAGCAGGTCCTCCGGCAGGTTGGCGGCCCAGTCGGGCGTGCCGCCGGCGGTGTCGACCTTCCACCCGGACTTGGCCACCCACCCGAGGTGGGTCTCCAGGATCTGGCCGATGTTCATCCGTCGCGGCACACCGTGCGTGTTCAGGATGATGTCCACCGGGGTGCCGTCCGGCAGGAACGGCATGTCCTCCTGCGCCAGGATCTTGCCGATCACACCCTTGTTGCCGTGCCGTCCGGCCAGCTTGTCGCCATCGGAGATCTTCCGCTTCTGGGCCACGTAGACGCGGACCAGCTCGTTGACGCCGGCCGGCAGCTCGTCGTCGTCCTCGCGGGAGAACACCCGGATGCCGATGACCTTGCCGGACTCGCCGTGCGGCACCTTCAGGGAGGTGTCGCGGACCTCGCGCGCCTTCTCGCCGAAGATCGCCCGCAGCAGCCGCTCCTCCGGGGTCAGCTCGGTCTCACCCTTGGGCGTGACCTTGCCGACCAGGATGTCGCCGTCGCGGACCTCGGCGCCGATGCGCACGATGCCCCGCTCGTCCAGGTCCGCCAGCACCTCGTCGGAGACGTTCGGGATGTCCCGGGTGATCTCCTCGGCGCCCAGCTTGGTGTCGCGGGCGTCGATCTCGTGCTCCTCGATGTGGATCGACGTGAGCACGTCCTCCTCCACCAAGCGGTTGGAGAGGATGATCGCGTCCTCGTAGTTGTGGCCCTCCCACGGCATGATCGCCACGAGCAGGTTCTTGCCCAGCGCCATCTCGCCGTTCTCGGTGCACGGGCCGTCGGCGATGACCTGCCCCGCCTCGACCCGGTCCCCCGCGTCGACGATCGGCGACTGGTTGGCGCACGTGCCGTGGTTGGAGCGGGCGAACTTGCGCATCCGGTAGGTGTGCCGGGTGCCGTCGTCGGCCATCACGGTGATGTAGTCGGCCGAAACCTCCTCGATCACGCCGGCCTTGTCGGCGACGACGACGTCGCCGGCGTCGATCGCGGCGCGCAGCTCCATGCCGGTGCCCACCAGCGGCGCCTCGCTGCGCACCAGCGGAACCGCCTGGCGCTGCATGTTGGCGCCCATCAAGGCACGGTTGGCGTCGTCGTGCTCGAGGAACGGGATCATGGCCGTGGCCACCGACACCATCTGGCGCGGCGAGACGTCCATGTAGTCCACCTCGGACGACGGCACGTACTCGACCTCGCCCGCCTTCCGGCGGACCAGGACGCGCGACTCCTCGAACCGGCCCTCGGCGTCGATCGGCGAGTTGGCCTGCGCCACGACGTGGCGGTCCTCCTCGTCGGCCGTCAGGTAGTGGATCTCGTCGGTGACGACACCGTCGACCACCCTGCGGTAGGGCGTCTCGATGAAGCCGAACGGGTTGACCCGGGCGTACACCGACAGCGACCCGATCAGGCCGATGTTCGGCCCCTCCGGGGTCTCGATCGGGCACATCCGGCCGTAGTGCGACGGGTGCACGTCGCGCACCTCCAGGCCGGCGCGCTCACGGGACAGACCGCCCGGGCCCAGCGCCGACAGGCGGCGCTTGTGGGTGAGGCCCGACAGCGGGTTGTTCTGGTCCATGAACTGCGAGAGCTGGCTGGTGCCGAAGAACTCCTTGATCGCCGCCACGACGGGGCGGATGTTGATCAGGGTTTGCGGCGTGATCGCCTCGACGTCCTGGGTGGTCATCCGCTCGCGGACGACCCGCTCCATGCGGGACATGCCGACCCGGATCTGGTTCTGGATCAGCTCGCCCACGGTGCGCAGCCGGCGGTTGCCGAAGTGGTCGATGTCGTCGGTCTCGACCGGCACCTCGACGCCGCCCGGGACCGTCATCACCGACTGGCCCTCGTGCAGGCGGACCAGGTACTCGATGGTGGCGACGACGTCTTCCTCGGTGAGGGTGGTCGTCGTGATCGGGCTGTCGGAGCCCTTGGCGTTCAGCCCGAGCTTCTTGTTGACCTTGTAGCGGCCGACGCGGGCCAGGTCGTAGCGCTTCTCCTTGAAGAACAGGTTCTCCAGCAGGGTCTGCGCGGACTCCTTGGTCGGCGGTTCGCCCGGGCGCAGCTTGCGGTAGATGTCGAGCAGCGCCTCGTCGGTGCCGGCGGTGTTGTCCTTCTCCAGCGTCGACATCATGATCTCGGAGAAGCCGAACCGCTCGGTGATCTGCTCGGCGGTCCAGCCCAGCGCCTTGAGCAGCACGGTGACCGGCTGGCGGCGCTTGCGGTCGATGCGCACGCCGACGGTGTCGCGCTTGTCGACGTCGAACTCCAGCCACGCGCCGCGGCTCGGGATCACCTTGACGCTGTGCAGCAGCTTCTCGGTGGACTTGTCGATGGTCTCGTCGAAGTACACGCCCGGCGAACGGACCAGCTGGCTGACGACCACGCGCTCGGTCCCGTTGATGATGAACGTGCCCTTCTCCGTCATCATCGGGAAGTCGCCCATGAACACCGTCTGGCTCTTGATCTCGCCGGTGTTGTTGTTGATGAACTCGGCGGTGACGAACAGCGGGGCCGCGTACGTCATGTCCTTGTCTTTGCACTCGTCGACCGGCGCCTTGACCTCGTCGAAGCGGGGGTCGGAGAACGACAGCGACATCGAGCCGGAGAAGTCCTCGATCGGCGAGAGCTCGTCGAGCACCTCTTCGAGGCCGCCCTTGGGCGCGGCCTCGCCGCGCTCCTGGGCGCGCTCGCGCCAACCGGGCGAGCCGATCAGCCACTCGAACGAGTCGGTCTGCACGTCAAGCAGCCCCGGAACCTCGAGCGGTTCGCGGAGCTTGGCGAATGAAACTCGGTTGGGGGCCCCCGGCACGGAGCCGTTTGAGGAACTGCCGTTTGTGGGACTTCCCTGAGAGGAACTCTGTGGGCGATCCGACTTGCGGAGATCTGCCAAGATGCATCCTTCCAGCACCTCGTGCGACTCACGAAAACCCAAGAGAGCCGGTGCCCGCCGGGACTGTTCGCCGCAACAATTATCTTCAGTTAGGCCGGCGAACGATCTGACCCGGACCTCACGCGCACAACTGAATAGCTGAGCCGCTGAAGGGGGCTCAGACTAAGACCACGGTGTCAAGTGGCGGGTGAGGTGGGCAGGAAGTAGCCAGCGCAACGTCCAACAATAGCGCAGGACGGCGCATTCCTCAACTACCCAGCATCGTGGCCGTCCCGGGGACATCGGCGCTGGCTGGCGATCACGAATTTCCCTGAACAGATACGGCACATGCTGCCCAACAGACTGACCCGTTTCGGCCGCCCCGTCAAGAGGACGTGGCCGCCGTGACGCCAACTTATCGCGAATTTAGCGTGCGGCGCCTTCGGCCGTGCACAGCCCGGCGAGGGCCCGCCCGGCGGTGCCCAAATCGGGATGGCTGGTCCCAGTGGCGCGGTTCAGTGACCCCACTGGTCGGACTGGTACTGGTGCGTGCCCTCGAGGTCGTCGAGGATGGCGGCCTGCGCCTTCTTGGGCAGCGTGTGCAGCATCTCGCGCACCCGGGCCTGGCGGCGGCCGACGGCCTTGCGCTCCGGCATGCCAGGCGACGCGACGATCTGCGGGGGCACACCCTCGATCTCCTCAACACCGCCGGCGTGCTGGCCGGCGTCGACCGCGGCCTGCTCCTCGGCCATGGTCGCCTCGTCCTTCTCCTCGGACATGCCGATCGGCCCGATGCGGCGGCCGTTGAGGAACTGCCGCACCACCGGCTCGTCGCTGGTCAGCAGCACCTCGCGCGGGCCGAACATGACCAGCTTGCGGCGGAACAGCATGCCCATGTTGTCGGGCACCGTGCGGGCGATGTTGATGTTGTGCGTGACGATGAGGATGGTCGCGTCGATCTGGGCGTTGATGTCCAGGATCAGCTGGCTCAGGTAGGCCGTGCGGACGGGGTCCAGACCGGAGTCGGGCTCGTCGCAGAGGATGATCTGCGGGTCGAGCACCAGGGAGCGGGCCAGGCCGGCGCGCTTCCGCATACCGCCGGAGATCTCGCCCGGGAACTTCTTCTCGTCCCCGCCGAGGCCGACCATCGTCAGCTTCTCCATGACGATGTCGCGGATCTCGCTTTCCTTCTTCTTGGTGTGCTCGCGCAACGGGAAGGCGGTGTTGTCGTAGAGGTTCATCGACCCGAACAGGGCGCCGTCCTGGAACATCACGCCGAACAGCGTGCGGATCTCGTAGAGCTCCTTGGCCGAGCACTCGATGATGTCGGTGCCGTCGATGACGATCGACCCGCGTTCCGGGCGGAGCAGGCCGATCAGCGACTTCAGGAAGACGGATTTGCCGGTACCCGAGGGACCGAGCAGAACGCTGACCTCACCCGCGGGGATGGTCAGCGTCACGTCCTCCCAAATCCGCGAGGGTCCGAAGGACTTCGTTAGTCCGTTGACCTCGATAGCGATGCCCATGGGAGACCCCTCCGTCTACGCGTGCGCCTGCCACCTGCCCTTTTGTGTGGCATCAGTCACTGTAGCGCACGGTTGGGCAACGGCATCAGGGTTGGACGGGACCGCGGGCAAATATTGGCCGAGCCGAGATCACGGCGCACCGCGCCCGGTGGGCGTTACTGCACGCGCGTTAGCTCGGCGCCCAGTTGCCGTGAAAGCCCATCGGCACCCGCTGCGGCAGGTGCACGGTCGCCATCGGCTCGAGCGTCTGGGCGTCCACCACCAGCAGCTGGCCCTCGTCCCGGCCGCCGTGATAGCCGTAACCCATCAGGACGCCGTCGTCCTCGGCCCGGGCTGACGGGTTGGGCACGAAGGACATCTCCCCGATGCGCAGATCCGGGTCGAGCGATGCGGTTTCGCAGGAGCCGGTCTCGTAATCGTGCTTGTACAACGACGTCGACGAGCCCGACTTCCCGTCGCCGAGGTAGCCGAAGCCGACGGTGTACCCGAAGCGGTGCCTGGACCCCAGCCGGCCCTCGTCGATTCGCGGGAACTCCTGGGGCCGGTCGTCGCGTCGCTCGGCGCTCACCGCGCCGGTCGTCAGGTTGATCGTCCAGCGGTCCAGGGTGGGCGGGCAGTCGCCGGGGCCGTGCCGGTCGCGGTCGAACATCCGCTCGTAGCTCACGACGTCGAGCACCAAAAACTCGTGGCCGTCCCGCATCTCGGAGTAGGCGTTGAGCGGGTGGTAGACGTAGCACGGTTCGATCTCGAACCAGCGGATGGCATCCTTGCCCGCATTGCTCCCGTGGCCCTCGCGCGGCATCACGCCGATGCGCGCCGGGTAGCGGGGGTTCCACGAGTAGGGCATCCGGTCGGAGTGCTTGGGGTTGCGGTTCATCATCGCGGTGATCGGATCCGGCACGCGGACCCGTCCGATCAGCGACTGCAGCGCCAGCCGGGCCGGAACGCTCAGCCAGCGCGGCGCGTTCACCGGCAGCACCTGCACGGGGTCGAACGTGACCGGCAGGTCGTAGATGACGACGTATTTCTCCGTCAACGAGAAGTCGTGCATCATCGGGGACCCCGACACCTCGATGTCGACCGTGCGGCGGGCCCGGCCCCGGGTGTCGATCACCGAGTACTGGACGGTGCGGCCGCGGGCGTAGGAGTAGGAGACGGCGTGCAGTTCACCGGTGCGGGGGTCGCGGTGCGGGTGGGCCGTGTAGCCGCCGTACAGGGTGCCGTCGAAGTCGCAGGTCCCGACGGTGTCCAGGTCGTCGGTGAGTTCGTAGTTGGCGACACCGCCCTCGACCAGCGCGAGGGTCCGTCCGGCGTGGGTCAGCACGTTGGTGTTGGCCCCCATCGACACGATGCCGGCCCGGGGGTCGAGCCGGCGCGGCGCCGGCTCACCCAGCGTGGCGCACACGGACAGGCTGCGCACCCAGCGGTTGCGGTACCAGCGCGCCTTGCCGTCGCGCAGCGCCACGCCGTGCACCATGCCGTCCCCGCTGAACCAGTGATAGGTGGCCGGGTCGACCTCGGCGGCGGGGTTGGGGCCGTTGCGCAGGTAGCGCCCGTCCAGGTGTTCGGGAAGGTGGCCGGTGACCGGCAGGTCGGTGGCGGTCACTTCGGCGTCCACGGGCGCCAGGAAGCCCTCCAGGTAGGGGTTGGCGGTTTCGGCGGTTTGCATGGACGTCACGTCTGAGCTCCTATAACATCGTTATTACAGCGTTATAGCTAACCTACGCCCCGAATGCGAAAATGGCAACGATGGCTTCTGAGATGGTTTCTGGTTTGACCCCTCCGCTGGAGCGCAGCGTCCGTGACGAAATGCTGCGCGCCGCCGTCGACCTGCTGCACGAGCACGGCCCCGACGCGCTGCAGACGCGGAAGATCGCCGGCGCGGCCGGCACGTCGACGATGGCGGTCTACACCCATTTCGGCGGGATGCGGGGCCTGGTCGCCGAGCTCGCCGACGAGGGATTCCGCCAGCTCGACGCCGCGCTCACGAACCCGGAGAGCGCCGACCCCGTCGCCGACCTGTTCGCGCTGGGCGCCGCGTACCGGCGCTACGCGATCGGGCGCCCGCACCTGTATCGACTGATGTTCGGCAGCACCAGCGCCCACGGCATCAACGCGCCGGCGGGCAACATCCTGGGTCTGCCGGTCGCCGAGATCGAGCGGCACATCCCCAGCTTCGCGCGCCTGGTGCGCGCGGTGCAGCGCTGCATGCGCGCGGGGCGGATCACCGTCGGGTCAGCCGACGACGACGCCACCGTGGTTGCGACGGCCGCACAGTTCTGGGCGATGCTGCACGGGTTCGTCATGCTCGAACTGGGCGGCTTCTACGGCGACGACGGCGCGGCTGTCGCGCCGGTGCTCGACGCGATGAGGTCGAATCTACTTGTGGCGCTTGGCGATTCGCCCGATCTGGTGGAGCGGTCGCGGCTGGCCGCGGCTGGCGGCTGAGCGCACGAAACCCCCGGAACGCAGGCGTTCCGGGGGTTTTCGCGGCGTGACTTACTTGACGGTGACGCTGGCGCCGGCGGCCTCGAGCTTGGCCTTGGCCTCGTCGGCGGCCTCCTTGGTGACCTTCTCCAGCAGCGGCTTGGGGGCGCCGTCGACGAGGTCCTTGGCCTCCTTCAGGCCCAGGCCGGAGACGATCTCGCGGACCACCTTGATGACACCGATCTTCTTGTCGCCGGCGCCCTCGAGGATGACGTCGAACTCGGACTGCTCCTCGGCGGCCTCGGCGGGCGCGCCGCCGCCGGCCGGGCCGGCCGCGGCAACGGCGACCGGGGCGGCCGCGGTGACCTCGAAGGTCTCCTCGAACTTCTTGACGAAGTCAGAGAGCTCGAGCAGGGTCATCTCCTTGAACGCGTCGAGCAGTTCGTCGCTGGACATCTTTGCCATGGTGTGGGTCCTTCCTGGTTTGGGTGGGGTTTATTCGGCTTCTGCCGGTGCTTCGGCGGGCGCCTCGGCGGATGCTTCGGTGGGCGCCTCGGCGGATGCTTCGGCGGGGGCTTCGGCCGGTGCTTCGGCGGCCGGTGCAGGAGCTTCTGTTGCCTTCTTCTCCTGCAGCGCGGCCGCGAGCCGGGCCATCTGCGAGGCCGGGGCGGCGAACAGGCCGGCCGCCTTGGCGAGGTTGCCCTTCATCGCACCGGCCAGCTTCGCCAGCAGCACCTCGCGCGACTCCAGGTCGGCGATGCGCTCCACCTCGGACACCGTCAGCGGGTGGCCGTCCATGTAGCCGCCCTTGATGACCAGGGCCTTGTGCTCGCGGGCGAAGTTCTTGATGGCCTTGGCCGCGTCCACCGGCTCACCGGTGACGAACGCGATGGCCGTCGGGCCGGCGAACAGCTCGTCGAGCCCCTCGACGCCGGCCTCCGTGGCGGCACGCTTGATCAGCGTGTTCTTGGCCACCGAGTAGGTGGCCGAGCCGTTCAGCGAACGGCGCAGCTCGGCGAGGTTCGCCACCGTCAGGCCACGGTATTCGGTGACCAGGGTCGCGGTGGAATTCCTGAACTGCTCCGTGATGTCTGCGACGGCGGTGGCCTTATCAGCCCTGGCCATGCACACCTCCTGGGGGTGAAAGTCTTTCCTCGACGTGTCGTCTCGACCGACCGGAGAACGACGAACGCCCCGGCGCAGGAAACGGCCGGGGCGTGAAGACGCGCCGGGCAAGCCGGCGCTGATGCCTCGTCCTCCTGCGTGGGCCGCCGGGATGCTCCCGGGCCTTCGACCGATTTCTCGGTGACCGACGGTCTTCGGTGGATCGGCACCCAGGATAGCGTGACCGGCGCGCCCGGCCAAAACCGTCGCGTTATGCCGGCGGCGGGCCGATCGTCGCCAGGCGGGCCGCACCCACGAGACCGGCGTCGCCGCCGAGCTCGGCCGGCGCGACGCGCAGGCCCGCCAGGAAGTCCAGGCCGGCGTAGGAGGCCAGCGCCGTGCGCAGCGGGTCGAACAGCAGGGGCCCGGATTTCGCGACCCCGCCCCCGATGACGACAAGGTCGAGGTCGCACACCGCCGCCACCGAGGCGATCATCGCCGCCACCGCGTCGGCGCCACGCCGAAAGGCGGCCTGCGCCAACGCATCTCCGGCCGCCGCCGCGGCGGCCAGCTCCCGGGCGCCCGCCCCGGGCGGGGCCGCCCACCCGTTCTCCCGCGCCCAGCGCACCATCGACGGGCCGGACGCGACGGTCTCCACGCAGCCCCGCCCGCCGCATGCGCAGGGCCGCCCACCCGGGTCGACCACGACGTGGCCGACGTGGCCGGCGTTGCCGGTGCGGCCGGAGTAGGGAACGCCGCCGAGGATCAGGCCGCCGCCCACACCGGTGGACACCACCATGCCCAGCAGGAAGGCCGAGCCGCGGCCCGCGCCGCGCCAGTGCTCCCCCAGCGCCATGCACAGCGCGTCCCCGGCGAGGGCGACGGGCACGCCGGGCGTCATCGCGGCGACCCGGTCGCGCAGGGGGAAGCCGCGCCAGGACGGGATGTTGACCGGGCTGACCGTCCCGCTGTCCAGGTGGATCGGACCCGCCGACGCGATGCCCACCGCCGCGACGGGACCCCCGGCCGCACCCAGCGCGTCGGTCACGCTCGCGGCGACCGCGGCCCACACGTCCTCGGCGCCGGCCCCGGGTGGAGTGGGCCTGGTGGCGGTGTAGGTCAGCGCGCCGGCGGCGTCGGCCAGCCCCGCCGCGATCTTGGTGCCGCCGATGTCCAGGCAGAGGGTAAGCATGGCGATCAGTGCCGGTGGGTGTTGTCGGGCTGGCGCGGGTCACCGGGATGCTCATAGCCGGGGGCCAGGCGGACCAGCGCGGCGCGGCGCTCGTCCAGCCACACCCGGAAGGCCCGCCGGCGCGCGGCGCCGAGCAGGTCGCGGGCGATCGCCGCGCGGACCTCGGTCAGCGGTGGCACCACGGGCGACGGGGCGCGCCAGCCGTGCGGGCCGGGGCACGCGGTGGCGAAGCGCAGCGGGTTGCGGGCGTGGTAGTCGGCCAGGTCGTCGTCGCTGACCCGCACCCCGGAGGTGACGTCGGCGAACACCGCCCGCGCCCGGGGATCGGCCAGCGCGGCCGCGGCGACACTGCCGATCTCCAACCGGGCCGTCGCATCGGGCAGCAGTTCTTCCTCGGCCGGGGCGCCCGCGGCGGTGACCCCGCGCGCGTCGGCCTCGGCGGCGATCACCCGCTCGGTGACGAGCAGCTGGGTGAGCCAGCGGCGCAGTTGGCGACCTTCGCTGGTGCCGCGCGCGGGGAGCGCGGCGGCGGCCGGCCCGGAGCGCAGGTGCGCCTCGGCCGCGTCGACCTCGCCGACGGCGACGGCGCCGCCTGCGACGGTCGCCACCCATTCGTCGGTCATGTCACCGTCACCCGCACCGCCGGCGAATAGATCAGGCGGCCCGCGCAGCCCACCCTGACCAGCGCCCACCACTGGCCGGGCCGAAGCCCCGCCGGCGGGGTGACATCGAAGGCGATCCCGACGCTGCCGCGGGCGGGCAGGACCGCGCCGAGCGCCGCCGGACCCATCCACTCCCACGTCCCCCAAGGACCGATGAGGTGCGCCTCCAGCGCCAGCTCTGCCCCGGCGTGGCTGCCGACCGTGACGGTCAGCGCGGCCGTGTCGCCGGCGGCCACTTTGACGTCGGCGGGGCCGTCGACGAGGTGGATCAGCGGTCCGGGGTCGGCCCGCGCGCCGCCGAGCGTCACCACGCACACGTCCTCGACCGCCTGACGCCACGCGCCCGGGATCTCTCCGTCGAGGGTGAGCCGGGCGCGCACCGGATACGGCCCGGGCCGCCCGCCCGCGGGGATGGACACCGCCACGCCTGCCTCCCGGTGATCGCCGCCGCACAGCGCGAACGGCAGCTCGGCGGGCGTGGCCGACCAGCCCTCCGGACACACCACCGTCACCGTGCCGTGCAGCGTGGCGTCGCTGCAGTCGCTGGCGACGGTGAGGCGCACCAGCACCTCGCCGCCCGGCTCGCCGGGCAGCGACGCCGGATGCAGATGCGCGACGGCCGGCAGGCCGCCCAGGGGCGCCGGGCCGCGGTTGTGCAGCCAATACCGCGCGTAGAGCGGTTGCGCAGCCTCGGCCTCCGGGGCCAAAAGCACGGGTTTGGTTGCCGGCGTTGGGATTTCGAGGCGGGCCAGCACGGTGGCCACCTGGTAGCCGTGCAGGCCGACCTCGCTCACATGCTCCCCGGGCTCCTCCAGCAGGCCCGCGGACCGCAGGTCGCGGACGGCGCCGAGGTTCGAGCCGACGCGGACGCGCGTCGCGCTCCCAGCCGTCTCCACCAGCCGCAGGGCGACCGCGTCCGGCCTGACGGGGCGGGCGCTGCCGCGCGCGAGCGGGTTCCCCGCCGCCTTCAGCGCCGCCAGCTGCACCGGGCCGGCGGGGTCGACGCGCAGCAGCGACCCGGCGGACGGCAACCGGCCCCGGCGTTCCCCGGCGACTTCGGCCAGCAGCGGGTGGGCGAATTGCGCGCTGCGGGCGGGGATTTCGGCTCGCCGCCAGTCACCGGCCCCGCACACGAGCGCGTAGTCGAAGTCGTGGGTCCAGTGCTGGAGCTGGAAGTTCGACCCGTCGGGCGCCGTGCGGCGGGGGTCGTCGATCCAGATGCCCGACGGCCAGCCCGTGCACGACCGCATGAGCGACGAGTGCAGGGTGCCCCCGGTGTCGACGGCGAAGCCGGGCACGCCGCGGTTGAGCAACGCGACCGTCCGCCCGTCGAACGGGTCGGTGCCCGCCGGCGCCCGCTGCTCGACGGTGATCTCGGCGTCGCGCAGGTCGTCGACCGCCGACGCGATCGCGGCGCGCAGGCTCTCGTCGTCCCTGCCGTCGATCACCAGCACCGGGAGGGCGCGGGGCGCGCGCAGGTCGGCACCGGGCACCCACACGGCCGCCAGCGGCGCCTCGGCCGGCACCCAGACCCGCGCGCGGCCCGTCGCGGCCAGCTGGCGGTGGAGCTCGGCGGCGTACTCCGGATCGGCCTGCGCCAGAACGGTTTCGGCGAATGGATTGCGGGCCGGGCCGCCCAGCACGATCCGTGCGTCGGGCAGGTTGGAGTCGACGTCGAGGTGCCCGTAGCGCGGGCCGCGCGCGTCGCTGCAGGTGGCCGTCACACCGGCGCGCACCAGCGCGACCATCAGCTCGCGCGCCAGCGGCCCCGATGTCGCCTCGTCCGGCGCCACCACCTCGGCCACCGACACCGCGCGCACGGTGTCACCGATGCGCACCCGCGCGGCCGACGACAGCCCGAACCAGCCGTAGGCCGGGTTGTCCAGCGTCCACAGGTGCCGCGCGGCGTCGACCGACCGGTCGCCGTCATGCAGCAGGGCGAAACCGCGACCGATGACGGCGTCGCCCACCTCGCTGACTGGCATGGCGCCGACGACCGGGCACGGCCAGCGCAGGCGGACCAGCCGATCGGCGCCGCTGAACTCGTCGATCGTGGTGCGGCAGTCCAGCCGCGCCACCCCGCGCCAAAGGGTGAGGGTCTGGGTGTAGCGCAGCAGCCCGCCGATCCGGCCCTGCACCACCAGCCGCTCGCCGATGGGGCAGCGGTAGGCCCGCACCCGTGCGGGCGATTCCGACGAGAACACCACCGGTCCGCGGGGCAGCAGGTGCCACGGCCCCTCCCCCTGCGTCGGATGCGACGGGTACTCCTCGTAGACGGCCAGCTCGTTGCCGACGCGCCCCGCGGCGATCAGCTCGCGGCCGTCGTGTGTGAGCGACGCGACCCCGCCGCCGCGGGCTGGATCGGCCGTCAGCCGGTAATGCGCGTTGGCGATGTCGTTGCCGGGCAACGCTTCCCAGCCGCAAGGCTCTTTCGCGGCGACCAGCCGGTAGGCCCGCCAGCCCAGTGACGGCACGTCGCGCGCCAGCCAGGTGACCGACCGTCCGTCGTGCTCGACGAGCGCGGGCACCTCGCCGCCGTCGGTGTCCACGACCCGCACCCCGGCGCCGATGGGCCGGTCGAACCGCGCGGTGACGACGTCGGCGCGCCGCTGCGCCAACGGGTTCCACACCACCACGTCGCCGGTCGCCGCATCGACGGCGCCCGACAGAAGGGCCAGCGCGTTGTCCCGGGCGGCGCGGCCTAGCTCCCACGCGTCGCGCCAGCCGGTCAGCAGGTCGAGGTAGACCTGGTCGGACTCCGAGCCGGTGATCGCGTCGTGGTGCGCCCCGTAGGCCAGCTGCACCCACGCCTTGGCCAGCGCCGCCGCCGGGTAGTCGGCGCCGCACAGCAGCCCGGCGAACACGGCGAAGCGTTCGGCCTCCAGGACCGCGTTCTCGGCGGCGCGGTTGGCCTGCTTGGTGTCGATGTAGGACACGTCCTTGCCCGTGTAGATCGGGTTCATGTCGCGGGTCTGCGGCGACGGCTGCTGTCCCCGCCCGGCCAGCTCGGCGCGCACGGCGGCGAAGAACTCCCTGGGCAGCGCGCACACGAATCGCGGCCAGGTGTAGCGGGAGCCCCAGTCCCGGTGGATCTCGGTGACCCACTTGTTCGGCGGGGTGTAGTCGGTGCCGACCGGCAACAACACGTTGCGCGTCAGCGCGACCGGTTTGAGTTGCTCGAACAGCGCGCAGGTGGCCTCCTCGGCCTCCTGGAGCGTGGCCGACGAGTCCATCCACCAGCCCGCCGAATAGTGCGCGGGCATGTAGTGCGTGAGCAGCCCGCGGCCCGACGGCGAGATCCACTCGAACTCGCTGCTGAACTGCATGTTCTCGACGCCGCCGCTGTGCGCCGGGCCCCACTGGTGGTGCGGGCCGCGGGCCCACGAACTCGACGTCAGCCCGGCGTCGGCCGCCATCCCCGGGAATTGCGGATCGTGACCGAACACGTCGAGCAGCCAGGCCGTGGCGGGGTCCGCGCCGAGGATGTGACGCTGGAAACCCATGCCGTGCACCAGGTTCCGGATAGTCGTCTCCGGGCTGGTGAGGTTGGTGTTGGGCTCGTTGTACGTGCCGCCCATGATCTCGACGCGGCCCTCGGCCAGGAAGCGGCGCAGGTCGGCACGGTCCTCGGGCCGGGTGTCCCAGTACGGCTTGAGGTAGTCGACCTCGGCGAGCACGAACTTGTAGTCGCGGTCGCGTCGGGCCAACTCCAGGTGCGCGTGCACCAACTCGAAGCCGTTGGTCTGCCGGGCCCGGCCGGGCGGGTCTTCGGTCCACTGGCTGGTGTACGCGCCCTGGGTGTTCCACCACACCGGGTCGTAGTGGAAGTGGCTGACCATGAACATCGTCCACCCGGGCTCGGCGACGGTGAACTCGAACTCGATCACCGCGCCCGCGGCGTCGACGCGCGCGGCCCGGCGCGCCCCGACCACCGGATCGCGCACCGTGACGGGGACCTCGACCACCTCGTCCCCGGGACGGGCGAGCGCCTCCCCGCTCAGGCCGTCGCCGCCGACGCGGACCGGCGTCGGCTTCGCACACCCCGAGACGGCGATGCGCGCGACCTGCAGCGGCGCTTCCGGCGGCCCGACGAACAGCTGCGTCGACCTGCCCGAAATCAGCTGCATGCCCGCACCTTACGGCGGTCACGTTCTAGGATCACGCCATGCCCGCCCTCGCCCCGCCCGTTGCCGACGAACGCAGCGCCCTGCGGGAATACCTGGCCTACCACCAGAGCGCGTATTTCGCCGTCTCCTATGGCCTTTCGGACGAACAGGCACGGTCGGCCCCGTCGGTCAGCGCCCTGTCGGTCGGCGGGCTGATCAAGCACGTCACCGCCATGCAGCGCAGCTGGATGGGACGCGTCGCCGCCGCGCCCGACGCCCCGCCGAAGGACCCCCGACCGTTCGAAGAGCTCACGCAGGAGTTCGCCGAACAGCACGTGATGCGGCCCGACGAGACGCTCGACGGGCTGCTGCACGCCTTCGCGGCCCAGAACGCCGAGTCGCTGCGCCTGGTGGAGACCGCCGACCTCGACACCCCCGTGCCCGTTCCGCAGGACATCCCGTGGTTTCCCAAGAACCAGAAGGCGTGGTCGGTGCGCTGGGTGATCCTGCACGTGATCAACGAGCTGGCCCGGCACGCCGGTCACGCCGACATCGTCCGCGAAACCATCGACGGCGCCACCATGTACGAGCTGATCGCCGGCCTGGAAGGCTGGGAGATCGAAGGCTGGGTCAAGCCCTGGCGGAAGCCCTGAGCAATCCCGGTCGCCGAACGTGTAACCACGGCGAACTTTCGGCCGTATTTTCGCCGTGAATGCACGCTCGGCGGTGGTCCGGCGCACGTGACCGCGGTCACAGCGAATTGGGAGTTGGCAGCCCGAATTTGGCAGACTTGCACAAATGAGCGCTAACAAGCACCGCGACGGGGCCAAGCTGGACCGGGTGCCGTTGCCCATCGAAGCCGCGCGGGTCGCGGTCACCGGCTGGCAGGTCACCCGCACCGCCGCCCGCATCGCCGGCAAGCTGCCGGCCAAGGGACCGTGGCAGCAGAAGGTCATCAAGCAGCTCCCGCAGACGTTCGCCGACCTCGGACCCACCTACGTCAAGTTCGGGCAGATCATCGCGTCGAGCCCCGGCGCGTTCGGCGAGTCGCTGTCCCGCGAGTTCCGCGGCCTGCTCGACCGGGTGCCGCCCGCCGACTCGAAAGAGGTGCACAAGCTCTTCGTCGAGGAGCTGGGGGGCGACCCGTCCGAGCTGTTCGCCAAGTGGGACGAGACGCCGTTCGCGTCGGCCTCCATCGCCCAGGTGCACTACGCGACCCTGCACACCGGCGAGGACGTCGTCGTCAAGATTCAGCGCCCCGGGATCCGCCGCCGGGTCGCCGCCGACCTGCAGATCCTCAAGCGCTTCGCCCAGGCCGTGGAGCTGGCCAAGCTCGGTCGCCGCCTGTCGGCGCAGGACGTGGTCGCCGACTTCGCCGACAACCTCGCCGAGGAGCTCGACTTCCGGCTCGAGGCGCAGTCCATGGAGGCGTGGGTCTCGCACCTGCACGCCTCCCCGCTGGGCAAGAACATCCGGGTGCCGCAGGTGCACTGGAACTTCACGAGCGGAAGCGTGCTGACGATGGAACGCGTGCACGGCATCCGCATCGACGACGTGGCCGCCATCCGCAAGGCCGGGTTCGACGGGACCGAGCTGGTGAAGGCCCTGCTGTTCAGCCTCTTCGAGGGCGGCCTGCGGCACGGCCTGTTCCACGGCGACCTGCACGCCGGCAACCTCTACGTCGACGAACGGGGCCGGATCGTGTTCTTCGACTTCGGGATCATGGGCCGCATCGACCCGCGCACCCGCTGGCTGCTGCGCGAGCTGGTGTACGCGCTGCTGGTCAAGAAGGACCACGCCTCGGCCGGCAAGATCGTCGTGCTCATGGGCGCGGTCGGCACCATGAAGCCCGAGGCGCAGGCCGCCAAGGACCTCGAGAAGTTCGCCACGCCCCTCACCATGCAGACGCTCGGCGACATGTCATACGCCGACATCGGCCGGCAGCTGTCGGCCCTCGCCGACGCCTACGACGTGAAGCTGCCCCGCGAGCTGGTGCTGATCGGCAAGCAGTTCCTCTACGTCGAGCGGTACATGAAGCTGCTGGCGCCGCGCTGGCAGATGATGTCGGACCCGCAACTGACCGGGTACTTCGCCAACTTCATGGTCGAGGTCAGCCGCGAGCACAGCTCCGACGTGGAGGTTTAGTGGAGGTCCGCACGGGCACCGCCACGGTGGCGCATCCCGACGGGGACCTCACGCTCTATTACGAGGACATGGGCGACGTCGGCGACCCCGCCGTCCTGCTGATCATGGGCCTGGGCGCGCAGTTGTTGTTGTGGCGCACCGGGTTCTGCGAGAAGCTCGTCGCCCAAGGCCTGCGGGTGATCCGCTACGACAACCGCGACGTCGGCCTGTCCAGCAAGACACCGCGGCCGGCCGGGGGGCAGCCGGTGGTGCCGCGGCTGCTGCGGTTCTGGGTCGGCCTGCCGAGCGAGGCGCCCTACGCGCTGGAGGACCTGGCCGACGACGCCGCCGCCCTGCTGGACCACCTCGGCATCGAGCGCGCCCACATCGTCGGCGCCTCGATGGGCGGCATGATCGCGCAGGTCTTCGCCGGGCGATTCCCCGGGCGGACCAGGTCGCTGGCCGTCATCTTCTCCAGCAACAACCGGCGCTTCCTGCCGCCGCCCGCGCCGCGGGCGCTGTGGGCGGTTCTCAAAGGGCCGCCGCCGAGTTCGCCGCGCGAGGTGATCATCGACAACGTTGTGCGGGTCACCGCGATCACCGGCAGCCCGCGCTACCGCATGACCGACGAGCAGGTGCGCGCCGACGCCGCCGAGGGGTATGACCGCAGCTACTACCCGTGGGGCGTCGCCCGCCATTTCAACGCGATCATGGCCAGCGGCAGCCTCGTTGGATACAACAGGCGCACCGTCGCGCCCACCGTCGTGATCCACGGGAGGGCCGACAAGCTGATGCGCCCGTTCGGCGGCCGCGCCATTGCGCGCGCGATCGACGGCGCTCGACTAGTCTTGTTCGACGGTATGGGCCACGACCTGCCGCAGCAATTATGGGATCGGCTGATCAGCGTGCTTTCGAGCAATTTCGCCGAGGCCGGCTGAGGCACGGACCGTCGGCGCTTTAGGGTTGCCCTGTGAATTTCACGAACGGCTCACGGGGTTGTACGGTTTGCGCGGAGAGGATTGCTCAAGAATGGCTGAGCTGACACCGTATTACGAAGATTCGCAAGCGGCGTACGACATTTCGGACGACTTCTTCGCGCTCTTCCTCGACCCCACCTGGGTCTACACCTGCGCGTACTTCGAGCGCGACGACATGACCCTCGAAGAGGCGCAACTGGCCAAGCTGGACCTAGCGCTGAACAAGCTCGACCTGGAGCCCGGGATGACGCTGCTCGACGTCGGTTGCGGCTGGGGCGGTGCGCTGGTGCGCGCCGTCGAGAAGTACGACGTCAACGTGATCGGGCTGACCCTGTCGCGCAACCATTACGAGCGCAGTAAGGCCAGGCTGGCCGCGACCGGAACCAACCGGCGCGCCGAGGCCCGGCTGCAGGGCTGGGAGGAGTTCGACGAGAAGGTCGACCGGATCGTGTCGTTCGAGGCGTTCGACGCGTTCCACAAGGAGCGCTATCGGTCGTTCTTCGACCGTTCCTACGACATACTCCCGGACGATGGCCGGATGTTGTTGCACAGCCTGTTCACTTACGACCGCCGCTGGTTTTACCAAGAGGGCATCGCCCTGACGATGAGCGACATACGGTTCCTCAAATTCCTCCGCGACTCCATCTTTCCTGGGGGGGAGTGCCCCTCCGAGCCCGATATCGTCGACAACGCGCAAGCCGCCGGGTTCTCGATCGAGCAGATTCAGCTGATGCAGGAGCACTACTCGCGCACCCTGGACATGTGGGCGGCCAACTTGCAGGGCAACCGCGACCGCGCCATCGCCATCCAGTCCGAAGAGGTCTACGACAACTTCATGCACTACCTCACCGGGTGCGCCGAGCGCTTCCGCAGGCGGCTGATCAACGTGGCCCAGTTCACGCTCGTGAAGTGAGCTGACGGCGTGGCCGGGGATCTGACGCCCCACTTCGCCGACGTGCAGGCGCACTACGACCTGTCGGACGATTTCTTCCGACTGTTCCTGGATCCCACCCAGACCTACAGCTGCGCCTACTTCGAGCGCGACGACATGACGCTGGAAGAGGCGCAGCTCGCCAAGATCGACCTGGCCCTCGGGAAGCTGGGCCTGCGGCCCGGCATGACACTGCTCGACGTCGGGTGCGGCTGGGGCGCGACCATGCGGCGCGCCATCGAGCGCTACGACGTCAACGTCGTCGGCCTGACCCTGTCGAAGAACCAGGCCGCCCACGTGCAGAGGTCGTTCGACGCGATGGACACCCCCCGCGCCCGGCGGGTCCTGCTGGCCGGCTGGGAGCAGTTCGACGAGCCCGTCGACCGGATCGTCTCCATCGGCGCGTTCGAGCACTTCGGGCACGAACGCTACGACGACTTCTTCGCCATGGCGTCCAACGCGCTGCCCGCGGACGGGGTCATGCTGTTGCACACCATCACCGGCCTCACCGGGCCGCAGTGCGTCGAGCGGGGCATCCCCCTGACGTTCGAGATGGCCCGTTTCATCAAGTTCATCGTCACGGAGATCTTCCCCGGCGGCCGGCTGCCGTCGATCGAGATGGTGGCGGAGCGATCGGAGAAGGCGGGGTTCCGGTTGACCCGCCGGCAGTCGCTGCAGCCGCACTACGCCCGCACGCTCGACCTGTGGGCACAGGCTCTCGAGGCGCACCGGGACGAGGCCATCGCGGTGCAGTCCGAGGAGGTCTACGAGCGGTATATGAGATACCTCACGGGGTGCGCAAACGCCTTCCGCATCGGCTACATCGACGTGAACCAATTCACGCTGGAGAAATAGCGTCAGCACGCGGCTTTGTACTTAGGGGATGCGGCCCGCCGCGTGTAGGGTGCCGGGGAACGGCATCGAGCAAGCGGGGCCGTCCAGTCTGGAGGACATCATGTTCGAGAATCGGGTGGGGGCCACGCTCAAGCGGTCGAACCTCGACAATGTCCAGGCGCACTACGATCTGTCGAACGAATTCTTCGCGTTGTTCACGGATCCCACGCGCACCTACAGCTGCGCGTACTTCCCGCGCGAGGGCATGACCCTGGAAGAGGCGCAGCTCGCCAAACTCGACCTCTCGCTTGACAAGCTGGGGCTGCAGCCGGGCATGACTCTGCTGGACGTCGGCTGCGGCTGGGGTTCGGTGATGAAGCGGGCCGTGGAGCGCTACGACGTCAACGTCGTGGGCCTGACGCTGTCCAAGAACCAGCACGCCTACTGCCAACAGGTGCTCGACGCCATCGACAGCCCCCGCTCGCGGCGGGTGCTGCTGAGCGACTGGGCCGAGTTCAACGAGCCGGTGGACCGCATCATCGTCATCGAGGCCCTGGAGCACTTCGGTTTCCACCGCTACGACGACTTCTTCAAGTTCACCTACAACGCGATGCCCGACGACGGCGTCATGATGCTGCACTCGATCACCGGGCTGCACGTCAAGCAGGTCATGGAGCGCGGCATCCCGCTGACGATGGAAATGGCCAAGTTCATGAGGTTCATCGTCACCGAGATCTTCCCGGGCGGCCGGCTGCCGATGATCGAGAAAGTGGAGGAGCACGCGACGAAGGTGGGGTTCAAGGTGACCCGCATACAGTCGCTGCAGTCCGACTTCGCCAAGACGCTGGACTTCTGGGCGGAGGCCCTGGCGGCGCACAGGGACGAGGCCATTGCGATCCAGTCCCAAGAGGTCTACGACATGTACATGAAATACCTGACCGGGTGCGCCAAGGTGTTCCGCATGGGTTACGTCGACTGCAACCAATTCACGTTGGAGAAGTGAACTTCGGTATCGTTGCGCGTCGGACAACGTGAAGACAATCGAAGCCGCGCACTCGCGCGCAAGCAGGAGAAACATGGCTGAGCAGACCACTAGCCCGGCGAAGACGCGGACGCGCCAGTTCGAAGACATTCAGGCGCACTACGACGTCTCCGACGACTTCTTCGCCCTGTTCCAGGACCCGACCCGGATCTACAGCTGCGCCTACTTCGCTCGCGACGACATGACGCTGGAAGAGGCGCAGTACGCCAAGATCGACCTCAATCTGGACCAGCTGGACCTCAAGCCGGGGATGACCTTGCTGGACATCGGCTGCGGGTGGGGCACGACCATGAAGAGGGCCATCGAACGGTTCGACGTCAACGTCATCGGCCTGACGCTGTCCAAGAACCAGCACGCCCGCTCCGAGCAGGTCCTCGCGGAGGTCGACACCAATCGCTCCCGTTCGGTCCGGCTGCACGGGTGGGAGGACTTCAATGAGCCCGTCGACCGGATCGTGTCGATCGAGGCCTTCGAGCACTTCGGGCACGAGAACTACGACGACTTCTTCAAGCGGTGCTTCGACATCATGCCCGACGACGGCCGGATGACGGTGCAGAGCAGCGTCAGCTATCACCCGTTCGAGATGGCGGCGCGCGGCAAGAAGCTGACCTTCGAGACGGCGCGATTCATCAAGTTCATCGTCACCGAGATCTTCCCGGGCGGTCGGCTGCCGTCCACCGAGATGATGGTCGACCACGGCGTCAAGGCGGGTTTCGTTGTGCCGGAACCCATTTCGCTGCGCCCGCACTACATCAAGACACTGCACATCTGGGGCGACACCCTGGAGTCCAACCGGGAGAAGGCCATCGAGGTCACCTCCGAAGAGGTCTACAACCGCTACATGAAGTACCTGCGGGGCTGCGAGCACTACTTCACCGACGAAATGCTCGACTGCAGCCTGGTGACCTACCTCAAGCCTGGGGCGGCCGCCTAGAGTTGTCGGATTAGCGGCGCGCCGTTCGTCGCATAGGTAGAGAGTGGAGCGCAGGGCTCCGCTCACTACTGGAGGTGACGACTCATGCAGTACTTCGCACTGTTGATCAGCCGGGAGCGGGACCGCGCACCGGAAGACTCCGACACGATGGCCGCCTGGCAGAACTTTCACGCCAAGGCCGGCCCGGCGATCAAATCCGGCGACGCGCTGGCTCCGGCCGCCGCCGCGGCGGTGATCACCGGCGGCCCGGACGCGCCCGTTGTCACCGACGGCCCCTTCCCCGAGGGCGCCGAGGTGGCCTGCGGCTACTACGTGTTCGAAGCGGAGAACCTCGACGAGGCGCTGGCCCTGGCGCGCGACGTGCCGCTGGCCGCGTTCGGGGCGGTGGAGGTCTGGCCCGCCGTGCACTCGATCGAGCTGTCGCGCAAAACCACCGGCAACGACTGGCTGGCGCTGCTGCTGGAGCCGGCCGAGACCGCGCACACGCCCGGCACACCGGAGTGGGACGCGGTGGCGGCCAAGCACGCCGATCTCCACGCGGCCGCGGGCGATCACATCCTCGGCGGCGCCGCGCTGCATGACCGGTCCACCGCCACCACCGTGCGGGTGCGCGACGGCGAGGTCCTGATCACCGACGGGCCCTACGTCGAGGGGGCCGAGATCGCCACGGGGATATACGTCATCGGCGCCGCGGACCGCGACGAGGCGGTGAAGATCGCATCGATGATCCCGGCCTCGACCGTGCAGCTGCGACAGTTGGCCGGCGTCTCCGCCCTGTAGTCATCGCGGATGACCGACCTGGACGGCGTCTTTCGCCGGGAGTGGGGACCGGCCGTCGCCGCGCTCGCGCGGTGGTCGGGCGACCTGACCGTCGCGGAGGACGCCGTCCAGGAGGCCTGTGCCGAGGCGCTGCGCACCTGGCCGCGCGACCGCGTGCCCGACAACCCGGGCGGGTGGCTGGTGACCGTCGCCCGCAACCGCGCCCGGGATCGGCTGCGCCGCGAATCGGTCCGCCCCGGAAAGGAATTGGCGGCGGTGATGGACGACATTCTGGCGCGCACGGATAGCACCGAACCCCATCCGGTGCGCGACGACGAGCTGCGGATGATGTTCACCTGCGCGCACCCGGCGCTCGACCGGCAGTCGCAGCTCGCGCTCACCCTGCGGTTGGTGTCGGGGTTGACCGTCGCGGAGATCGCCCGCGCGCTGCTGCAGAGCGAGGCCGCCGTCGGCCAGCGAATCACCCGGGCCAAGAACAAGATCCGGCACGCCAACATCCCGCTGCGCGTGCCGCCTCCCGGGCTGCTGGCCGAGCGCACCCCGCACGTGCTGGGCTGCGTCTACTCGGTGTTCACCGAGGGCTACTGGTCGACCGCCGGCCCGTCGGCGATCCGCGACGAACTGTGCGACGAAGGCGTCCGGCTGGCCGGCGAGCTGTGCGCCCTGATGCCCGACGAACCGGAGGCGCACGCGCTGGCCGCCCTCGTGCTGCTGCACGACTCGCGGCGGGCGACCCGGGTCGACGACGCCGGGATGCTGGTGCCGCTCGAGGACCAGGACCGCCGCCGGTGGGACCGCGGGCGGATCGCCCGCGGGCTGGACCGGCTGCGACGCGCCGAGGGGTCGACGGGCCCCTACCTCCCGCAGGCCGTGATCGCGGCGCTGCACGCGACCGCGCCGTCGTGGGAGCAGACCGATTGGACCACCATCTGTTCGGCGTACGACCGGCTCGCGGCCCTGACGGACTCGCCGGTAGTGCGCGCGAATCGCGCTCTGGCGGTCGGCTTCCGCGACGGGCCCGCGGCCGGCCTGGCGGCCCTGGACGAGGTGGCCGACGATCCCCGGCTCGCCCGCTCGGGCCTGGTCACGACACTGCGCGCCGACCTGCTGCGGCGCGCGGGGCGGACCGGCGAGGCGGTCGTCTGGTACCGAAAAGCGTTGCAGCACAACGGCTCAGAGCCGAGCAGGGAGTTCCTGCGACGCCGCATCGCCGAGTGCGGCGGGTAGTCCCGCCGAGCGTCGAGTTGTTTGCGCCGAATCGGCCGAAACCGCACAACAAGTCGACGTTCGACCCGGGAAGAGCTACGCCTCCGCGAAGTTGCGGGTGACCGACGGGTCGACCGGGATGCCCGGGCCCGTCGTCGTCGAGACGACGATCTTCTTCAGGTACCGACCCTTGGACGCCGACGGCTTGAGCCGCAGCACCTCGTCGAGCGCGGCGCCGTAGTTCTCGGCCAGGCTCTTCTCGTCGAACGACGCCTTGCCGATGACGAAGTGCAGGTTGGCCTGCTTGTCGACGCGGAAGTTGATCTTGCCGCCCTTGATGTCGGAGACGGCCTTGGCGACGTCGGGCGTGACGGTGCCCGTCTTCGGGTTGGGCATCAGACCCCGCGGGCCGAGCACGCGGGCGATGCGGCCCACCTTCGCCATCTGGTCGGGGGTGGCGATCGCGGCGTCGAAATCGAGGAACCCGCCCTGGATCTTCTCGATCAGGTCGTCACTGCCGACGATGTCGGCGCCGGCGGCCTGCGCCTGCTCGGCCTTGTCGCCCACGGCGAACACCGCGACCCGGGCCGTCTTGCCGGTGCCGTGCGGCAGGTTGACGGTGCCGCGGACCATCTGGTCGGCCTTGCGCGGGTCGACGCCCAGCCGGATCGCCACCTCGACCGTCGCGTCCTGCTTGGCCGACGACGTCTCCTTGGCGAGCTTGGCCGCCTCCAGCGGGGTGTAGAGGTGGTCGCGGTCCACCTTCTCGGCGGCGGCGCGGTATGCCTTGCTGTTCTTGCTCATTCGTTCATCCAATCTCGTGGTTGGTTGTGGTTGACGGGCCGGAGCTGGCCCTCCCACGGGTGTAACAGTTCTATTCGACCGTGATGCCCATCGACCGGGCGGTCCCGGCGATGATCTTGGCGGCGGCGTCGATGTCGTTGGCGTTGAGGTCGGTCTTCTTGGTCTCGGCGATCTCGCGAACCTGATCCCAGGTGACCTTGGCGACCTTGGTCTTGTGCGGCTCGGCCGAGCCCTTGCCCACACCGGCGGCCTTGAGCAGCAGCTTGGCGGCCGGCGGCGTCTTGAGCGCGAACGTGAAGCTGCGGTCCTCGTAGACCGTGATCTCCACCGGGATGACCTGGCCGCGCTGGTTCTCTGTGGCGGCGTTGTACGCCTTGCAGAACTCCATGATGTTCACGCCGTGCTGGCCGAGCGCGGGGCCGACCGGCGGCGCCGGGTTGGCCTGCCCGGCCACGATCTGCAGCTTGATCAGCCCGGCGACCTTCTTCTTCGGGGCCATGAGTTGTGGTTTTCCTTCCTGACTGAGCTTGGGTTAGATCTTCGAGACTTGACCGAACGTCAACTCGACGGGGGTCTCGCGGCCGAAGATCGACACCAGCACCTTGAGCTTCTGCTGTTCGGCGTTGACCTCGCTGATGGTGGCCGGCAGCGTGGCGAACGGCCCGTCCATGACCGTCACCGATTCGCCGACCTCGTAGTCGACCTCGACGGTGGGGCGCTCGAGGCCGCCCACCTCGGCGGCCGCCGCGGTGCTGGCCGCGCCCTTGGCGGCCTTCTTCGCGGCGTTGCGGGGAAGCAGGAACTTCACCACGTCGTCGAGCGTCAGGGCCGACGGCCGCGACGTCGCGCCGACGAACCCGGTGACCCCGGGGGTGTTGCGCACGGCGGCCCACGAGTCGTCGGTGAGGTCCATCCGGACCAGGATGTAGCCGGGCAGCACCTTGCGGTTGACCTGCTTGCGCTGCCCGTTCTTGATCTCGGTGACCTCCTCGGTGGGCACCTCCACCTGGAAGATGTAGTCGCCCACGTCGAGGTTCTGCACGCGGGTCTCGAGGTTGGCCTTCACCTTGTTCTCGTAGCCCGCGTAGGAGTGGATGACGTACCAGTTGCCGGGCTTGCTGCGCAGGTCCGCCTTGAGCGCGGCGGCCGGGTCGACGTCCTCGGCCGGCTCGGCCGGAGCGGCGGCCTCAGGGGCGTCAGTGGCGTCGGTGGCGTCAATGCCCTCGGAGGCGTCCGCGCCCTCGGTGGCCTCAGTGGCGTCAGTGGTCTCGGTGGCGGTCTCCTGCACGTCGACCGCTTCACCCGCGGACGTGTCACCGTCGAAGGTAGTCACGGTTGTCAAAGTCCTCTCTATCTGTCGCTCAGCCGAACACCAGCAGCACGAGCTTGGTCAGGCCGAAGTCCGCCAGGCCGACGAGCGCCACCATGAAGGCGAGGAACACCAGCACCACCGAGGTGTAGGTGAGCATCTGCTTGCGGTTCGGCCAGATGACCTTCCGCATCTCCGCAACCACCTGCTTGAGGTAGTTGTAGACGAACACGAACGGGTTGGCCGGACGGTCGCCGGGCTTGCGGGCTTTCGCCAGCTTCTTGACCGCCTTGCCCTTGGCGCCCTTTTTCCCCTTCTTGGCGCCGGAGTCCTCCTTGGAGGCCTCCTCGGCGACCTCGTCCGGCGACGCCGCGTCGCCGTCGTCCCCGGCGTCGACCGCCCGTTGGCGGGACCGCTTGCCGGTCGGCCGTTGCGGACGCGCCACGGGTTCGGTCACCACGGCCGTCCGACCGCTCGCGCGGTCCTCGTCACCGTCGCCGCCGTCGCGTGCGGCGTCGTTGGCAGCACTGCCCTCGTCGCTCACCGCATGCTCCTCTGTCTGCTACTGTCCCGCGGGATGCCCCGCTGAGACGTCCCTGGGCGGGACATCCTTCCAGTGTCCACCATGGCACGGCCCGGCCGTTAAGCAGGCCTTTCAGCAGGGGCGACAGGACTTGAACCTGCAACCTGCGGTTTTGGAGACCGCTGCTCTGCCAGTTGAGCTACGCCCCTTCGCGGTTGGCAGGCCAACCTGCGCTTACCTGCCGGGGCTCACATGACACGCGCGCTCCCCGTTCCTTCAACTCACGGAAAGCGCGCTGACGCTGGGAAAACCCCGGGGTCCGAGTGTACTCGATTTTTCCCGAGCCCCAGAATCCTACGCCCTGACGACCTGCCCGGACTCCTTGTCCCATTTGAGCCGGGCGGACCCGTCCCCCTGCTGACCCATCAGGGTGGTGAAGGCCTCGAGGACGAGTTCGCCGTCATCGTTGTGGCAGACGTTCTTCGTGACGACGATGTCGGCGCCGAACCGCTCGTTCACCGAGTGGATCTCCATCCGGGCCCACAGCTTGTCGCCGGCGAGGATCGGCTTCTTGAAGACGAACTGCTGGTCGACCTGGACGATCTGCATGGTCTCCATGCCGATGTCGACATGCCGGAAGAAATCGAGCTGGACCAGCTTCGCCAGGATCGAGGCGAACGTCAGCGGCGCAACGATGTTGTCGTGGCCGAGCTCGGCGGCGGCGGTCTCCTCGAAGTGTGCCGGGTGCTCGCACTTGATCGAGCCGGCGAACTGGCGGAGCTGTTCGCGGCCCACGACAAAGTAATCCGGATACCGCCAGACCATGCCGCGGATATCGGTCTTGAGCGCCATCAGCTACGCCAGCTTCGCCGACGCGATTGCCCGCCCGAAGATCTTCTTGCCGCCGGTGGTGGCCGTGAGCGCGATCGTCACCGACTTGCTCTCCGGGTCCACGGACTTCACGCGGCCGCTGAACACCAGCTCGGTGCCCTTGCCGTCGTTGGGCACCGGCACCACGGCGGTGAACCGGACGTTGTACTCGGTCACCGCCCCCGGGTCACCCACCCACGACGTGACATAGCCGCCGCCGATGCCCATGGTCAGCATGCCGTGCGCGATCGCGGTGTCCAGCCCGACCACCTTGGCGATCTCGTCGTCCCAGTGGATGGGGTTCAGGTCACCGGAGACGCCCGCGTAGTTCACCAGGTCACCACGCGTCAGCGGGTACGTCTTCTCCGGCAGCTGGTCGCCCACCTTGACCGAATTGAACTCACGCAGTGGCATGTGAAAATCCCTTTTCTCCGTCGTCTCCCGCACGGCCCGCCAGGGTCGTGTAGGTCTCCTGGACAGTCTCACCGGCTTGGTTGGTGATGATGTTCTTGGTCACGATGATCTGGGTGCCGTGCGCCTCGCGCATCGAGTCCACCCAGACGTCGCAGTACAGCTTGTCACCCGCCACGATTGGCTTCATGAATTTAAGCACCTGATCGACCTGGACGATCTGCTGGTCGGTCACGGCGATGCCGGCGTACTCGAAGAACGCCGACTGGGCTTTGTAGCCGAACACGGAGATGAACGTCAGCGGCGCGGGCAGGCCCGGGTAGCCGAGCTCGGCGGCCGCCTTCTCGTCGAAATGCCAGTCGTCCTTGTTTTGGACGGCGTCCGCGTGCTCGCGGATTTTTTCGCGCTCGACCTCGTAGTGGTCGGGATACCGGTAGTGCATCCCGACGATGCTCTCGGCTAGCGGCACGTCTTCAGAACCTACCTAGTCAATCTCAGTAATGCGTGCGGGTGGCTACCGTGTCTCGCGGTGGGCCTGGTGCTTGCCGCAATTCGGGCAGAACTTCTTCAGCTCCAGCCGGTCGGGGTCGTTGCGGCGATTCTTCTTGGTGATGTAGTTGCGGTGCTTGCACACCTCGCAGGCCAAGGTGATCTTCGGCCGTACGTCGGTACTGGAAGCCATATCGGTCTCTCTCGCGTCTCTCTTTAAAAAACCCGTTGTTGTGTTGTAGCGATGGCCGGACTCGAACCGGCGACCTAACGATTATGAGTCGTTCGCTCTAACCGACTGAGCTACATCGCCTCGTGCGCGCCGCGCCTGCTCGGCGTCCGCCGAGCCCCCTAACGGAATCGAACCGTTGACCTTTTCCTTACCATGGAAACGCTCTACCGACTGAGCTAAGGGGGCCGTTCACCCGAATCGGCAGTGCCGCGGGCCTAAAAGAGGTTACAGCGCGGCGAGCAACGGCACCAAACCACGGCGTCCCGGGGGAACTCCGCCGGTTACCCGATCACTCACCGCCGCGGCGCGGCTCCCAGGCCCGGAGGTCGCTGAATTCGTCGTACTCGGCGTCATCCCCATCATCCGCCACGCCGAGCAGGGTGCGCAACGCGAGATGGACGGCCTCCCGCATGTCGGCCAGATGAAACCGGCTTATCGCCTCGTCGACCAGATCGGTGTCGATCTCAACCTCGACCTTCTTCTTCATGCGCCAACAATACAAAGCGGACCAAGGCGCCCTCGGGGCGTTGCGGGCAGACGTAATGGTGCGACGTCCTAGTCTGGTCAGGTGCCTGAGGACCGGCTGTACTTCCGCCAATTGTTGTCCGGCCGCGATTTCGCCGCCGGCGACATGATCGCGACGCAGATGCGCAACTTCGCCTACCTGATCGGCGACCGGGAGACCGGGGACTGCCTGGTGGTGGACCCCGCCTACGCCGCCGGCGACCTGATCGACACGCTCGAGGCCGACGGCATGCACCTGTCGGGCGTGCTGGTCACCCACCACCACCCCGACCACGTGGGTGGGGAGATGATGGGGTTCGCGCTCAAGGGCCTGGCCGAACTGCTGGACCGGGCGTCCGTGCCGGTGCACGTGAACACCCATGAGGCGCTGTGGGTTTCACGCGTCACCGGGATCGGCATGGGCGACCTCACCACCCACGAGGGCCACGACAAGGTCAACGTCGGCGACATCGAGATCGAGCTGCTGCACACCCCTGGCCACACGCCGGGCAGCCAGTGCTTCCTGCTCGACGGCCGACTGGTCGCCGGCGACACCCTGTTCCTCGAGGGCTGCGGGCGCACCGACTTTCCCGGCGGCGACTCCGACGAGATCTACCGCAGCCTGCAGCGGCTCGCCGCCCTTCCCGGCGACCCGACCGTCTACCCGGGCCATTGGTATTCGGCGGAACCGAGCGCGTCCCTGTCGGAAGTCAAGCGTTCCAATTACGTCTACCGCGCCACCGACCTCAACCAGTGGCGAATGCTGATGGGCGGCTGACAGACGTCGCGGGCAAACAACGCCGAAACCCTGCTGTGATATAAGCGGAGGGTGGATTCGATGGGGTGGATCCAGGACGGCTGGAACGGGGTCACCAATGTTGGATCCAGCACCTGGTTGGCTTGGGCGGCGTGGGCGGCGGTCGCCCTCGGCGTCATCGCGCTGATCGTCACGAATCGCCAGCTCAACCGCCGTCGCCGCCTGGCCGAGGAACAGGCCCGCCCCCACGTCGCGATGCTGATGGAACCGCACCCGGCGGACTGGCACGTCATCGAACTCGTGGTCCGCAATTTCGGGCGCACCGCCGCCTATGACATTCAATTCTCTTTTTCCAATCCGCCGACGGTCGCACAATACGAAAACGCCACGGACGGCTACGCCGACGTGGTCGAGCTGCAACTGCCCCGGGAGCTGCCGGTGCTGGCTCCCGGCCAGGAATGGCGCATGGTGTGGGATTCGGCGCTCGATCGCGCCGAGATCGGCAGCGGGATCGAGTCGCGGTTCACCGGGACCCTCACGTACTACGACCGCCCGCACTCACCGGGCGGGTGGCGGTTCTGGCAGCGCGACCGCGCGCCGATCGAGACCGCGGTGGTGCTCGACTGGGCCGACCTGCCGCCCGTGCAGCGCATCGAGCTGATGACGACGCACGACCTGGCCAAGCGCGAGAAGCAGAAGCTCGAGCTGCTCCGCGGCCTTTTGACCTACTTCCATTACGCCAGCAAGGAGACTCGGCCCGAGGTGTTCCGCGGGGAGATCGAACGCATCAACGGCGCGGTGCGCGAGACTCAGGACCGTTGGCGCACCAGGCAGCTGGAGGCGCCCACGGACGTCAGCGTGCGCTGGGGTGGCGCCGAGAACGATCTCGGCAGGCACCGCAGCCAGCCCGCCTGACGACCGAACCCCGCCTTAGGGAAGAACTGAGTCAAAGGAGCAAACCGTGAGCGGTCCGGTCTCGTACACCCTGAAGGATTCGGTCGCCGTCATCAGGATGGACGACGGCAAGGTCAACGCGCTCGGCCCGACGATGCAGCAGGCCTTGGGCGAGGCGATCGACCGGGCCGAGAGCGACAACGCCGGCGCGCTGGTGATCACGGGCAACGAGCGCGTCTTCAGCGGTGGGTTCGACCTGAAGATCCTGACCTCGGGCGAGGCGCAGCCCGCGATCGACATGCTCAGGGGCGGGTTCGAGCTGGCCTACCGGCTGCTGTCGCACCCGAAGCCGGTGGTGATGGCCTGCACCGGTCACGCGATCGCGATGGGGGCGTTCCTGCTCGCGTCGGGCGACCACCGCGTCGCCGCCCACGCCTACAACATCCAGGCCAACGAGGTCGCAATCGGCATGGTGATCCCCTACGCCGCCCTGGAGATCATGAAGCTGCGGCTGACGCCGTCGGCGTACCAGCAGGCCGCCGGGCTGGCCAAGACGTTCTTCGGCGAGACCGCCCTGGCCGCGGGGTTCGTCGACGAGATCGTGCTGCCCGAGATGGTGGTCAGCCGCGCCGAGGAGGCCGCGCGGGAATTCGCCGGCCTGCGCCAACATGCCCACGCCGCAACCAAGTTGCGCGCCCGCGCCGACGGGCTCAAGGCGATCCGCGCCGGGATCGACGGCATCGAGTCCGAGTTCGGCCTCTAAGGAATATTTATGATCGGGCTTGGAGTTTTCCCCCGCGCGAAGCGGGTAAGCCGCCTGGGTGGCGATAGATCGCATCGCTGATCCGTGGGGAACACGGACGCCCTACGCACCGGGCGCGCGGTGGCCCGAGAGGGTGGACTGCTTCCTCGCCGACGGGGTCACACCCGAGTCGGTGGACCGGTGGGTGCAGTCGGCGGCCGTGCTGCACTCGAACGGTGACGGCCTGGACATCGCCGTCAAGGACGGCCGGATCGTGGGGGTCCGCGGGCGCGCCGTCGACCGCGTCAACCACGGCCGCCTCGACCCCAAGGACCTCTTCGGCTGGCAAGCCAACAATTCGCGGGACCGATTGACCACCCCGATGATCCGGGTCGGCGGCGCCCTCGAGCCGTGCGACTGGGACACGGCGATGGACCGGATCGTGGCGCGCAGCAGGCAACTGCTCGACGACTACGGCCCCGGCTCGATCGGGTTCTACACCTCGGGGCAGCTGTTCAGCGAGGAGTACTACACGCAGGCGATCATCGCGCACGGGGCCATCGGCACCAATCACGTCGACGGCAATACCCGGTTGTGCACGGCGACCGCGGCCGAGGCGCTCAAGGAATCGTTCGGCTGCGACGGGCAGCCCGGGTCCTACACCGACGTCGACCACGCCGACGTCATCGCGCTGTTCGGGCACAACGTGGCCGAGACCCAGACGGTGCTGTGGGCGCGGATGCTCGACCGCCTGGCCGGCGACGCGCCACCGGCGATCGTGTGCGTCGACCCGCGCCTGACGCCGGTCGCCCGGCACGCGACCGTGCATCTGGCGCCGCTGCCCGGCACCAACGTCGCGTTGATGAACGGCCTCTTGCACGAGATCATCGCCCACGACTGGATCGACCGCGACTACATCGACGCGAACACCGTGGGCTTCGACGAGCTGTGCAAGCGGGTCGACGAGTACCCGCCCGAGCGGGCGGCCGAGATCTGCGACGTCGACGCCGACGACATCCGTGAGGCGGCGCGCCTGATCGGCGACGCGCGGCGCCTGCTGTCCACCGTGCTGCAGGGCTTCTACCAGTCCCACCAGGCGACGGCGGCGGCGGTGCAGGTCAACAACATTCACCTGATCCGCGGCATGCTCGGCAAGCCGGGCTGCGGCGTGCTGCAGATGAACGGGCAGCCGACGGCGGAGAACACCCGGGAGTGCGGCGCCGACGGCGACCTGCCCGCGTTCCGCAACTGGGCCAACGACAAGCACATTGCCGACCTGGCGGCCGTATGGAACCTCGAGCCCCTGCAGATCCCCCACTACGCGTCGCCGACGCATGCGATGCAGATGTTCCGCTTCGCCGAGGAGGGCACGCTGCGGATGCTCTGGGTCACGGCCACCAATCCCGCCGTGTCGCTGCCGGAACTGGCGCGGATCCGCGACATTCTGTCGCAGGAGCGGTTGTTCCTCGTCGTCGAGGACATCTTCCTGACCGAGACCGCCGAGCTGGCCGACGTGGTGCTGCCCGCCGCGGCATGGGGCGAGAAGACCGGCACGTTCACCAACGTCGACCGCACCGTGCACCTGTCCGAAAAGGCCGTGGAGCCACCGGGATCCGCGCGCTCCGACCTCGACATCTTCCTCGACTACGCCCGCCGGATGGGCTTCCGCGACAAGGACGGCCGGCCCCTGCCGGCCTGGACCGACCCGGAGTCGGCGTTCGAGGCGTGGAAGAAGTGCAGCGCCGGCCGGCCGTGCGACTACACGGGATTGACCTACGAGAAGCTGCGCGGCGGCAGCGGAATCCAGTGGCCCTGCAACGACGAGAACCCCGACGGGACCGAACGGCTGTACGCCGACGGGAAGTTCTGGGCGCATCCCGAGTACTGCGAGGAGTACGGGAAGGACCTGATCACCGGCGCCCCGTTGCAGCCCGACGAGTACCGATCCCTGAACCCGGACGGCAAGGGCATCATCAGGGCCGCCCAGTACCTTCCCCCGCACGAGCGGCCCGGGCCCGAGTTCCCGTTCGCGCTCATCACCGGCCGGACGGTCTACCACTTCCACACCCGCACGAAAACCGCTCGGGCTCAACAACTTCAGGACGCCGCGCCCGAGGTGTGGGTCGAGGTCTCGCAGGGCGACGCGGGCCGCCTGGGCATCCGCGAGGGCGATCGGGTGGAGGTGACCACTCCGCGCGGCGCCATCACCTGCGCCGCCCGGATTTGCGGAATCCGCGACGGTGTGGTGTTCGTCCCGTTCCACTACGGCTACTGGGACATCGCCGGTGATGGGCACCACCGCGCCGCCAATGAGCTCACGCTCACCGACTGGGACCCGGCGTCCAAGCAGCCGATCTTCAAGACCGGCGCGGCCAGGCTCGCGAAGGCGCCCGACCGGGATGGGCGGCGGGCCGCAGGTTTCGCCCCCGCGCCGACGACCACGGCCTCCGCGCCGGTGAACGGTTCGGCGCCCGCGACGGCGCGCGCCGCGGCGGCCGGGGTCACGGAAGCCGTGTATGGAGACTCGCCGTGAAGCTGAAGATGGCGATCCGGGAGCTGCACCGTTCCGAGCGCAGGCTGGCTCACCGCCTCAACGTGGTCGCCGCGCGGCACCACAGCGACCAGGACATCTGCCACCTGGCGCGGGACCTGGCGGGCTGGTCACAGCAGCACCTTGGCGAGCTCGCCGCGCACGGCCGCCACTACGGCCTGCGTCTGTCCGCCCGTCCGCGCACCCGCCCGGTCACCGGCCCGGTGCAGTCGCGCGCGAGCGACCTGCTGCGACACCGCCCGGAACCGGGGTTGATCCTCCTGGCCGACTTGCGGCGCATCCACCGGATTGCCGCCGGGGTGTCGCTGGACTGGGAATTGCTCGCCCAGGCCGCGCAGGCCGCGAAGGACACCGAACTGCTCAGCCTCGCCGCACGCTGCCATCCGGAGACGCTGCGCCAGATGCGCTGGGCCAACGCGATGCTGAAGGACCTCTCCCCGCAGATCCTGCTGAACTGACGTCGGCGAAACAGACCGGGACGAACACGGTGGCCGGATGGACCATCCGGCCACCGCACCCTCATCGCCTCCTCATCGCCAGTGTGACACGTGCACAGCGAACAGTCACTTCACCGGACGCGTCGCGGGATCGACCGGTATCACGGCTGCGGGTCGGCGTCGGCCGTAACCCACTGGTAGGGAAGGAACTTGCCGTCGAAGGTCACCACCACCCGGTCGCCGGACGGGTGCGACTTTTTCTTGAGGTCCACGCTGAAATTGATCGCACTCATGATGCCGTCACCGAATTGCTCGTGGATCAGCTCCTTGATGGCGCCGCCGTAGACCTGCAGCGCCTCGTAGAAGCGGTAGATGGTCGGGTCGGTGGGGACTGCGGTCGGCAGCCCACCCCGCATGGGGGGTGCCGCCAGGACCGCGACGGCCGACTCGTCGAGCTCGAGCATCCGCACGAGGATCGCGCCCAGCTCGGCGGGTATGGGGTGCTGACCGAGCAGGGCCGACGTGGTCCACACCACCGGCCTGCCGACGGCGTCGGCAAGCTGCTGCCAGGTCAACCCGAGGCGCAGGCGGGCGAGGACGATCTGTTCGGTGAGCTGATTTCTGTCCATCGCCCAAGCATGCTACGACTCCGCAAGGCCGCCAAGACCTTTCGGCGCGACGATCACCACCGCCCGTGGTGGACGACCTCGGCGAACGGCCGCCGGTTCGGCTTGCGGATCGGGGCCAGCGGGCGGTCGGCGGGATAGCCGAGGCCGAGCAGGAAGGCCACCAGATAGCCGTCGGGGACGCCGAGGATGGCGCGCGCCCTGTCCTGATCCCCGACCGATGAATGGCCGGTCCCGATCCCGAGGTCGGTCGCGGCGATCATCATCGCCATGGTGGCCTGACCGACGTCGTAGTTGTCGGTGATCACCCGGCGCTCGTCGGGCGGCGTCGGCACCACGATGGCGATCGCGGCCGCGGCGGACGCGATGTGGCCGGCCCCCTGCCAGACGGTGGACAGCTCCCGCAGCTGGGCCCGGTCGGTGACGATCACGAAGTCCCACGGCTGGCGGTTCTTCGCCGAGGGCGCCCGCCACCCGGCCTCGGCGATGCGGTTCAGGTCCGCCTCGGGGATCGGGTCCGGCGTGTACTGCCGGACATTGCGCCGGGCCAGAATCGCGTCCCAGGCTTCCATTTCGGTCCCGCCTCTCGCTAGTCGTCGCCGATTTCCCGCCCCAGCGCGTCGATCACGTCGCTCAACTCGCCGACCATCCAGCTGTCGGTGCGCCTGCGGAACACCTCCAGCAGGGAGCGGTAGTACCACAGGTGATCCTCCGGGTCCTGTGTGCTGAACCGCCGCCACACCGCGTCCCCGTGCGCGCGCAGGTCTCGCAGGATCGCGCGCGCATTGTCGAGCTTATCGGCCAGCGACACCAGCACGGTCGCGTCGGACGCCTCGCCGAGGTGGCGCACGTAGGCCTCCTTGCGCGGCCGCCACGGCGGCTTCGGCGTCTCGAAGCTGTCGCTGCACTCTTCGACGATGGTCGCGACGCCGGCGCCGAACTTCCGTGCGATCTCGTCGAGCGTTGGCCGGCCGCCCTGGTCCTCGGCCGCGTCGTGCAGCAGTGCGGCGATGGCCTGCGTCTCGGTGCCGCCGTCCTCGATGACCAAGCCGGCGACGGACAACAGGTGCCCGATGTAGGGCACGTCGCTCGCCTTGCGCGTTTGCCCGGCGTGCTTGTCGGTCGCATAGCGCAGCGCCTCGGTGAACTTCGGTGTCAGGCGCTCCGACGACGTCCGCTCGGCCATGCCGCCTCCAGGTGTCGGTGTCAGGGTCTATCGTGGCACCGCAATGGCGCTTCATCTCCACCGTGCCGAGCGCACCGATCTCCTTGCCGACGGCCTCGGCGCTCTACTGGCCGAACCCCTGCCGGATCCGTTCGCCGAGGAACTTGTGCTGGTGCCGGCGCGCGGCGTCGAACGCTGGCTGAGCCAGCGGCTCTCGCACGTCCTCGGGCGTCGTGAGCGCAGCCCGGGCGGCGACGGCGTCTGCGCTGGGGTGGTGTTTCGCAGCCCGGCCTCGCTGATCTCCGAGCTGTCCGGGACCGCCGCCGACGACGACCCGTGGGCGCCCGAGGCGCTGGCCTGGCCGCTGCTCGAGGTCATCGACTGCTCGCTGGGCGAACCCTGGTGCCGCACCCTGGCGACCCACCTGGGGCACTTCGACACCGGGCCCGAGGCCGAATTGCGCCGGGGCAGAAGGTATTCGGTGGCGCGCCGGCTGGCCGGCATCTTCGCGTCGTACGCCCGCCAGCGCCCGCAGCTGCTGGCCGACTGGCTGGCCGGCAACACGGACGGCCTTGACAGCGACCTGGCCTGGCAGCCCGAGCTGTGGCGCGCGGTCGCCGCCGTCATCCCCGCCGATCCCCCGCACGTCCGCCACGAGAAGACGGTCGCCCGCCTGCGCGAGGGCCCGGCCGACCTGCCCGCGCGGCTGTCGCTGTTCGGGCACACCCGCCTGGCGCGCACCGACGTCGAACTGCTCGAGGCCTTGTCGGTGCACCACGACCTGCATCTGTGGCTGCCCCACCCCAGCGACGACCTGTGGCGGGGCCTGGCCGGCGTTCACGGCGCCGTCCCGCGATCCGCCGACGACCGCCGACGCGCCGCGCGCCATCCGCTGCTGCAGACCCTCGGCCGGGACCTGCGCGAGCTGCAGCGCGCGCTGCCGGCCTGCCCGGCCACCGACGAGTGCCTGAGCCTCGACGCCGGCGCGGCCGGGCCGGCCACGTTGCTCGGCTGGCTGCAGTCGGACATCGCCGCCAACGCGGTCCGGCCGGCGGGCCGGGAGCTGGCGGACGGCGACCGGTCGGTGCAGGTGCACAGCTGCCACGGGGCCGCGCGTCAGGTCGACGTGCTGCGCGAAGTGCTGCTCGGGCTGCTCGAGGACGACCCGACGCTCGAGCCCCGCGACATCGTCGTGATGTGCCCGGACATCGAGTCCTACGCCCCGTTGATCGTCGCCGCCTTCGGGCTGGGCGAGCTGGCCGGCGAGGGCCACCCGGCGCACCGGCTGCGGGTCCGCCTGGCCGACCGCTCGCCCACGCAGACCAACCCGCTGCTGGGCGTGGCCACCGAGCTGCTCGGCATCGCCGGCAGCCGCTCCACCGCTACGGGGCTGCTCAACCTCGCCCAGGCCGCGCCCGTGCGGGCGCGGTTCGGGTTCACCGACGACGACCTCGACGCGATCACGGCGTGGGTGCGCGAGTCGGGCATCCGCTGGGGCTTCGACTCCGAACAGCGGGCGCCGTACGGGCTCGGCCACATCCTGCACAACACCTGGCGTTTCGGACTCGACCGCGTCCTCACGGGGGTCGCGATGTCCGACGACTCGCAGGCGTGGCTCGGCACCGCGCTGCCCCTCGACGACGTGGGCAGCAACAGGGTGGAGCTGGCCGGGCGATTGGCCGAATACGTCGCGCGGGTCCAGCGCGTGGTCGGCGCACTCGAGGGCCCCCGGCCGCTGACCGCGTGGATCGACGCGCTCGCCGATGGAGTCGAGGCGCTCACCTGTGTCGGCGACGACGACGCCTGGCAACCCGGACAACTGCGGCGGGAGTTCGCAAACGTGTTGGAGGAGGCGGGTTCCCGTTCCGCCACGGTGCTGCGACTGCCCGACGCTCGCGCGCTGTTGGCGGGGCACCTGGCCGGGCGTCCGACGCGGGCGAACTTCCGCACCGGCACCATGACGGTCTGCACGATGGTGCCGATGCGTTCCGTCCCGCACCGGGTGGTCTGCCTGCTCGGCCTCGACGACGGTGTGTTCCCCCGGATCAACCGCGCCGACGGTGACGACGCGCTGGCGCGGGCGCCGATGACCGGCGAGCGCGACATCCGTTCGGAAGACCGGCAATTGCTGCTCGACGCCATCTGCGCGGCCAGCGAGACGCTGGTGATCACCTACACGGGTGCGGACGAGCACACGGGCCATCGCCGTCCGCCCGCCGTGCCGCTGTCCGAGGCGCTCGACGCCCTCGACCGCACGACGTGCGGTCCGGTGCGTGAGCGCGTCGTGGTGCGGCACCCCTTGCAGCCGTTCGACATTCGTAACGTCACCGCCGGTGCGCTGATACCGGGCCGGCCCTTCACCTTCGATCCGACGGCCCTGGTCGCCGCCGAGGCGGCCGCGGGCGACCGGCGCGCGACGCGTCCGTTCTTCGCCGAACCACTCCCGCCCCCGCCGCGCGACGACGTCGCGCTCACCGACCTGCTGGCCTTCTTCAAGGATCCGGTCAAGGGCTTCTTCCGCGCCCTGGAGTACCTGCTGCCCTCGGAGGTCGAGGACCTCGACGACGAGATGCCGGTCGAGATCGACAATCTCGAGGAGTGGACGGTCGGCGACCGCATGCTGCGCGACATGCTGCGGGGCATGCACCCCGACACCGCCGCCAACGCCGAGTGGCGGCGGGGCACGCTGCCGCCCGGCCGGCTGGGGATGCGCAAGGCCGTCGAGATCCGCGACCAGGCCGCCGATTTGGCGCGCGCGGCGCTGCAGCACCGGCGCCCCGACCCCGACGCGTACGACGTCGACGTCCCCCTGACAGACGGCCGCCGGCTCACCGGGACGGTGACCCCCGTCTTCGACGGTCGCACGGTCTCGGTCACCTATTCGAAGTTGGGCGGCAAGCACCTGATCCAGGCGTGGATCCCCCTGCTCGCGCTGGCCGCCGCCAGGCCGGGACGCGACTGGACGGCGCTGTGCATCGGGCGCGCCAGGAACAACCACCGCATCGACCAGCGACTGCTCGCGGCGCCCCCGGATGCCGTCGAGGCGCTGCGCGACCTGGTGCGCCTCTACGACGCCGGCCGCCGCGAGCCGCTGCCGCTGCCGGTCAGGACGTCGTTCGCCTGGGCCGAGGCGCGGCACTGCGGCGGTGATCCGCGCCGGGCGGCGGACTGGCGGTGGCATTCCCAGCGCAACTTCCACGGCGAGGACGCCGAGCCCGCGCACGAAAGGGTCTGGGGCAGAAGGGCTCCCATCAGTGTCCTGCTGGGCGCGCCGCATCCGGGCGAGGAGTGCGACGGCGACGACACCCGGCTGGGCGCGCTTGCCGCGCGGTTGTGGCTGCCGCTGCTGCGCGCGGAGGTGCGCTGATGGAGCAATTCGATCTGCGGGGGCCGCTGCCCGCGCCCGGGTCCACCACGGTGCTGGAAGCCAGCGCCGGCACCGGTAAGACCTTCGCGCTCGCGGGCCTGGTCACCCGCTACGTCGCCGAAGGGGTGGCCACGCTCGACCAGATGCTGCTGATCACGTTCAGCCGCGCCGCCAGCCGCGAGCTGCGCGAGCGGGTGCGCGGCCAGATCACGGATATCGTTGCCGCGCTGTGTAATCCGGCCGGCGACGCGCCCAACGAGCTCGTCGCCCACCTGACGGCCGGCACCGACGCGGACCGCGCCGAGCGCTGCGAGCGGCTCCGTGACGCGCTGGCCGGGTTCGACGCCGCGACTATCGCGACCACCCACGAGTTCTGCAGCATGGTGTTGAAATCCCTTGGGGTGGCCGGCGACACCGACGCCGGGGTGACGCTGGCCGAAAGCCTCGACGACCTGGTCACCCAGATCGTCGACGACCTGTACCTCGCGCATTTCGGATCCCAACGCGAGGAGGCGGCGCTGAGCTACGCCGATGCGCTGGCGCTGGCCCGCGCGGTGGTGGGCGATCCGTGCGCCCAACTGCGCCCGGCGGACCCGGCCCCGGATTCCGTTGCGGCGGTGCGGCTGCGGTTTGCCACCGACGTGCTCGGGCAGCTCGAGCTGCGCAAGCACCGGCTCGCGATCCTCGGCTACGACGACCTGTTGCGCAGGCTCGCCGCGGCGTTGCACGCGGACGACTCCGACGCCCGCGACCGGATGCGGGCGCGCTGGCCGATCGTCATGGTCGACGAGTTCCAGGACACCGATCCCATCCAGTGGCAGGTCATCGACCGCGCCTTTTCCGGCCACTCCGCGGTGGTGCTCATCGGCGACCCCAAGCAGGCGATCTACGGCTTCCGCGGCGGCGACATCTACACCTATCTCGCGGCCGCGAGCACCGCGGGTGAGCGGCGCACCCTCGACGTCAACTGGCGCAGCGACACCGCGCTCGTCGAGCGGCTCCACACCGTTCTGCACGGCGCCGAGCTGGGCGATCCGCGCATCGTGGTGCGCCCGGTCGAAGCGCGCCTCGCCGGTCATCGCATGGCCGGCGCGCCCCGCAAAGCGCCGTTCCGCCTGCGCCTGGTCGGGCGCGCCCTGTTCGGTGTCGACCAGTCGAAGACCATCCCGATGGCCGAGCTTCGCCGCTTCATCCCCGTCGACCTGGCCGCCGACATCGGCGCCCTGCTGGCGGGCGGTGCGACGTTCGACGGCGCACCCATCGAGGCCGGTCACGTCGCGGTGATCGTCGAGACCGGCGAGGACGGCCGGTCGTGCCAGAACGCCTTGATACAGAACGGAATCGCCGCCGTCTACACCGGCGACGACGACGTGTTCTCCTCCCCGGCCGCCGCGGACTGGCTGTCCCTGCTGGGCGCGTTCGACCAGACCCACCGGGCCGGCGTGGTCCGCGCCGCCGCGGCCACGGTGTTCTTCGGCAAGACGGCCGACGAGCTCGCCGCCGGGGGCGACGCGCTGACCGACGGCGTGGCCGCCACCCTGCGGGACTGGGCGGATCTCCTGCGCCAGCGCGGGCCGGCGGCGGTGCTCGAGGCGGCGCAGCTGGCCGGGATGGGCCGACGCGTGCTCGCCGGGCAGGGCGGCGAGCGCACGATGACCGACCTGTCGCACATCGCGCAACTGCTGCAAGAGGTTTCGCACCGCGAGCGGCTGGCCCTGCCCGCGCTGCGCGACTGGCTGCGCCGCCAATGCGACGAGCGCGAGGGGGCGCCCGAACGCAACCGCCGCATCGACAGCGACGCCGCCGCGGTGCAGATCATGACGGTGTGGGGGGCCAAGGGCCTGCAGTTCCCGATCGTGTACCTGCCCTTCGCGTTCAACCGGCACCTCTTCGTCGACGACATCCCGCTGTTCCACGACGACGCCGGGGTTCGCTGCCTGCACATCGGCGGCCCGGACAGTCCCGATCTGGCCGAGACCGAGCGGCTGAGCCGGGCCGAGGCGGCCCGCAACGACATCCGGCTGACGTATGTGGCGCTGACCCGGGCGCAGTCGCAGGTGGTGGCCTGGTGGGCGCCGTCGTTCGACGAGCCCAACGGCGGCCTGTCCCGCCTCATGCGCGGCCGGCGGCGCGGCGAGGCCGCCGTCCCCGACCGCTGCGATCCGAAGACGATCTCCGACGACGAGGCACTGGCCCACTTCCGGGCCTGGGAGGCCGCGGGCGGGCCGGTGATCGAGGAGGCCATCGTCGCCCCCGTGCCCGCGCTCACCCCACCCCCTCCACGAATCGATCTGGGCGTGCGGCACTTTCACCGCTGCATCGACACCACCTGGCGGCGTACCTCGTACTCCGCACTGATCCGGGGCGCCGACGAGCCCGGTGTCGGCAGCGAACCCGAGGCCACGCCCCGCGACGACGAGGTCGACGTGTCGCCGGAGGCGGCCCCGCCGCCCGCCGGAGCGGACCTGCCCTCCCCGATGGCCGACCTTCCGGCCGGTGCCACGTTCGGGTCGTTGGTGCACGCGGTGCTCGAGGACGCCGATCCCCTCGCGCCGGACCTGGCCGCCGAACTGGAAGGCCGGATACGGGCGCACTCGGCGTGGTGGCCCGTGGACGCGGAACCCGAACGGCTGGCGTCCGCGCTGATCCCCATGCACGACACGGACCTCGGCCCGCTGGCGCCCGGAGTGACGCTGCGGCAGGTCCCCCTGCGGGACCGGTTGCGCGAGTTGGACTTCGAGATACCCCTGGCGGGCGGTGACATTCGCGGTGAGGTGCCCGACCTGCGACTCGCCGACGTGGGTGAGCTGCTGGCCTGGCACCTTCGGCCGGGGGATCCGTTGGCCGGCTACGCCGACCGGCTGAGGTCCGACGCGCTCGGCGGCCAGCCGCTGCGCGGTTACCTGTCGGGGTCGATCGACGCCGTGCTGCGGGTGGCCGGCCCGCGCTACCTGGTGGTGGACTACAAGACCAACATGCTGGGTGACACGGCGGCCGACTACGGCTACGCGGCGCTCACCGGGGCGATGCTGCACTCCGACTATCCGCTGCAGGCGCTGCTGTATCTCGGTGTGCTGCATCGCTTCCTGCGCTGGCGCCAGCCCGGCTACGACCCCGCGCGGCACCTGGGCGGGGTGCTGTACCTGTTCGTGCGCGGCATGTGCGGACCCGGCACTCCCGTCACCGACGGCCACCCGTGCGGGGTGTTCAGCTGGCGGCCGCCGCCCGAGCTGGCCGTCGCGCTGTCGGACCTGCTCGACGAGGGGCGGTGGGCCGCATGAGCGTGACCGAGAGCGCCTACGAGGACCTCTTCGATCGCCGACTGGCCCTGGCCGTCGGCGGCCTGCTCCGCGACTTCAACGAGGCCGGCGTGCTGGAAGCCGCCGACGTGCATGTGGCGCAGCGGATCACCGAGCTCGCCGACGAGCGCGACGAGGCGGTGGCCCTGGCGGTCGCGCTGGCGGTCCGCGGCCTGCGCGGCGGCTCGGTGTGCGTCGACCTGACGACCGTCGCCGCCGAGTGCGCGGCGCCGGAACTGCCGTGGCCAGACCCGTCGTCGTGGCCGGCGGCGGTGCGGGCGAGCGGCCTGACGCGCGAACCCCCGGTGCTGCGCCTGCACGACGACCGCCTGCTGTACCTCGACCGGTACTGGCGCGAGGAGGGCCAGGTCTGCGCCGACCTGCTCGCGTTGTCGGTTCCCGGCGCCCCGATCCGGCCGCCGACGCTCGAGCGGCTCTTCCCGCCCGGCTACGAGGAGCAGCGCGCGGCCGCGGAAGTCGTTCTGTCGCAGGCGGTCACCGTGCTCACCGGCGGGCCGGGCACCGGCAAGACGACCACCGTCGCGCGCCTGCTCGCGCTGTTGACCGAAGAGGCGGAGGCCTCGGGGCGGGCCCGCCCGCGCATAGGGATGGCCGCACCCACCGGAAAGGCCGCCGCCCGGCTGACCGAGGCGGTGGCGGCGGAGGTCGCCGCGCTCGAGCCGCCCGACCGCGCGCGGCTGGCCGGGCTAGAGGCGGTGACACTGCACCGGCTGCTCGGCAGCCGGCCCGACACGTCGGTGCGGTTCCGCCATCACCGCGGCAACCGGCTCCCGCATGACGTGATCGTCGTCGACGAGACGTCGATGGTGTCGCTGACGATGATGGCGCGGCTGCTGGAGGCGGTGCGGCCCGACGCGCGGCTGATCCTGGTCGGCGACCCGGACCAGCTGGCCTCGGTGGAGGCCGGTGCGGTGCTGGCGGATCTGGTCGACGGCCTGTCCGAGCGCACGGACACGCGCGTCGCCGCCCTGCGCTCGTCGCACCGGTTCGGCGAGTCCATCGGCGCCCTTGCCGCGGCCATCCGGGCGGGTGACGCCGACCGGGCGATCACGCTGCTGCGCGCGGGCGGCGAGCACGTCGAGTGGATCGACGAGCCGGACCCGACGGACCGCCTGCGGGCGATCCTGCTTCCGCACGCGCTCCGCGTGCGGGAGGCGGCCGTGCTGGGCGCCGACGCGGTCGCCCTGGCGGCCATCGACGGGCACCGGCTGCTGTGCGCGCATCGCCGCGGACCGTTCGGCGTCCAGCGGTGGAACCGCGAGGTGCACCGGTGGCTGACCGACGAGAGCGGTCTGCCGGCGTGGTCGGAGTGGTACGCCGGCCGGCCGCTGCTGGTGACGGCCAACGACTACGGGCTGCGCGTGTACAACGGGGACACCGGCGTCGTCGTCGCCCGTCCGGACGGGCTGCGGGCCGTCGTCGCCGGCGCCGCGGGCACGCTGGATTTCGCGACCAGCCGGCTGTCCGACGTCGAGACGATGTACGCGATGACCATTCACAAGAGCCAGGGCAGCCAGGCCGACGAGGTGACGGTCCTGCTGCCGGGCGAGGACTCCAGGATGCTGACGCGCGAGCTGTTCTACACGGCGGTCACGCGCGCGAAAGTCAAGGTGCGCGTGGTGGGTTCGGAGGCAGCGATCCGTATCGCGATCGGTCGGCGGGCGGTGCGCGCGAGTGGGCTGCGGCAGCGGCTCAAGGCCGCTCCGTCGGCCGTGCCGGTTCTCGGGCGAATGAGGAAGCGCTGAGGCGGTATTGGCTGACAACGACGAACCCTCGAGGAGCACCCGGCGGCGCCACATCGCCCGGCTCGCCGTGTTCGCGTGCTTTCTGCTCGCGGTGTTCTACCTGGTGGCCGTCCGGCGCGTCATCGACGTCGACGACGTCCGGCGCACCGTGTCGGCGACGGGGTCGCTCGCCCCGCTGACCTACGTGGCGCTCTCGTCGGCGCTGGGCGCGGTGTTCGTGCCGGGCTCGATCCTGGCCGCGGGCAGCGGCCTGTTGATCGGACCCTTGCTCGGACTGTTCGTCACCCTGGGGGCCACGGTGGGCACGTCGATCGTCGCCAGCCTCGTTGGCCGCCGGGCCGGGCGGCGCAGCGCGCGGGAGTTGCTGGGCGCCGCGCGCGCCGAGCGCATCGACGGGCTGATCGAACGCCGCGGCCTGTGGGCCGTCGTCGGCCAGCGCTTCGTCCCCGGCATCTCGGACGCCCTCGCCTCCTATGCCTTCGGCGCTTTCGGTGTTCCGTTGTGGCAGATGGCGATTGGCTCGTTCATCGGCTCGGTGCCGCGCGCCTTCGCGTACACCGCGCTGGGCGCCTCGATCGCCAACCGGTCGTCGGTGTTGGCCTACTCCGCGATCGCGGTGTGGTGCGCCACGGCGATCGTGGGCGCCTTCGCAGCGCGCAGCGGGTTCCGCCGATGGCGCGGGCACGCCCGCCGCCCGGAGGGTCGGGGCTAAGCCCGCTGCGCCGCCACGAACAGGTTCCCGGGTACCGCGTCGGAGACCTCCTCGGCCGCCTGGCGGCCGTAGCCCGCCATCAGCTCGTCTGCGGGCGTCACCGTCACCTTCCAGCCGTGCCGGCGAAACCAGTCACCCACGTCCTCGCGCTCCTCGAAGTACCACAGCTGGTCGGTCCGGGGAACCTCGCGCTGCGGGTCGATCCGCTCCATCAGCGAACGGATCCGGTCCATCCGCTCACGACGCCTGGCCCGAAACTCCGGGTCGAGGAACTTCGGTCCCAACGCCTCCACCGCCACCCGGCTGCCCGTCGACGCGAGCCCGTGCACGCGGTCGAAGAGCAGGTCCTGAGCCGCGGCGGGCAAATAGGGCATCAGCCCCTCGGCCGACCAGGCGCTGGGCACCGACGCGTTGAATCCCGCCGCGCGCAACGCCTCCGGCCAATCCTGGCGCAGGTCCACGGGCACGGCGACCCGGTGGCAGGCCGGTTGCGCGCCCCGTTCGGCCAGTGTCGACTCCTTGAAGTCCAGCACCCTGGGCTGGTCGAGCTCGTAGACCGTGATCCCGTCGGGCCACGCCAGGCGCCACGCCCGAGAGTCCAGTCCGGCCGCGAGAATCACCACCTGGCGGATGCCGGCATGCGTGGCGTCGAGGAAGAACTGGTCGAAAAACGCTGTGCGCGAAGCCATGTAGCCGACCATCGCGGCCATCTGCAGCGGCAACTGCGGCTCGGCCTCGATCAGTTCGTCGGGCAGCGGCGGCGTGGAGTGCCAATTCCACACGCCGTCGCCTGCGGCATCGAGGAAGACCTGCGCGAAAGGGTCCTTGATCAACGGGTTTTCGCTGCGCGTCTCCGCCGCCCGCGCGGCCGCCACGCCGAGGGCCGTCGCCCCCACGCTCTCGGTGATGTCCCAGCTGTCGTCGTCGCTCCGGGCGGTGCTCACGCGGCGCTCACTTTCCTTCGTTGCGTTGCGCCGCGACGAACAACGTCTGCGGAACGGCGCCCTCGATGCCCTGCGGGGGCCTGCGGTCGTAGGCGGCCATCAGCTCCTCGGCCGGCGTGACCGTCGCGTCCCAGCCGTGGCGGCGCAGCCACTCGCCGACGTCTTCGCGCTCCTCGAAGTACCAGAGGTCGGCGACGTCGGGGATGTCCCGGTCCGGTTCCACCTCGGCCATCAGATCGCGCAGCCGCTGCATCGTTTCCCGCTGTCTGGCCACTGCGTCCTCGTCGAGGAAGTCGGGGCCGGGCGCCTCGACGGCGATCCGGCTGCCCGCGGCGGCAAGCTCGTTGACCCGCTCGAAGAGCAATTCCTGGGCGGCCGCGGGCAGGAACGGCAGCAGCCCCTCGGCTGACCAGACGCTCGGCGCCGACGGGTCGAAGCCGGCCTGCCGCAGCGCCGCGGGCCAGTCGTTGCGCAGGTCGACCGGAACGGTGACGAGGTTGCGGGGCGGTTCGAACCCGTTGTCGCGCAGGGTCGTCACCTTCCACTCCAAAACCCGGTCCTGGTCGAGTTCGTAGACCGTCACCCCGTCGGGCCAGGCCAGCCGCCAGGCCCGGGAGTCGAGGCCGGCCGCGAGGATCACCACCTGGCGCACCCCCGCCCGCGCGGCGTCGAGGAAGAACGCGTCGAAGAACGCCGTCCGCGCGGCCATGTAGTCGACCATCCCCTGCATCCGGGGCTTGAGGTCGGGCTCGGCCGCGGTGATCTGGGCGGGCAGGTTAGGCGCCGCGAACCAGTTCCACGCGCCCTCGCCGGCGGCGTGGAGGAACACCCGCGCGAATTCGTCCCGGGTGAGCGGGTTCTCGCTGTCGGTCTCCGCGGCCCGGGCAGCCGCGACGCCCAGCGCCGTCGCGCCCACGCTCTCGGTGATCTCCCAAGTGTCGTTGTCAGTCCTCGCCACGCCGATGCCTCCCCTTCGCTTGCGTGCCCACCCAATCGACCCTACGCGCGCCCGGCGTGCGCCAGATGTCGCGGAACGGGGCATCCGGTTAACTGCCGAACGGGCCCGACACGGGATAATCGGTGGATGCGAGTCGACGGGCGCGACGTCACCGTCACCGGCAGCTTGCTGCAACCCCTTACCCGGCGGACCAACGACATCCTTCGGCTCGCGGCGAGCGTCGTTCTGCTCGCGGTGGTGATCACCAGTTCACTCATCACCCGCCCGCAGTGGGAAGCGCTGGAGAAGTCGATCTCGCAGATCGTCGGCGTCCTGTCCCCCAAGCAATCCGATCTGGTCTACCTCGCCTACGGCATCGCGATCCTGGCCCTGCCGTTCATGATCCTGATCGGGATCGTGGTCGCCCGGCAGTGGAAACTGCTCGGCGCCTACGCGGCGGCGGCACTGCTGGCGGCGCTGCCGTTGTCCGTCGGCGGCGGTGGGCTGTCGGCGCCCCGGTGGCACTTCGACGTGTCGGACCGCCTCCAGACCGTGCTCGCACAGTTCCTCGACGACCCGCGCTGGATCGCGATGCTGGCGGCGGTGCTGACCGTGTCGGGGCCGTGGCTGCCCGCCCGGTGGCGGCGGTGGTGGTGGGCGCTCCTGCTCGCCTTCGTACCGATCCACCTGATCGTGAGCGCCATCGTGCCGGCCCGCGCGCTGCTGGGTCTCGCGGTCGGGTGGGTGGTCGGCTCGCTGGTCGTGCTCTTCGTCGGGACGCCCGCGCTCGAGGTGCCACTGGAGGATGCCGTGCGGGCGATGGCCAGGCGCGGGTTCCTGGTCTCGCGGCTCACCGTGGTCCGGCCCGCCGGGCGGGGCCCGCTGGTGCTCGCCGCCAAGTGCGAGTCCCCGCCCTGCTCGGCGATGATCGAGGTATACGGGCCGCATCAGCGCAGCGGCGGCGCGCTGCGCCAGCTCTGGGGCAAGCTCAAGCTGCGGGACGCCGAGACCGCGCCCCTGGTGGCGTCCATGCGCCGCGCCGTCGAGCACCGGGCGCTGATGGCGATCGCCATCGACCAGCTCGGCCTGGCCAACACGTCCGCGATCGCGGTCGCGCCGTTGACCCGCGGCTGGATGCTCTACGCGCACAGACCGCCCCGCGGCGTCCCCATCGCGGACTGCGTGGAGACGACCCCCGTTGCGCGACTGTGGGATTCGCTGCACGACCTGAACGGCCACCAGATCTCGCACGGCGACCTGCGCGGCCAGGAGATCACGGTCGAGGACGGCACGGTGCTCTTCGGCGACTTCTTCAGCGCCGAATACGGCGCCACCGACGCGCAACTCCAGTCCGACATCGCCCAGCTCCTGGTGACCACCTCGGCGCTCTACGACCCGAAATCGGCTGTGGCCGCGGCGATCGACGCGTTCGGCAAGGACACGATCCTGGACGCGTCGCGGCGGCTGACGAAGATCGCCGTCCCGCGAAGCATCCGCAAGTCCGTTCCGGACGCGGGCGCCGTCATTTCCGCCGCCCGCACCGAGGTGAAGCGGCAGACCGGCGCCGATCAGATCAAGACCGAGACCATCACCCGGTTCACCCGCAGCCAGGTGATCCAGCTGGTGCTGTTCGGCGCGCTGGTGTACGTCGCGTATCCCTTCATCAGCACCGTGCCGACGTTCGTTTCCCAACTGCGGCATGCCAATTGGTGGTGGGCGCTGCTCGGGCTGGCGGTCTCGGCGCTGACCTATGTCGGGGCGGCCGCGGCCCTGTGGGCCTGCGCCGACGGCACGGTCGGCTTCCGCAGGCTGGCAACGGTGCAGGTGGCCAACACCTTTGCCGCGACCACCACCGCCGCCGGGGTCGGCGGGCTCGCGCTCAGCACGCGCTTCCTGCAGAAGAGCGGGCTGTCCGCCATGCGGGCCACCGCCGCGGTGGCGCTTCAGCAGTCGGTGCAGGTGATCGTCCACCTCGCGCTGCTGATCCTGTTCAGCGCACTCGCCGGCGCGTCGACCGACCTGGCGCACTTCGTCCCCAAGGCCACCATGCTCTACCTGATCGCGGGCGTGGCGCTGGGCTTCCTCGGCACCTTCCTGTTCGTCCCGCGGCTGCGCAAGTGGCTGGCGACCGAGGTGCGTCCGAAACTGGCCGAGGTGAGCGGCGACCTCCTCGAGCTGGCCGGTGAGCCGAGGCGGCTCGGCCTGATCCTGTTGGGTTGCGCCGGAACGACTCTCGGGGCCGCGCTCGCGTTGTGGGCGAGCATCCAGGCCTTCGGCGGACACACCACGTTCGTCACCGTCACCGTGGTGACGATGGTCGGCGGCACACTCGCATCGGCCGCCCCGACCCCGGGCGGCGTGGGTGCCGTCGAAGCGGCGCTCATCGGTGGGCTGGCCGCCTTCGGGGTGCCGGCGGCCGTCGCGGTCCCGTCGGTGCTGCTGTACCGGATCCTCACCTGCTGGCTACCGGTGTTCGTCGGCTGGCCGGTGATGCGCTGGCTGACCAAGAACGAAATGATCTGACGCCGCGTCAATCCTGGCCGGCCAGCACCGCCACCATCACCACCGAACGGCGCACGCTCTGGCCGACCGTGGTGTCGATGTAGGCCAGGTAGTACTCCTCGGGCGTCGACCGGGCCACCGCGATCGCGACGGAAATGGCCGCCGATCCGCCTGAGCCGAACTGCCCCCGCAGGGGTTCGACCGTGATTCCGCTGTCGGTGGACGTGCCGGCGACGGTGTAGTCGCCGGCGCCGTCCACCATCCGTTGGGCGTCGACGGTCACGGTGCCGGTGGTGCCCGGCGCGATGGTGACGATGGGCCGCGACACATTCACCGTGACGGCCGAACCGCCCGCGCCGAAGGAAGGCGGCGCCGACGATTCGGCTGTGCCCCAATGCTTGTCGGGGTACGCCGCGAGCGAGAAGGTCAGCTCGGCGCCCGTGGCGACGGCCGACTCCGGGAGCCAGGTCTTGTCGGTGGGCCGCCCGTCGACGCTCAGGCCGCTCAGATACCTCAGGTGGCTGGGCCCCGACGCGCCCGGCGCCGAAATGCGCAGCGACTTGCCCCCGGGCAGGGCGACGACCGCGCGATCGAAAAGCGGTGCGCTGACGCTCAGTAGCGACGTTCCGGGCGTGCTGGGGTAGAGGCCGAGCGCGGCCCACACGTACCAGCTGGCCATCGCGCCGAGGTCGTCGTTGCCCGGCTCGCCGTCGGGGGTCGGGCCGAAGAGGCCGCGCACCCGGTCGACGGTGAGTTGGGTCTTCCAGGGCTGACCGATGTAGTTGTACAGCCACGGCACCGCGAAGCCCGGCTCGTTTCCGGCCCACAGATAGGGCTGGTTGGGGCCGACGTTCAGCTTCTCGACGAAGCGGTCGAGCCGGCCGGCCACGGCCCCACGGCCGCCGAGCGCGGTCACCAGGCCGGCAACGTTGTGCGGCACCCACCACAGGTACTGCTCGGCGTTGCCCTCGTCGAACCCGTCCTGGCCGAAGCCGAGGCGGGACTCGACGAAACCGGGTCCCGGCCGGAAGAGGCCGGTGCTGGCGCTGCGCGGTGACACGTAGTGCGTGCTCGGATTGAACAGGTTCTGCCAGTACTGCGACCGGTTCTGGAAGTCCGCGGCGGTCGCGGCGTCGCCGAGCGCGCCGGCGAACCGGGCGATCGCGAAGTCGTCGACCGACCACTCGAGCGTGATCGACGCCCCGGCGATCCTGGCGTCGGTGCGGAACTCCGGGCTCTGCGGCGCGTATCCCAGCTTCAGGTAGGAGTCGATGCCCGGCCGCTCCACGTACCCGTTCAGCCCGGTACCGCCCTTGGTCGCCGCGTACACCATGTAGCGCAGCGCCGCCTTGGCGTCAAAGTCCCTGGCGCCGAACGCATAGAGGTTCACGATCAGCGGCACCACGTTGTCGCCTGTCATCTCGCCGGTGGCGGCGTTGGCAAGAGCCCACCGGGGCAGCGACCCGCTCTGATCGGCGTCGTTCACCAGGGACTGGGCCATGTCGGCGGCGCGCTCCGGGAACAGCAGCGCCTGCAGCGCCGCCAGGCACCGGTAGGTGTCCCAGTCGGAGAAGTTGGCGTACTGCCGATGCCCCTCGGGCACCTTGTGCAGGGCGCCGTCGAATCCGGTGTAGGAACCGTCGGCGTCGTTGAACGTGTTGGGGTGCAACAGCGACCGGTACAGGGAGGTGTAGAACGTCGTCAGCGTGCCCCGGTTGCGGCCGGCCACCGAGATCCGCGACAGCGCGGCGTTCCACTCCGAGGCCGCCGCGGCGCGGACGTCGTCGAAGCTGCCCCCGCTCTCGGTCGCCAGGTTGGCCCGCGCCCCGTCGATGCTGACGTACGAGATCGCGGTTCGCACTTCGACTTTCGACCCTGCCGGGAAGGACACGTATCCGCCGCTGTACGGCGAGTTCGCGCTGCGCGCCCCGGCGTAGACGGCGAAGCCGTCCCAGGCGCCGTACGAATCGAACGGCCGGCTGAACTTCATCGCGAAGTACACCGTGTAGGTGTTCTTCTTGCCGCAGAAACCGCCGCTGCTGGCCCATCCGGTGATGGTGGTCCTGTCCTCGCCGATCTGGATGGCCGCGCGGGAATTGCCCGCGAGCGAAGCCCCGGAACGCACGTGGAACAGGGCGGGCCGCCCGTTGCGCGGGTAGGTGAACCGCCCGACTCCGGTGCGCGTCGTCGCGGTGAGTTCCGCGGTGATGCCGGTGCCCGGGAAGCGCACCGTGTAATAGCCCGGCACGCCCTTCTCGGAGTCGTTGTGCGCGATCTTCTCCCACGCGTCCCACGGCTGGGAGCCGATGGGGGTGGTCGTGGGCAGCATCGAGATGTCACCGAACGCGGCGCAGCCCACCGAGGCGTGCGTCATGCTGAACCCGGTGGAGCGGGCATTGCCGTGGTTGTAGCCGGCGTAGTTGTCGACCGTGTCGGGCGAATACTGCACCATGCCGAACGGCACCGAAGCGCCCGGGAAGTTGTTGATCTCGCCGACCGTCTCGCCGCCGGTTCCGGTGCCGACGAGCGTGTCGACGTGGTCCGCGGGATTGGTCACCAGCGGGGGTTCGCCGTCGTACGCCATGGGCGGCGCAGCCGCGATGAAAGCCATGACGAGGGCGGTTGCCGCGACGAGCGCGATCAGCACCCTGCGCGACGTCATAGAAGTCTCTTACTGGATAAACCGGTATGCGCGGGGGAATTTTGCCGGACGAATCGAATAACGATTTTTGGAAGACCGCGGTGGCGCCGAAATTCTCTCCAAAGATCCAGTTAACGCCGGCCGCCATTTCCGCTACTCTCGTTTCGCCGCGGTCGGCGCACGTACCGACCCCAATTTTCGGGAGATTGGATCGATGAAACATTTGACGGCAGCAACCATTACCGTGGCGCTTGCTTTGGCGCTCGTGGGTTGCGGCTCCGACAACAAGTCCGACAGCAAGACGTCGACCTCCACGTCGACCTCCTCGTCGACCAGTTCGTCGACCACGAAGGCGTCGTCCGCGACCAGCCCCGCCCCGGCGGCGGGCGCCAAGTACACCATCGCCGACTACGTCAAGGACAACCACATCACGGAGACCCCGATCCACCACGGCGACCCGGGCCCGAACGTCGACCTGCCGGTGCCGGCGGGGTGGCAGATCAACCAGAACGCCGGCACGTCGTATGGCGGCATCGTGTTGACGCAGCCCGCCAACCCGTCCGACCCGCCGACCATTTCGGCGCTGCTGTCCAAGCTCACCGGTGACGTCGACCCGGCGAAGATCATCCAGTACGCCCCGGGAGAGCTGCAGAACCTCCCCGGATATCAGGGCACCGGCAACGGCTCCGCGTCCACGCTCGGCGGTTTCCAGGCATGGCAGCTCGGCGGCACCTACCAGCGGGACGGCCAGACGCGCGCCGTCGCGCAGAAGACGGTCGTGATCCCCAGCCAGGGCGCGGTGTACGTGCTGCAGCTCAATGCCGACTCGCTGCAGAGCGAGCAGGGCCCGTTGATGGATGCCACCAACGTGATCGACGATCAGACGACCATCACGACGTAACTCGGGCACCGTCGCCTCTCCCCCGTCGGGCTCATCCGCCGTACGGTGAGCGCATGGGAGAACAGTCGCATGCGGTGGACGCCGGGCACCCGCCGTCGGCGCTCATGCGCTTGGTGAATCCGATCATGGGCGTCCTGCTGCGGAGCCCGCTTGCGGGACCGGCCCGCAAGCAGCTGATGGTGTTGAGCTTCACCGGGCGCAAGACGGGACGATCATTCTCGATCCCGTTGAGCGCCCACCTGATCGACGGCGAGCTGTATGCGCTCACCGGCGCCGGGTGGAAGCAGAACTTCCGTGGCGGCGCTCCCGCCCAGGTCGTCTACGACGGGCGGACCACCGCCATGCGCGGCGAGCTCATCCGCGACCGCGACGTCGTCTCCGGCCTGTTCCTGCGCTGCGCCCAGTCCTACGGCGTGCGCCGCGCGCAGCGCATGATCGGGCTGAAGTTCGCGGACCAGCGGATGCCCACGCTGGCGGAGTTCGCCGAAGCGGTCGATCGCCTCCACCTGGCGGCGGTGCGGTTGACGCCCGTCGAGTAGCGGCCCCCTCAGGGAGTCACCCGTTCGTGCACCGTCAGCAGGCACCGGTCGAACGTCGCGCGAGAGATGCCGGTCTCGCTGCCCAACGCGACGAAGTCTTTGGCGATCTGTTCGGCCAGTGGCCCCAACTTCAGGTTGTGCGCCTGGGACAGCGACCTGAGGACGTTGAATGCGGCGTCTTCGTCGATGCCGTACACCAGCATCAGCATGCCCTTGGTGAGGTCGATCGCGCCGCGGCGCTCGGCGATGGCCGCGACTTTCGCCGTGACGAGTTCCTCGGTTCGCGACTCGGTGGTGACGTCGACGTAAAAGCCCTGTGTGCCAATGACTTCGCCGTTCTCGTCGCAGAACTCGTCACCGACCACGATCACGTGGTGCACCGCTCCGGCGGTGTCCACGATGCGATGCCGCGTGCTGAATGCCCGCCGATGCTGCACCATGTCGTCGATGGTCGCGGCGGCGTTTTGGCGATCCTCGGGATGCTTGTGCGACAGCACGAGTTCGGTGGTGGGGGTGACCGTCCCCGGTTCGTAGCCGTGCATGCGCTGCAACTCGTCGGACCATTCCCAGCGCTGGTCGGCGAAATAGAAGCGGAACCAGCCGAGGCGCTGCGGCGTCCCGCCGGCGAGCGCCCGCTCGACCGCGGCGGCCTGGCCGTCTAGTTCCCAGGCCATGGCCCCCGCTCCGCGACGGCCGCGCGGCGCGCCGTCCGGGCGCGGTGCGCCTTCTGCCGGCACGCGGCCGAGCAGTAGAGCGCGTCGGACCGGGCGGCGAAGCCGGTGGTGCAAAGGGAACAGGTCCGGACGATCACAGCCTTTACGTTACAGCTAACGTCCCGGCTCGAGCGGCAAGCGCGGCTCAGTCGCAGGGGCCCGCGCCCGCGGCCGCGTGCGTGCGGGTGATGATCGGCCGCGGATGCCCGGCACTGACGACCGTCCTGCGGATCGTCTCCCCGATGGCCTCCGCGCGTCGGTCCGGCACCAACGCGATGACGCACCCGCCGAATCCCCCGCCGGTCATCCGCGCGCCGAACGCCCCCGCCCGCACCGCGGTGTCGGCGAGGAGGTCGATGTGTTCGGTGGTGATCTGGAAGTCGTCGCGCATCGAGACCTGCGAGGCCGTCATGATGCGTCCGGCCTCCACGAAGTCCGAATCACGAGCGGCGGCAACAAAATCCAGCACTCGTCCGTTCTCGGTCAGGACGTGGCGGGCGCGGCGGGCGTCGACCGGGTTGCCGACCGCGTCCAGCTCCGCGCGCCCGCGGTCCCAGACCTCGCGCAGCGATGACGCCCCCAGATGGGACGCGGCCCGCTCGCAGGACTTGCGCCGCGTCGCGTAATCCCCGTCGGCGTGGGCGTGGCGGGCCCGGGAGTCGATCAGCAGCAGCGCCACACCGTCGGCGTCGGGGTCGAACGCCACGGGGGTGACGGCGAGGTCGGAGAAGTCGATGAGCAGCGCCGTCGCCGGCCGCCCAAACAGCGCCGCGAGCTGGTCGAGCAAACCCGTTGGGGCGCCGACGTAGTCGTTCTCGGCGCGCTGGGCGATGCGCGCCTGCTCCTTGGCGTCGATGCGCATGCCGGCGGCCGACGCGAGCGCGCCGAGCGTCGCGCACTCCAGCGCCGCCGAGGACGACAGCCCCGATCCCATCGGCACGTCGCTGCTGATCGACATCACGCCGCCGGGTAGCGCCTGGCCGGTTTGCCGCACCGACCACACCACCCCCGCCACGTAGGCGGCCCACCCCGTCACCTGACCCGGAACGGTCGCGAGCGGAAACCGCACGGCCCCCTGGGCGCGTGTGCTCTGCACGGTGATCGCGTCGGTGTTGTCGGGCGCGAAGGTCACCGTGGTGCGCTGCGGCAGCGCGATGGGCAGCGCGAACCCGAGGTTGTAATCGGTGTGCTCCCCGATCAGGTTGATGCGCCCGGGCGCGCCGTAGCGGACCGTCATGTGCCTTCCTCGCCGAGTTCTCTCAGTCGCCGGGCCACGCTCTCGGGCGTGACGTCACTGATGAACGCCTCCATCGCCGATTCCGAGGCCGCCAGGTATTTCAGCTTGCCGGCGCTGCGCCTGATCGACATCAACTCGACGTGGAAGTAGCCGTCCGCCTGCGCAGCGGTGGCGGCATACTGGTGCAGGGCCGAGATATATGGCAGCGCAACGGAATACATCCGGTCGAACCGCCGCAGCACGTCCACGTAGATGCGGGTGAAGTCGTCCAGTTCGTCGCCGTCGAGTTCGAGGAGGTTGTGCACGAACCGGTTCGGGTAGATGTGCACCTCGACCGGCCAGCGCGCCGCGAACGGCACGAAGGCCGTGAACGAGTCGGTGCGCGTGACCACGCGGCCGCCGTCGGCGACCTCGCGCGCCAGCAGGTCGGCGAACAGGTTGTCGCCGTGGCGCTCTCGGTGACGACGAGCCTGTTCCAACATGGCGGCCGTGCGCGGCGTCAGGAAGGGATACCCGTAGATCTGGCCGTGCGGGTGGGTCAGGGTCACCCCGATCTCCTCGCCGCGGTTCTCGAAACAGAACACCTGCTCGATGCCCGGCGTGGCCATCAGGTCGGCGGTGCGGTGCCGCCAGGCATCGACCACCAACCTCGCGCGCGGGAGGGTCAGGTTCGCAAAGGAGCCGCTGTGGTCGCTGGAGAAGCAGATCACCTCGCAGCGACCGTGTCCGGGGGCGCAGACGAAGGCGTCACCGACGGCCGGCGGGGCACCGGCGCCGGACAGGCTCGGGAACCGGTTCTCGAACACCACCACGTCGTAGTCGGGGGCGGGCACCTCACTGGTCAGCCCGGTGGGACCCGGGCACAGGGGGCACTGGTCGGGGGGCGGCTTGTAGGTGCGGTCCTGGCGGAGCGCGGCCACGATGACCCACTGCCCGGTCGTCCGGTCGAACCGCAGCTGCGACTGGTCGGGCTCGCGCGGCGGCAGCGGCCGGCGGTCGTCGACCGGCGCCGGGAAGCGCCCGGGCAACGAGAAGAAAAGCAGGTCGCGGCCGTCGGCCAGCTTCGCCCGCGTCGGCCCGGTCACGATCTCGAAGACTACTTTGGCCGCGGCGACGCGGTTCGGGTAACCATGGTGTGTACGCGCGAGAGAGGCGGTCACCCGATAACTGTTCTTTACGAACGAGCCCGCAACTGGGTGATCGGCTCCGACCCTGGGTTGCTCCGCCTGCGGATGGCGACTCGCACCACGGCCGCGCTGGGCTGCTCCCTGCTCATCCTCTTCCTGCTGACGAGGGCGACCGGACAGCCGCTGACCGTTGCCTTGCTCGGCGTCGTCATCACGATGGTGGCGTCGCGGTCGGTCAACGAGCCGGATCCCCGCCAGCAGCGGATCACGATGGCGCTGCTGCCCGTGCCGGCGGCCGTGTCGATCGCCGCCGCGTCGGTGCTCGCGCCGTACCCCCTGCCCAGCGAGGCCGCCTTCGTGGCGATCGTCTTCGCGGCCGTCTACGCCCGCCGGTTCGGCCCGCGCGGCCGGGCCCTGGGGATGGTCGCGTTCATGGCCTACTTCTTCACGCTCTACCTGCGGGCCCGAATCGCGGAGTTGCCCTGGATGATCGGCGCGGTCGCGGTGGGCACGGCGTGCACCTACGTGATGAGCACCTACGTGCTGCCCGACCGGCCCGAGAGCGTGCTGCGCGCCACCATCCGGGCGCTGCGCGCGCGTATGGCGATCGTCGTCGACACCACCGCCGAGGCCGTCCGCACGGGGCGCATCGACGAGCGCCGCCGGCGGCGCATGCGCGCGCGAGCCGTCCGGCTCAACGAGACCGCCCTCTTGGTGCAGAGCCAGATCGAGGACAAGCTCAAGCCCGCCACCCTGTCGCCCGACGTCACCGCCGAACAGCTCGCCCCCTGGCTGTTCGACGCCGAGCTGGCCGTCGAATGGGTCGCGACCGCCGGCCGGCGGGCCGCGGAGGTGGCGTCCGAATGCCCATCCGCCATACCGGCTTCCACGCGCACCGCGCTCGTCGCGGCGCTCACCCAGCTGTCGCGGGCGATCCGCATGCCAGAACCGGACGGCCTCGCCGGCGCCGCGAACCAGGCGCAACAGCTGCTGGACCAACTGTCCCCCGGCGCCGACGACTCTGGGACCGCCGCCGTGCGCCGCCTGGCCCTGGCGATCATCAACGCCGCGACCGCCACATCGGAGGCCCGGGCGATCGTCGCCGGCGACGCCACCGGGGACACGACGGGCGGCGCCGACCCGGCCCCGGACGAGGCGCCGGAGGAGACCGGCGATGAGCGGGCGGCGGTGTCCGGGGGCCTGCTGCCGACGACGCGGCAGGCCATCCAGGTCGCCGTCGCCGCGTCGCTGGCGATCGTGGCCGGCGAGCTGGTGTCCCCGGCGCGGTGGTACTGGGCGGTGATCGCGGCCTTCGTGATCTTCGCCGGGACCAACTCGTGGGGCGAGACCCTCACCAAGGGCTGGCAGCGCCTGCTCGGCACGGTCCTCGGCGTGCCGGCCGGGGTGCTCGTGGCCACGCTCGTGTCCGCGGACAGAACCGCCTCCCTGGTCGCCATCTTCGTGTGCCTGTTCTGCGCCTTCTACTTCATGACGGTCACCTACAGCCTGATGACGTTCTGGATCACCACGATGCTCGCGCTGCTGTACGGGCTTCTCGGGCAGTTCTCGTTCGGGGTGCTGATGCTTCGGATCGAAGAGACCGCAATCGGCGCGGTCATCGGGGCCGCGGTGGCGATCCTCGTGCTGCCGACCAACACCCGGACCACGATCCGCAATGACACCCGCGCCTTCCTGACGGCGTTGTCGGCGCTGATCGAGGTCTCGACCGCGACGATGTTCGGCGCCGACGAGGCGGGAAGCCCCACCGAACAGGCGCGCGAGCTCGACCGGAAGCTGCAGCAGTTCCGCGTCAGCGCCAAGCCGCTGCTGGCGGGGGTCGCCGGTATCGCCGGCCGCCGGAACGTGCGGCGGGGCCTGCGCTTGTTCACCGCGTGCGACCACTTCGGACGGTCCCTGGCGCGCAGCGCGGAGCGTTACCAGATCCCGCCCGGCACAACCGAATTCGCCGAAGCTTTCGTCTCGGCCGCGGCGCAGACCCGGGGCAACGTCGACGCGCTGGTCGACGCCATCGAGGGCACGCACGCACCGACCATCGTGTCGGTGACCGACGACCTCGACCGCGCGGAAACCCTCGCCCGGGGGCACGACGGCGAGGACGAGCCGCGGCCCGGCACCCGGCGGCTTGTCACGGCGGTCCACGCGCTGCGTCAGATCGATCGGGCCATCGTCACCACCGCGTCCATGCTCGGTGCGCGGGACCGTCCCGAGGTGCCCAGCATGGCGGCGGGCTGACGCCTCAGTCGACGGGTCCCCGCGCCCCGGCTGCGGATGCCCGGGTGCGATGGGCGTTGGCCAGCAGCCGGTTGCGCGCCCGCGGCCACCAGAGGATTTCGACGGCGAAGAGCGCCACCACCAGCCATGACACCGCGGCGAGCCGGAATGTCCCCCAGACGCTGTCGATCACCGCGAAGACCAGCATCGCCGCGCCCCCCACCCAGAGCACCCATTCGCGGCGGCGCGCCTGCTCGCCGGCGTCGAGGAGCGCGCGGGCGTACTCGATGGCCGCCGGGGCCAGTGTCGCGTCGGCGATGCCGCGCCCCCGGCGCACCGCCGAGCTCACCGCGACGCGCTGGCCCGGACGGAGGCCGCTCGCCGACGGCCACGCGGTGCCCATTCGTCGCGCCGTCGCGATGCCGGTGAAGATGCCCATGACCACGAACGCAACCAAAGCGCCCAGCGGCACACCGGATTCCGCGAACACCAGGGCCGCCACGAACACGCCGGAGGGGACGCCGGCGCACACCGCTCGGTAGATCGGACCGCCCCGCCATACCCACGCCGGCACCAGAAGCATGACGTGATTGTCGCTCCCGCCGGGCCCGCTCGGCGTTCAGTTCCCCTGCCGCACCTTCCTGCCGACGTCCAGCAGCCTGGCGATCGCCAGGCCGAGCATCCCCAGCACCTCCGGCTGCTGGCCGGGCGGGACGTTCTGGGAGTCCTGTTGCGCGATGGCGGCCTGCTGCTGGAGCTGGGTGAACCGCTGCTGCCGCTGCGCCTGAGTGAGGCTCTCCCAGTTGTTGTCGAGGTCGGAGATCTGCGCCAGCAAGTCCTGGATCTCCGACCTCGCGTCGCCCGCGAGCGCGGGCGACGGGCGCAGCGGGTAAACCTGACCCGACGCGGGCAGCGCATCGGCGTGCGGGGCGCCGGCTGCCGGCCCGCTCGCGGTCACCGCCACCACGCTGGACACCAGCGCCCCGGCGACCGTTCCGGTCAGGGTCCCCCTCGTCGTCTTCGCGCCGTTCACGAACCACACGATGGCGCCGACGCCTTGCCGGATCTTCGCCGAATCCTTGCGGATTTCTAGCGGGATTCGTCCCGGGCGGGGCTACCATCCCCTCACGGCCCGCCCTTCGCGAGGAGCAACCCATGGCCAGTCCTGACCTCCCGCCGGGATTCGACTTCACCGACCCCGACATCTACGCCCGCCGACTTCCGGTGGAGGAGCTCGCGGAGCTGCGCCGGGCGGCGCCGGTCTGGTGGAACTCCCAGCCGTTCGGCCACGGCGGATTCGACGACAGCGGTTACTGGGTGGTCACCAAACACCGTGACGTTCGGGAGGTTTCGCTGCGCAGCGACGTCTTCTCGTCCGCGGCGAAATCGATCGTGCCGCGCTACCGGCCGGACGTCGCGGCGGGCCAGATCGAGGCGGGCCGCGCGTCGATGATCATGATGGACGACCCCGAGCACACCCGGCTGCGCAAGATCGTCTCGCGCGCCTTCACGCCGCGCGCGGTCGAGCGGCTGCGCGCCGAGTTGGCCGAGCGCGCACGGCGTATCGCCGCCGAGGCCGCGGCGGCGGGGTCGGGCGACTTCGTTCGCCAGGTCGCCAGCGAGTTGCCGCTGCAGGCGATCGCCGGCCTGCTCGGGGTGCCGCCGGAGGACCACGACAAGTTGTTCGACTGGTCCAACAAGATGATCGGCGCCGACGACCCCGAGTTCGCGGAGTTCGACTCGCTGACGGCCGCGGGTGAGTTGATGTGGTACGCCACGCAATTGGCCCAACGCAAGGCCGAGGATCCCGGGGACGACATCGTCACGACCCTCGTTCGGGCCGACGCCGAGGGCCAGCACCTGTCCGACGCCGAGTTCGGCATGTTCGTGGTCACGCTCGGCATCGCCGGCAACGAGACCACCCGCAATTCCATCACCCAGGGCATGATGGCGTTCGCCGACCACCCCGATCAGTGGGAGCTGTTCAAATCCCGGCGCCCGAAGACCGCGGCCGACGAGATCATCCGCTGGGCCACCCCCATCACGGCGTTCCAGCGCACCGCCCTCGAGGACACCCACCTCGGCGGCGTGCAGATCAGCAAGGGCGACCGGGTGGTGTTGTTCTATCGCTCGGCCAACTTCGACGAAGAGGTCTTCGACGACCCGTTCTCCTTCGACATCCTGCGCAGCCCCAACCCGCACCTCGGATTCGGCGGCACCGGGGCGCACTACTGCATCGGCGCCAACCTGGCCCGAATGACCGTCGACCTGATGTTCAACGCCATCGCCGACCACCTGCCCAACCTGACCCCGACCGGCGAGCCCGAGCGACTGCGGTCACCGTTCATCAACGGCATCAAGCACTGGCAGGTGGACTACCGCTAGCGCAACTCAGCTGACCAGCGCCAGCGCGTAGGTGCGCCGCAGCTTCCCCGAGGGGGTCTTGGGGATCAATCCCGGCTGCAGCACCGCCACGTTGCGCGGCCGGGCGCCAACCTCCACGACCACCTCGTGCGCGACGAGCCGCTCGATGCGGCGCACCTCCGCCGGGTCCTGCCATGCCGCGGATTCGACTGCGACGGCGAAGGTTTCCCGCGACCGTCCGGCGTCCAGGCGCACCGCCACGACGCAGCCCGGCCGGACGCCGGGCACGCGGGCGGCCGCCCGTTCGATGTCCGTCGGGTAGATGTTGCGACCGGCCATGACGATGACGTCCTTGACGCGCCCGCACACGACGACGCTGTCGGTCTCCGTCAGGTACCCGAGGTCGCCGGTGTCGTACCAGCCCTGCTCGTCCTGCGCCGACACGAATCCGGCCTTCGTCAGGTAGCCGTCGCTGACCGACGCGCCCCGCACCTGGATGACCCCGACCCCGCGGCGCGGCAGCAGTGCGTCGTATTCGTCGACGACGCGGACCTCCATGCCGTCGAGCAGGCGCCCGAGGGTGGCCAGCCGCCGAGTCTTACCGCCGGTCGAGGGGACGGCGCGGTGCAGGACGGCGAGCAGGTCGGCGTCGACCTCGTCGACCACCATGCCGGTGCCGCATTCGGTGAACGACGTCGCGACCGTCGTCTCGGCCATGCCGTAGGCCGGCAGGATGGCGCCGGGTCGGAGCCCGAACGGTTGGCCCGCGTCGATCAGGTCCTCGACGTCGGCGGGCTCCACCTGCTCGGCGCCCGAGAGCGCCCACCGCAGCGACGACAGGTCGAACTCGCCGGGCGTGGCCTGCCTGCGCAGCCGCTTGGCCAGCAGGTTGTAGGCGAAGTTCGGCGCGGCGGTCATCGTGCCCTGGTACTTGTCGATGAGCCGCGCCCACAGCAGGACGTCGCGCAGGAAGTCCATCGGCGTCACCTTGACCAGCTCGGCGCCGAAGTACATCGGGACCGTCAGGAAGCCGGTCATGCCCATGTCGTGGAAGAGCGGGAGCCAGCTCACGATGACGTCGGTGTCGCGGTCGACCCGCGCGCCGGTGAACATCGCCTCCGCGTTGGACACGACGTTGCGGTGCGTGATCCGCACCGCCTTCGGCGATCCCGCCGAGCCCGAGGTGAGCTGCAGCAGGGCCAGGTCGTCGTCGCCGGTGTCGACCGGCTCCGACGGCCGCCCGTCGAGCAGGTCGCCGACGGTCAGCACCCGCAGGCCCAGTTCCGACAGCAGCGGCGCGGCGGCGAGAAAGGGGTCCGAGACGATCACGGTGGAGGCGCCGATCATGTCGATGACGCCGGTGGTGTCGGCCGCCCACCGCTGCAGGTCCGTGCGCGGCGTCGGCTGGTGCAGCATGGTCAGGCTGGCGCCGCGCATCCAGATGCCTTGCGCCGTCGGGGCGATCTCCACCGGCGCGCCCGCCAGGACGGCGACGGCGTCCCCGTGTCCGACGCCGCCCGTGGCCAGGCCGCCGGCGATGCGCCGGGCCCGCTCGTGCACCTCACCCCAGGTGTGCCGCACGGGGTTGTCCGGCTCGCCGGTGACCAGCCCCCGCCGGCTCGTGTGCGCGTTGGCATACATCGTCTCGGTGAATCGGCTCACGGGACCGAACGTATGGAGCCAACCGGGCGCCCATCCGCGGCGCGCCGCGGCCCGGGGGCGGCCGACGCACAACCGTGACGCCGCCGTGACGCGCGGGGTTAGAAGCTCGGCTGCGGGCTGTTCAGCTCGCGGTGTTCCCCTGTGGCGACGAAGTCCTCGATCAACTCGACGACCCGGGTGGGCAGCTCCACCTGCGGAAAGTGTCCGACGCCGGGCAGCACTTCGAGCCTGCTGTCGGCGCGGGCCTCCTGCGCGGCGTAGGCGTGGTCGACCGGGATGATGCCGTCCCGGTCGCCCCAGATCGCCATGACCGGCAGCTCCTCGCGCAGCCGCAGCCGACTGAGGGCGCTGACGGCCTGGCCCCGGTAGTCGACCACGGATCGCAGCGTCCGCAGGAAGGACTGGCGGGTGTCCCGGTCCGACAGCGACGAGTAGGCACTCCAGAGCTCGGCGCCGCGCGGCGACTGGATGCCGGCGCTGCTCAGCCACGACCTGAGCTTGTTGCCGACGGTCAGCACCGGCTTCGGCGCGATGACCGGCAGCACCAGTTCCGCGCCGGGGGCCGAGAGCAGCCGCAATATGAGCCCGACGTCGGGACCGAGCCCGCCGCTGCTGATCAGGACCAGCCGCTTGGCGTAGTCGGGGTGCTGGTAGACGAACTGCATGGAGACACCGCCGCCCAGCGAGTGGCCGACCACGGTGGCCTGGCTCACCCCGAGCTCGTCGAGGAAGTCGCGCAGCCACACCGCGAACGCACCGAGCGAGTAGTCGCCTCGCGGTTTCGCCGACTGGCCATGACCGAGCAGGTCCGGCGCGATCACGCGGAAGTTCTTGGCGAGCTGCGGCGTCACCGACCGCCAGCTCTCCGAACTCCCTGCCATACCGTGGATGAGCAGCAGTACCTCGCCCTCACCGTCGTCGCGGTAGGCGACCCGGTCGCCGTGCAACTCGAGAAACTTCAACTCGTTCATTGAACGGGTGTACCCCTTTGCGCACTATTTACCTATCCAATCAGCGAAAATAGTGACGAAGAACGCTGAACAAGTGTTCGGAATTGGCGGTCAGCGACAATGATGTGATGACCGAGCCAGTCGCGGCCCGCGTGGCCGTCTACCTCGACTTCGACAACATCGTCATCTCGCGGTACGACCAGGTGAACGGGCGCAACTCGTTCCAGCGGGACAAGGTCAAGGGCCTCGAGCAGTTCCCGGAGCGGTGCGCCCGGGCCACGGTCGACGTGGGCTCGATCCTCGACTTCGCGTCGTCGTTCGGGACGCTGGTGCTCACCCGCGCCTACGCCGACTGGTCGGCCGAATTCAACGCCGGGTACCGCGGACAGCTGGTGGGCCGGGCGGTGGATCTGGTGCAGCTGTTCCCGGCGGCGGCCTACGGCAAGAACGGCGCCGACATCCGGCTGGCGGTCGACGCGGTCGAGGACATGTTCCGGCTGCCCGACCTGACCCACGTGGTGATCGTGGCCGGGGACTCCGACTACATCCCCCTGGCGCAGCGCTGCAAGCGGCTGGGCCGGTACGTCGTGGGCATCGGGGTGGCCGGCTCGTCGAGCCGGGCGCTGGCCGCGGCCTGCGACGAATTCGTCGTCTACGACGCGCTGCCGGGGGTGCCCGCGTTCGAGCCGCCGGCCGCCGCAACGGAGACCGCGCCGAAGCGACGGGCGCGCGCCAAGGCGGCCGAGCCCGACGAGCCCGACGAGCCCGAGCCGCCCGACCCTCAGGCCGCGGCCACCGCGCTGCTGACGCGCGCCCTCCGAATCGGCCTGGAAAAGGACGACGTCGACTGGTTGCACAATTCGGCGGTCAAGGCCCAGATGAAGCGAATGGACCCGTCGTTCAGCGAAAAAGCTTTGGGTTTCCGGTCTTTCAGCGACTTCCTGCGATCCCGCTCCGATGTCGTCGAGCTGGACGAGACGTCGACGACGAGGATGGTGCGGCTGCGCGGGTCCGAGTGAGCCCGCCTCGCCGCAATACGGCACGCGTTTTGTGTATGGCCTGTCACCGACAACGCGACGACATCGTTGACACGATGGTGCGGTCGCCATACATTGACTGAAACTTGTCCGCGAGGAGACCGTCATGGCCGTCGGCACCGCTCCCGCAAGCGTTTTCGACGCCGACCTGCCGGCGCTGACCTACGACGCCGAGGAATCACCCGCCGAGGTCTACCCGCGGCTGCGGGAGGCCCAGCGGCAGGCCCCGGTTGCGCTCGGACCGTACGGACCCGAGGTGCTGTCCTATCGCATGGTCCGTTCCGTGCTTCGCGACACCCGGTTCCAGATCCCGCCGGGCATCAACCTGCTCGTGCAGGGCATCACGTCCGGCCCGCTGTGGGACAAGGTGGTCAACAGCCTGCTCTGCCTCGAGGGCGCCGCCCACCATCGGCTGCGCAGCCTCACGTCCAAGGCCTTCACCCCCCGCGCGGTCCTGCGCCTGCACGACACGATGGCCGGTGTGATGAACGAGGTGGTGGACAGCGTCGCCGGCGCCGGGCGCTGTGACGTCGTCACCGACATCGCGCGGCCCTACCCCGTCCCGATCATCTGCGCGCTGCTCGGCGCGCCCCGCGAGGACTGGCAGCGATTCTCGTCGTGGGCCGACGACGTCTTCAAAGCCTTCACCTTCACCGGGAACCTGCGGGAGGTGGAGCCGGTGGTCATGCGGGCCTGGGGCGAGCTCGACGACTACGTCGACGACATGGTCGATCGCCGCCGGCACAGCCTCACCGACGACCTGCTGTCCGATCTGATCCGCGCCGAGGACGACGGCGACCGCCTGAACCAGGCCGAACTTCGGATGCTCGCCGGGGGCCTGTTGCTGGCGGGCACGGACACCACTCGCAACCAGGTCGCCGCCTCGATGCAGGTGCTCTGCGAGCACCCGGATCAGTGGGAATCTCTTAGGGACAGGCCCGAACTCGCGATGCGCGCGGTCGAGGAGACCATGCGCCACTCGCCGATCGCGTGCGGAACCCTGCGCCTCGTGGCCGAGGACGCGGACGTGGACGGCTACCTCTTTCCCGCGGGCACCATGGTGCTGGTGAACACCGCCGCGGCCAACCGCGACCCGGCGGTCTACGAGGACCCGGACCGCGTCGACATCACCCGCGAGGGCGCACCGGCGATCCTGACCTTCGGCGGCGGCGTGCATTACTGCCTCGGCGCCAACCTGGCGCGGCGCGAGATCGCCGAGGCGCTGGTGGTGCTGACCCGGCGGATGCGCAACCCGCGGATCGCCGGCCCGGCGCCGTGGAAGCCGATGGTCAGCCTGAGCGGGCCGAAGAGCCTGCCCGTCGAGTTCGACGCCGACTAATCGGTGTTCGACGCTCGAAGCGGTGGGTGGTGGGCCGCCCAGGGATGGGCCGATTCCAGTTGCGCCGCAACGCCGATGAGGACGTCCTCACGGCCATAGGCCGCCGCGAGCTGCACGCCGATCGGCAGGCCGTCGGCATTTCGGTGCAGCGGCAGGCTGATCGCCGGCTGCCCACTCATGTTGAACGGCGGCGTGAACGCGGCGAACTGTCCGCCCCGGCGCATCGGCGCGGTCGGGCGGTCGGGGTTGTTCTCGAATTCCGTTAGCGGAAGCGGTGGTTCGGCCACCGTCGGGGTGAGCAGCAGGTCCCAGCCGTCGGCCCACCACTGCTGCAGGGCGCGCCGGAACGCGTAGACGGCGTCCAGCGCGGCGGCGTAGTCGACGGCGGTCACCCGCCGCGCCCGCTCGATGAGCACCCAGTTCACCGGCTCGATGTCGTCGGCGGTCACCTCCCGCCCGAGCGTCTGTCCGAAGCCGCGGGCCGCCATCGCCAATTGCGTCGCCCACAACGCCATGAACTTCTCGACCAACGTGGTGTCGGCGAGGGCCGCGGGCCATGCGGGTTCGCGATGTGGCCGAGCCCCTCGAGCATCGACGCCGCGGAGCGCACCGCCGCAACGCAGTCGTCGTGCAGGAAGTCGCCGCGCGGATGGACGTCGAGCAGCCCGATGCGCAGCCGGCCCGGTTCGGCGCCGACCTCGTCGAGGTACGGGCGCCGTGGGGGCGGCGCGATCACGGAGTCGCCGACGCCGGGGCCGCGCACCGCGTCGAGGAGCCCGGCCGTGTCGCGGACCGTGCGGCTGACGCACAGTTCGACCCCCAGTCCCGTCTCCGCGCGGGCGGGGCCGACGGTGATGCGGCCCTGGCTCGGCTTGAGGCCGACCAGGCCGCAGCACGACGCCGGTATCCGGATGCTGCCGCCGCCGTCGGAGGCGTTGGCGAACGGCACGATGCCGGCGGCCACCGCCGCCGCGGCGCCGCCGCTGGACCCGCCCGGCGCGCGGTCGAGGGCCCACGGGTTGCGGGTCGCGCCCCAGGCGACGGGCTGAGTGGTCGGCAGGCTGCCCATCTCGGGGCTGTTCGTGCGGCCGGCGATCACCAGGCCGGCCGCCTTGAACCGGGCGACCAGCGTCGTGTCGGCGGTGTCGACGATGGCCGCCTCCTTCAGCGCGACGTTGCCGTTGGACAGGGTCTGGCCGGCGTAGGCCGTGTACAGGTCCTTGAGCAGGAAGGGCACGCCGTGGAACGGCCCCGTCGGCAGGGCGGGGTCGGCGGCCACCGACCGGGCGTGGTCGAACCACTCGATGACGACCGCGTTCAGTGCCGGGTTGAACCGCTCGATCCGCTCGATCGCCGCCTCGAGCAGTTCGCCCGGGGCGACCTCGCCGGTGGCCACCAGCGCCGCCTGGTCGGTGGCGTCCATCCACCGCGTCTCGTCGGCAAGTTTGCTCATGTGTTCGGTGTAGCACGGGCGGTATGTGACGAAGACCCGCGGCACACGATTCGCGGTCGCCGCGACCTGGCTTTACGCTCGGGGGTTACACGAACTTAACGGGGGTTTCGGTGATGCGTGGGATCGGGGGGCGAACTGTGTCCGCACACAGGTTTGCCCTGCTCGCCGGGGCCGTGTGCCTCCTCGTCGCGTCCTGTTCGGAGACCGTCGCTCCTCCCGCGGCCACGCCCACGACCTCCACGTCGGCCGCGAAGACCACCGCCACCGCGGCTCCGGCGCCGGCCTCGGTGACCGGGCCATTGGAGAAGGACTGGAAGAGCTTCGGCGGGACGGCGTACGTGGGGTGCCCGGACAAGTTCGCGGAGAGGAAATCGGCGCCGCAAGACATCCGGCCCAAGATCTTCGACACGAAGACGGGCCAGTACGTGACGCCCGGTGTGCCCGCCGTCCCCGCCGGTGAGAACGTGACCGGCGGCATCTGCGCCCTGGCCGGTGCGGGCGACGACTTGAAGGTCGTCTACGTGGTCACGACGGCTCAGGGCCCCCAGACCGAGGCCACCGCGTACGTCTTCGACCTCAAGACCAACCAGCCGTTGGTCACCAAGGACCTGCAGCCGCCGACGCCGGACCTGAAGTTGGCGCCCGCCAAACAGTGGCAGCTCGCCGCGACCGCGTCGGGAGTGGCGTGGATGAACGCCTTCACCGACGGACGCAGCCCGGCGTCACCGCCGCGCACCGTGGTCCTGTCCGGCTCCGACCTGACGATGATGTGGAACGACCCCCAGCCCGGCCGCGTGTGGCAGGACGTTCTTTCCTTCCAGCGCAACACCGACGCCGCCAAGGCGTCGGGGGCCGAGCTGCGGCGGCCCAGCGGCGAACCGATCTACCAGGACAACGACATCTGGACGGTCGACGGCGAATTGTCCGACGGGCCGGACAAATTGGTGAAGCTCACCCACTGGGATTCGTACAACCCGCCGGCCGTGTCGACGATGTTCTATGACCTCAACGCGAAAGCGCTTGTCAAGGTGGCGGATTCGGAGAAGATCTCCGGCGGCGGGCTGTCCGCGACGCTGTCGGACGGCAGGTTGTTCGTCGATGGCCACAACTCCGACACATCGCAGTTCGGATTCGGCGTATGGAACCTGCGGACCCAGCAGTGGGAGCTGTTGAAGACACGTGACGACGCCAAGAAGATGTCGATCGCCAAGCTGGCCTTCTTCGAAGACCACCTCTACGTCACCAACACGAACAACACGTTCGCCGTCCTCGCATTGCCGGCCACCGAGCCGATCGCGACGACGTGGTCCGTCCGGCCCTTCGAGCGGATCTCGGGGTGGACGCTGGTGTGCCGCGGCGAGAACGCCGCCGCGCTGAACGGCGATTGCAAGGAGATCGTGATGGTTCAGGACCGGGACGGCCAGTTCCCGGGTCCCTGGTTCTGACGGGGCGCAATCCCCACTGCCCCATCGGTTTCGCTGCCACATTTGCGACAACCGGCACCGGGTGTCACCAGGTGTTTGTACTATCAGCCATTGTGGCCGAGTCGCGGGAGTTCGACACCGCCGGCACTGAGGGTGCTCGGCTCAGCAAGGTGCCTGAGGTCACGGTGTGGTTCTGGATCATCAAGATCCTGTGCACAACCGTGGGTGTGAGCTTCGCCGACTGGCTCGACACGACGTTGGGCATGACCAAGACCGCGCTGATCTTTCCGGTGGTGATTGCCGCCGTTTTGGCCTTGCAGTTACGGCTGAATCGCTATGTGCCGTTCGTGTACTGGCTGGTGGTCGTCGTGTTCAGGCTGGCGGGCACCTTGTACGCCGACCTTCTCGTCATTCAGTTCGGGGTTCCGCTTTCGGCGACCACGGGCATCTTCACCGCGGCCCTGGCCCTCATCTTCGGCGTTTGGTACGCCCGCGAGCGAACACTTGACCTCCACAGCATCGTCACGTTGCCCCGAGAGTCGTTTTACTGGCTCGCAGTTTTCGTCACCTTCGCCCTGGGTACCGCGGCCGGTGACTGGACGGTGCAGCTCACCGGATGGGGATCCGGTACCTCAGCGCTGCTGTGGGCCGGCCTGCTTGTCGCGATCGTGATCGGCTGGCGGCTCGGCGCAAACGCCGTACTGTCCTTCTGGCTCGCGTATGTCCTGACCGGCCCCTTGGGCGCCAACGTCGGCGACTGGCTTGCAACCCCGCCGTCCGGTCACGGCCTCGGCTTGGGTATTTCCACCACCAGCACAATCGGCTTCGCCGCGATCCTCGCCATGGTCGCGTACCTCACCTGGACCCGCCGCGACGTGATCGAAGAGCGCAAAGCGTCCGGCACGCCAACCGTGAGGACGGATGCGGCTCGCGAGCGGATCATGCTCGGCTACTACGCCGTGGTCGCTGTCGCCACGGCCGCGCTGCTCGTCTGGTCCGCCGCCAGCCGGTGAATATGTCGCGGCAATGAATCCCGCTCACATTCATGCTGGCTTCATGTGCCGGAACTAGCGTCTGCTTCTGCAGGATGGTTACGGCGAGCAGGGGTGGCCAATGAGAATCAGAACGCGAATCTGCATCGGGCTGGCAAGTGCCGCAGCGCTGGCGGGAATCGGCATCGGAGCCGCGGCCGCCGACGACCAGGAGATCACCGGCCCGGCCGCGGATAAGGCCCGCGCCGCCGCGGTGCAAGCCATACCGGGCAAGGCCGGAAAGGTCGAAAAGGAAACCAACGAGGGCGCAGCCTATTACGGAGTCCTCGTCACCAAGACCGACGGCACTCAGGTGGAAGTACACCTCGACCAAGGCTTTCGCTTCGTAGGCACTGAAGCGCCCGATAACGATTGACCCGCTACTTCAATCGGATTCGCCGCGGGTGATTAGAACCATAGCCACGGCAACCGATCTCGCCGCAGAGGCCGGCCGCTTCGGTACGACGCAAATCGCGTTCACCGCTGCGCTTACCGGCGTCCTCGCACTCGTGGCGGCGGCATGGTGGCTTCCCCGGTCCTCCTGGCCCGACGCCGTGGCCGTCGGGTTACTGAGCGGGGCCGCAGTTTTCCTCTGGCGGATCTCGGCCAACATGCCACAACTCAACAGTGACGGACTTCCCGGCTTTTCCGCCAACGACTGGCTCGCGCCGGTGATGACGTATGTCTTCCTCTCGGCATTCGCCGATCTCCGGTCACCTGTCGATTCGCGGCGCTACGGCCACGTCCGTACGCTTGCCGTCGTGATATCGCTGCTCGTCAACGTCGTGACCATTTGAGTAAATAGTCGACATGGGTGAGCCTGACGACCCGAAGCCCGGACGCTCCGTGGGATTCGGCCGGATACTCGCCTACTTCCTCAAGCTGGGCGCAATCGGGTTCGGCGGACCGATCGCCACCGTCGGCTACATGCAACGTGACCTCGTCGAGCAGCGGCAATGGATCAACCGGCAGGATTTCCTCGACGGCGTTGCGCTCGGCCAGACCATGCCCGGCCCCCTCGCGGCGCAGGTCGCGATGTGGGTGGGGTACCTGCGCACGGGCACCCGGGGCGCGGCCGCCGTGGCCGCGGCCTTCGTGGCACCCTCGTTCGTCATCGTGGTGGCCGTGGCCGCCATCTACTCCCACTACTCGGGCTCGCGCGTCGTGCAGGCGCTGTTCTACGGAATCGCCCCGGCCGTCATGGCGATCATCACCATCGCCGCGATTAAACTCATCAAACTGACGGACCGCAACGACTGGCGGCTGTGGAGCATCAGTGCGGCGGTGTTCGCGCTCACCGCACTCACCGGCTCCGAACCCGTGCTCGTCATCGTCGGCGCGGGCCTCCTGATGATCCTGCTCGACGCCCGGCCACGCATTCGGCGACCCCGCCGCAAGCCGCCGGAAGACGTTGCGGGAACGGGTGATAACGCCAAGCCCGTGCCGGTGGTCATCGGGCTCGGCACCATCGCCGGCGCAGGGACGCTGGCATCGCTGGCGTTGTTCTTCCTGAAAACCGGGGCCATCGTGTTCGGCTCCGGGCTGGCCATCGTGCCGTTCATGCGGGCCGGTGTCGTCGATCAGCACCACTGGCTGACCAACAGCCAGTTTCTCGATTCCGTGGCCATCGGGCTGATCACCCCCGGGCCGGTCGTCATCAGCGCCGGATTCATCGGCTACCTCGTCGCCGGGTTGCCGGGCGCGATCGTCTCGAGTGTCGCCATCTTCACCCCGATCTACCTCGGCGTGGTCGTGCCCGGCCGCTGGTTCCTGCGGCACCGCGACAATGCGCAGGTTCGCGCCTTCGTGGCCGGTGCCACCGCCGCCGCCGGCGGGGCACTCTGCGGTGCCGTGGTGGTGTTGACCCGCCAAGCCGTCACCGACTGGATCACCGCCGGCATCGCCGTGGTGACGCTGGCCGTGCTGTGGCGCTTCAAGGTCAAGGAGCCTTACGTCGTTGTCGCGACGGGAGCGCTTGGCTTGCTGCTGTTCTGAGCGGCCCGCGCCCCGTCACGACCGCAGGTTGGTCGCGTCGAGCGCGGGACGCAGCGCCCTGGCGAGCGTGACGGCGTCGTCGACCGCCCAGTAATGCATGTAGAACAGCCGGGGTTCCTCGGTGAGGCCGTGGTTGTGCAGTTCGACGATCTGGATATTGCCCGCGCGCAGCGCCTGGATGACCTTCTGCACCTCGGAAGCGATCAGGATGAAGTCGCCGTTGATCGCCGCGCGGCCACCTCCGACGGGCTGGAAGTTGATGACCGTCGTCAGATTCAGCGACGCCGCGGGCAGCGCATGCCCGTCCTCGACGATGGTGTCCTTGCGCGGGATGCTGTACTTGAACAATCCGCCGTCGGCAGTTCCCTTGCGGCCCAACGCCTGCTCGACCCCCCCGGTGTCGATGTCGACCGGCGGTTGCTGCGCCGGCGGCGGGGTGGCCGGACCGATCGACGTCGCGTCCAACGCGGCCTTGAGCCCCTGCGCCAGCTGCACCGCGTCGCCCATGCCGTGCACATGGGTCCACCACACCGGCGGGGTTTGTTGCAACAGATGCTTGTGCAGTCCCGTCTGGGCAATGCCGTGGGCCTGTAGCGCGTCGGTGACCTTCGGCAGTTCGGCTTCCGTGACCACCAGGTCGCCCATCAGCAGCGTCTGGTTGTCGTCGTAGCGCGCGAATGCCGCATACCCGCCCAGGGACAATCCCGGTTTGATCGGCACACCATCGGTGGTGACCTGAAGATCATTGCGCACCAGGGAGACTCGATAGGCCGTGTTGTTGTCGCCCAACTTGCCGGCGCGTCCCAGCGCGTCGGCCACCGGCTTCCAGTCCGCATCGGTCGTGGTCGCCGCCGAACGGGGACTCGGAGGTTGGCTCGTGCTGCTACCCGCGCCTCCCCGGGAGCCCGCACCACAACCCGCGATGACCAGCGCCACCGCTGCGGCGATCGCGACGGTGCGCTTGGGGCTCACTCGGTTCCGCGCCATAGCACACGGTCTAGCCCCCTTCGATGAAGCCACGATGAAGCCCGGCCCGGCATTGTCAATCGGTTAGTGCAACATCTGGTCAGGCGGCTTGGTCGAGGAGTTGGGCGAGTCGTTGGGCGGGGGTGTCGAGGTTGAGTGT
>NZ_CACRUY010000023.1 GCF_902652685.1 Mycobacterium sp. Marseille-P9652
GTTCGCCTGATCCGCAGTGGGAAGGGTTGCCATGACCGACCAGCCGCCGCCCGGCGACCCGGGCGACTCTGGGGGCGGCGGATAGGCGGCGCCGGGCGGCGGCTGGTCGGTCATGGCAACCCTTCCCACTGCGGATCAGGCGAACTGGGCGGCATTACAGTACCTGAGGCCCAAGCGGCCGGGCGAGAGCTGCGTCACACCCCCGGGAGCGACACGCTAGCGGCGGCCGGCCAGCCCGCGCGCCCCCTCGGAGAGGAAACCGAGCAGGTCATAGCGGGTGATGACGCCCACCGGCTTGCCCTCCTCGACCACCATCAGGGCGTCCCAGTCGCGCAGCGCCTTGCCGGCCGCGCTGACCAGTTCACCCGCGCCGATCATGGGCAGCGGCGGGCTCATGTGCTGCGCGACGGCGTCGGCCAGCTTGGCGCGACCCTCGAAGACGGCGGACAGGAGTTCGCGCTCCGAGACGCTCCCGGCGACCTCGCCGGCCATCACAGGCGGCTCGGCGCCGACGACGGGCATCTGCGACACCCCGTATTCGCGCAGGATGCCGATGGCGTCGCGCACCGTCTCCGACGGGTGGGTGTGCACCAGGTCGGGCAGCGCCCCGGACTTGTCGCGCAGCACGTCGCCGACGGTGGACTGCGCGGTCGACCCGTCGAGCCGGCTCCGCAAGAACCCGTAAGACGACATCCAGGCGTCGTTGAAGATCTTGGACATGTAGCCGCGCCCGCCGTCGGGCAGCAGGACGACGACCAGCGAATCCGGTCCGGCCTCCTCGGCGACCTTGATCGCGGCGACGACCGCCATCCCGCACGAGCCGCCGACCAGCATCGCCTCCTCGCGGGCCAGCCGCCGGGTCATGTCGAAGGAGTCGGAGTCGGACACCGCGATGATCTGGTCGGGCACGGAGCGGTCGTACGCGTCCGGCCAGAAATCCTCACCGACCCCCTCGACCAGATACGGCCGCCCGGTGCCGCCCGAGTACACCGACCCCTCAGGGTCGGCGCCGACCACCCGCACCGCCCCGCCGGACACCTCCTTGAGGTACCGGCCGGCGCCCGAGATCGTCCCGCCGGTGCCGATGCCGGCGACGAAGTGCGTGACCTTGCCGTCGGTGTCGGCCCAGATCTCGGGACCGGTGGTGGCGTAGTGGCTGGCCGGGCCCTCGGGATTGGCGTACTGGTCGGGCTTCCACGCGCCGTCGATCTCCTCGACGAGCCGGTCGGAGACGCTGTAGTAGCTGTCCGGATGGTCGGGCGGCACCGCCGTCGGGCACACGACGACCTCCGCGCCGTAGGCGATCAACACGTTGCGCTTGTCCTCGCTGACCTTGTCCGGGCAGACGAACACGCACTTGTAGCCGCGCCGCTGCGCAACCAGCGCCAGGCCGACGCCGGTGTTGCCAGACGTGGGTTCGACGATGGTGCCGCCCGGCTTCAGTAGCCCGCTGGCCTCCGCGGCGTCGATCATCTTCACCGCGATGCGGTCCTTCGAGCTGCCGCCGGGATTGAGGTATTCGATCTTGGCCGCCACCGTGCCCGCACCCTCGGGGACGACGGAGTTCAGGCGAACGAGCGGCGTGCCGCCGATGAGGTCACTGATGTGCTGCGCGATCCGCATGCCTTCATCGTGTCAGGCATGCAGGACCGGCGCACAGGCGCTAGGTCGGATTGCGCGACTCCTCACTCGCGCCGCGCCGGCGCTCGCCGTCGTCGCGCTAGGTCGGATTGCGCGACTCCTCACTCGCGCCGTACCGGCGCTCGCCGTCGTCGCGCTAGGCCCGATGGCGCGACTCCTCACTCGCGCCGTACCGGCGCTCGCCGTCGTCGCTAGCCGGTGGCCTCGCGGATGTAGTCGCCGATCTGGCGCAGCGAACGGATCGCCTCGGGCAAGATCGGCGCGGCGAGCTGGAAGTCGTGGACCTGGCCGGGCCACACCCGCACCTCGGCCGGCACTCCGGCGGCCGCGAGCCGGCTCGCCGCCAACTGCGCGTCGTGCAGCAGCACCTCGGATCCGGAGACGTGGATGAGCGTGCGGGGCAGGCCGGGCTTGATGTGCTCCAGGGGCTCGTAGATGGGCTCCGGTTTGCCGCCGACGGTGTTCTTGCGCGCCGCGCCAGCAACCAGATCGATCAGGGCGTCGAAGGCCTTCGGTGGGAACATCGCGTCGGTCTTGATGTTCGGGTGCGCCTGCTTGAATTCCTTTGCTAGTTGCAGCAGTGGCGAGATCGCCACCAGCGCCGCCGGCACATCACCTTCGCCCTGTGCTTCGGCCAGGAGGCGCTGCGCCAAGGCCAGTGCGAGGTAGCCGCCCGCGGAGTCCCCGGCGAGCACGATCTGGTCGGGCTTGAACCCCCGCAGGCGCAGCCATTGGTACGCGTCGTAGCAATCGTCGAGGGCCATCCCGATCGAGTGCTTGGGAAGCAGCCGGTAATTGACCACCAGCACCGGCGCGTCAGCAAACTTCGACAGGGCCTCGACCAGCCGACCGTGCGAGTTTGCTCCGCAGGTCAAAAAGGCGCCGCCGTGCAGGTAGACAACCACCCGGCGGGTGCCGTCGGCCGGCAGCACCCCGGGTGCGCGCACCAGCTGTGCCGACGCGTTGCGAAGGTTGACCGTCTCCCGGACCGTGGCCGAAACCGGCAGCAGCACGCGGGCCGCGAGGTCGATGAGACCCCACGGCCAGGGCAGGTTGGGAACGTAGCTGCCGACGGCCAGAACCGGCCTGATCGTCACGCGCGAGGCGAGCGTAGCTACCCGCGCCGCGACACTCGGCCCGGACTCGAGGACCTCGACCGGTGCACCGTCGCTGATGGCGAATCGTCGTGCTTCAACTTTACGTGCCCGGAGGACTTCATGTGGCCGAACGGAATACCGCGGCGACCCGGACACCTTGCTCGGTGCGGTCATGCTCCACACTCCTACGTCTTTGTAGTGCGATACAGCATGTAACGAGGCAGCCAAGCGTCTGGTTTATCCCGAGTTCTCCAGCCGTTCAGCGGCGTTGCAGCCAATGGCTAGAACTTAGCTTGGCAGCCGATTGTGAGCAGGGCATTTGAAGAATCTGTTTCGATACCACATTTCCGTCGCACCGTGACCACTTTGTTGATTAGGCGCCCGCGCAAACCCTGAAGCCGAACTAAACTTGACCGCGTGACCATCCGGGTGCCGCGTCGTTCGACGATCGCCCTGGCCACCGCGGGCGCTCTCGCCTCGACGGGCACGGCCGTCATCGGCGCGCGAAACCTGCTAGCCGGCCAGGCGGCGCACACGCGCACCGTCATCCCCAAAGCCTGGGACATCCCCCCGCGCGCAGACGGCGTCTACGTCCGCGGCGGCGAGCCGGTTCAGCGGTGGCAGCGCGGCATGTCCGTGGACGTGCACCTGATGATCTTCGGCGACTCCACGGCCACCGGGTACGGCTGCATGAGCGCCGAAGAGGTGCCGGGCGTGCTGATCGCCCGCGGCCTCGCCGAGCAGACCGGCAAGCGTGTGCGGCTCAGCACCAAGGCCATCGTCGGCGCGACGTCGAAGGGCGTGTGCGGCCAGGTCGACGCGATGTTCGTGGCCGGGCCCCCGCCGGACGTGGCCGTGATGATGCTGGGGGCCAACGACGTGACGGCCCTCAACGGCATCAGCCAGTCGGCCCAGCGGCTGGGCCTGACCGTCCGGAAATTGCGGGCGCGGGGCGCGGTCGTGGTGGTCGGCACGTGCCCCGATCTCGGTGTCATCAGCGCGATCCCGCAGCCGCTGCGCTCGTTGGCCCACGAGCGCTGCGGGCAGCTCGCGCGCGCCCAGACCGCCGTTGTCCGCGCGGCCGGCGGCGTGCCGGTGCCCCTGGCGCAGCTGCTGGCGCCCAAGTTCCGGGCGACGCCCGAGCTGATGTTCTCCGCCGACGGCTACCACCCCTCGGCGACCGCGTATGCGCTGGCTGCCGACGCGCTGCTGGCCGCGCTCTGCGACACCCTGGGCGAGACGGTGGAGCACCCGCTGATCACGCTGCCCGCGCCGTCGCCCGCGCCGTTGCCGGATCGGCGCCAGACGCGGCTCAGCATGATGTCCAAGGTGTGGCGGCGGCCGATCTCCGGGGTGAGCGGCCCGTCCTCGTGCCGCCCCGTCGCGGGCGACTAGATTTGTCGTAGCCCGTCGGGTGGCCGGACCACCCGCTTGTTCAGCGAGCCCGTATCCCATTGGAGGGAACCGTCATGCCCGAAGCCGTCATCGTCTCCGCCGCCCGTTCGCCGATCGGGCGCGCCATGAAGGGGTCGCTGGTCAGCATGCGACCGGACGACCTGGCCGCGCAGATGGTGCGCGCCGCGCTCGACAAGGTTCCCGCGCTGAACCCGCATCAGATCGACGACCTGATCCTGGGCTGCGGGCTGCCGGGCGGTGAGTCCGGCTTCAACATGGCGCGCGTGGTCGCGGTCGAGCTGGGTTATGACTTCCTGCCGGGCACCACGGTCAACCGCTACTGCTCGTCGTCGCTGCAGACCACCCGGATGGCGTTCCACGCGATCAAGGCGGGCGAGGGCGACGCGTTCATCTCCGCGGGTGTCGAGACCGTGTCCCGCTTCGGCAAGGGCAATTCGGACTCGTGGCCGGACACCAAGAATCCGCTGTTCGACGAGGCCCAGGAGCGTTCGTCGGCCGCGGCCGCCGGCGCCGACGAGTGGCACGACCCCCGCGCCGACGGCAACCTGCCGGACGTCTACATCGCGATGGGCCAGACCGCGGAGAACGTGGCGCTCATGACCGGCATCAGCCGCGAGGACCAGGACCACTGGGGGGTGCGCAGCCAGAACCGCGCCGAAGAGGCGATCAACAGCGGGTTCTTCGAGCGCGAGATCACCCCGGTGACCCTGCCCGACGGCACCACCGTCAATAAGGACGACGGGCCGCGCGCGGGCACCACCTACGAGAAGGTGTCCGAGCTCAAGCCGGTGTTCCGGCCCAATGGCACCGTGACCGCGGGCAACGCCTGCCCGCTGAACGACGGCGCCGCGGCGCTGGTGATCACCAGCGACACCAAGGCGAAAGAGCTGGGCCTCACCCCGCTGGCGCGCATCGTGTCCACCGGGGTCAGCGGGTTGTCGCCCGAGATCATGGGGCTGGGACCGATCGAGGCGTGCCAGAAGGCGCTGGCCCGCGCCGGCATGTCGATCAACGACATCGACCTGTATGAGATCAACGAGGCGTTCGCCGTGCAGGTGCTGGGCTCGGCCCGCGAGCTGGGCATGGACCTGGACAAGTTGAACGTGTCCGGCGGGGCGATCGCCCTGGGTCACCCCTTCGGCATGACGGGAGCCCGCATCGCCACGACGCTGCTGAACAACCTGCAGACCCACGACAAGACGCTGGGCCTGGAGACCATGTGCGTCGGCGGCGGCCAGGGCATGGCGATGGTGATCGAGCGGCTCAGCTAGCACCGCGAGCGTTGACTCTGCGTTCCTGGCGGGAAAGTTCGAGTAGGGGCCACCTTCAGCGCAGAGTCAACGACCTTTTGGCGACCCTTCAGCGATCCGTTAGCTCGGTCCAGGCGCGTCGCACTCGGCGTATCACGTCGGGTCCCCGGTGCGCCGCCACCACTCGGATAACGGTCCAGCCGACCCTGTCGACGTACTCCAGCCGGTCTACGTCGATGGCGAACTGCCGCCGATCCGTCCTGTGGTGGTCCCCGTCGTACTCCACCGCCAGCTTGATGTCTTCCCAACCCATATCGAGGAAATAGCGGGGGAATCCGTCGGCGCCCAGCACCGGGATCTGGGTGCGGGGCTTTGGAAATCCCGCGCCGACCAACATCAGCCGCAGCCAGGTCTCCCTCGGCGACTGGGCTCCGGCGTCGACGAGCTCAAGCGCTCGCTCCAGCTGACGCAGCCCCCGCGTGCGGCGGTGCTGTGCCGCGAGTTCCGCAACGTCGCGCACCTTGAAGTCAGTAGCAGCGGCCAGGGCGTCGAGACGGGCGACGGCGGGCCCTGTAGGTCCGCGCCTGCCGATATCAAAGGCCGTACGCTCCGGCGTCGTCACAGGAAGGCCGTCGACGTGCTGAACCTCGCCGCTCGACAAGAGCTCGTCGCGCGTGATCACCCCGCGCGGCGCTCTGGCGTTGTGCCAGATCAGTTCGACTGGCGCATTGTCATCGACCCACATAGCGCCATGCAGCGCCGAGGCCGCCGCTCCGGCGATCACGGCCTGCCTCCGCGACCATAGCCACGCCGCGATAGTTCGTTGCCGCAGCGCGGGCTGTGACCGCTTGTCGATGTACACATTCGGCATCAGCGCCCGGTAATGGGTGCGCAGCTCATGCCGGCTGAGAGCCCCGGAGGCCAACGCCTCGGTGCCAAGGAACGGGCGACTGGGCGGCAACATGCCCGGCATCGTCATAGCCCCCACCGACATCGTCCTTGACTCTGCGACTGGGGCGACAAAGTGCGAGTAGCGCCCGCCATACGCGCAGGGTCAACAAAAAACCGGCGCGCCTATCGACGTGCCGGTTTTCGTGTCAAGCCGGGCTAGTCGTTTTGCAGGTAGCTCAGCAGACGCAGGATCTCGAGGTACAGCCAGACCAACGTCACGGTCAGGCCGAGCGCGATGCCCCACGCCGCCTTCTCCGGCGCGCCGGCGCGGATCATCTGGTCGGCGGCGTCGAAGTCGATCAGGAAGCTGAAGGCGGCGATCGCGATGCACACCAGCGAGAAGATGATGGCGATCGTTCCGCCGCTGCGCAGACCCAGGCCGGTGCCATGGCCCACGCCGAACATCGCCAGCACCAGGTTGCCGAGCATCAGGGCCAGCACGCCGAACAACGACGCGACGACCATCCGGGTGAACTTGGGCGTGACGCGGATGGCCCCGGTCTTGTAGACGACGAGCATGCCGAAGAACACCCCGAAGGTGCCCAGGACGGCCTCGCCGATCAGCGCGCCGGCGTTGGTACCCGACACCGCGAAGTTGGCGAAGACGAACGACACGGCGCCCAGGAACAGGCCTTCGAGGACGGCGTAGCTCAGCACCAGCGCCGGGTTGTCCTGCTTGCGGCCGAGGGTCGCGACCAGCACGAGGCCGAGGCCGCCGAGCGCGCCGACGAGGGTCAGCGGCATCGCCAGCGCCACGTTCGACGCCACCAGGAAGTAGGAGACCACCGCGCTCGCCGTCAGGACGGCCAGCGTCATGCCCGTCTTGGTGACGACGTCGTCGATCGTCAGCGGACGCGACGCCCGGGTCTCCTGGTAGGGGGCGTACGGGTCGTAGCCCTGCATGGGGGCCGCGCCAGTGCCGAACTGCGCGTATCCGCCCCGCTGCTTGGGCAGCGAACGAAATACCGGGTTGCTTGTCTCGCGCACCGTCGGATCCTCTCTTATGGCTGTGGTTCGAACTGTGCGAACAACTGCTCAACGATCAGCGGACCGCCCGGGTTCCCGGCTTGCAACGGACTTGGCTGCTCGCGTCGGGACAAACATAACCCTTACCCGCAAGCATCGCCTCACCCGTGACGATCTAGATTGCTGGTCGAGACCGGTCGGCGATGGGAGGGCCAGGGCGTGACGGGTTCGGAGGCATCGGACGAGGTTCTGACCCGCGTCGACGGAAACATCGGCCTGATCACGCTCAACCGCCCCAAGGCGATCAACTCGCTCAACCAGAACATGGTGGACCTGCTTCGCGCGGCGCTGAACCGGTGGGCAGGCGACGGCGACGTGCGCGCGGTGGTGCTCGCGGGGGCCGGGGAACGCGGCCTGTGCGCGGGGGGCGACCTGGTGCCGCTCTACCACAGCATGCGCAACGACGGTGTCGAGGCGCGGCGGTTCTGGCGGGACGAGTATCTGCTCAACGGCCAGATCGGCCGGTTCGCCAAGCCGTATGTGGCCCTGATGGACGGCATCGTGATGGGCGGCGGTGTCGGCGTCAGTGCGCACGGCAGCGTCCGGGTGGTGACCGAAACCTCGAAAGTGGCCATGCCCGAGGTCGGCATCGGCTTCATTCCCGAGGTGGGCCAGATGTACCTGCTCTCGCGGGCGCCCGGGGCGCTGGGCATGCACGCCGCGCTGACCGGGGCGCCGTTCACCGGCGCCGACGCGATCGCGCTGGGTCTGGCCGATCATTACGTGCCGCACAGCGAACTCGACGCGTTCACCCGGACGATCGTCGCCGACGGCGTCGACACCGCGGTGGCCCGACACGCGATCGAAGCGCCCTCGAGTGAGCTTGCGGCACAACGGGACTGGATCGACGAGTGCTACAACCGCGACACGGTGACCGACGTCGTCGCGGCGCTGAGGAAACATGACGCGGGCCCGGCCAGCGATGCCGCCGACCTGATCGCCGGCCGCTCCCCCATCTCGGTGTGCGTGACGTTCGAGGCGATGCGGCGCGCCGCGAAGATGGAGACGCTGGAAGACGTTCTGACACAGGACTATCGAATGGCCTCCGCCGCGTCGCGTTCGCACGATTTCGTGGAGGGCATCCGCGCGCAGATCATCGACAAGGACCGCAACCCCAAGTGGTCCCCGGCGTCGCTCACCGACATCACCGCGGCAGACGTCGAGGCGTATTTCGCCCCCCTCGAAGATGACCTGACGTTCTAGAAAGGTGGCCCAGTGACCGATCAGAGCTACGAAACCATCCTCGTCGAGCGCGAGGAGCGCGTCGGAATCATCACTCTCAATCGGCCGCAGGCACTCAACGCGCTCAACAGCCAGGTGATGCGCGAAGTCACCACCGCCGCAACGGAGCTCGATGACGATCCCGGTATCGGGGCGATCGTCATCACCGGTTCGGCCAAGGCGTTCGCCGCCGGCGCCGACATCAAGGAGATGGCCACCCTGTCGTTCGCCGACGCGTTCGGCGCCGACTTCTTCGCGCCCTGGGGCAGGCTCGCTTCCGTTCGGACGCCGACGATAGCCGCGGTGGCCGGGCACGCGCTCGGCGGCGGCTGCGAGCTCGCGATGATGTGCGACCTCATCATCGCGGCCGACACCGCGAAGTTCGGTCAGCCGGAGATCAAGCTCGGCGTGCTGCCGGGCATGGGCGGCTCGCAGCGGCTGACCCGCGCCATCGGCAAGGCCAAGGCCATGGACCTCATCCTGACCGGGCGCACCATCGACGCCGCGGAAGCCGAACGGAGCGGCCTGGTTTCGCGCGTCGTTCCCGCCGACGACCTGTTAAAAGAGGCCAAGGCCGTGGCGACCACCATCTCGCAGATGTCACGGTCGGCCTCCCGAATGGCCAAGGAGGCCGTCAACCGCGCCTTCGAATCCACGCTCGCCGAAGGCCTTCTGTACGAACGCCGGCTGTTCCACTCGACCTTCGCGACCGACGACCAGTCCGAGGGCATGGCGGCGTTCATCGACAAGCGGCCCCCGAACTTCACCCACCGGTAGGCGGTTGCGATGAGTGAGCCGGGCTCCGCGACCACCGCCGCCGCAGACGAATCCGCCGTACCCGCGGCCGGGCAGTCGGAGCCCCCGGCGGCCGCCACCCACGCCGCCCCGCCGTCCGAGGCGGCCCGGGCCAAGAGCCCTTGGTGGGTAAGGCATTACACCTTCATGGGAACCACCGTCGGCCTCATCTTCATATGGTTCTCCATGACGCCGTCGCTGCTGCCCCGCGGCGCGCTGTTCCAGGGTTTGGTCAGCGGGTTTTCCGGGGCCATCGGCTACGGGCTGGGCGTGTTCGCCGTCTGGCTGTACCGGTATCTGTGGGCCAAGCCGTCCAGCCCGCCGGCGCCGCGCTGGGCGTGGATGGTGCTGATCCCCGTCGGGGCGGTGGGCATGGTGGTCATGGCCATCGGCTTTCACAACTGGCAGGACGACGTCCGCGATCTGATGGGCGTCGAACACCTCAAGTGGTACGACTACCCGGTGGCCGCCGGGTTGTCGCTGGTGGTGCTGTTCACGCTGGTGGAGCTCGGGCAGTTCATCCGCTGGCTGGTCAGATTCCTTGTGGCACAGGTGGACCGGTTCGCGCCATTCCGGCTCTCGGCCACCATCGTCGTTGTTCTGCTCGTGGTACTCACGATCACGCTGCTCAACGGCGTGGTGCTCAAGTCGGCGATGCGGACCATGAACAGCACCTTCGCCGCCGCCAACGCCGAGATGAATCCCGACACCGCGGCCCCCAAGACCCCGCTGAGGTCCGGGGGCCCGCAGTCGCTGGTGTCCTGGGAATCGCTGGGCCGTGAGGGCCGCATCTTCGTCGGGGGTGGCCCGACCGTCGACCAGCTCACCGCGTTCAACGGAACCCCGGCCGTCGAGCCGATCCGGGCGTATGCCGGCCTCAACTCGGCCCAGGGCATCACGGACACCGCTGAATTGGCGGCGCAGGAACTGCAGCGCACCGGGGGGCTGCAGCGCGCGGTCGTCGCGGTGGGGACGACGACGGGAACCGGGTGGATCAACGAGGCCGAGCCGTCGGCGCTGGAGTACATGTACAACGGCAACACCGCGATCGTGTCGATGCAGTACTCGTTCCTGCCGAGCTGGCTGTCGTTCCTGGTCGACAAGGAGAACGCCCGCCACGCGGGTCAGGCGCTGTTCGAGGCCGTCGACAGGCTGATCCGCCAACTGCCCGAGGGCCAGCGGCCCAAGCTGGTGGTGTTCGGCGAGAGCCTCGGATCCTTCGGGGGCGAGGCGCCGTTCATGAGCCTGAACAACGTCCTGGCCCGCACCGACGGCGCCCTGTTCAGCGGTCCCACGTTCAACAACACGATCTGGACCGACCTGACGGCCACGCGCGACGCCGGCTCCCCGGAGTGGCTGCCGATCTACAACGCCGGCAAGAACGTCCGATTCGTCGCCCGCCCAAGCGATTTGGCGCGGCCGAACGGCCCCTGGGACCATCCGCGGGTGGTCTACCTACAGCACGCGTCCGACCCGATAGCGTGGTGGACCCCCGACCTGTTGTTCGCCCGGCCGGACTGGCTGCGTGAGAAGCGGGGCTATGACGTGCTGCCGGAGACGGAGTGGATCCCGGTGGTGACGTTCCTTCAGGTCAGCGCGGACATGGCGGTGGCGCTGGATGTGCCCCCGGGGCACGGCCACAGCTATGTCGCCGATGTGGCCAACGCCTGGGCCGCGGTGTTGCCGCCGCCCGGCTGGACGCCGGAGAAGACGGAGCGGCTGCGGCCGCTGCTGCACGCCAGCGAGAGCTGACTTTCTGGGCGCGGGCGACCGTGTGTGTACGACGACACGCCGTATTTCGCGTGCGTATGCGGTCGCTCGCGAGCGAGGCGAACGAGGCGACGCCGACTAGAGCCAGCGACGGCCCGGGGCGCCGGCGTCGGCGAAGCCCGCCGCGCCATCGCTCAGCCGGTCCAGCACCCCGCCGGCCGCCAGGGCGCGGTAACCGCCGACGACATCGGTGGCCCGGTGCAGCCCGATGTCGAGCAGCGCGGCCGCCGCCAGGCTGGAGGTATAGCCCTCCGAGCACAGAATCACCCATTCGACGTCGTCGCCGGTGGCCTGGGGCAGGCGGGCGTCGCTGGTGGGGTCGCACCGCCATTCCAGGACGTTGCGCTCGATCACCAGTGCGCCCGGCACCTCCCCCTCGCGGGCGCGCTGGGCCTGCGGCCGGATGTCGACGAGCACCGCGCCGCGCCGCAGCGCGTCGGGGACCTCCGCGGCGGGCAGCCGGCGGAAGCGGCGGCGGGCGGATCTCAGGACAAGGTCGATGCGGCTGGTCACTTCCCCTCCGGTTGGTCGGTCAGCTCGGTCCGGTTGCGGCGCAACCTGTTTCGCTCGGTCACCTCGTAGTACGACATCGCGGTCAGCGGCGGTGAGTAGGCATGCACGCTGAGCGTGCGCGGCGACGCGCCCACGGTCACCGGCGAACTCGCCGGCCGGGGCGCCCACACCACGTCGTGCACCCAGCCGAGCGGGAAGCCCGCCTGGTCACCGGCATCGAGGCGGCGGTGACGCAAGGCCCTTCCGTCCCAGCGGAACTCGGCGAGCGACCCGGAGAGGACGGTCAGCGCGCCCAGCGACCCGCCATGGTCGTGCAATTCGGTGGGGTGACCGGGAGCCCAGCTGATGAGCCAGATGTCGAGTTCGTCGTCGCCGTGAATGCGGGTGAACCACCGTTCGGACTCCGGTAGCCCGCCCGCGGGGAGCAGGTGGTCGCAGCGCCCGCCGAGCACGGCGTCGGCGGCCTGATCGGTGGCGCGCAAGAGGTCGGGCACCCGCAGGGGCGTCGGCCCGGGCGCCGGTGACGGGAGCGCCGGGGGCAGCACGGCGAGACGATCGAGAAGCAAGGACATGTGGGAGAACTCCAGAAAGAACGGATGGGCAAGCGGCGGCGCGTCAGGGCCGACAACACTCGCAGAATCCGAACCGCTCCATCACGGCCGCCAGTGTTGCATAGATTGGCAGGGTGCGCTGGTGCAGTAGTCGGCTCCCACGGTGGGGCGCGGTGGTCCTCGCGGCAGGTTTCCTGGCTGTGACGGGATGCTCACAGCACGCCCCCAACGCCAAGCCGACGCCCGCGTCGCCGCGGCCGTCCGGCATTCCCGCGGGACCGAACTCGGCGCCGCCGGGCTCGATCGGCCTCTCCCCTGCCGGCGTCACCACCCGCGTCGACATCCCCGCGGATTCGACCGAGGAGGAGTATTACCAGGCCTGCCACGCGGCGAAGGTGTGGATGGACGCCCAGCCCAAGACCGGTCAGTCGCCCGTCGAGCCCTATCTGGCGATGGTGCAGGCGTCCCCGTCGGGAACCCCGGGCAGCTGGAACTCCCGCTGGGCCGACCTCACCCTGGCGCGGCAGGCGGCCGTGATCACCGCGGCGCGTGCGGCCGCCGACGACGGATGCGGCTAGCCACCGCCCGTCCCACGCGCAATTCAAATCACAGGTACCCAAAGTGGCGGCCCGGGCGGTGGAAACCCGCTCACTTCCGCAGAATGAGGGCATGACATCGGGATCGGTCGCGGCGCGCCGGTCGTCGCCGACCAGGGTCGCGCTGGCGCTCGGCAGCGGCGGCGCCCGCGGCTATGCCCACATCGGGGTGATCGAGGTGCTGCGGGAACGCGGCTACGACATCGTGGGCGTCTCGGGCTCGTCGATGGGCGCATTGGTCGGGGGCCTGCACGCGGCCGGACGCCTGGACGCGTACGCCGACTGGGCGAAGTCGCTGACGCAGCGGACCATCCTGCGGCTGCTGGACCCGTCCATCACCGCGGCGGGGGTGATGCGGGCCGAGAAGATCATCGACGCCGTGCGCGACATCCTCGGCCCGGTCGCGATCGAGGACCTGCCCATCCCCTACACCGCGGTCGCGACCGATCTGCTGACGGGAAAGTCGGTGTGGTTCCAGCGCGGTCCGCTCGACGAGGCGATCCGCGCGTCGATCGCGATACCCGGGGTGATCGCGCCGCACGAGGCGGACGGCCGCCTGCTCGCCGACGGCGGCATCCTGGATCCGCTGCCGATGGCGCCCATCTCGGCGGTCAACGCCGACCTGACGATCGCGGTGAGCCTCAGCGGCAGCGAGTCGCTCGGCCACCGCGCGGCCGAACCCGGGGTGACCGCCGAGTGGTTGGGCCGCATGGTGCGCAGCACCACCGCCCTGCTCGACACGGCCGCCGCCCGGTCGCTGCTCGACCGGCCGACCGCACGCGCGGTGCTGAGCAGGTTCGGCGCCGAGATCCCCGGGGAAGAGGACGACGGTGGCGACGAGGACGAGGCCGCCGCGGAGGTTCCGAAGCTGGGCAGCTTCGAGGTGATGAACCGCACGATCGACCTCGCCCAGTCGGCGCTGGCCCGCCACACGCTCGCGGTTTATCCCCCGGACCTGCTGATCGAGGTGCCCCGCTCGACGTGCCGGAGCCTGGAGTTCTACCGGGCGGTCGAGGTGATCGACGTCGGGCGGGACCTGGCCCACCGGGCGCTGGACGCCTTCGAGGAGGGATCCGACGACGGCGCCCCCGCCGCCATCGAGGGCTGACCCTTCACCGGACGCCGAGGAAGCGCGCCACGGCCTCGGCCTCGCGGCGCCCCTGCTCGCGCCCGGCCAGGGCCGACGCCGTGCGGCAACGCGGATCGAGAGGGTTGGGACCGAAGGCCGCCAGCGACCCTTCGTCGGCGAACACCGCGAGCGTCGCACCGGGGAAGGCGGCGACCTCCGCGGCCGGCCCGTCGCCGAAGGGTGAGGGGGTGTCCGGACCGGACGGCACCAGCACCACGGCCGCGTCGCAGTCCGCGGCCACCCCGACGTTGACCGAGCTGGCGACCCCGCCGTCCATGTAGCGCCGCCCGCCGATGGTCACCGGCGGCCACGCCCCTGGGACCGCGCAGCTGGCCGCCACCGCGTCGACCAGGCCGACGCCCGCATCCCGGTCGAACACCACGAGTTCACCGGCGCCGACATCGATCGCGGTGATCCGCAGCGCCCGCTCGGGCCAGTCGTGCGCCGGCAGGCGCTGCGCGATGACGTCGCGCCGGACGTCCTCCGGGACGGTCGGGGTCGCGACCGCGACGGCGCCGATCCGCCGCATCCGCTCGCGGGTGCCGTCGAGCGAGTCCGCCTGGGGTTCTCGGGGTTCGCGCAGCGCCGCCAGGAACAGGCCGGTGATGGCCTCGACGTCGACGCCGGGATCGATCTCGGCCGAGGCCTCGGCCACCTGCCGGTCGTAGAGCGCCGAGAGCGAGGCGCCGCTGCTGATCTGCGCGGCGACCGCCGAGCCCGCCGAGGTCCCCACCAACACGTCGGACTCCAGCAGCAGCCGGGCCGCCGCGGCCGACTCGTCGGCGATGCCCATCAAAATCCCTGTCTCCCAGGCGATTCCGGCTATGCCCCCGCCACCGAGCACCAGCGCGCGTCTGACCACGTCCACCGACTATGCCAGAAGCGGTGTCACGCCACGGCGTGCTGCGCCTGCTCGACGCGCGGGCTCAGTTCCGCCCGTCGCAAAAGGTGTGCCGGCGGGTCGGGCAGCAGGACACCGCGGGTGACGCGCAGCCCCGCGTCCACGTGCACGAGTTCGCCCGCGTCGAGCAGCCGCCAGCGCGGGTCGTCGTCCATCGGCTCGCTGGCGAACACCACCGACGACCGGGCGCACAGGTGCTCCGAACGGGCGCGAATCCGGCTGCTGCGCATGTGGAAATCGCGCGACGGGTGATCGTCTCGGCGGTCCAGGATGTAGAGCTCGTGCGTCTCCGGGTAGCGCAGCGCCCACATGTCGGTGGCCGTGCTGAGTAGCACGTTGATCGCATAGATCGGCACGCTCGCCGCCAGCCACCTCATGGCGTCGACCAGGCCGGCCGGCACATCGCCGTCATGGGCGCGGATGGACGCGGTGATCAACGCGAACACCCGTTCCGAGTCGGTCTCGCCGAGCACCAGCCCGTCGGCCCCCACCTCCTGCAGCCGTGCGTCGATCGCGTCGAGCCCCTCGACCACGCCGTTGTGCGCGAAGATCCGGCCGTCCTGCAGGAAGGGGTGGGTGTTGCGGACGTCGTGGGACCCCGTCGTCGCGTAGCGCACGTGGGCGACGAACGTCGTGCCGCTCAACTCGTGCGCCTCGGTGGCGAAGGCGGCGTCCTCCCAGGCCGCCATCGGCTCCTTGTGCACCTGCGGGCGGTGTCGCTCGTCGAACACCCCCAGGCCCGTGCCGTCGGGGTTCCGCCTGCTCTGGGTGGCCAGGCTGTCGGGGGCGTCCAGCAGCCAGAAGGTCGCGGTGCAGACGTCGGTCCCCGCGTGCAGGCCAAAGAGTCGGCACATGGTCTCGACGGTACCCAGGTCAGCCGGCGCGCGGCCGTCCCCAGGTCGGCGGATGAGCCGTCGCGGGTTCGCCGGCGTCCCGCGCACTACCCCATCTGGCTCGAAGGACTACTCGAATTGCGCGAAAATGCGCCCTCCCGACGCCCGGCGACCTAGCCTAAGCGGCGCGCCTGGACGATACTTCCCGTACGTTTCGCGCACTTGACGTCGGTACGGTCGGTTATGGCCCTGGCAGAAGGGGGCGGGATTGATCAAGCCCACGAGAGACCTGCACTTCCTGCCGGGATCGCTGGCAGGGGAATACGCCGAGCGATTGCGCACGGCCTACCTGCGCGTGACCCGCCCCCGAGTCGCCGTGCTGCACGCCGTGCACACGGCTCCGCACTCCGACACGGAAATGATCATCCGGGCCGTCCATGGCACCCTGCCGGACGTGTCCCGACAGGCCGTCTACGACAGTTTGAATGCGCTGACCTCTGCGGGCCTTCTTCGGCGGGTGCAGCCCTCGGGCATGGTCGCGCGCTACGAATCTCGGGTGGGCGACAACCACCATCACATGGTGTGCAGGGTTTGTGACGCGATCGAAGACGTCGACAGCGCGGTCGGTGTGACGCCCTGCTTGACGGCCTCGCACGCCACCGACTACGAACTCGACGAGGCCGAGGTCTTCTTCTGGGGACTGTGCCCGGCGTGTTCCGAGCCGGACGCGTCGCACTCCGTCGACGACCCGGCCGCGCCAGCCGGCGACGGTGACCACGAACAAAGGCCAACAACGATTGCGCCGCAGTGGAATCCGCCGCCGGTGACGGGACCGCCTCTGGCAACCGCGGAAGTCGGGACGGTCGAGCCCCCGGCGAACGCCGTGCTGATCAGCTTCGACGTCGCCGGCGCGGCGCTGACGGGTTACGGGCGCCGCAGTGGAAAGGCGTTCCCGCCCGGGGCCGACGGCGAGAGACAGTAACCACTCAACCGATACTGCCTCGCTTCGTCAGAATTGACGCCTGAGCGACCACGTGTGTTTCATCCGCCGACGCCGGAGTCGATTCGGCGGAGGGACCGGCCCGGGTTCTACTTCAACGTCATTGCTGCGAAGTCGAGTCGCCACAGCGATTCGAACAACCGGCGGCCGAATTCTTCGAGATCGCCCACTCGCAACGACTCTCCGCTCTTCGCCACCCGGTCGGCGATTTGCCGAATGGTGCGTCGGCCGTTGACGAACTGCAGGAAAAGCAATTGGGGCGGTGTCACGGTCGTGCGCCAATTCGGCCGGTAGATTTCCAGGTCTTCGATCCCGCTGCGCATCCGCATCTTCGGTATGTATTCCATGCACTCGTCTGTCGAAAAGTCGATCGCATAATTCTTCTTCGGCCGGTCGGCGCGACACGCCATGAAGAAATGACACGCGTTCATGACGTGAAGATCCTCGACGACGGACCAGAGCTTGCTTTCGGGCAATGCCCTCGCGGCCTGATCGAGAGGGCTGCCCGCCATGAACCAGTCGTGCGGGTAGTACGGCGCCTTCAGGAACCATCCCTGGAACACCAACCCGGCCGACGCGACGAGGTCGAGGCACTCATCGACGCTGTAGCTGCGCTCCGGCCCTTGCAAAAAGGTGGCCGCCAGCGCGGCATCGGACTGCGCCGAGACCGGCGCGATCTTGAAGTAGTTGTGGACCGGGTGCTCCATCGGTAGCGCGGAGATCACGTCTCTGACCATCTGGACCGACGCTTCGTCCTGACCGATGTCCAGGTCCCGAAACGCGGCCTGCAGCATCTCGATTCCCATTCGGCCGTATTTCGCGGGAAGCATCACCCCCATGGCGCCATCCCTGCGCAGGCAACCGCCGAGCGCTCGCATCCCCGCCTCGGGATCTGCCAGCAGCTGCAAGGCGCCGGTGGCCACAATCAGGTCGAAATCCAGCCCCAGCGACGACGATTCGTCTATCGGGCGTGGGTGCAGCTCGAGGTTGCTCAGCGCATACTTTTCCTGCAAATACTGCAGATGCTCCAGCGATTGTTCGCCGAGGCCGACGGCCACCACCTTCGCGCGACGGTTCGTGAAGGCGAACACCGCGGCCTGGTTGGTGTCGTCACCCGCGATCAAGATATCGAGGTCGGGTTTGTAAGCCCGATCGGGCCACAACAACGAGTGGGCGTGAACGGGGTCGAACCACTCCCAGTTGTCATCAATCCATGCTTCAAGATCCTGCACGGGTTCGGGGTACTGGTAGCGACTAGAGACGACACCCACGTTCGCTTCCACCTTCATTCAAGCCCCTCCGATCAACATATGTCGAGGATTCCGGATCGTCAGCCAAACGAGGAAGATTCGCGGTTCGTCCCGGCGGTAGGACGATTATGGGTTAGCTCACAATCACCCGCAAGGATTTGCACAGACCGGCCTGGAAATACCGCATTTCAGTGGGCTCGCAGCGCAGACTTCCGCTCCCCGATCCATCGCCTGTGGCGCACGACCCCGGAACCAACGGCCATGAGCGATCGTCCCACTGTCCCAATGCCTTCCACGCCTGCAGCACGGCGGCGCACACCCGCTCAATCGGTGGCCTCGACCACCCAGTACCCGTGCTCGGCGTAGCGCGCGCGGATGGCCTTCTTGTCGTACTTGCCGACGCTGGTGCGCGGGATCTCGTCCACGAACGTCCACCGCTCCGGCAGCCACCAACGAGCGACCTTGTCCGCGAGGAACTTTCGCAGGTCCTCCGCGCTCACCGAGTGCTTGGCGACGACCACCGCGAGCGGCCGTTCCTGCCACCGCTCGTCGGGCACCCCCACCACCGCGGCCTCGACGACCTCGGGGTGTCCGACCAGGCAATTCTCCAGCTCGACCGAGGAGATCCACTCCCCGCCCGACTTGATGACGTCCTTGGCCCGGTCGGTGAGCGTGACGAAGCCACGCTCGTCGATGCGGCCGACGTCGCCGGTGCGCAGCCAGCCGGAGTCGAACTTGGAGTCGTCGTGTCCCAGGTAGTACGCGCCGGTGATCCACGGCCCGCGGACCTCCACCTCGCCGACGGCCTTGCCGTCGTTGGGCAGGACGCCGCCGTCGTCGTCGACGATCCGCATCTCCACCCCGCACACCGGCTGGCCCTGGGTGGCGCGATACGCCCAGTGCCGGTCGGGCGGGGTGTCGGGCGGCGGCCAGGCCATGGTGGCCATCGGCGACGTCTCGGTCATGCCCCACAGCTGGCGGATCTGGACGCCGTGGTTCTCCTGGAAGGCGCGCATCAGCGAGACGGGGACGGCCGAGCCGCCGCACACGACCATGCGCAGCGACGACACGTTGTGGCCGGGGTCGTCGTCGAGGCGGTGCAGGACGTCGTTCCAGATGGTCGGGACGGCCCCCGCCACGGTGGGCCGCCGCGCCTCGATCATGCCGATCAGCGAGCGGGCGTCGAGGTGGCAGTCCGGCAACACCAGGTCCGCGCCCGCCATCAGCGCCGCGTATGGCAGCCCCCACGCGTTGGCGTGGAACATCGGCACGACCGGCAGCACGCTGTCGCTGGTACCCACGCCGATGCCGTTGGCGCTACAGGCTCCCATGGTGTGCAGGAAGCTCGAACGATGGCTGTAGACAACCCCTTTGGGGTTGCCGGTGGTGCCGCTGGTGTAGCACATCGCCGCCGCGGACGTCTCGTCGATGCGCGGCCAGTCGAACGCGCTCGACTCGTCACCGATCGCGTCGTCGTAGCGCAGGACGGTCTTGCCCGACTCTTCGAGCGGGGCGGTGTCCCCGTCCCCCACCAGGATCACGGTGTGCACGGTCTTCAGCTCGCCCAGTATCGGCGCGAGCAGTCGCACCAGTGACGAGTCGACCAGCACCACCCGGTCCTCGGCCTCGTTAGCCACGTAGGCGATCTGTTCGGGGAACAGGCGGATGTTGAGGGTGTGCAGAACGGCGCCCATGGACGGCACCGCGAGATAGGCGGCCAGGTGCTCGGTGTTGTTCCACATGAACGTCCCGACCCGCTCGTCCCCGGTGATCCCGATGCCGCGCAACGCGTTTGCCAGCCTCGCGGCCTGCTCGCCGAGGTCGCGGTAGGTGCTGGTCCGGTAGCCGTCTCCGGTCGCGGTGGTCACCGTCCGCTCCCCGTGGACACCGCAGCCGTGCCGCATGATCGCGGTGATCGTCAGCGGGAAGTCCTGCATCGTGCTGTCCATCGATCTACCGCCTTCATGGGTCCCGGCGCAGCACGCCTGATGTCCAATCGGGCGAATGCTATCGCCGCACGCCGCCGCAGGAAACCGGTTCCCGCGGATGCGCCGTTCTCAATCGCCCCGCGCGGCGGTCGGCTACACGAGCGCCGGCTCGCGCCGCGACCAGGCGGGCGCCGCGACCGGCCCCTGGCGGTCCGGGCCGACCGGCACGACGGTGACCCACCCCGCGTAGTCCGCGACGCAGAGGCGGTGCGCGGCCTCGATCACCCGCGACGGCCCCTCGCCCGTGGCGACGGTGCCGAGGATGTCGTGGGTGAGCGCGCAGAGCACCGTGATGCCGGTGTCGCTGACCAGGTAGGCGCGCTCGCCGTCGCCGCTCAGGGTCAGCCCCGTCACGATGCCGAGGTCGCCGAGCTTGTGCGTCCCGGTGATCTTGTGGGTGCGGGTGTCGACGGTGTCGACGACGGCACCCAGCTCGGGGGCACAACTGGCGACGTGGACGGTCGCGCCGTCGGGGCTCAGCGCCACGTCGCGGACGGGCAGGCCGATTTCGACGGTGTCCACAACGCGCCGCGTGCCGGGCGTTCGCACCACGACCACCCGCCCGCCCGACGGGCCGTTCGTGGCCGCATACAGGCGCGTCCCGTCGGCGCTGAGGCTCACGCATTCGAGGGTGGTGTGCGGGCCGCCGGGAAGCTTGACCGACTCGATCAGTCCGCTGTCGGGGTCCAGGACCGCCACGTCGCATCCGTCGGCGCCGTTCCTGCCCACGTAGACGCGGGCGCCGTCGGGGCTGACCGCGATGTCGCTGACGCTGAACGCCAGCGCGTGGGTGGCGATGACGTCGCCGGAGCGGCCGTCGATGACGGTGACGGCGTCGTAGCCGGGCGACACCGTGCTGACGTAGGCCCGGGCGTCGCCGCGGCGGCCCGTGGCGATCGCGTAGGGCTCCGTGAGCCCGGGGACCGTGTCGGTGACCTGCCAGGTGGCCGTGTCGATGACCGAGACGCTGTCGTCGGCGTAGTTGGTGACGAACAGCCGGCCTCCGTCGGGGCTCGCCACGATGTCGCTGATCGGGCCGTTGCCGACGGCGACGCGGACAGCCGACGCGCCGTCGAATTCCACGACGCAGCCGTTGACCGCCGCCCGGCCGGTGATTGCCTTCATCCTGAGACCGCCTTTTTCCAGTGCTCGTGATTGGGTGGCGAAGCGAGATCGCGGTTTCGCGTGAGGATTAACGCCCGCACCACAACGAATTTCGCGCCCGTAAGCGCCGCTGTGTTGCGAGTGTATCCACGGATTTCATTCGTAAAAGAATGATTAAATTCACCGCGACCCGCACCGCCAAGCGAGCCTTAACCTTTCCTCAGGGATGAAGCGTCCGGTCCCCCGACAGCGAAGCATGATTTGCGCTCTTGCAGTCGTTTTGATCGTCTTGGCTAACGACCGGCGGGATGTTCCCGAAATCAGGAACTGCCACGGAATTCTCAGGGTGAGCGTCTCGAAGAGACGCATATCACGTTGTGTTTCAACTGAACTGCGTCTGTGGCCGGGGCAGGGCGGCGCCATCGACAATGATGTCCAGCTTTTCGTTGTAAAACGCGATCAAGCCCGCGATCTGGCCCACCGCGGGCAGCGGGTAATGGTACGTCCACGCCAGGTCGGGGTGCAGCGCGTCACCCGCCCGCAGCGACCAGTAACCCGACGTCACTCCCTTGTACGGGCACAGGGTGCGCGTCGAGCTGGGCTCGAGGTGCTCGAACGCGATGTCGGTCGGATCGATGTAATACCTTGTCGGCAGGCCCGTTTCGAACAACAACACGGGCGTCGTCGTGTCGGCCAGCGTCACATCGCCAAGCTGCACGCGGACATGCCGGTGCGAGCGCAGCGCGTCGACCCGCGAATACGGGTTGCGGGGGTGGCCGTAGATCGGCTCGTCCTCCTCGAACCACCGCAGCGGGTCCCACTCGAACCGCACGGTGCCTGCCAGCGGGCCGTCCCCGTCGAACACGCGCGCCGCCGACGGGTGGGTCTGGCCCGCCCCCACCAGCGAGTGCAGCCGCGACGGTCCGAACTGCACCTTCTGCGGGTGGTCCTCGTCGACGAGGAACCCGGCGCCGACATCGGCCAGCGGAATGTAGTACTGCGGGTAGTACGGCACCTCCCACACGTATCGTGCCGCGGTGGTGTCGAAGACGAGTTCGTGGCCCAGGTAACCACGGACGCGCCGGGGCGCGGGCTCGATGCGGCCGCGCGCCGCGGCCATCTGCGGGTAGTCGTGGTCGCCGGTCACGAGTCGCCTACTGATCCTTGGACGCTAGCCCGGCCGGCGCGTGAGCGATCGCCGCCCGGATGGCGTCGGCCAGCGCCAGGGCGCTTTCCTCGGTGAGTTCCAGGGCCACCCGCGCCGACGGGCCCAGTTCCGGGTTGATCACGTCGATGTTGACGGTGTGGCCGTAGGGGGCGTGGACGGGATGGTCGACGTAGACGGTGGCGCGGTCGGCGCGAAACCAGCCCGTCGCGCCCTTGCCGCTGCCGTCGATCCGGACGTGCTCGGTCAGGTAGGTGCACATGCGCTCAGCCGCCCAACCGGCCGGCGAAGAACGCGCCGATGCGGCGCCAGCCGTCGACCGCGGCCTCCGGCCGGTACGCCGGCCGGTCGACGGAGAAGAAGGAGTGCCCGGCGCCCTCGTAGGAGTGGAACTCGTGCGGCTTGCCGAGCTTGGTCAGCTCGGCGTCGAGCGTGGCCACCGCGTCGGGTGTGGGAAACCTGTCGTCGAGGCCGAACAACCCCAGCATCGGACAACTGAGGTTGGGAGCCAGGTTCAGGATGGGCTTCATGGCCTTGGGCATGCCCTCGGGCGGGTCCTCGACGATGAAGGCGCCGTAGCAGTCCACCGCCGCGTCGAGCTTCAGCGAGCAGGCCGCCAGGAACGCGTGGCGCCCGCCGGAACAGTGCCCGATGACGCCGAATTTGCCGTTGGCGCCGGGCAATTCCCGCAGGTGTTCGACGGCGCCCGCGACGTCGCCGACCAGCCGCTCGTCGGGCACGCCGACGGCCGCCCGGGCCGCAGCGGCCGCGTCGTCGGGCGCGGCGCCCGGCGCCTCCCGGGAATACAGGTTCGGGGCGACGACGTGATAGCCGTCGACGGCCAGCCGCCGGACGAACTCCTTGGTCTCGCGGTCGTAGCCGGGCATGTGGTGGATCCAGACGATCCCGCCGCGCGAGGAGTCCGCGAGCGGCGTCGCGCGGTAGGCCTCGATCTCGTCCCCGCCGTGGCCGGTGATCGTGATCGTCTCGGCTCGAATGGCGTCCGGGCTGACTGCGTTCATGGCGCTGCTCCTTGGTGTGGCCCGATCGTGCGGGCCGCGCGCTTCCGGCGCGGCCGCCATGCATCAACGTAGCCGGAACTCGCGCGGTCGGCCGCCCGTTCGGGCCCAATCCAGATGCCGCGGCGCGGACGCGCCGAGTGAATTACGTTGCGCGACAAGTTTTGCCACGTTCGCGGGTCAGACGCCGGGTGTGAAATCGGCGACGCGACACGCCGCTGATCCGCCGTGAGGTTCACACTCGGGACGTCGCACCCCCGAGTCACCGGAGCGGGGTCAGCGCCGCTTCTCGCGGATCTTGTAGGTGGACGGCCAGGACTTGCGCGACTCGTCGCCGGTGAGCGGGGTCCCCATGCCGCCGACCTTGACGTTGTAGGCCTCCTTGCCGGGGCCGACTTCGCGGTTGGCGTGTTCCTGGGCCAGGTAGTACAACTCGTCGATCGTGGCCTCGTCGTAGGCGACGAAGGACGTGTGGCGCTCGACGTCGTCGATGCCCTCCAGCATGCGGTCGGGCAGGTAGCGCGACGCGAGCGCGGCCAGTCCCAGGAGCGTGAACGGGATGACCCAGTAGCACACGAACGACAGCGGGGTCTTCGTGTCGAGGATGGTGGCGTTGCCCTGCACGATCGGCGGGATCGCCGACGAGATCGTCATCCCGGCGAACGCCGCCACCCAGATCCACGTCAGGATCGCCGTGATCCGCCGGAACACGTCGGTCTTGACCACGTCCTCGGGCTGTTCGGCCGCGGCGAACTCGCGCACGAACGGCTTGTCGACCAGCACACCGATCAGGGCCACCAGGAAGATGCCGGCGTTGCTGAGCGGCTGCATCCACCGCTGCATGAACCCCTCGCTCAGAGTGAATGTCAGCACGGTCAGGACGAGAAACGTTGCAACGGCGCCGATCTCGAGCGTGCGCCCCGGCTTCCCCAGGCGGCGTCCGACGGCCAGGGCGATGACGGCGATGGCCAGGGCCGCCAGCACGGCGGCCTTGAAGGGGACGTTCCCCACCAGCACCCAGTACACGATCCACGGCGCGAGGCCGAACAACATGCCCACGGGGGGTCAGTGTATGGCCGACGACTTCGGCCGACGGCGGGCGGGCTATCCGGCCGTGGGTGGGTGCAGCGCCATCGCCAGGAAGTCCAGCCGCCACAGCGACCTAAACAGCGTTCGCGCGAACTCCTCGATGCGGGGCCGGTTTTCCTGCGTCACGTCGGCCTGCGCCGCCACGGCCGCGACGATCTCCCCGATCGTGCGGCGGCCGTCGACGCGCTGCACGAACGGCAGCTGCGCCGGGTGGAGCTTGAGCCGTCCGCCGGGCAGGAGAATCTCGTCGCCGGACAGCAGGCAGGCCGTCCGCGTCAGCGGCACGTAGTCGAGAAACCCGGGTGTCGCGAAATCGATGGTGTACCGCTCCTTCGGGCGGTCCGGGCGGCAGGCGATGAAGAAGTGCGTGGCGTTGGCGGTTTGCAGGCGTTCCATCACCGACCAGAGCTTGGCGTCGGGCAATTGGTTCAGCGCCGCGTGCAGGCGGGGAGCCCCCGCGACCGACTCCTGCGGGTAGTAAGGCGCCTTGAGGAACCAATCCTGGAAAGTGAGGCCGGCCGCGCCGACGAGGTCGAGGCATTCGTCGACGGTGTAGCTGCGCTGCCGGCTGTGCAGGAAGGTGTCGACCACGGCGCCGTCGTCGAGCAGGTCGCGCGCGACCTTCACGTAGGCGTGGACGGGATGCTCGGGCGGTAGGGCCTCGACGGTGTCCTTGACCAGTGCGACCGACGCCTCGTCCTGCCCGAGGCCCAGGTCGCGGAACACCGACTCGAGCATCTCGACGCCGATCCGCCCGTACCTCGCGTAGAGCATGACGCCCAGGGCGCCGTCCCTGCGCAGACATTTACCGAGCGCAGTGAGCCCCGCCAGCGGATCGGCCATGTGGTGCAGGACGCCGCTGGAGACGATGAGGTCGAAGTCGCGGCCGAGCGCCGCCACCTCCTCGATCGGCAGCAGGTGCAGTTCGAGGTTGTCCAGCCCGTGGCGGTCCTTCAGATACCGTTCGTGGTCCAGCGCCGCCCGGCTGACGTCGATCGCCACCACCTTCGCGGCGCGGTTCATGAAGGCATAGACCGCGGCCTGGTAGGTGCCGCAGCCCGCGATGAGGATGTCGAGGTCCGGCCGGTACGGCCGGTCCGGCCAGAGAACGCGATGCGCCCAGTGCGGGTCGAACCAGTCCCAATGGTTCTTGGTCCACGCCTCGAGGTCGGTGACCGGCGGGGGATATTGCCAGCGGTCGTATTGGCGCGAGACGCCGTCACCTCGTGGGTCGTCGGTCACTTGGCGCGGGCTCCTTACCGGCGGCATGGCGGGAACGATCGCCCCAACTTACTGGCGTCGAGGCCTCTGCGGCGGCCCGAAAAAAGTTATTCACCATTTGATGAGTTTCTGCTACGCTCCAGAAAATTCAGCAGATGATGATTTATGGGGAGGCGAGCCCGATGGACACAACGGACGTGATCGTGGTCGGCGCCGGACCGACCGGACTGATGCTGGCAACCGAGCTCGCCATGCGGGGGGTCGACGTTGCGCTGCTCGACGAGCGCAGCGGCATACCGAACATCACGCGCGCGTTCGCCGTCCACGCCCGCACGCTCGAGCTGCTCGACGCCCGCGGACTGGCCGACGAGCTGCTTGCCAGCGGACTCCCGGTGGACCGGGTGGCGCCGGCCCCGGGCGCCACACTCGACCTCCGCGAGCTCCACAGCCGATACCCGATGGTCCTGATGGCGCCGCAGAGCCTGACCGAACGAGTGCTGAGCGCCAGGGCGGCGAGCCTCGGCGTCCACATTGTCTACGGCGCAAAGGTCGTCGGGGTCAGCCAGGACGCCGGCGGGGTAACGGTCCAATTGGCCGACGGTTCCGAGCGGCGCGCCGCCTACCTCGTCGGCTGCGACGGCGCCCACAGCGCCGTGCGCGCGTCGGTGGGCATCGACTTCACCGGGAAGCAGTACGCCACGCACATCCTGCTGGCCGACGTGCGGCTGACGAATCCACCGGCCGGCGGCCTTTCGGCCCACAACAGCGCCGACGGCGTGGTGCTCATGGTGCCGTTCGGCGACGGCTGGTTCCGGGCGATCGCGTGGGACCGGACGCGCGAGCAGGCGCCGCTGTCGGAGCCCGTCACGCTGGACGAGATCAAGGGCGCGTTCCTGCGGATCGCCAGGACCGACTTCGGGATGACCGAAATGCGCTGGAGCTCGCGGTTCCTCTCGGAGCGGCGGCAGGCCGCGCGCTACCGCGTCGGACGCGTCTTCATCGCCGGGGACGCGGCGCACGTTCACTCACCGCTCGGCGGCCAGGGCATGAACACCGGCATCCAGGATGCGATGAATCTCGGATGGAAGCTCGCCGCGGCGGTCAACGGCTGCGCCCCGGACTGGCTGCTGGACAGCTACGAGACCGAGCGGCATCGGGTCGGCGCGGACGTGCTCATGCTGACCGACGCCTTCAACCAGCTGGTGCTCGGCCGCAGCCTGTTCCGGCGGGCGGTGCGCCGGGTGGCCATCACCGCGTTGCTGACGGTCGGCGCATCGAGGCGGGTTCTTCTGGGCCGCGTCAGCGGGGTCGGCATCAGCTACCCGCGCCCGCACGGCGCCCACCGCCTGACGGGCCGGCGGATGCCCGACGTCGACTGTTCGGGCACCCGGCTCTACGAGCTCATGCGCTCCGGCGCGTTCGTGCTGGCGACGTCCGATCGGCAGCTCCGGACGGGCCGTGACGACGTCCCGGTGGCGGTGCACGCCGACGCGGCGCTTCCCGAGGCGGTGCTGGTCAGGCCCGACGGCTATGTGGCGTGGGCCGGCTCGGCGGCCGATGCCCCTGCCGCGCTTGAGCATTGGTGCCCGAAGACGCCCGCGAGTCGACGCTGACCGCCTGCAACCCAGAGGCGTGCCCCCAGTCGGACTCGAACCGACACTTGGCGGATTTTAAGTCCGCTGCCTCTGCCAATTGGGCTATGGGGGCCCGGCGGCGAATGTAGCGCGCCGGACACCGTTTGGGGGCGGCGGACACCGCCCGCGGAGGGCCAAATTCTCCTGATGCGCCTCGGCCTCGGCTGGCCTACGATGCGCGCTCCGCACCCGATTCGGCGCTTGGCGGGCCGATCTCAGATGACAGAACTATGTCACCCGGCAGGACATCGTTAAAACTGCTAGCACCTTCGTTAAGAAGCCGTAAACGGCCGTCACGCTGGCCTTTTCCGTCGGGACTGTGGAGTCGTGGCTGGTTAGCCTTAGCGCCAACGCACAGGGGCCGTTAAGTCAACAGACAGAGTCTGTTCACCGCAGGTGGACGGACATTTCCCGATCACTAGGAGCAGTAGATGTCATTTCTGACAGCAATACCTGAAGAGTTGCTCGCCGCGGCGCAGCAGCTGGAGGGAATCGGCAACTCGCTGACGGCGCAGAACGCGGGCATCGCCGCACCCACGACGGCCGTCGCCCCGGCGGCGTCGGATCAGGTGTCCGCGTTGCAGGCGGCCATCTTCTCGACCTACGGGACGATGTACCAGCAGATCGCCGCGGAGGCGCAGGCCATCCAGCAGCAGTTCGTCAGCACCCTGGGGCTCAGCTCCGGCACCTACGCGCAGACGGAGGCGGCCAACGTGGCCGCCGCCACCCCGACGGACCTCGTCAACCAGTTCAGCACGCTGTTCGGTGGCCCGCTGGGCAGCACCAACGGCCTGCCGACAAGCCTCTCGAGCAACAGCGCCAACTTCCTCAACATCGGCGTCGGCAACTACGCATCCGCCTGCTCGGACCTCCTCGGCATGGCAGGCGGCGGTCTGCTCCCCGCCGCCTCCGGTGACGCCGCAGATGCCGCGGGTGACGCGGCCGGGGCCGCCGGCGCGGCGGCCGCCGTGAGCGTGACGACCCCCGCCGGGACCGGCATGGGCGGCATGGCCGCCGCACCGATGGCGGGCATGGGCCAGGCGACGATGGTCGGCAGGCTGTCGACGCCGCCGAGCTGGGCCGGGACGCTCACCTCGAGCGTCAGCCCCGCCACCGCGGCCCAGACGGTCGGCTGGACCGCCGCCGCGCCGCAGGCCGGCACGGGAACGATCGTGCCCGGCATGCCCGGAATGGGTGCCGGCGCACGCAACAGCGCCGGATTCGGTGCGCCGCGCTACGGCGTCAAGCCGATCGTCATGCCGAAGCCGAAGGCCGTCTAGGCAGCCGGGGCCACGTAGGTAAAGCAAGAAGCGGAATCGGACGAAAAGGACTCAACAGCAATGGTTTTGGATTTTGCGGCTCTACCACCCGAGATCAACTCGGCACTCATGTACGCCGGCGCCGGTGCGGGACCGCTGATGGCGGCGGCGACGGCCTGGAACAACCTGGCCGCCGAGCTGAGCACCACGGCGACGTCGTGGGAGTCGATCATCGGCACCCTGACCGGCGAGCAGTGGACGGGCGCGGGTTCGGCCGCTGCCGCGGCCGCGGCCCAGCCCTACGTCGAATGGCTGACCACCACCTCCGCGGCGGCCGAGCAGGCCGGCGCCCAGGCGGCGGCCTCGGCGGCCGCCTACGAGGCGGCGTTCACCGGAACGGTGCCCCCGCCGGTCATCGCGGCCAACAGGTCCCTGCTGGCCGCGCTCGTCGCGACGAACTTCCTGGGCATCAACACCCCGGCGATCATGGCCACCGAGGCACAGTACGTCGAGATGTGGGTCCAGGACGCCATCACGATGTACACCTACGCGGCCGCCTCGGCGGCCTCCGGGGTGCTGCAGCCGTTGACGCCGGCCGCGCCGACCGCCAGCCCGGCCGCGGCCGGCACCCAGGGCGCCGCGGTCTCGGCGGCGTACGCCAACGCGGCGGCCGCGCCGGCGGCGTCGGGCCTGCAGGGCATCATCGACAACTTCACGTCGCTGCTCAACGGCGGCTACATCGGCCAGGGCGTCCAGGCCGTGATCGACGCGCTCGGCCTGACGCCGATCGAGAACGCCCTCGACGGGGCGCTCGGCACCCCGGCGATCTTCAACGCGCTGAACGGGGCGGTCAACACTTCGGCGTGGTTCGTCATGAACACGATCCCGACGGCCGTCTCGCTGGGTCACACGCTGGCCGCCGCCACCCCGGCGTCGGTCGCGACGGCGGACTCGGTCACGCCGCTGGCGGGCGGTGCGGTCATCGGCGAAGGCGCCCTGGTGAACTCCGTGGGCGGGGCAGGGGCCGCGGGTGCGATGGGCGAAGCGTCCATGGTCGGCAGCCTCTCGGTCCCGGCCGGCTGGTCGTCGGCCGCCCCCGCGACGCTGGCTTCGTCGACCGCTCCGCTGGAGGGTTCGGGCTGGACCACCGCCGCCGAGGCCGAGCCGGTCACGGCCATGCCGGGCATGCCGGGCATGGCGGGCGCCGCCAAGGGCGCCGGCGCCTACGCGGCCGGACCGCGGTACGGCTTCAAGCCCACCGTCATGCCCAAGCAGGTCGTCGTCTGAAACGGGAAAAACAAGGGAGGATATGTCACCCATTTGGGGCGAGCAATTAACCGGTAAGCCGTAATCTATCCGTCATGCGGCCACCGGCCGCATCGAGAACAACTACAGACTTCCAAAACAAAGGAGAAAGGCAACATGGCTACACGTTTTATGACCGACCCGCACTCGATGCGGGCGATGGCGGGCCGCTTCGAGGTCCACGCCCAGACCGTTGAGGACGAGGCCCGCAAGATGTGGGCGTCGTCGATGAACATCGCCGGTGCCGGCTGGAGCGGCCAGGCCCAGGCGACCTCCTACGACACGATGGGGCAGGTCAACCAGGCCTTCCGCAACATCGTCAACATGCTGCACGGGGTGCGCGACGGCCTGATCCGCGACGCCAACAACTACGAGCAGCAAGAGCAGGCTTCGCAGCAGATCCTCGGCAGCTAGTCGCCGGCCAACTTTCCCAGACATTCAAACTTTGAGAGGACGTAAACCATGACGATTAACTACCAGTTCGGCGACGTCGACGCCCACGGCGCGACGATTCGCGCCCAGGCCGCCTCGTTGGAGGCCGAGCACCAGGCCATCGTTCGCGATGTGCTGGCTGCCGGTGACTTCTGGGGTGGCGCCGGTTCGGTGGCTTGCCAGGAGTTCATCACCCAGCTGGGTCGCAACTTCCAGGTGATCTACGAGCAGGCCAACGCTCACGGCCAGAAGGTGCAGACGGCCGGCAGCAACATGTCGAGCACCGACAGCGCCGTCGGGTCCAGCTGGGCCTGACACCCGCTTCGCCAAAGCCGGGGCCGCACACCGATCGGTGTGCGGCCCCGGTCTTTTGCGTGGTCTATCACACGCGCCTTCCCGCGAGCGTGCGTGTTTGCACGGCGACGCGCCGTACCCGGCGTACATCTGCGCACCTTCGCGCTGGCCAGACGAACCGGCGGCCCAACATTTGAGACCTCTATGAGCCTCGTGACAATCGCCTATGCGGTTCGGGAGAATTCAGGAACATGACTGTCATGTCGGGATATGCGGGTAGCCAGCGGCCACGGCAAGCGATTCTCGGGCAGCTGCCGCGCATTTATCGCGCCGACGGATCACCGATCCGCGTGCTGCTGGTGGACGACGAGCCTGCGCTGACCAACCTCGTGAAGATGGCGCTGCACTACGAGGGCTGGGTCGTCGACATCGCCCACAACGGGCGCGAGGCGCTCGCCAAGTTCGACAAGGGCGCCCCCGACGTGCTCGTCCTCGACATCATGCTGCCCGACGTCGACGGGCTGCGGATCCTCGAGCGGGTGAGGGCAGCGGAGTCATACACCCCCACGATGTTCCTGACGGCGCGCGACTCGGTGATGGACCGGGTGACCGGGCTGACCGCGGGCGCCGACGACTACATGACGAAGCCGTTCAGCCTCGAGGAACTGGTCGCCCGGCTCCGCGGGCTGCTCCGCCGTTCCGGCCAGCAGAGCCCCCCGTCCGCCGAGACGCTCAAGGTTGGCGACCTGCGACTCGACACCGCCAGCCGCGACGTGACCCGCGGGGGCACGCCGATATCGTTGTCGTCGACCGAGTTCGAGCTGCTTCGCTTCCTCATGCGCAATCCCCGCCGCGCCCTGAGCCGGGCCGAGATCCTCGATCGGGTCTGGAACTACGACTTCGCCGGGCGGACGAGCATCGTGGACCTGTACATCTCCTACCTGCGAAAGAAGATTGACTCCGGGCGTGAGCCGATGATCCACACCGTGCGCGGTGTCGGGTACATGCTGCGCCCGCCGGAATGACGCCGGAATGACCTCAGAGGCACCCGCGCCCTCCCGGGACCGTCCAAGGTGGTTGCCGCATTCGCTGCGCCGCCAGGTGCTGTTGGGCGTGCTGGCGGTCGTGAGCGTGGTGCTGGTGACCGTCGGGTTCGTCTCCGTGCTCAGCCTGCGTGGCTACGTCACGGCGATGAGCGACACCGATGTCGCGGACTCCCTTGACGCACTGAGCAATTCGTACAGCCGCTACCGCAACGGCCAGCACACCTCGGCACACCCCGGCACGCCACCGATCGCCCAGGCGATGCTGGAGTTCACCGGGCAGACGCCCGGCAACATGATCGCCATCCTGCACGACGGCGTGGTCATCGGTTCGGCGGTGTTCTCCGAAGACCAGCCCAAACCCGCACCGCCCGACGTCGTCCGCGCCATCCAGGCCCAGACCTGGACCGACGGGCCGCCGCGGACCGAGCGGCTCGGCAGTCTCGGTTCCTACCGCGTCGACAGCCGCGTCGAAGGCGGCGACCTGCTGGTCGTCGGGGTGTCGCTCAGCCTCGCCGACCGGATCATCGTCCGCAAGCAGATCACCACGACGGTTCTCACGGCGGCGGCGCTGGTGATCACGGCCGGGCTGACCGGCTGGGTGGTGGGCTACACCCTTCGCCCGCTGCGCCGGCTGGCGACGGTCGCGGCCGAGGTCGCCGCGATGCCGCTCACCGACGGCGACCACCGGATCAGTGTCCGGGTGCGGCCGCAGGACACCGACCCGGACAACGAGGTGGGGATCGTCGGGCACACCCTGAACCGGTTGCTGGACAACGTCGACAGCGCCCTGGCGCATCGCGCCGAATCCGACCTGCGGATGCGGCAGTTCATCACCGACGCCAGCCACGAACTCCGCACCCCGCTCGCCTCGATCCAGGGCTACGCCGAGCTCACCCGCCAGGACAGCGAGTCGTTACCGCCGACCACCGAATATGCCCTCGCCAGAATCGAATCCGAGGCCCGTCGAATGGCGTTGCTGGTCGACGAACTGCTCCTGTTGTCGCGGCTCGGCGAGGGCCAGGACCTGCAGACCGAGGACGTCGACCTGACCGACGTCGTCATCGACGCTGTCAACGACGCGGCCGTCGCTGCGCCGACGCATCACTGGGTCAAGGACCTTCCGGACGGCCCCGTCTGGGTGCGCGGCGACAACGCCCGGCTGCATCAGCTGGTCACCAATCTGCTGAGCAACGCCCGGCTGCACACGCCGCCCGGGGTGACCGTCACGACGGGGGTCGCCTGCCGTCGCAACGGCACCGACGCGCCGTACGCGGAGTTGACCGTCGCGGACGACGGGCCCGGGATCGATGCCGACCTACTCCCCCGCCTGTTCGAGCGATTCGTGCGCGCGGACGCGTCGCGGTCCAACGGCTCGGGCATCGGGCTCGGACTGGCCATCGTGAGCTCGATCGTCAAGGCGCATCATGGCTCGGTCACGGCCGAATCCGGGGGCGGGCGAACCGTTTTCCGGGTGCGGCTGCCGGTGATCGACCGGGCGGGCGCCAGCTGAGTTGAGGGGCGTCAGACGTGCTCGAGCCTTCCGAGACGGTCGTACGCCTCCCACCAGATGGCTTCGCGTTCGACCAGCGACATCGCACCGGCGGACACGGCACCGTCGGCGCGGGTCAGCATGCCGGCCACCACCGCCCACTCGGCATGTTTGCGCCTCTCCCCCGGTTCGGCGTTGCCGGGGAGGAGGATCGCCGACAACGACCTGATACGCACGCGTCCGGGCCCGGCCCGCAGGCAGAGCAGCGCGCCGATACACACGTAGGCGACAACGGCGTATTCCGCAATTGTGCCGGGCGGGGCCACTTTGTCACCGAGGAGCAGGATCGCCATCAGTCCCAGCGCCGCGCCGGTGGCCGGCCATCCCCGCCAGATCCGCGCCAGCCGTCGATCAGTTGAACTGATTCCCGGCGGATACACGATCAACTGGTACTGCCGGACCCCGTATCGGCCCACCGTGGCGTCAAACGACCCCCAGGGGTGGGCGCCGTCCAGAAGCCGCGACCACCACGAGACTGGAGGCGGCACCGTGGGGGCGGGTTGCAGGTCACCCGGGTGGGTATGGTGGGACGTTTTTTCCATGGCATTCGGTGTACGCCAAACCGACGACGTCGGGCGCGTGATAGAACGGCTTCCATACGCGTTGTACGCCAACCTTTACGGATCCTTTTCGCCGACCCACATCCCCGACGGGGGACGCCTCAAAACACCTGAGTTCGTCGCGCCCACCGGGCCGTTAAGAAACCGTCAAGGCGCCCCGCGCCGCCGTTAGGAAACTGTCAACCAAAGGCCCTACCGACCAAGCGCTGGCTAGCGTCAAGCTGACGATGCCTTTCGAGTACGGCGCTGCCGCCTGCTCGATGAGGCGCTTTCGTATGCGCGTCTCGCGCGGAACGGAGACACAATGGGCGTTCTCATCTACGTCCTCCTGACGATCGCGGTGTTCGCCGTTCTCGGGGTGACGCAGAAGCTGGTCGAGCGGCTGTGAGCTACGAAAACGTCATCGGCCTGGCGCTTTCCGTGCTCCTGGCCGTGTATCTCGCTGCCGCACTTCTGTTTCCGGAGCGGTTCTAGTGAGCGCGACGACGGCGGGGGTCGTCTTCCTCATCGTCCTGGTCGCCGCACTCGTGATCGTCCACGTGCCGCTCGGCGACTACATGTTTCGCGTGTACACCTCGGAGAAAGATCTGTACGCCGAGCGGCTCGTCTACCGCTTGATCGGCGTGGACTCGCGCGCCGAACAGACGTGGGGCGCCTACGCCCGAAGCGTCTTGGCCTTCTCGTCGGTCAGCATCCTGTTCCTGTTCGCGTTCCAGCTCGTCCAGGACAAGCTGCCGCTGCATCTGCACGACCCGGCCACGAAGATGACGCCCGGACTCGCGTGGAACACCGCCGTCAGCTTCGTCACGAACACGAACTGGCAGGCCTATTCCGGCGAGTCCACTCAGGGGCACCTGGTGCAGATGGCCGGCCTGGCGGTGCAGAACTTCGTCTCGGCCGCCGTCGGCATGGCCGTCGCCATCGCGCTGGTGCGTGGGTTCGCCCGCCAGCGCACGGGCGAGCTCGGCAACTTCTGGGTGGACCTGGTCCGCACGGTGCTACGCATCCTGCTGCCCATTTCGGTGCTGGGAGCGGTCGTGCTCGTCGCGGGGGGCGTGATCCAGAACTTCCACCTGAACGACCAGGTGGTCACGACCCTCGGCGGTGCCCCGCAGACGATCACCGGCGGGCCGGTGGCCAGCCAGGAGGCGATCAAGGAGCTCGGCACGAACGGCGGCGGGTTCTACAACGCGAACTCCGCTCACCCGTTTGAGAATCCGACCGCGTGGACCAACTGGCTGGAAGTCTTTCTGCTGCTGGCCATCAGCTTTTCGCTGCCGCGCACGTTCGGGCGCCTGGTGGGCAGCACCAAGCAGGGCTATGCGATCGCGTCGGTCATGGCGACGCTGTACGCGTTCAGCGTGTCGGTCATGTTCTGGTTCCAGGTGCAGCATCACGGCACGGTGCCGGCGTCGGCCGGCGCCGCGATGGAGGGGGTCGAGCAGCGGTTCGGTGTCGCCAACTCGGCGGTGTTCGCGGACTCGACGACGCTGACGTCCACCGGTGCGGTCGACTCGTTCCACGACTCGTACACCAGCCTCGGGGGGATGATGACGCTGTTCAACATGCAGCTCGGCGAGGTCGCCCCGGGCGGGACGGGCTCCGGGCTCTACGGCATGCTGATCCTGGCGGTCATCACGGTGTTCATCGCGGGCCTGATGGTCGGGCGCACACCGGAATACCTCGGCAAGAAGATCAACCCCCGCGAAATCAAGCTCGCGGCAAGCTATTTCCTCGTCACACCGCTGATCGTGCTGGTCGGCACCGCGATCGCGATGGCGCTGCCCGGTGAGCGCGCCGGCATGCTCAACACCGGCCCCCATGGGTTGTCGGAGGTCCTGTACGCGTTCACCTCCGCGGCCAACAACAACGGCTCGGCGTTCGCCGGCCTCAGCGTCAACACCAACTGGTACAACACGGCGCTCGGGCTGGCCATGGTGTTCGGCCGATTCCTGCCCATGGTGCTGGTGCTGGCCCTGGCCGGCTCACTGGCCAAGCAGGGCCAGACACCGGAATCGGCGGGAACCCTGCCCACCCACCGGCCACAGTTCGTCGGAATGGTCGCCGGCGTCACCCTGATCCTGGTTGCCCTCACGTTCCTGCCCGCGCTCGCGCTCGGGCCGCTTGCCGAAGGAATCCACTGATGACCGCCACAGCTGCACAGTCGGCTGAGCAAGCGCAGCCCACGACCCACGAGAGCAACAAGCGGGTGCAGGGCGGCCTGCTGGACCCGAAGATGCTGTGGAAGGCCATGCCCGATGCGCTGCGCAAGCTCAACCCACGCACCCTCTGGCGCAACCCGGTCATGTTCATCGTCGAAATCGGTGCCGCGTGGAGCACGGTACTGGCGGTCATCAACGAGACCTGGTTCGCCTGGCTGATCGTGGTCTGGCTGTGGCTGACCGTGCTCTTCGCCAACCTCGCCGAAGCCGTGGCCGAGGGCCGGGGCAAGGCCCAGGCGGAGACGCTCCGCCGCGCCAAAACCCAGACGCTGGCCCGGCGGCTCAAGGACTGGCGGCCCGGCGCGCCGGAGGTCGAGGAACAGGTCGCCGCGCCGCTGCTGCAGCAAGGTGACGTCGTGGTGGTCGAGGCCGGGCAGGTGATCCCGGGCGACGGTGACGTGGTGGAAGGCATTGCGTCCGTGGACGAGTCGGCGATCACCGGCGAGTCGGCGCCGGTGATCCGCGAGTCCGGCGGCGACCGCTCGGCCGTCACCGGCGGCACCACCGTGCTCAGCGACCGGATCGTCGTGCGCATCACCCAGAAGCCGGGGGAAAGTTTCATCGACCGGATGATCGCGCTCGTCGAGGGCGCCAATCGGCAGAAGACGCCGAACGAGATCGCCCTGAACATCCTGCTGGCCGCCCTGACGATTATCTTCATCTTCGCCGTCGCGACCCTGCAGCCGCTGGCGGTCTATTCGAAGATGAACAACCCCGGCGTCCCGGATAGCCAGGCGCTCAACGCCAATGGCGTCAGCGGAATCGTGATGGTGTCGCTGCTGGTGTGCCTCATCCCCACCACGATCGGCGCGCTGCTGTCGGCGATCGGGATCGCCGGCATGGACCGGCTGGTGCAGCGCAACGTGCTCGCGATGTCCGGGCGCGCGGTGGAGGCGGCGGGCGACGTGAACACGCTGCTGCTGGACAAGACCGGCACGATCACGCTCGGCAATCGGCAGGCCGCCGCGTTCGTCCCCCTGGATGGGGTCTCCCCGGAGCAGCTCGCCGACGCCGCGCAGCTGTCGAGCCTCGCCGACGAGACGCCCGAGGGGCGCTCGGTCGTCGTCTTCGCCAAGCAGCACTTCGGATTACGCGCCCGCACGCCGGGCGAGCTGGCGCACGCCCAATGGGTGACGTTTTCCGCGTCGACGCGGATGTCCGGCGTGGACCTCGACGGCCATCAGCTCCGCAAGGGGGCGGCCAGCTCGGTCGCGGAATGGGTGCGCGCGCAGGGCGGCGACGTGCCCATGCAGCTCGGCGAGATCGTCGACGGCGTCTCCGCCGGCGGCGGCACCCCGCTGGTCGTCGGCGAGATCCGCGACGGGCGGGCGGCGGTGCTCGGCGTCATCCACCTCAAAGACGTTGTGAAGCAAGGCATGCGGGAGCGGTTCGACGAGATGCGCAAGATGGGCATCCGGACCGTGATGATCACCGGGGACAACCCGTTGACGGCCAAGGCGATCGCCGACGAGGCGGGGGTCGACGACTTCCTCGCCGAGGCCACGCCCGAGGACAAGCTCGCCCTGATCAAGCGCGAGCAGGAGGGCGGCAAGCTGGTCGCGATGACCGGCGACGGGACCAACGACGCCCCTGCGCTGGCCCAGGCCGACGTCGGCGTGGCGATGAACACCGGCACGTCGGCCGCCAAAGAGGCGGGCAACATGGTCGACCTCGACTCCGACCCGACCAAGTTGATCGAGATCGTCGAGATCGGCAAGCAGCTGCTCATCACCCGCGGCGCCCTGACCACGTTCTCGATCGCCAACGACATCGCCAAGTATTTCGCGATCATCCCGGCGATGTTCGTCGCGCTGTTCCCCGGCCTCGACGCGATCAACATCATGCGCCTGCACAGCCCGGAGTCGGCGATCCTGTCGGCGGTGATCTTCAACGCGATCATCATCGTGATGCTCATCCCGCTGTCGCTGCGCGGCGTGCGCTACACCCCGAGCAGCGCGTCAAAGCTGTTGAGCCGCAACCTGTACATCTACGGGCTCGGCGGGATCGTGGCCCCGTTCGTCGGGATCAAACTCATCGACCTGATCGTGCAATTCGTCCCGGGGATGTCCTGACATGAAGTACTCGAGCTTCGTCCGCATGCACTGGGCCGCCTTCCGCGCCCTGCTGGTGCTCACCATCGTCACCGGCCTCGCCTACCCGGCGCTGATCTGGTTGGTCGCGCAGATGCCGGGGTTGCGAGACAAGGCGGAGGGGTCGATCCTGACCGCCGACGGCAAGCCGGTCGGCAGCCGGCTGATCGGCCAGCTGTTCACCGACTCCGGCGGCAATCCGCTGCCGCAGTACTTTCAGAGCCGCCCGTCGGCGGCCGGCGCTGGATACGACCCGTTGTCGTCGGGCGCGAGCAACCTCGGACCCGAAAGCATTGTCGACACGCCCGCCGACCCGTCTCAACTGGCGGCCGGCAAGTCGGCGTCGGACGCGGGCTTCAAGCCAAGCCTGCTGACGCAGGTGTGCACGCGAAGTGTGGCCGTCGGGCGGCTCGAATCCGTCGACGGGTCGAGGCCGTTCTGCACGGGCGGCGGTGTGGGCGCGGTGCTCTCGGTGATCGGCCCCCGCGACGCCCGCGGTAACGTCACCCGGCCCACCCGCGTGGTGAGCGTCAACGAGCCCTGCCAGTCGACGCCGGCGCCATTCGTGGCGAACTACGACGGCGTGCGGGTCGAATGCGCCAAGTACGGCGAGGATTACGCGATCGGCCAGATCGTCCCCGTCCGCGGGGCCGCACCCGCCAACCCGGTGGTGCCCGCCGACGCGGTCACCGCCAGCGGCAGCGGCCTGGACCCCCACATCTCGGTGGCGTACGCGGAGCTTCAGGTCGCGCGGGTGGCTCAGGCCAGGCACGTCAGCCCGGAGCAGATACGGGCGGCGTTGGCCGGAGCCGAATCGGGACGCGCCCTGGGATTTCTCGGGGAGCCGACGGTCAATGTGCTGCAGCTCAATGCGCAGCTCGACCACAGGTTCCCCGTCGCAAGCTGACGGGAGGGGGATGATGGTTGACGTGGACGACGCCGCCCGCAGAGACCGCCATCCCAAACGCGGTGAACTGCGCATCTACCTGGGTGCCGCCCCGGGCGTCGGCAAGACGTACGCGATGCTCGGCGAGGCTCACCGGCGACTGGAGCGGGGCACCGACCTGGTGGCGGGCGTCATCGAGACCCACGGGCGCGCGAAAACCGCGGAGCTGCTTGAGGACATCGAGATCGTGCCCCCGCGCTACATCGAGTACCGCGGCAAGCGTTTCGCCGAGCTCGACGTGCCGGCCGTGCTCGCGCGGCATCCGCAAGTCGTCCTCGTCGACGAGCTGGCGCACACCAACACTCCCGGCAGCAAGAACGCCAAGCGATGGCAGGACGTCGAGGAACTGCTCGACGCCGGCATCACGGTGATCTCCACGGTCAACGTCCAGCATCTCGAGAGCCTCAACGACGTCGTCGCGCAGATCACCGGCATCGAACAGAAGGAGACGATCCCGGACTCGATCGTGCGGCAGGCCGCACAGGTGGAGCTGATCGACATCACACCGGAGGCGTTGCGGCGCAGGCTGTCTCACGGGAACGTCTACGCCGCCGAACGGATCGACGCCGCGCTGTCGAATTACTTCCGGCGCGGAAATCTCACCGCGCTAAGGGAATTGGCGTTGTTATGGCTGGCCGACCAGGTGGACACCGCGCTGGCCAAGTACCGGTCTGACCACAAGATCACCGCCACGTGGGAGGCCCGCGAACGTGTGGTGGTGGCGGTTACCGGCGGCCCCGAATCGGAGACGCTGATGCGCAGGGCGTCGCGGATCGCGTCGAAGTCGAGCGCCGAGCTGATGGTGGTGCACGTGATCCGGGGCGACGGGCTGGCCGGCCTGTCGGAGGCCCGGATGGCCAAGATCCGGGAGCTCGCGACCAGCCTGGACGCCTCGCTGCACACCGTGGTCGGTGACGACGTGCCCACGGCCCTGCTCGATTTCGCGCGGGAGATGAACGCCACGCAGCTGGTCATCGGCACGTCGCGACGGTCCCGGTGGTCGCGGATCTTCGACGAGGGCATCGGCCCGACGATCGTCGAGCGGTCGGGCAAGATCGACGTCCACCTCGTCACCCACGAGGAATCCAAGCGCGGCTTCCGGGCCGCGGCGCCGTCGCCGCGCGGGCGGCGGGTCATCTCGTGGCTGGCGGCCGTCATCATCCCGTCGCTCATCTGCGCGGTGACGGTGACCGTGCTGGATCCGTATCTGCAGATCGCCGGCGAGAGCGCGTTGTTTTTCGTCGGGGTGTTGCTGGTCGGTCTGCTCGGGGGGGTCGGCCCCGCGGTGCTCTCGGCGGTGTTGTCGGGCCTGTTGCTGAACTACTACCTGACGCCGCCCCGGCACAGCTTCACCATCGCCGAACCCAACGCCGCGGTCACCGAACTGGTGCTGCTGATCATCGCGGTGGCGATCGCGGTGCTGGTCGACGGCGCGGCCAACCGCACCCGCGAGGCGCGGCTCGCCTCACAGGAGGCCGAATTGCTGACGCTGTTCGCGGGGTCGGTGCTGCGGGGGGCCGACCTCGACACGCTTCTGGAACGGGTACGCGAGACGTATTCGCAGCGCGCGGTCAGCATGCTGCGCGAACCGAGCGAGGAGGACCGCGCCGCCGGGAGCAAGGGCCACATCGTGGCCTGCGTGGGCGATGATCCCTGTGTCACCGTGGATTCCGCCGACACCGCGATCGAGGTGGGTGACGACGAATTCTGGATGCTGCTGGCCGGCCGGAAGCTGTCGGCCCGCGACCGGCGGGTGCTGGGCGCGGTGGCCAGGCAGGCCGCCGGTCTCATCCGTCAGCGCGAACTGGCGGAGGAGGCCGGCCGGTCGCAGGCGATCGTCCAGGCCGACGAGCTGCGTCGCTCCCTGCTGTCCGCGGTGAGCCACGACCTGCGGACGCCGCTGGCGGCGGCGAAGGTGGCGGTGTCGAGCCTGCGCGCGGAGGACGTCGCGTTCTCGGCGCAGGACACCGCGGAGTTGTTGGCGACCATCGAGGAGTCGATCGACCAGCTGACCGCGCTGGTGGGCAACTTGCTCGATTCGTCCCGCCTGGCGGCGGGCGTGGTGCAGCCGGAGTTGCGCCGGGTGTATCTCGAGGAAGCGGTGCAACGGGCGCTGGTGAGTATCGGCAAGGGCGCCACCGGCTTCTACCGGTCCGCCATCGACCGGGTGAAGGTCGACGTCGGCGACGCCGTGGTGCTCGCCGATGCGGGCCTGCTGGAGCGGGTGCTGGCGAACCTGATCGACAACGCCCTGCGGTATGCCCCCAATTGCGTCGTCCGCGTGAATGCGGGGCGGGTGGGTGACCGGGTGCTTATCAACGTCATCGACGAGGGCCCGGGCATCCCAGCCGGGACCGAGGACCAGGTGTTCGGCGCATTCCAGCGGCTGGGCGATCACGACAACACCACCGGGGTCGGGCTGGGCATGTCGGTGGCGCGCGGCTTCGTCGAGGCGATGGGCGGCACGATCGCGGCCGGCGACACCCCGGGCGGCGGCCTGACCGTGGTCGTGGATCTTGCTGCGCCGCAGGAGGACTCGTGACACGCGTGCTGGTGATCGATGACGAACCGCACATCCTGCGCGCGCTGCGCATCAACCTGTCCGTGCGGGGCTACGACGTGACCACCGCGTCGACCGGCGCTGGCGCGCTGCGCGCCGCGGCGGAGCACAAGCCCGACGTTGTGATCCTCGACCTGGGCCTGCCCGACATCTCAGGCATTGAGGTGCTGGCGGGGCTGCGCGGGTGGCTCACCGCGCCGGTGATCGTATTGTCGGCGCGCACCGATTCCTCGGACAAGGTGGAGGCCCTGGACGCCGGCGCCGACGACTACGTCACGAAACCCTTTGGTATGGACGAGTTCCTGGCCCGGCTACGGGCGGCGGTGCGCCGCAACGCCGCGGCGTCCGAGACGGACGAACCCGTCGTCGAAACCGATGCGTTCACCGTGGATCTGGCCGCCAAGAAGGTCACCAAGGACGGCGCCGAGGTGCACCTAACCCCGACGGAATGGGGCATGCTCGAAGTGCTGGTGCGCAACCGCGGCAAGCTGGTGGGCCGCGAGGAGCTGCTCAAGGAGGTGTGGGGCCCCGCGTACGCCACCGAAACCCATTATCTGCGAGTGTATTTGGCGCAGCTGCGGCGCAAGTTGGAGGATGACCCGTCGCATCCCAAGCACCTGCTGACCGAGTCGGGAATGGGCTATCGCTTCGAGGCATGACCGCCGGTCGCCGCTGCGCTCAATTGCTCGGGTCCAGACAATACGCTTGACTTAATGAATTGCCGGCGGACCCACCGTTGCCTCGTACGCAAAAGGCGGCCTAAGGGATGGTGGGCCCGAGGTCCTGTACTGAGCTCACGGGACCGCGACTCTCCTCGGTCACCGAGGAAGTGACTTCGACCGACTTCCTTTCTTCGTAGCCCCTGCCGAAGCCTTCGGTTGCTGCGCAGGGCGGCCCGCCGCCTTCTTCGCAACCCTTGCTGAAGCTTTCGGTTGCTGCGCGGCTCGGGCCGCCGCCTTCTTCGCAACCGGGGCCGACGCTTTCGGCTGCCGCGCCGGCCGTGCCGCCGCCTTCTTCACAACCCCTGAAGCTTTCGGCTGCTGCGCAGATCGGGCCGCCGCCCTCTTCGGAACCGGCGCTGACGTTTTCGCCTCCCGCGCAGGGCGGGTCGTCGCCTTCTTCGGAACCGGCGCTGACGTTTTCGCCTCCCGCGCAGGGCGGGCCGTCGCCTTCTTCGGAACCCGCGCTGACGTTTTCGCCTCCCGCGCAGGGCGGGCCGTCGCCTTCTTCACAGCCCGCGCTGACGCTTTCGCCTCCCGCGCAGGGCGGCCCGTCGCCTTCTTCACAGCCCGCGCCGGCGGTTTCGCTTCCTGCGATTGGGGGGCTGTGGCGATGCAAAGGACCTCGTCGAGGCTGGCGGTGCGTAGTCCGATAGCGGCTGCGCGCCAACCGAGTTCGGCGATAGGATCTGGGTCATTGGCCCCTAGGCCGCCAGCCCGATCGAGGCGAGCGGTGTCGAACATCGCCGGGCCGCTGGCTATTTCATCCGTGAGGACGTAGCGCTCGGCATAGGGTGCCCGGCGCGCCGCCGCCTCGGCCGCACAGACGCCGGTCAGCGTGAAGGCATCGGCGAAGTTTATTCCCACCTGGAGTACCTGTGGTTCGGCTTCGAGCACCGCAATCAGGCGGGTGATAAAATTCTCGGGCGCAAAGAACCGCCAACCCTGGCTCAGGTGCAGCCAGAACCGTCCACGGATCTGAGCGCGGAGCTTCGCGAGCTGTGTGGCGGGCCCGTCTCCGGCGCTGCAATCGACAAATTCGATGAACCTGTAGCGCTCGCGTAGCAGCGCACGATCGTAGGCCGCGAGGCCGGCACCGACCACCAGGAAGCGCCCGATCCAAAGTGGCGCATCGAGGCAGCAGTTCAGAAACGAGTTAATGGCGTGCTCGGTGGTGTCGCGGTCGGCCCCGGCGACCAGGCTAACGACTACGTTGCCCTGGCCCAGACGGGCGACCAGACGCTGCACCAGCGCGTCGGGGGGATACGATGCCGCCGCCTCGAGCATGGCCGGCACGCTGAAGTCGCGGTTGAGCGCGATCCGCTGCCGATCACCGTCGGGAATGTCGGCAAGCGCCAGCAGGCGCCGACACAGCGTGAACGCCTCGGCATGCATGCCCAGCTGGGAGGCGCACACCGCCTGCTCGTCGATCGCGCGCCAGGCGTAGACGTCCGCGCCGATAAATAACAGGTCGTTCTCGGGATAAGGAATTTGGGCGGCGCGCTGGGCGAACAAGTGACCGGACAGGTAGCGCTCCTCTTCGCGGTATCCCCGAGCGATGGCATACAGCGGCTCAGCGCGGGCGGGTCGAAACTCCCAAGCCCTGAGGTAGGCGTCCTGAACAACCAACGACGGCAAATTGAGTTTCGCCATTGACTCCGCGAACCGCACGATCGAGTAATAGACCTCCTCGTCCGAGCCACCCATCTCTATCCGCTGTTCATACCACTTGCGCGCGTTGGCGAAATCCCCCAGATCAAAGTAGCTTTGGGCCAGATAAAACACCGACCGCCCATCCTCTGGGTTGCGTTCGACCTCGGCCAGCAACAGATCGCGGTCACGCGCGTACTTCCGCGGATCCTGATTACGAGCACCGAGGCGACGAGATTCGACGTAGTAGTCACCCTCGAGGCGCCCAACGACGCAGTCGGACTCCCAAACGGCCGTCTCGTGGACGACGCCTTCATAGCGCACCCGCACCCCGTCGCGGAACAACTGCGGACGCCAGTAAATGAAGGAGGCGTCTCCCAGGCGCATGCGATAGATGTCGGCGCTCAATTGGGTGAAATCGAGTGTGCCCGTGACGATGTCGTCGGCGTCAATTACCCAGATATAGTCGCCATCGCCTTGGGCGAGGTTCAGTGCCTCGGTGCGGTTGTGGCCGAAATTGCGCCATGGTCGTTCGTGAAGCTCACCTGGGATCCCCAGACGGGCCATGTGTTTACCGATCACGTCCTGGGTCCCGTCGGTGGAACCGGTGTCGACGATCACCCACGAGCTGATATAGGGCGCGACCGAATCAAGCGTCTCCGCGACGACATCGGCCTCGTCTTTCACGATCATGTTCAGGCAGATCGCGGGGCCTGCGGTTACTCGTTTGGACACCGCTAAGAGTCTACAGAGCAATCGCCTATCGTGGATCGGGTTGTACGCAAAGTAGCTGCGGCTATGGGTGATTGGTGTTGTTCGGCGAACACCGCACGTTTTGGGGCCATCGGCGATCGTCGTCGGGCGTGTCGCCGTAATGACAGCACCGCCTACCGGCTGCACTTCGGCCCCGAGAAACGCCCGTTAGACTCGGCTAACGAATGCGCCTGTCGTGCAATGGGATAAGGGACGATTCGAGACCCACCATTCCGAGCGGGAAGGCAATTCCTTTTGCAGGGTCGTGCACTTGACTGACTTCTTCGAGGGGATCCGCTGGTCGCGACTTCAGCGAGGGTGAATTCGCCGAGGCGGCGCTGCCCGTCCGCGATCAAATCCACCTGGCGCCGGACCAAGCGGCAAGCTAGTACCGGACGAATACGGATGGCCGAACAGCACGACGAGATTCACAAACAATGACGACAACTCAGGGGACAAGCTCAGCAGGTGCCCTCAGCCGGAAGCCAAGCCGCACCAGCTGACGAGCTATCCGGTCGCACCGTGTGGACCCTGGCCACCTTGTGCGCCCTGAGCACCCGGGTGACCCAAGAGCCCGGGGGGACCGCCGGGACCGCCTGCGCCGCCGCCACCGCCGGGACCGCCGCCGAGCGGGCCGTTACCGCCGGGGCCGCCTTGCCCGCCGTTACCGCCGTCACCGCCGTCGCCCATGAAGAATCCGCCCCGACCACCGGCACCACCGGCACCACCGGCGCCACCGGCGCCATCAGTAGCACCCGGAGCACCCGCCCCGCCGGCGCCACCATGACCACCAGGACTGAAGAAGAACCCTCCGGCGCCGCCGGCACCACCGGCACCGCCTGTCGTACCGGGCAAAATGGCTGATCCGCCGGGACCGCCGGCTCCGCCGGCACCGTACAACCAACCACCGCGGCCGCCCGCACCACCGGCGCCACCAGGACCGCCCATGCCGCCGGCCCCGCCCCGACCGATCAGACCCGCCGACCCACCAGCACCGCCGGTCGCGCCCGTAGCCGTGCTATTGCCACCGCGACCGCCGTCGCCGAACAACCACCCGCCGGCACCGCCGGCCGTCCCCTGCGCCCCGCTGGTCCCATTCGCACCGTTGCCGATCAGCGGACGCCCCGTGTTCTGCAGGAACCACGCATCGATCGGATCGGTGCTCGCCGCAGCTTGCAACATTTGCGCGGCATTCTGCGCCTCGGCGGTGACATACGAAGCCCCGCTGGCCGCCATGGTGCGCGTGAACTGGTCATGGAAGGCCTGCGCCTTCGCGAGGAGCGCCTGATACTCGTCCGCATACTGACCGAACAGCGAAGCGACCGCCGTCGACACCTCATCGGACGCCGCCGACGCCACCCCGGTCGTCGGAATGGCCGCCGCCGACGTGGCGTTCGCCAAGTTTGAACCGATGCTGTCGAGGTTCGCAGTCACCCACTGGACGACGGCGGGGTCAATATAGAAAGGAGAGCTCATAACATCGCTCCTTAAGTTCATCGCCAGCGCTGCATAAGGGCATCGTCAGAAACGCGATCCGAGCAGCTAAATGAAGACCGTAATGCACGCAGGTCGGTTACCGATACGGCTTTCGATAAACTGGGAACAGTCGGGTTTACGAGCCTTAAAATTGGACGCAGTAGGGTTTATAAACTGGACAAAATCGTGTTTCTAGGCTTTCAAACTGGATCTACTCGGGTCTATAAACTGGACACCGTCGGGTTTATACCCCATATAAATGGACACGGTCGGGTTTAGTTCAGCACGGCCTCGGCAAAGTCGCGATGTCAGCCTGTGGCCCGGCTTAGCGGTTCGTGACAGCCCCACCGGAATGTCGATCACCTTGCGGATCACGGTATCCCGGCAGGTGCCCTCGCTACCACATCCAGGGCGGCGGTGCTGACCGTCACCGCGCAAGTTGCAGAACACACTTGGGGGTCGCCGTCGACAGCGGCGTCAGTGATCGTCACACCGAGTCCGACGGTGCGCACGATCGCGTCGGCAACAACAGCCCCAGAAGACGACGTAGGGTCAGGCACTGGGCTCGCCACGTAGCAGGAATGCGGCTTCGACACCTGCATCCTCTACCGCCCGGGGCCCGTCCCAGCTCACCGGCACAACCCGATCAAATCGAGCGTGCCAACCTCAGCTGCACTCCATTCCGAAAGAGCCGGTAAAGGATCAACCCGATAAATAAGCTCGGTGCCGCTTCTGCGAAAAGAGTAAGCAACCGACGAGAAATTTTAACGTATCGGCGGGTGGTCAACACGCCAGTACACGCCGATCCCGTCAATCGGCAGGATGGGCGATGAGATCCCGTAACGTTCACGAAAATCGTGTACGGCCTTCGCGCAAACTTCTATGACACCATAATCATCCACTATTACGAAGCCGCCGTATGACACTTTGTGATAGAGTTCGTTCAGCGCCTCGATCGTCGATTCATACATATCGCCGTCGAGCCGCAATACAGCTAATTTATCGATCGGCGCGCATGGCAGCGTATCCTTGAACCAGCCTTCAAGGAAAACAACCCTCTGATCCAGTAGCCCAAAGCGGCGGAAGTTGTCCTCAACAGCGTTGCGCGACACTCGAAGTTCGGCAACGGCGTGAAGTTGGCCCGCAGCAGAGTTCACGTCGATGGGGAAATTCCGAGGGTCCGGTGGTGGAAGTCCAGCAAAACTGTCGGCAACAAATACGCGTCGATTGTCGTCGCAATATGCCGCCAGAACACCCTTCATCAAAATACATGCGCCACCCCGCCACACTCCGGTTTCAATAAAATCGCCCTCAACACCATCCAGTATCACTGTCTCGCAGGCATGGCGTAAGTTTCGCATACGAACGCTTCCAATCATAGAGACGGAAAGCGAAGGCCAGTCGCGTCCCAGTAGGCGGGTGTTGGGATCGAACTCGCCCTGCCCACTCATGGGCTTATCCTCGAACAGCATGCCCGTCAAGGACGCCTCGAGAAGATTAAGATAGCGGTGGATCAACCTGCTTCGATTGCAATCGTCGCTCATTTTGGTTCTGTTTCGCCATCCTTGAAGCAGTGTGCAATTACGGTACGCTGCATTTCCGCTTTGGCGGTTCTAGCAGCTGGTCGGATGATCTCGCCGTCGAAAATGATTGCCGACGCATTGAGCGCCGATTACACCTTGTCGCCCATCGCGTGACCACAGCCCGTGGAGTCTACACGGTAGGGACTGGAGCCTCGCCTAGATATTAAGCGTGCGTTGTCAGAGGCCACAGGCTTGCCGACAGAGCCTCCGATGCGGGCACGAGGGCCATCTCGACCCCGGCTCCAGCGACGAAATCAAGCACCGTGCTGAAGGGCGCGGCCTTACCCGACGACACCGTCACCGATGGCGCGCCGTGACCGCCGTCGACGCTGACCGGGATTCACGAGCACGCCCAAAACCAAATCAAGATCGAGATCCAAACCGGCTCGATCAGGCCACCACGTCCGTCCTGCCATGCATCCGAACTAATCCGGCCTGACCTGCCTTGATATCGAGAAAATACTCAAAGAATCTCTCGAATTGCCGCGCAGGCGCCCTGTACATCAATGTTCCACCGTTTGTGGATCTGCGCCGGATCGGCGGGGTCTTGCTGTCCATAGATAATGCCATAGCGGTGTCCCAATGAACTGAGCATCCTGGAGTGGTCGCAGATGAAAGTATCACTCGATTCGATGTCCACTACAGTTGTGCCGGGCGGGCAGAAACGAGTGCTAAAAAGCCCTGCTCCGCCCAAGGCGACAACGCATTTAGCTCGTGCAAACATCCCAATCTGCTCTTTAAGTGGTAGCTGCTCCGGTTCAACCGTCTGGAAACCCAACTCGCCCAGCGCGGCGATAAGATCGCATTCGTTTTGCAAAACCCGGTGGTAAGGAGGTTTGGCCGAAACGGAGAGGCGCGACACGAAGATTCGCTCGCCAAAAGTGTCTGCCGTATCTTGCCGGCAGGCATTCGCCAAGGCGGCGAAGATCTGCTTTTCAGCTTCACTCACTGACAGGTTTGCCAGCGAATATTCCACGGTTAGGACGTCACGGCAAAAATATGTTTTGCCCGGATCGTGCTCCAGCACTTGAGCCCTCTCGATGCCCAGCAGTTGCAAAAGGTCCCGCTGCCAGGGATACGCAGCCCGGCAAAAGAATTTCCTTCCGTTCCCGAATGTCTTGAACTGAGCGCATTTGGGAAGGACAGTTGCGATCCATCTGGCCCAGTTGTCGGGTTCGAGAGGAGTCGCGAGGAACACCGGTTCCGCGATCGATTCGACATCGTACGGGCTTAGCGTGTTGCAATCGATAGCAATCTCATCGCCCTCAAACTCGATATGAGGCTTTACGCCGGGGTAGGAATTGGAAAACGCAGGATGCGCCGCCAACTCCATGAATTGCCGCTTAAACCCCCCGGTACCCCCGCCGAACCCGCCTGTCCGCGTTTCGCACGACCACAGCCCGGATTTACTCACCACATGGTTGGAGCCGAATAGAAGCACGTCGGGTCGCGAAACCAAGTAGCTTCCATGGATATGGGCGCCCGTACTGAACCAGTCGGGTATCTCCCTACCGGAGAGGTTGCAAACGAACTCAGGCGGCCTCAATCGATCTACTATCACTGGCGCTTCGATGACTGTCAGCGTGCCATCCGATGGCGGCCAGTCTCGGAGCAGAAATCTGCCTCGGGGCAACAAATCCGGCTTCCGCTCCGACGACGCGCGAACTAACAATTCTTCATTTTGCGTCTCGTTGATTTCATTACTCACTGATGCCATCCCGGAACGTGGCGTGTAAAAGGTGAAAAGCTCGGTGAGGCGGTCGGGTTCCTCGCACAGCGGTCGCGAAGCGGTAAGTTCGAGTCTGTCCCACAACGACCTCAGCCGGTCCTCGTCGAGAACCGATCCGGCGTACTGATCGACTATCTCGTAATAACGATCGGCAAGAACGCTCGATTCGGGGTCCAGCCGGCTGATCGCGACCAAGCCGGTAGGCGGACAGTCCAGCACGTGTAGCCGCAGGTCCGGGCGGTACTCGCGCAGAATCGGCAGCAGCTTCCACACATCACCGGTCCACCAATAAGCGGTGTCTCCTTCGGAGGGATCGCCATGGTGGTACTGCCGCAACGCCATCCGCGTGTTCGACGGCACGCAATCATGCAACAGAATCAGTGAGCGGGGATGACAGGCGGCCTCCGCGCCGATGAAATCGCGCAGCAGGACTTCGAACCGGTGCAGGCCGTCCAGGAAGGCCAAATCCACTGGTCGTCCCAGCAATGCGGGTACATTTTCTGTCTCGAAGAAGTCGTCTGAGGTCATCTGAAACAACAACGTGCGTTTCCGGTTGCCGGTGGCACCGGCCTTAAGTTGGAACTGCGGGTCCACCGCGATCGTGTCGCAGCTAGCAACACTTAGCGAATCCCCTGTCGCGGTGCCGACCTCCAGATAACTGCGCGGCGTCAAGTGGGTATGCAGCGCGGTGAGAAATTCGATGTAGTAGACGCCGGACAAGCGAAACGCTGCAGGCGCGACCGCACGCTTACCAGTGCTGGTTTGGGATTCGCCGGCAGCCGGTTCGCTGGCAGCTTCGGCCAAACGACCTTCGGCCAAACCATTTTCGATAAAGTGGGCATAGGCATTCCGGAAACCCCCGCGATCAACGGCTGCCGCAACGTCGGGATAGCGCCTCAAATAGGCTGCTTCAGAGAATTCTGGTGATGGATCAAATATCGTCGGCGAATCATTCGCGAGATAATGATGCAATGCGCAGCGCCAGGAACCCCTCTCGATTGCGGACGCAACTTCGGGATACCGTAGCAAATACCATGGCGGATCGAAGTACTGCGACGCACGCAGCTCATATCGGCCACGTTCGATCCGGTCAAGGAAGTGATGGAAAGGCCCTGCGTGACCGCTCAGCCAGGAAGCATTAGGGCCAAGCCCGGCCTGGTAGATCTTCGGATCAAAGAATAAATGGGCTCTGCGGCATTCCTGCGCGCCCCGGCGGAGAAAGTGATCGTAACCGTTGACGAGATTGGCCGCGTCGAGCACCTCGTCGGTTAGGTCGGGATTCTGGTCGCGATAATATCCTTCGCTGAAGAGCCAATGCGGTGCAAGGGTCCGGTGACCGTGGCGACAGTAGTGGTCGAAGCCGGAGAGGTATTGGGCGTTTTGCACATCCCGAACGACATTCGGGTACGCCATGCGATACCACGTTTCGTCGAAATATCGGTTTGGGGAGTGCCCTATCCGCTGTCCAACCTGAAGATAGAAGCTAAGAAGCGCCGTTGGGCTGGCATTACCAAGTGTGCCACGTACGGTCGAATAGGCGTGCAGGTACCAAGAAGGGTCGAAAATCGCCCACGAGGGCGAGGCCTCTCCCGGCAGCTTCAGGAGTTCTGCCGCGGACAAACCGGCTGGTAGCATTCCGGGCCTTTCCTCATGGGTGCCAACCCCGACCTGGACTGTGGTGGCGAATTTGGTGGCGCGAGGGGTGGTGATTCGCCGAGGCTGATGGTGGAGAACCCTGCCAGCGACAGCCCCTCAAGTGCGGCCATCGCGTCGGTGTCTGTGCCATACACGCCCCTAGCCGCGATCATAAGGTATCGAATATTCCCGCGAGTGACCTTGGGCTGACCTGAAACGAGAGGTGTCGTCGGCTGCGGTGATTGCCGCTCCAAGGTCGGCATATCAGAGGCCGTCGAGGAAGGCGAGACCAATGCTCAACTGACCGAGAAATTATTAAGACCCGCATCAGGCCTGCAGGTTTAATTTTAGAGCTGTTTCTGAGGTAGACGCGGTGGCTCGACATTGGGTCAGTAGAAGGTGAATAGCTCGGTCAGGCGGTCGGGTTGCTCGTAAAGCGGTCGCGAAGCGGTGAGTTCGAGTTTGTCCCACAATGCCCTCAACCGGTCCTCGTCGAGAACCAATCCGGCGTACTGATCGACGATCTCGTAATAACAATCGGCAAGAACGCTCGATTCAGGATCCAGCCGGGTGACCGCGACCAGGCAGGTAGGCGGACAGTCCAGCACGTGTAGCCGCAGGTCCGGGCGGTACTCACGCAGAATCGGCAGCAACTTCCACACATCACCGGTCCACCAGTGAGCGGTGTCTCCTTCGGAGGGATCGCCAGCCCGGGGCTGCCGCGAGGCCATCCGCGTGTTCGCCGGGACGCAATCATGCAGCAGGATCAGTGAGCGGGGATGACAGGCGGCCTCGGCGCCGATGAAATCGCGCAGCAGGTATTCGAACCGGTGCAGGCCGTCCAGGAAGGCCATATCCACTGGCCGTCCCAGCAGCGCGGGGGCGTCTTCTGTGGCAAAAAAGTCGTCTGAGGTCATCTGAAACAAAAACGTGCGTTTCCGGGAGCCGGTGGCGCCGGCCTGAACTTGGAACTCCGGGTCCACCGCGATCGTGTCGCAGCTAGCAACATTCAGCGAATCCCCTGTCGCTGTGCCGACCTCAAGATAGCTGCGCGGCGTCAAGTGGGTGTGCAGCGCGCTGAGAAATTCGATGTATGAGACGCCGGACAAGCGGTACTTTCCGGTCGCGATGTCATTTTCGTTCATCGGGCGGGCCCTCTCGTCGCACTTACTTGATCGGTCAGGCAGCAGCGCCGCCCAGGCAACGCCGGCTCAGGTCAAACGCGGCGCCGCCGCACGACTTACGGCGTCGCCGGCGTGCCCGGAGCGCCGAAATCACGGTAACCGAGCCCAATCCGCTCACATGGCGGGACCAGTCGCACCGGAGTGAAATCTCGACATGATGTTTCGCAGGCATCTTGATGCTTCTCGTCGGCCCCGTGATCACACACGAGCTTGAAAGGCTGCCCTGAGCCCAGCGGGCAACCGGGTGACTGACAAATCCGCACAACGCAGCGCTCCTCATTCCTTTACTATGCTGCACCCATGCTGTTTGCGGTCGCGGTTGTGGCACCTCCCAGCAATCCGACCGTCGGCGGGGGTTTTCGCGAGGTTGCGGAGGCAGTGCACCATGCTCTTCTGGCGCTTGGCCATGACTCGGTGCTGACCAACCGCCTCGACCTCGACGACCGTCGCACCATTGTGTTCGGCGGAAACCACCTCCTCCACTACGGCCTGGAGCCGCCCAAAAATCCCGTCTTCTACAACCTTGAGCAATTGGGTGACGACTCGCCGTGGATGGCGATGCCTGACTTCGTCGACCTTTTCCGGCGCTACTCGAATTGGGATTACAGTCAAGCCAACATCGAATACCTCGCTTCCCTGGGACTGCCCCGGCCCACCTACGTTCCGATCGGATACGTGCCCGAGCTGACACGGATCGCCCCAGCCCCCGAGGACATCGACGTCCTTTTCTACGGCATGCTCAGCGAGCGCCGCTACGCCGTTCTCAGGGACCTGCACGACCGAGGCTTTCGTGTCAAATGGCTATCGGGTGCCCTCGGTGCGAGCCGCGATGCCTGGATCGCACGCTCGAAGATCGTCCTTAATATCCACTACTGGGACGCGAAAATCTTCGAGATTGCGCGGGTTTCGTACCTTCTCGCCAATAGGCGGGCGGTGGTCTCCGAGCGTGGTGCCGATCCGAGATTGGAATGCGACCTGGGGTCCAGTGTGGCTTTCGCGGACTACGACGGATTGGTCGAGCGCTGTGTGGAACTCCTCGGCGACGAGCGCGCGCGGCGCGAGCTCGCCGAGCGGGGCTACCAGACTTTCTCCGCTCGCGACCAGGTCGCCGTCGTACAGCGCGCTCTGACGGAAGGCATCCAGGGTGTCACCTACCAGACCGCTGCGCGAGACGAAGCGTGCATCGATGTGCGCCTCAAATACAAAGGCCACAGCGCAGACCATCAGCTCCGCAACCGCAACCTGCTCAGGCATAAGGCTGACCAAGAACGCGATCAGTTGCTGGCCAAGGTCAGACACAATCCCGAGGATGCGCGGTCGGTCTTGTTCCTAGCCCACACCTACTTCCAATTGGGCGATTTCGTCGACGCCCGCAAGTGGTATGCGCGTCGGGCCGAGATGCGCGGCTGCGACGAGGAGATCTACTACTCGATGTTTCGGCTCGCGCAGTCAATGCAGCAATGCGGCGAACCGTGGCCAGACTGCGAAGACGCCTACCTGAGCGCCTGGTACTTTCGACCGACCCGCGCCGAGCCGCTACTTGCCGTCGCCACAGCGTATCGCCAACTCGAGCGCTACCGGCTCGGTTACCTGCTTGCCCAGCGCGCCGGCGAAATCCCATTTCCCGAGCAGGATCTCCTTCTCCCGGCAGAGATCACCCAGGTTTACGCTTGGCGCGCAACCGATGAGCGGGCGGTGTGCGCATCCCGGACCGGTGAGCACGCCGAGGCGTTCACGCTGTGTCGGGGCCTGCTGGGCAGGCTCGACCTGCCCGAGCCTGATCGGCAAAGGATTGCGGCCAACCGCGACTTTTCGGTGCCGGTCATGCTCGAGGCGGCCGCACCCTACCCCGACGCAGTGATGCACTTACTGGCCGCAGTTCCCGGTAAGTCCGAAGTCACCGTCAGCCTGATCGCCGGGCCCGACCGCGAGACCACCGAACAGACCCTGAACTCTTTCCTGAACTGCTGCCTCGATGTGGCACGCGTCGGGCGCTTCCTGGTGCTCGATGCCGGCCTATCCGCGCGCGACCGCACGAAGCTGCGCAAACGCTACGGTTTTCTCGAGTTCGCCCGTAGCCGATCCGGCGACAAGCCCGCCGCCCGGCTGGCGCGGCTTCGCGCGCAAATCAACGGACGATTCTGGCTGCACCTAGGCAAAGGCTGGCGGTTTTTCGCCCCCGAGAACTTCATCACCCGCCTGAGCGCGGTGCTCGACGCCGAACCGCAGGTGTTTCAAGTGGGCATCAACTTCGAAGATGCGGTCAAGCTGACCGGCGCCAGCGCAGCGGAGGAGGCTGTGCGCCGGGCACCCGACACCGGCCGCTACCTGCTGACCGATGTGGTGGCCAGTGGCCCGGCGATGTTTGAGACCGCACGCCTGGATCGGGCCGGCGGTATGCACAACCCAGATCCGCCGGCCCAATCTGGCCGACTGGTCGCCCGCGCCGGGCTGCGCACCGCCAGCCTCGACGAAGTGCTCTGCATCTCAGGTCTGGCTGTCTAGTGCAACTGCCCGAAACCACCTCGGTCGAGGATATTCGAGAGTCTCGGTTCGGTGTTTACGTCTGGGCCGAGCTCCCGCGCCTGTGGGTCGACGGCATCCATCTCAAGGTCCGCCCAGAGAAGGCGAAACTCTGCTTGCTAGTGATGCTGGGCGTGCGCGCTCGTGGCCGCAAGGAACTGGTGGCGATCAGCGACGTCTGTCGCAAATCCAGCGAGTCGTGGGCCGATCTGCTGCGCGATTGCCGTTGCCGTGGGATGATCGGCCGCGGTGCTGGCTGTCAGGCACGGGGCGCTGGGCTTCCGGAAAGCGGCGCTCGAGGTATTCCCGGCAAAGAACAAAGGTGCTGATTTCACACGCAACCCAATGTCCTTGCTGCGCTGCCGAAATCAGCGCACCGGGGCGCGCTAGCACCGATCAAGGACATCTACAATGCTTAGGATATCGACAGGCTCAGGTCGCGATCGAGGACCTGCCGAAAGGGTTCGCAAAACAGTGATTCAATCCGAGATCGCACGATAGGTTTCGGGGATGGACGGTCAGGAATCCCGTATCGGACACAAAGCCCCCCCGGCTGCCCTCTCGTTCGTTGACCAATACGAGTTGATTTCCGAGTCATCGTTCTTCAGCGCCGATTTTTATCTGTGCAAGTACAAGGATGTCGCCGACCGCGGAGTCGATCCCGTCCTGCATTACCTGGAACACGGCGCGGCGGAGGGGCGCGATCCGCACGAGGAATTCGACACCGCGCACTATCTGGAGCAATGCGCCATGCGCGGGCTCAAAGCCGAAAACCCCTTGCTGCACTTCCTGATCGAGGGCCGGGAACTGGGCATTTCGCCCAAGCGCGACATACCCGGCCAAGACGGGAAGGGGGTGGAAAAGCGTGACAATGCCGCGCAGGCCGAACTCGACGAGGTGCGGCAATCGGGCTTGTTCGACTGGCACTACTACAACAATGCCTGCGGGACGAGCTTCCAGACCGAACACGAGGCGCTGAGGCACTTCTTCTTCGAAGGCTACCGGGAAGGTCGGCGGCCAAACTTGTACTTCGACCCCGCCTGGTATTTGCGCGTCTACCCTGACGTCCGCGATGCGGGCGTCCAGCCGCTGTATCACTTCGTGATAATGGGCGATCTCGAAGGGCGGCAACCAAGTCGCATCTTCGACGCGGCCTGGTATCGCCGTGCCTACGCCATCCCCGAGAACGAAAACTCGCTCGCCCACTATCTCGCGAATCGCACAACCTGCCGGTTCAGCCCGCTGCCGGAATTCGATGTTGAGTACTACGGGTCCGCCAACAATGACGTGCGCGACGCCGGCATAGACGCGTTCGAGCACTTCCTGTTCACCGGCTACCGCGAAGGACGCAATCCTTCACCTTCGTTCAATATCCGCTACTACGCAAAGCGCTACCTGGGCGGTGACCTCGAGAAAAACCCGTTCCTGCACTACCTCGATCACAAGCATCAACCCGGCGTGTACGGCGCGCCTCCCGATGACGAGGCCTCCATTCCGCGCGCGGTAAAGCAGTTCACCCGGCCCTCGGCGGACTTCGAGGAGTTCAAACCCATCCCACCGTCGGCGCCGCGCAAGGCCAAGGTGCTGGCCTACTACCTGCCGCAGTTCCACACCTTTCCCGAGAACGATCGTTGGTGGGGCAGGGGCTTTACCGAGTGGACCAACATCGCGCGCGGCGTGTCGCGCTTCAAGGGGCACTACCAGCCGCGCATTCCGCGCGATCTCGGCTTCTACTCGCTGGATTCCATTGACACGCTCAAGCGCCAGGTGGCGATGGCCAAGGGCGCCGGCATTTACGGTTTTGTTTACTACTATTACTACTTCAACGGCAAGCGGCTGATGGAAAAGCCGCTGGAGCAGTTCCTCGACGATCCGTCCATCGACATGCCGTTCTGCCTCCTGTGGGCAAATGAGAACTGGACGCGCCGCTGGGACGGCGCTGAGAGCGATGTACTGATTTCCCAAGACTACGAACCCGACGACGACGAGCACGTGCTCGAAGGCTTCGTCCACCACTTCAAAGACAAGCGTTACATCCGCATCAACGGCCGTCCGCTGCTGATGATCTATCGCGCGGACACCATCCCGGAGCCGAAGAAGTCGCTGATACGCTGGCGCGCCCTGTTCAAGGAAAGGTTCGATGAGGATCCCATTTTGATAATGGCGCAGTTCTATGCGACTAATCCGGACGAGTTCGGCTTTGACGGCGCTGTCGAGTTCCCGCCACACAAGCTGGCAGCTGACCTGCCGCCGATGTACGACCCGCCGATGTACGAACAGCTTGAACTCATCGACATCGAGTTCACAGGCCAAATATTTAATTACGACGACGTCGTTGCCCGTTCGGTTGACGAACCAATGCCTTCGTTCCCGCTGATAAAGACGGCTGTGCCGAGTTGGGACAACGACGCGCGCCGGCAAGGCGACGGGCTTGTTCTCCAGGGCTCGACGCCCGCGAAGTATCAGGCTTGGCTCGGCCAGCTCATCGAAAAGGCATGCGAGAAGCCGTTCTTCGGCGAACACTTCGTCTGCGTCAATGCCTGGAACGAGTGGTGCGAGGCGGCGTACTTGGAGCCGGACCTTTATTATGGCTCGGCGTACCTGAACGCCACCGGTCGTGCTGTCGTCGGCGCCGTGTCGGGCGACTACAAGCTTCTGCTGGTCGGTCATGATGCCTGGCCCCACGGCGCGCAACATCTGCTCGTCAATATCGCGCGTCGGCTGCAGAGCGACTGCGGTGTGCAGGTCGAGTTTCTGCTGCTGGATGGCGGCACGCTGGAGGAAACCTACCGCGACGTGGCACCAGTGACCAAGGCCGACGGAGGGACGCTTGCGGCCAAGGTCGAAGGCTTCAAGATGCGCGGCTTCGCGCACGCGATCGTCAATACCGTTGCGGCCGGGCTGATCCTGCCCCATCTGCGGAATCACGGCATCGATTCGATCTGCCTCGTCCACGAGTTGCCGCGCATTATCCGCGAAAAAAACTTTGCGGCCAGCGCCAAGGCGGCGCTGGAACTGAGCCGTCATGCCGTGTTCCCTGCCGCTGTCGTACGCGACCAGGTCGCCGCCGAAGTCGGAGTGGAAGTGGATGACCGCATGCTGTTGCTACCGCAGGGTATGTACACGCAGCTCGCCGAGCCGGAGGATGGCGGTGCGGCCATCCGTGAGGAACTCGGTATCGCCGCCGGCGAGAAGCTGGTGCTCGGGATCGGTTACGCCGACTTACGCAAGGGCTTCGACCTGTTCCTGCAGTTGTGGCGGCACACGAACCACCTGTGCAAGCAGCGAGTGCATTTTTGCTGGATCGGTGACATATCCCAGCCCGTGCGCGACTGGCTGACCGCGGATATCGACGGCGCGAAAAGTACGGGCAGTTTCCACATGCCGGGTTATCGAAAGGACGTCGAGACTTTCTTGTTCGCGGCCGACGCTTTCGTGCTCACCTCGCGCGAGGACCCTTTTCCCACCGTCGTTCACGAGGCGCTCGCCGCGGGGTTACCGGTGCTGGTGTTCGACGGGTCGGGTGGCATGCCGGATTTCCTGGCCCGGCATCGGATGGGCACCGTGGTGCCGCCCGGCGATGTCATCGCCATGGGCAAGGAACTGGCCCGTCTGGTGCGCGGTGGGAAACGTGCGGAGGATGCCGCGCGACGCAAAGAGTTCGTGGGCACCCATCTCGATTTCGGTGACTACGTTCGACAGCTGTTGCGGCTGGCGATTCCCCAGTTGCCTACCGTCTCGGTGGCCATCCCCAACTACAACTATGCGCGCTTCATGCCGGCGCGGCTGGCATCGGTGTTCCAGCAGACCCACCCCGTGCACGAGATAATGGTGCTCGACGACTGCTCCAGCGACGACAGCCTGGACGTGATTCCGCAGATCGCCAGGGAGTGGAATCGCAAGCTGACGCTCCTGCCCAGCGACGCGAACTCCGGGTCGGTGTTCGCACAGTGGCGCAAGGCCGCGGAACTGGCGACCGGCGAGTACCTGTGGATCGCCGAGGCCGACGACCTCACGGACCCCGAGTTTCTCGACGCCGTGGTCGGCGCGATGCAGGCCGACCCCGCGATCAGCCTCGGCTTTTCCGACAGCCGTACGATCGACTACGACGGCAGCCCGCTGTGGGACAGCTACAAGAACTACTACGAGCACGACGGCCGCGGCACACTGGCTACGTCGGCCACATTTGACGGGGATGACTTCGTGCGCCGTCATCTCGCCGTTCGCAATCTCATCCTCAACGTCAGTGCCGTGGTCTGGCGCCGGGAGGCCTTATTGCGCGCGCTCGATGCCTGCCAGGAAGAACTCAAGACTTTCCGCATGGCCGGTGACTGGCGCTTGTATCTGGAAGTACTGACTGCACCGGGTGCGCGCATCGCCTACATCGCCGATCCTCTCAACGTGCACCGGCGCCATGCAGAAAGCGTCACGCATGCCCTCAAGGCAGACAAGCACGTTGCCGAGATCGCGCAGTGCCATGCGCTTGGCGCGGAGAGATTGAAGTTGCCGGCCAGGGTACGCAGCCTGCAGACGAAGTATCGGCAAAGCGTCGAGGATCAGCTCAAGGCCGCGCCGATGGATAAGGCCGGTAGCGCCGCCTCGAAGCGCAGGAGAGCAAAACCTGTGGTATCGGCGCAGCGTCGGTAGCGCATTGCAGAGCACGGTCCAAGGGGGTCATTAAGCCGATCGCCTTCTATCCGCCGCAGTTCCATCCCATCCCGGAAAACGATCTGTAGTGGGGCAAGGGATTCACCGAGTGGCGCAACGTGACCCAGGCGATGCCGCTCTACCCTGGTCACCAGCAGCCGCGTATCCGACGGACCTGGGGCTAGTACGACCTGCGCGTGCCCGCCATCCGTGAGGCACAGGCCGACCTGGCCCGCAGCCATGGCTCCACGGCATCTGCTACTGCTGCTGGTTCGCCGGGAAGCGCCTGCTGCAGCGCCCTCTCGACCAAATGGTGGAAAGCGGGTCGCCCGACTTCCCGTTCTGCCTGTGCTGGGCCAGCGAGAGCTGGAGCTGGCGCTGGGACGGCAGCGAGCGCGACGTGCTGATGCAGCAGAAGCACCGCCCGGAGCTCGACCTTGAGTTCGCCAGGAGCGTGCCCCCCTATTTCCCCGATCCTCGCAATATCCGCGTCGACGGCAAGCCGATGCTGATCGTCTACCGGCCGAACGTGCTCCCCATCTGTCGGCCACACTGTTGCGCTGGCGCGAACTCTTCCGCGAGGAAGGCATCGGCGAGGTCCCCCTGGTCTCGGCGATGACCTTGGGATACGAGCGCGGCGTCGAAGATAGCTTCCGGAACAGCCGACGAACTGGAGGCGTGGCAGGCTTTTCGAGGAAGCCGATGAAATCAGAGACCGAATCGCAGGCGTTCGACTCGCTCCCCGGTACGAAGCGGACGGCACGCGAATTCTTCGCGGCCGCCCAGAGACGGCGGCGACTCGTGTAAGGTCGTGCGACAAATATCGCAGGAGGCATCAGCGAGTGAAAGACGTTAAGGCCGTTGCGCAGAAGGACGCCGAGGTGTGGAAGGGCTCGCCGTACTACGCGATCGCCGAGCAATGGATCCACGTCTTTTGGGGTGAGAATAGCCCTTTCCTGAAGCTGTTCCAACGCATGGACCTGGAGACGCTCGTCGAACTCGCGTGCGGTCACGGTCGTCACGGTGAGATGATCGGCCGGCGTTACGACAACCTCGTCGGCTCGCTGGTCTGCATGGACGTGCTGCCCGAGAACATCGAATTCGCACGCGAGCGCCTCCGCCCCTTTCCCAAGATCCGGGTTGAATTGAATGACGGTGTGGGCTTCACCGGCATCGCGGATGCCAGCGTGACCGGTGTGTTCTGCTATGACGCGATGGTGCACTTCCATGCGGACGTTGTGGGCGCCTATCTGGCCGACACGCACAGGATCCTCAAAGCGGGCGGCCGTGCACTGTTCCATCACTCGAACTACACCGAGAACCCGGACCGCAGCTTCGGCCAGAACCCTGAAGCACGCGCTTACATGACACCGGCGATCTTCAAGACTCTGGCCGACCAGGCGGGACTGGTGATCCTCGAGGACCAGACCATCGACTGGGGCGGAATGCCGGCACTGGACCGCGTCACCCTGCTGGAAAAGCCCTGAGCCTCATGCGGGCGGCAGCGACTCTCCTCCGTTTCGATCATTCTGAGGAGGCTTGGTGCTGATCAACACGTGGCTGTACTCCCCACGCACCCCGTGTTCGAGGTCGTCGATGTCGATCGATGCGCGTTTCCAGCCCACTCGCGTCGCGGATCAAGCAAGCGATGTCGTGACCCCAATCCATGGTGACCAGCGTTCCGCGCTGCTCGGGATTCCCGTGGTGCATCGGGGGCTCCAGGAACTCGACTAAGCCTTCCGTTGTGCGCCTCACCCGCTGGCGTGAGGGCTGATCGCGGCAAACCAGTGGCACAGTGAAAATATGCGGCTTGCCGGGCTTGAGCGTCCGCGCGATCTCGGGCCAGACCCCACCGCCGTGGCCGTAGCATGTGCCGCTGGCGTGCGGGTGCTCACTGAACGACCAACTACCGTCCGCGCACTTGGTGGAAGGCAGGAGCAAAACGATGGCGGCGATAAAATAAATGACCGCAAGCGCGCATGGCAGAGATCCTGCCCACCGAGATCCGGCGCCGCGGCAGCGACGCACGCGTCGAAGACGCATATGTCGTCAACGTAGGCACCATTCTCCGCCAAGCGGACTGCATGATCGACCTGATCGTCGAGCTCGCCGGGTTCGGCGCAACGTTTTGCCGTATTGGCCTAAAACAACCTGCGCGCTGGCCGGCCTCCGGCAAGAGAAAACGGAGGCCCCCGTCCCCCGCCGCAGAGGCCGCGCGCTGGGTCATCGTCGAGTTTGCATTCCTCGCGATATGATGCTGAGACCTTCCGCCAGAAGTTTGGCGTTGGCGTAGCTGATATAGACCGAGGATACGATGCGGGGCACCACGCCCGCCGCGCTTGTCCTCGGTGCGGGGTCAGGCGGGAAATGCCCGAATGTAACGTAAACCCCCTGGCCATCGTCCGTTACCGTCAACAAGTTGGCCAGCTCGGCACCTGCGTGAGTATCAGATGGCCACATGACTTTATTTTGACCTTGCGGCGTCTCAGGCAACGATTTCTCCTAACTGGGTCGTCAGGCTCTACATCATCAATGAGCAACCCTAGTGTGGCTAGACGGGGCGCTTGCAGTGGCTCCCGGTGGCTGCGAGATGCCCTGCTGCGGGTACGGCATGCAATCGCGGATGTGAACCGCCCCGGGATGTCCGGAGACTCCATCGCTTGGAAAGGATGGAGTCATGTCAGATGGTTCGTCGAAGAGGTATCCGCCGGAGCTGCGTGAGCGGGCGGTGCGGATGGTCGCCGACATCAGCGATCAGGACAAATCGGAATGGACAGCAATCACTGAGGGCGCCGGGTTGCTGAGTATTGGCACGGCTAAGACGGTGCGCCGCTGGCTGCGCCACGCCCAGATCGATGCCGGCGCACGACCAGGAACGACGACCGACGAGTCGGCTGAGCTCAAGCGCCTGCGATGGGAGAACGCCGAACTAGGCAGGGCTAACGCGATTCTGAAGACAGCATCGGCTTTCTTCGCGGCCGCGATCGACCGGCCAACACACTGATCACCCGGTTCGTCGCTGAGCATCAGGGCCACCGTGACGGCCCTGATGGTCTGCGCTGGGGCGTCGAGTCGATCTGCACCCAGCTAAGCGAGCTGGGTGTACCGATCGCCCCATCGACCTACTACGACCAGCTAAATCATCAACCGAGCCGTCGTGAGATCCGCGACGGAGGGCTCAAAGACCACATCAAACGGGTCCACGTCGCCAACTACGACGTTTACGGTGCCCGCAAAGTGTGGCTGGCGCTGAACCGCTAGGGCGTCGCGGTGGCCCGATGCACCGTGGAGCGGTTGATGGCGGAATTGCGTCTGTCGGGGACCACCCGAGGGAAAGTTCGCCGGACGACGATCGGCGACCCGGCCGCAGCGCGCCCTACCGATCTGGTGGGGCGTCGGTTCGGGCCACCTGCACCCAACCGGCTATGGGTAGCTGACCTCACCTACGTGTCGACCTGGTCAGGGTTTGCCTACGTTGCCTTTGTCGCCGACGCTTACGCGCGGCGGATCCTGGGCTGGCGGGTCGCCTCCACGATGGCCACCTCGATGGTGCTCGACGCGATCGAGCAGGCGAATTGGACTCGCCAACAACAGGGAGTTCTGGATTTGAAAGATGTTGTCCACCATACGGATCCTGGATCGCAGTACACCTCGATCCGGTTCACCGAACGCCTCGCCGAGGCAGGAATCCAGCCTTTGGTCGTAGCGGTTGGCAGCTCCTATGACAATGCGCTCGCCGAGACCATCAACGGCCTCTACAAGACCGAGTTGATCAAGCCCCGCAAGCCCTGGCGGACCGTCGAGGAAGTAGAGCTAGCGACCGCTGAATGGATGCACTGGTTCAACAATCGCCGCCTCTACGAGTACTGCGGCGATATTCCACCCGCACACTTAAAGGCCGCCTACTACGCTCAACGCCAGAGACCAGCCGCCGGATGAGTTCTCACATCAGGAAGTCTCCGGACTCGCCGAAGCGGTTCACCAGACCACCCAACGTCAAACCAGGGGCCTACCCACCCGAACCTGACATCCTGGCCTGGCTCACCTGGCTTTGATTATGCCGACAAAAATCCCCAAAAGCGTTATCGGAGTGCATCATTACTAAAGCCATCGGCATAATTGGAATGTCGGCATAAGCCTTCAAATGCCGATGTCGGCATTTGAAGTCGACCCCCCACAGCCGATTTGGCGCCGCGGCATAGAAGCGGCGGTCCACGAGATCCTGGTATCGCTGATGAGTGCCATCAGCGATGGCGGTCTGGTGCTTGGATCCATCAGCGCGCGCCATCGGCGGCCGTGAGCGCGGCCAGACAACGCGCGTGGTTGGTCACGACCTCCGACGCACGAAGGAGTCCTGCACCCCGGCTCAGCAGGACGACTGCGGCACCCACACATTCAAAAACATGCGGTCGATGCACTCGACTTCGAACTCCACGTGTTTGGACCACATCGCCCGCTCTGCGCGCTACGGTCATGCTAGCCCGGTTCGAACGGGCGGCGGGGGACGGTCTACTAGAAGAAACTAGCTATTTGGTGTCAGTCATGACTTCCTCGCATTCGCGCTCGGCAAGCTGACGCGACAATTGCTCCAACGCACGGCTGCGGTCCCGAGCGCCGTCGCCTCCGGACGCCGGAGGTTCGCTGTGGCTCAGCATCGCATCCACTACCGTCTTGATAGCGTCAACCGTCACTGTGCGCCGGTCATCAGCAAAATGGGTTTCGGCGCCAGGGCCGGTGACAATTTCATAGGCGGGAAAATAGAGGACATCCGGCCGTGCGGCGACCGCCTCCGCGGCGGCCGCACGGAGTACGGACTTGCTGTACACCGTCGCGGCATAGACGTGTTCGCCGGTGGCGGTCGCCACCAGCGGCACTGGCGATACCGTCAACACAATCTTCAAGCCCGGCCGGATGGCCCGCATCCGGTCGATGAAGCCCAGGATGTCGGCGACGACCTCGCCGACGGTGAAGTTGACGAACCGGTGTCTGTCGGGGTCGAAGGTGCCCGCGATTGTTCCGGGGCAGGCGGGAAATACCGCGCCGTCGAAGGCCGAGACCCAGCTTTCCGTCAGCCCCAGGGTGAAGATGAAAACGTTGCATTCAAGGATCGCGGCCAGCACCCGAGCCAGGTGGGAGCGAGTCAGCAGATCGAATTCCTCTTCTGATTCGGCCGGATAGGGCAACCCTGGTCGGAACGGATCGATGACGGCGTCCGGCGTCACCCAGCGGTCTTCGCGCGGGTGGAACCGCCCCTCGGCCCGGTCGATGAGCTGAAGCCATTGCCTTGCCGTATAGATGTTTCCGTAGGCTGCCGAATAAAGTTCGTAGCCGAATCGGTCATTCGCCTGGGCCATCTCAGTCCGCACGTAATGGTAGCCGGCGGCTTCCAGATGCGGGACGATGTTTGCGGCAAAGCAACTTCCCGCTGACATGACCCGGCTGTCTGCCCTTAGGATCAGTTCTTTCGCCGTGATTAGATCGATCGGCGACCAGTTGCCTGCAACGGAGCGCGACCAAAAGGCCCGGTCTGGTTGATCGCTGTAGGGATGCTGCGCCATTTGTTTTCTCTAATTGAAAGCCCGTACCACGGTTTCGTACATCACGTTGCCATAGGCTTGGTTGGCATGGGTCACATCGTCCCACCAAAACTCACGCCTCAGGAAGCCGTCGGCATCCTGAACTTCCTTGGGAACAGGAATAAACATCAGCCCCCGAATGCGGGCTTCTTCGGCCAGCATGTCCTGCAGCAGATACCAAAGCTTCAGTCGCACATAGGGATCGGTGATGGGAACCGTATCCACGGAGTGCCCAAGCTGCGCCGCCGTACTGACAAAGAATTCTTCAGTAAATCCTTCAGTATTCAATAATGCCCGTAGCGCCTCATTGTCGCCCTTCGGTGGCGGCGTGCCGATAAGAGCAATACGGTTCAACCCGGCGGTCGCCAGCCGCTTCAACACCACGTCGAGAAAATCGTAACTGAACTGCTGGAAGCTGTCCCGGATGGCGGCCTGCGACACGATCTGCGCCGAGGGCTTCATCTTCGGCACATGTGGGGAAAGGAAGTCGAACGGCGTTTCCGCCTCGAAAAAATAGAGGGCATTGTGCTCGTTGCCGTTCCAAACGATGCCGACATCCGCGCCCGTTGCAAGATCGGCGAGGGTATCGAAGTAGCTCATGTCCCGCTCAGGCCCTGGGCCCACCATAATAAACGTGCCGTCTCCTCCAGGGCCCGCAACCAGCTCCGACGATTCGGTATAAATCTCTCGTCCGGCCATGGCGCGGAGATGGGAATGCCCTGCGAGAATGAGGCGGGGTGCGCAGGCATTTAGGCTGGACACCTCCACGGGAGTCGTTGCCTCAGAGGTGCTCGATCCTTGACAGAGGTCCTCGTCGAGGCTGGCGGTACCTGGACCGGCCGCAGCCGCCCGGCGCCCGAGTTCGGCGACCGGTTCGGGGTCGATGATATTGACACCACCGGTTTGATCTAGCCGTGCCGGCTCGACCGCGATCACAACGTCCTCCCCACAATTCTGAGGAGGCTTGGTGCTGATCAACACGTGGCTGTACTCGCCACGCACCCCGTGTTCGAGGTCGTCGATGTCGATGATGCGCGTTTCCAGCCCACTCGCGTCGCGGATCAAGCAAGCGATGTCGTGACCCCAATCCATGGTGACCAGCGTTCCGCGCTGCTCGGGATTCCCGTGGTGCATCGGGGGCTCCAGGAACTCGACTAAGCCTTCCGTTGTGCGCCTCACCCGCTGGCGTGAGGGCTGATCCCGGCAAACCAGTGGCACAGTGAAAATATGCGCCCCGCCGGGCTTGAGCGTCCGCGCGATCTCGGCGAACGCAGCGGCAGGAGACTCGAGGTGCTTCAACACCTCCTGCGTGATGTGCAGATCGAAGGTCTCGGGCTTGAACGACAGGCATTCGAGCCGCTCGGCTATGTACATCCCATAGCGGCGGCCGCCGCCAGTGTCGTCTAGCCAATGAGTCGCGCGGTAGCCCTCGCACTCCCTTTGCAGGCGCTGGCTGACCGGACGGTTCAACGGGCCGAATTCGTGGATCCTCAGCGATCGCCAATTCGGGTATTCCCGCTCGATCACGAGCATTAGCGCGCGTTCACGTGGGAGGCTGCCGCATTCCTCGCACAGGTAATGGTCGCGCATCGGCAACTCGATGGCTACGAAGCGCCTGCGTCGATCACAGATCGGGCAATAACCTTCGTTCTCGAACGCCGCGCCGGCAGGCGACGACGTTGGGGCGATGACTAGCGTGGGCGGGTTCAGCGGTTCGACCACCGCAGCCTGGCCGTGCGCGAGCAGTCGCGCGTACGCCCGCGAGATGCTGTGAGAATCGATCGAGGCCGGCATTGATTCGAGCCGTCCTCGATTCCGTGCCAGCTCGGCCTTGACGCCGGAAATGGCCGTCCTCGTTCGGTCGATGTCCAACTCGAGGCGCAGGTTGCACACTAGGTCTCGCGCCACTTTTTCCGGATCGGAAACTAGTTCCTCGTAACGAACCTGCGCTTCGATTCGCTCCTTGGGAATGCTGAGCAGGTGCTCGAAGTACTGCTCGCAGAGCTTGAGCCCGAATCGGAGCGACAATCCGTTGCGGATGTTGAGCGACTGAGCGATCGCCGCCGGGTTGCGCACACAAAGCACCACGCGGGCGGTCGGCTTCGCCTCGAACCAGAAGGGCCACAGCACACTGAGTCGAGGATCATTCACTGCCCAGGGCCGCCCGACGGTGTGGGCTTCGGCATCCATCGAGGCGACGAACGACTTCAGCCGCGCGACCAGGTCGGGTGGTGCCTGCAACTGTGCGAGATGCGGATCGCCCAATTCGGGTGGAAGGTCCCAGGCCGAGCCGCACCAGTCGAGCAGGCGATCGTTGAGGGCTACGGCATCCTGCAGTTCGTGGTACCCCTCGGGATTGTGGACATCTCCTGGTTGCGATCGCTCCGGAACTCCCTGATAGACGCCGAGATGGGCCAGGAGGCCAGCCGTCGCCGACATCCCTGATCGGTGCATGCCGATGACGAGGATCGGTGCAGTGACTTCGCTGGATACCATGCCGGGCGCTGTCCTGTCCGTTTAGCAGTCCGGTCAGGGCAGACCGGCGCGCTCAAAGCTTACCGAATTGACCCATCGGCAGCGCTCAATTCTCACTTCACCGAGGCACCACGGCCTTCGACGGCCTTCCGTATGGCCTTCGGCATCCGCTCTCCGCCGCCAACCGTCGTTCCTCAGCGAAAGCAACTGCATCCATGCATAACGCGACGCGAAGAATCCTTTCTCGGCGAAGTAACGAGGCGCTTCATTCGAACCACCGGAAAGAAAGAGCCAGCCATCCTGGCCAACCCACACATCCGAACTTACTTGCCATGCCTCCGCTTCTTGAGTACGGCGACGTTCTGGTGCCCCGAAACGGCGGCCTTGACGGTCGTGACGTGAACGAAGTGCGCCGAAAAGATCTGCGACGCCTTCTGGTCTGTCATCAGCGTCAGGCGGTAATACTCGGGATCGATCGGCAACGAGTCGAGGTCGGGAGTCTTCCAGCGGTCGAAGCACCCGGAGTTGCAGAGCTGGTCGATCGCGTCCTGCGAGCGCGACGCATAAACGAATGACGTGCCGTCGCCGTTGTACGAGAGCAGCGCAACGCCGTCGGGCTTGAGAACACGCGCAAGTTCTTCGAGCCATGCATGCATGACAGGCTCCGTGAGATGCGAGAGGACGCTGCTGGAGATGATGACGTCGAAAGAATCCGATGCAAGCGGAATGGGCGGCATGAGGTCCACTTCCACGAAGCTTCCGCGTTTCAGCGCTGAGTTGCACCATTCGACATTGCCCTCGTCGATATCGATGCCCGTGATGTCCACGCCCGCCGCGAGCATATGCCTGGCGATACGTCCGCAGCCGCAGCCCCAATCGAGCATCTTCGCGTTACGGATTTCCGCCCGGGGGCCGAAGGTTTCAGCCATCCATTTGAAACGCTGGAAGTCCGAATACCCGCCATTAAGGTAAGACACTGCGTTCGAAGTCGGCCCGGAAACCCGATGGATGTTTTCAGGTGGCGGAATCGCGGGAAGCCGGTCGATGTCCCCGATGTAGTTGTAGTCGGGAAAGCGGCGGCGTTGGGCACTGTCGATCGGGTCGCTCGCGAACCTGACATCGATCCTGGCGAAGCCGTCGAGCGTGCTGCTCGGTCCCCGCGCATAGAACCCGAGCGAATCCACTTCGTCCAGAAACCAGTAGAGCCTTTCCGCACGTGCCGAGGTCGCCGGCCCCACTTCCAGTGCTGGCCGATCATCGATGAACACTATGGGCATGTCGCCCGCCGAATGCCGCAGGGCCCAGCCTATGACGTGAAGTTCCTCTCCGACCTTGAAGACGGCATCGATGCCCCATTGGCTTCGCTCGACTCGTGCCGCCAACAGGTCGTACGTCTTGGGCTGCTTGGCAAGCAAACCGATATCGGCAAGCGCCAGCGGAAAAGCGCTCTTGTTGCTCTGGACCCAAACTTTTGCATCAACCGGTGCGCGATCCAGCGCGCGCATGCCGACCGTTCCGAGGCTCACCTGCACAAGGATCGATGAACCGCGGTTCACGAATCGGAAGACTTCATCGTCCTGCATCGCCGAGGCACGGTGGACGACATGATTACCGACGAGCAACTGGAGTCGGGCGCCCGCCAGTTCTTCCTCTGACGCACTGAAAGAAAACTGACCATCGGCCGCCAAACCAACAGGCTGGCGGGAAATGAACTGCCGAAATGTTTCGACCAAATCCACGTAGAGGCCCCCAGGAAAGCCAAGGCGAGCGAACACATGCATCACCTGTTGAGCATGCTAACGCATGCGCATGAGGTCTCAAAAGCAATAACCGACGCGTGAGGCGTGGTGCGCCGCTTCGACGCCAAGGCTCAGAAAGATGTCGCAATGCGGGGTCTAGCTAGTGCCAAAAACCAGAATACGCACGGGGTTCATTGCCAGTCCGCCTCAGCCACGCGATACGCGGTCAAGGACGGCCCAGATGATACTGATATGGCTGGTCTCGCCGGGGAATCGGCCGAGGGTTGTCGAGCCGCTGTGAGTCTACAGCGCCGATTCCAGTCCTCGGCGCCAAACGGCGCCTGCGGTCCCGGTCGGCTTGCCACCTAACGATGGCCCCAAGTCAGGTACTGGATTGGTCGGGATTCGGTCGGGATCCGGAGTGAACCAAATCCCTATGCTCGCCTATTGGTGTGGCAAGCCGCTTGTGGCGAGCTTTGGGCTAGCAGTGTGTCCCGCATTTAGCTGACAGCACCTAGACAAATTAATACGAACTGCCGTCAAGTCTGTCAAGTTCCTCGAGCAACTCGCGAAACGCCTCGTCGCAGATCTTTTGTAGCCGTGGTTCGAGGTCTTGCGTCCCGCGGCCGATCGATGATAGCGATGTTCGATGGGCATTCACATCAGCGGTGACTTCATTCTCAGCTCTAACCATTGCGGCGATTATATTCGCCGACGAGTCCAGCTCCAGAGCATCGAGCATTGCGCGTATGTGTTCGGTAGGCGAACGTATTAGGCCCTCGTAACGGACAAGCGGGCCGCGATGTGATGAGCGCTTCCAGGATTCTAGAAGGTCCACCATTTGCGCACGGATGACGTCGACGTATTGTTCATCCGTGTCAACCTGCTCGCGACCGAAATGGTGATAGCCGCGCCGAGCGTTAAACGCAAGGACGGAAGCTAAGCGGTCCTTGGGGTCTCGGACGAGGAATATCTCCCGGCCGCGCGGGTAAAGCTGCCGCATTATCGGGCGGATGTAGGAGTGCCCAACGCCGCCCTTTTCCGCGAAGAATGCAGGCGTCGCGCTTGTTCGCGCGCTCGCATACTCCCGGTAGAACGACTCGACAGCGGCCTGCGCGACGCGGGCGAATTCCTCGACCTGACCGGAGCCGTACCAGCGGTCGATAGCTTGTGGCCCTACCGGGTCCGTACCGTCCGGATTCAAATAATAAGGGAACGGAGCTAGCCGTGTTGGATCCGACCAGAACTCCGGAGCCTCCGCCTCCGCGGGTGCGGCTAGCACGTGTATGAAATGCATCCAGTAGCTGCAGACGCGGCTCTCATAGGGAAACCGCTCATCGACCGTGATGTCCGGGTGCTCCGCAAGCATCCTCATCAGCATGGTGCCGCCCGATCGGCCGATATTGGTAACTATGATTGGCTGCATGGACGGGGTGAAGGCCGAGGTTAGCTGCTGCGTGCCGCATATTTCCGCGATCTGGCGTCGGCGTCCATCCTGGAAGACAACCCTCACCTGAATTGTGAAGGCCGATGTGAGGCCGACCGTTCCGATCGCCTTTGAGAACCCCACCAATGGCGTACTGCTGCCATACAGTTCGGCCGCTTGCGGCCGCGAAACAGTTAGCTGGCAGCGCGCGACCACCTCGAACTCGTGGACGAACTCTACCTCGGCTACAGGCTCCTTACCTACGACCCAGCCGACGACCTTCAACGCGTATATGTCTACCGGACCCGGCAACGGCTGGTCGAGAAAAGCACCAGCGATCAGGTCGCCGCTTGGGTTCAGGGTTACCTCCGAAATCTTCACTTTCATGCGGCGATCCCGTCCTTCCTCGCCTGCGCCACGACATCCACGGTGATTCACTCGTCTGCAACATCTTCCGCGCACCTTATCTCTGCAGCGCGTCTGCGACACCGGGGGTCTGCTGTCGGTGACTGATTGAGGGCTCGCGCCCTTGTGAACTGGGTGTTCTCACGCATCCAATCACAGAAAGGCGCGAGCTTGTCCAAGGGTAATTCATTGCTCCTCGGCCTCGAAGGAACCGTCGTCGACACGCGTGACACTGGACCCCGACGGTGTCCGCACGGTGGTTGTCGGCACTGTCGAGGAATGGGGCGGCAAATGCTGGAAGTGCAAGATCCGGTCGTCGGACCAAGGATTGGGTCACCAGCCGGCCCGCGTGATATCAAGATCGGCCCGGATCGCCCGCATATCATCCGGCGCAAACGTAAGTGGCTCTGTGCCAACGTCTTTATGTGAGATCAAGGTTTTTCACCGAGGCAACTCCGGCCGTTCCGGACAGGGCGCGGGTGACGGCGCGCGCCAAGTCGGAATTGGCCCTGCCGGGTGCTCGACGACAACCGCTCGGTGGCCGCAGTCGCCGCCGCCTACGGCTGCACGTGGACTACCAGCCATGGTGCGGTCACGGCCACCGCCGACCCGGTGCTGGCCGGCGAACCCGAGCTCGTGGCGGTGCTCGGCATCGACGAAATACCCCCGGGGGAAAGCGTAATACGAGACGCGGCAACTTTTCTGGGTGGCTTTAAGCCGTACTGGACGAGGAGGTCTCTGCCGAGCACAATGGTGCGGCGATCAGGCGGAGTCCATCGGTGTCCTGCGCAAGTCCATCGAGCCGGTCCCGTCGCAGTGGTGGGGCGCTAGCTCCAGGTCGTCTTGGGCGGCGGCGGGGTGGCGGTCTTCGGCGGCAGCGAGGTGGCGGTCTTCGGCGGCAGCGAGGTGGCGGTCTTCTGCCGGGTGCTGGGAAAGACCTCGTGCTGAGCCCCTTCCAAGCATGCGAAGGCGTAGGTGAGGTCTGCGAGTTGGGCTGTCAGTTGGCCCGTCAGTACACCCTCGGCGCGCTCGTCCCGCGCATTCCAGATTCGCCACGCTGCGGCTCGAATGATTTCGGCTAGCGCCTTCCGGGCCTCCAGCATCGAGGTCTCGACCTCGTCAGCGAGATTCTCTTGGTCAGGCAACTGGATCTCCGTTTCGGTCTGTGGCGAGTGCCCGGTGCCAGGCCGACTCTTCCTGTGTGAACCCAAGCGCCACATTGTGTTTGTAACAGTATCCACAAGCGGGCGGCAAGGCAACCGAACGACGGACAATTCGAAGTTCGGGTCATCCGCCGCTGAGACCAGTCCAAATCGGCTATCTGCTGGGCATTCACCCCTCGACTGTGCACCGGGTGCTGACCCGCTACGGGCTCGCCCGACTACGTTGGTTGGACCGCCCCACTGGCCGGGTCGTACGCCGGATCGAATCCGCAGCGGCCGGCGATCTAGTCCACGTCGACGTCAAGAAGCTCGGCAAGATCCCCGCCGGTGGCGGCTGGCGGATGCTCGGCCGCACCAAAGGCGGCCACAACGCCAGCGTGGACAAGACCAGCGGAGTCTTCAATAAGTACCGACACCCGCTACGCCCCTACCACTTCCTGCACTCCGCGATCGACAGCCACTCTCGACCGATCTACAGCGAGATGCTCGCCGATCAACGCAAAGAGACCGCGGCCCCTTCTGGGACCGCGCCCAACACCTGCTTCAACCAGTGCGGGATTAGTGTTCGAAAGGTATTGACAGACAACGGCTGTTAATACCGATCTCAGCCTTTCGCAATGCGCTCGGCGACATCGAGCACCGACCCACCAGGCCCTACCGACCTCAGACCAACGGAAAGGTGGAACGCTTCTAACGCACCCTGGCCGATGAATGGGCCTACTCGCGCCTCTACACGAATGACGCCGAGTGCTGCGCCGAATATCTCCGCTGGCTCCACACCTACAATCATCACCGCGGCCACACCGCACTCGGAGGTCAGCCACCCGCCAGCCACGTACTAACCTCTCAGGCCAGACATCTGTAGATGCAAAGAACTTCGTCGAGGGTGGCGGTGCGCGGCCCGGCGCCGGTGGGCGGTCGGCTGTGTTGGGCAGGCGGGTTGGGGTTGGTGTTGTGTCCGCCGCGGGCTCGGTCCAGGCGCGCGGTGTCGAACATCGCCGGGCCGGTGGCAATTACGTCGGTGAGCAGGTAGCGGCCAGCGGCTGGTGTCCGGCGCACCGCCTCCTCCGCTGCGCAGGCGCCGGTGAGTTTGGCCGCATCGTCGATGTTGATGCCCACTTGAAACACCTGTGGTTCGGCGTCGAGCACCGCGGTCAGGCGGGTGATGTAGCTCTCGGGGGCGAAAAACCGCCAGCCCGTACCCAGATGCAGCCAGAACCGTCCGTGAATCTGGTCGCGCAGCTGCGCCAGCAGTGGGGCGGGCTTGTCGCCGGACCTGCGACGGGCAAACCTGAGGAACGCGTAGCGTTTTCGGAGCTTAGCGCGGTCGGCGGCGGACAGCCCGGCATCGAGCACCAGGAAGCGCCCGACGCGTGACACATCGAGGCAGCAGGTCAGAAACGAGTTCAGGGTCTGCTCGGTGGTCTCGCTGTCGGGTCCGGCAATCAGGCTGACGGTGACCTCAGGCTCACCGGGAGCTGCGGCCAGGGACTGCACCACAGTTTGGGGACAGGGGGAGGCCGCCTCGAGCATGGCCGGCACCGAAAAATCGCGGTTGGCCGCAATCCGTTGCCGATCAGCCTCGGGCAGGTCGGGGCGGGCAAGCAGGCGCCGACACAGCGTGAACGCCTCGGCATGCTTACCGATCCAGGATGCGCACACCGCCTGCTCATCGGTTGCGCGCCACGCGTAGACGTCGGCGTATCTGGGGACAAAGAGATCCTCTTCGGGAAATGGGATTTCGGCGGCCCACTGGGCAAACAAGTACGCGAACTTGTAGCGCTGCTCGACGCGATACCGAACGGCGATGGCGTGCAACGCCTCGGCGCGCGTCGGTCGAAACTTCCAAGCCTTGAGGTAGGCGTCCTCAATAACCGGCCACGGCTCACCGAGGTTCGACATCGACTCCGCGAGCCGGTACAGCGCCCAGTAGACCTCCTCGTCGCAGCCGCCCATCTCGACCCGCCGCTCACACCACCTGCGCGCGTTGGCGAAATCCTCCATGCGGCAGTAGGTCTCGGCGAGGAAGAAGATCGACCGCGCATCCTCGGGGTTGCGTTCGACCTTGGCCAGCAACCAATCTAGCTCCTGCGCAGCCTTGTGTTTGAACAGCCCAAAGGTAAAGAGTTGGCGCTCGCGGAGGTCTGCGCTGCGGTCCGTGCCTTCGCGGCGCACATTGAGGCCAGAATCGGCCTCATCGTTCACACCCTCCGATAACGCGCGCCGCAGGATGGCGGCTTGGTCGCGGCCGGCGAAAGCCTGAAAGCCGCGCTCGGCGAGCGCGCGTCGCGCGCGCTCGTCGCCGACGAGCTCCACACAGCGATCGACCAGTCCGCCGTAGTCCGCGAACGCGATGCCCGACGCCAGGTCGCGCTCCAACGTGGGGTCGGCACTGTGCTCGCAGACCACCGGCCGCCTATTGGCGAGCAGATACGAAACACGCACGATGGCAAAGATTTTCGCTTCCCAGTAGTGCATGTTGAGTACGACCTTCGACCGTCCGATCCAGGCGTCGCGGTCCGCACCGTAGACGTACGATAGCCATTTGACGCGAAGACCGCGGTCGCACAGTTCCCGGAGAACGGCGTATCGGCGCGCGTTGAGCGCGCCGTAGAACAGGACGTCGATGTCCTCGGCGGCGGGGGCAATCCGGGTCAGCTGGGGGACGTATCCGATCGGAACGTAGATGGGCCGGGGCAAGCCCATTGAAGCGAGGTACTCGACGTTGGCTTCGCTGTAGTCCCACGTGGGGTAGCGCCGGAACAGGTCGACGAACTCCGGCATCGTCATCCACGGCAGGTCGTCACCCAACTGCTCGAGGTTGTAGAAGATGGGGTTCTTCGGCGGCTCCAAGGCGTATTGGACGAGGAGGTTTCCCCCGAGCACGATGGTGCGGCGGTCGTCGAGGTCGAGCCGGTTGGTCAGTACCGAGTCGTGGCCCAGCGCGAGAAGGCCATGGTGCAGCGCCTCGGCGACCTCGTTGAAAGCTTGGCCGCTGATGTTCTGGTGGTCGGGCGGTGACACCACCGCGACCGCGAAACGCATGGGTGCAAAGTACCCGAAGAGGTGCTGGGCTCGGCCCTCTTTGGTGACTTACCCGGCGATCGACAGCACGATCCCGTCGAGGATGTCGTGTTCGCTGACGGTCAGCTCGTCGATGCCGGCGCGCTCACGGAACGAGCGCGCCAGTTCCTCGACGACGATCGCTCCCCCACCGATGACGTCGGCGCGTCCGGGGTGCATGGGCCCGAGGGCGGCACGCTCCGCGCGTGTCATGCCGATCAGCCGCTCGCACACGGCGAGGAGGTCAGCGCCGGGCACACGCGAAAGGTGAATGGCCGCAGAATCGTACGTCGTCAAACCATGCGCCAGCGCCGAGAGCGTGGTCATCGTGCCGGCGACCCCCACCCACGTCCGCGCCTCCTCGACGGGCACCACCCGCAGCGCCTCGGCGAGCCGCTCGCGCACCACCTCGCGCGCGTAAGCCACCTCCTCGGCCGTCGGCGGGTCGGACTTGAGGCAGCGCTCGGTCAGCCGCACGCAGCCGATGTCGGCCGAGTAACTGGCCGCCACCGACTCGCCGCCCACCACGATCTCGGTGGAGCCGCCGCCGAGGTCGACGACGACGAAAGGGGCTCTAGCAGAATCCAGTTCACCGACCGCCCCGCGGAACGACAGCTCCGCCTCCTCCGCGCCCGTGATCACCTCCGCCACCGTCCCGGGCAGCACTCCGCCCAGCACGTCGGCCGTCATCGCGAAGAAGTCCTCCCGGTTGGCGACGTCGCGGGCGGCCGACGTGGCCACCATGCGCGCCCGCTCGGCACCGTTTTCCCGCATCAGGGCGGCGTAGTCGGCCAGCGCCGCCCGGGTTCGGGCGATCGCCTCCGGCGCGAACTCGCCCGTCGCGTCGACACCCTGACCGAGCCGCACGATCCGCGTCTCGCGGTGCACGTCGATCAGCCGGCCGTCGCGAAAGTCCGCGATCAGCAAGCGAATCGAGTTGGTGCCGCAATCGACTCCGGCGAGCCGGCTCACCACCGGCCCGCTTCCAGAATTCCCGCCATCGCGGGCTCCAAGGCCAATAAACCCAGCGCCTCGTCGCCGAGCGGGTTGCAGCCCGGCCCCTTGGCGAGCGAGTGGGCGATCAGCACGTGCAGGCACTTCACCCGGTCAGGCATGCCACCGCCGGAGAACGTGGTGCCCAGCGGCTCGATCGCGTCGCGCTCGGCCAGATAGGACTCGTGGGCCCGCCGATACGCCAAAGCCAAATCGGCGTCCTCGCGCAGCCGTTCGGTCATCTCGCGCATCAGGCCGGTCGTCTCGAGCCTGCTGGCGGCGGCGGTCAGCACCGGGTGCGTGAGATAGTACAACGTCGGAAACGGAGTGCCGTCGGGAAGTCGCGGCGCCGTCTTCACCACGGCCGGTTCGCCATTGGGGCAGCGGTACGCGATCTCCAGGACACCGCGCGGCTCGCGCCCAAGCTGACGTGCCACCGCGTCGCGGTCCGCACGGTCCACCACCGGGGCTCGGGCCTGGCGGCGGGGGGTCGGGGG
>NZ_CACRUY010000024.1 GCF_902652685.1 Mycobacterium sp. Marseille-P9652
ACGCGACGCTGTCCGCGGCGCGCCGGCTGACCCACCACGTCACCGCCGTGGTGACCGTCGCCGACGACGGCGGCTCGTCCGGCCGGCTGCGCAGCGAGCTGGCCGTGGTGCCCCCGGGCGACCTGCGAATGGCGTTGGCGGCGTTGGCATCCGACAGCCCCCACGGGCGGCTGTGGGCGACGATCCTGCAGCACCGGTCCGGCGGCCACCACCCGCCGGCCCGGCCGCCGCCCGGCTGCAGGCGCTGGCCGCCCCGCCCGGGCGCCGGCAATGGTGGATCGACCGGGTCAAGGCCTGCCACCGGTTCCTTGTACCGTCGTCCGGGTGATCAACCTGGCCTACGACGACCGCGGCTCCGGCGAGCCCGTGCTGTTCATCGCCGGGCGCGGCGGCGCGGGACGCACCTGGCATCCCCACCAGGTCCCCGCGTTCCTCAAGGCCGGCTACCGATGCATCACCTTCGACAACCGGGGGATCGGCGCGACGGAGAACGCCGAGGGCTTCACGACGCAGACCCTGGTCGCCGACACCGCCGCGCTGATCGAATCGCTGGACGCCGCGCCCGTGCGGATCGTCGGGGTGTCGATGGGCTCCTACATCGCGCAGGAGCTCATGGTGGTGCGGCCCGAGCTGGTGCGCTCGGCGGTGTTGATGGCCACCCGCGGCCGCCTGGACCGCGCCCGCCAGTTCTTCCGCGACGCCGAGGCCGAGCTGTACGCCTCGGGCGTGCAGGTGCCGGTCTCCTACGACGCGCGGAGCCGCCTGCTGGAGAGCTTCTCGCGCAAGACCCTCAACGACGACGAGGCCGTCGGCGACTGGATCTCGATGTTCTCCACCTGGCCGATCAAGCAGACCCCGGGCCTGCGCTGCCAGCTGGACTGCGCGCCCCAGACCAACCGGTTGCCCGCCTATCGGAGCATCGCCGCCCAGGTGCTGGTGATCGGCTTCTCCGACGACATCGTGACGCCGCCCTACCTGGGCCGCGAGGTCGCCGACGCCCTGCCCAACGGCCGCTACCTGCAGATCCCCGAAGCCGGTCACCTGGGATTCTTCGAGCGGCCGCAGGCCGTCAACGACGCCGCGCTGCAGTTCTTCGCGAGGACGTGACCGCCGGCGCTCCACGTCCAGGCGCACCAACGCTGGGTTGTGACACCCTGTAGTAGTGAACCCCTCGACGACCCAGGCGCGCGTCGTCGTCGACGAACTCATCCGGGGCGGCGTCCGCGACGTGGTGCTGTGCCCGGGGTCGCGCAACGCCCCGCTGGCGTTCGCGCTGCAGGACGCGGACCGGGCCGGCCGCCTCCGGCTGCACGTCCGCATCGACGAGCGCACCGCCGGCTTCCTGGCCATCGGCCTGGCGATCGGGGCCGGCGCGCCGGTGTGTGTGGCGATGACGTCGGGCACCGCCGTGGCCAACCTCGGCCCGGCGGTGGTCGAGGCGAACTACGCCCGGGTCCCGCTGATCGTGCTGTCGGCCAACCGCCCCTACGAGCTGCTCGGCACGGGCGCCAACCAGACCATGGAGCAGCTGGGCTACTTCGGCACCCAGGTCCGCGCCGCCGTCAGCCTCGGCCTGGCCGAGGACGCGCCCGAGCGGCTCGACGCGCTGAACGCGACCTGGCGGTCGGCGACCTGCCGCGTGCTGGCCGCCGCGACGGGCGCCCGCACCGCGAACGCGGGCCCCGTGCAGTTCGACATCCCGCTGCGCGAACCCCTGGTGCCCGACCCGGAACCGCACGGCGCGACGACCCCGCCCGGCCGGCCGGGCGGCAGGCCGTGGACGTACACGCCGCCGGTCACGTTCGACCAGCCGCTGGACATCGACCTGTCGCCCGACACCGTCGTCATCGCCGGCCACGGCGCGGGCGTCCACCCCAACCTGGCGCACCTCCCGACCGTCGCCGAGCCGACGGCGCCGGCGCCCGAGAACCCCCTGCACCCGTTCGCCCTGCCGCTGCTGCGGCCCAAGCAGGTCATCATGGTAGGCCGGCCCACGCTGCACCGCCCGGTGTCGACGCTGCTGGCCGACCCCAAGGTGCCGGTGTACGCGCTCACCACCGGCCCCCGCTGGCCCGACGTCTCGGGCAACTCCCAGGCCACCGGCACCCGCGCGGTCACCACCGGGGCGCCCAACCCGGCCTGGCTGCAGCGCTGCGCCGAGGTCAACCGGCACGCCCTGGCCGCGGTCTCCGAACAGCTGGCGGCGCATCCCCTGACCACCGGCCTGCACGTGGCGGCGGCGGTCTGCAAGGCGCTGCGGCCCGGCGACCAGCTGGTGCTCGGGGCGTCCAACCCGGTCCGCGACGTCGCCCTGGTCGGCCTGAACGCACGCGGCGTCGCGGTGCGGTCCAACCGCGGCGTGGCCGGGATCGACGGCACGGTCTCGACCGCCATCGGGGCGGCCCTCTCCTACGAGGCGGCCCACGACGGGCGGACCGTCGCACTGATCGGCGACCTCACCTTCGTGCACGACAGCTCGGGTTTGCTGATCGGGCCCACGGAGCCGACGCCCCGCGCGCTGACGATCGTGGTGTCCAACGACAACGGCGGCGGCATCTTCGAATTGCTCGAACAGGGCGACCCCCGGTTCTCCGACGTGTCGTCGCGGGTCTTCGGCACGCCGCACGACGTCGACGTCGGCGCGCTGTGCCGCGCCTACCACGTCGAGAGCCGGCAAATCGAGGTGGACGAACTCGACGCGGCCCTCGACGAGCCGGGCGTCGGCATGCGGGTGCTTGAGGTCAAGGCCGACCGGTCCTCGCTGCGGCAGCTGCACGCGGCCATCAAGGCCGCCCTGTGACCTCGCCGAAGACCCTGCTGCGCATCCTGATTCACGGTCGCAGCGACGAGCCGCCGAAGACGAGGGCGCGGGCCGCGTTGCGCTGGGCGCGGATCGCGGTCCTGATCGTGGCCGGCCTGGTGACGTTGCAGTCGGTCCTGCTGGTGGCGGGCGCCTGGCGCGACGACCTGGCGATCGGCCACCACATGGGCGTCGCGCAGGCCGAGGTCCTCAGCGCCGGGCCGATGCGCTCCACCATCGAGTTCGTGACGCCCGAGCGGGTCACCTACCGGCCGGAGCTCGGCGTGCTCTACCCCTCGGAATTGGCGACGGGCATGCGCATCTACGTCGAGTACAACAAGAACGACCCGAACCTGGTGCGGGTGCAGCACCGCAACGCCGGCCTGGCCATCATCCCCGCGGGGTCCATTGCGGTGGTGTGCTGGCTGGTGGCGACGCTCCTGTTGGTCGGCCTGGCGCTGGCCGACAGGTGGCTGGACCGTCGCGACGAGGTCGCACCCGTTGCGGTGAACGCCGCCTGACCTCGCGATCACCACGACCAGCAAATTTCGCGCGACGTATGCTCGCAGGCAACCTTTGAGACAGGCGGCCCTGACACCGTGATGGTGTGCGCGTTGCCATCGTCGCCGAGTCCTTCCTCCCCAACGTCAACGGTGTCAGCAATTCCGTTCTGCGAGTGCTGGAGCACCTGCGGCGGACCGGGCACGAAGCCCTCGTCATCGCCCCCGACAACCCGCCCGGGGCACCCCGCGCCGAACGCGTGCACGACGGGATCCGCGTGCACCGGGTGCCGTCGCGGATGTTCCCGAAGGTCACCACGCTGCCGTTGGGCGTGCCCATGCCCCGCATGGTGAAGGTGCTGCGCGGATTCGACCCGCACGTCGTGCATCTCGCGTCCCCGGCGCTGCTCGGCTACGGCGGGTTGCGAGCGGCGCGCCGGCTCGGGGTGCCGACGGTCGCGGTCTACCAGACCGACGTTCCCGGCTTCGCGGCGAGCTACGGCATCCCCATGACGACGCGCGCGGCGTGGGCCTGGTTCCGTCACCTGCACGGCCTCGCCGATCGGACCCTGGCCCCCTCCACGGTGACCATGGAATCGCTGATGTCGCAGGGGTTTCCGCGGGTCCACCGGTGGGCGCGCGGCGTCGACGTGCTGCGGTACGCGCCCTCGGCGCGCGACGAGGAGCTGCGGCGGCGGTGGTCGCCGCAGGGCAAGCCGATCGTGGGATTTGTCGGACGGCTCGCGCCGGAGAAGCACGTCGAGCGGCTCATCGGGCTGGCGGCGTCCGGCGCGGTGCAGGTGGTGATCGTCGGCGACGGCGTCGACGAGAAGAAGCTGCAAACCGCAATGCCCTCAGCGGTTTTCACCGGTGCGCTGTACGGCCAGGAACTCGCCGCGGCGTACGCCAGCATGGACGTCTTCGTGCATACCGGCGAGCACGAGACGTTCTGCCAGGTAGTCCAGGAAGCGCTGGCGTCGGGGTTGCCGGTGATCGCCCCCGACGCCGGCGGCCCACGCGACCTCGTCGCGCCGTGCCGCACCGGATTGCTGCTGCCCGTCGACGAATTCGAGGAGCGACTGCCGGCCGCCGTCGATCACCTGCTCGACGAACGCCACCGCTACGCCCAGGCCGCGCGGCGCAGCGTGCTCGGCCGCAGCTGGCCGGTCATCTGCGACGAGTTGCTCGGCCACTACGAGGCGGTGCTCTCGCCCGCCGCCCGGGTGGGTGCGCCCCGGCGTCGGTACGCGCAGGGGGAGTAGCGCTTCGGCGCTAGTCGATGGGCGTCGTCGTCGTGTCGGCGAGGAAGCGGGCGAGGAGCCGGTCGAACTGGCGAAGCTCGTCCGCCGACCAGCCCGACAGCGCGCGCGCCAGGTGATCCCTCCTCACCCCGTGCAGCGCTGAGGCCGCGCGCCGGCCGGCCGCCGTGGTGGCGATGACGCAGCGCCGTCCGTCTCGCGGGTCGCTGCGCCGGGTCACCAGCCGGGCGTCGACTAGGGCCTGCACCCGCCGCGTGGCCATGCCGACGTCCATGTGCGCCATGCGCGCCAAATCCCCCATCGAGAGCGGCCCTTCGTCGATCAGGGCGCGCAGCAGTACGTAAGACGGCTGTGACAGTTCGGTGTCCGCGGCCGACGCCTGCCGGGCGAACGCCGAGCGGCTGACGCTGAGTCGAACGATCCGCGCGAGTGTGGCACTGATGGAGTCCACCGATTGCAGCTTGCGCGTGGCGGTCACGTCCGCACGGTATCCGGATACCCTTGACATAGTCAACTAAATGCGCATAGCTTGACCCATGCCGGCAACTCGGTTCTACTTCGACTGGGCGAATTACCGGACGATGCTTCGGCTGTTGCGCCGCAATCCAGCCGGGTCCAAGCCCTGGGCCCGGTTCGTCGCATTCCTGGTCGGTGTGCCGGCCATCGCGGCACTGCACGCGGCGTGCTTCGCCCTCGACCTCATCCTGTTCCCGTCGCTGCGCCGCACGCAGGTGCGCGCACCCGTGTTCTGCATCGGGCACGCGCGCAGCGGCACGACGTACCTGCACCGGCTGATGGCGCAAGACCCCCAGTTTAGCTACGCCCTGATGTACGAGCTGTTCTTCCCCTCGCTGCTGGAAAAACACTTGCTGCGCCTGCTCTTTCGGCTCGACGACGCCTTCGGCAAGCGGCTGCGACGCCGACTCGACGAGATCGAGGAGCGCCGCTTCGCGCCCACCGACGACATGCACAAGACCGGCTTCTTCGTGCCGGAGGAAGACGACGCCTTCCTGACGTGGTCGCTGTGTTCGGGATTCTGGATCGTCATGTTCCCGTTCATGGGCGAGCTCGACTTCTACCACGTCGACCAGTGGCCCGACCGCAAGCGGCGGCGGGTGATGGGCTTTTACTCCGAATGCGTCCGGCGCCAGATCGCGCTCAACGGCGGCGGGACGCACCTGAGCAAGAATCCCACCTTCTGCGGCCGGGTCGAATCGCTGATCGAGACGTTCCCGGACGCCAGAGTCGTTGTGCCCCTTCGTAACCCGGACGAGACGATCCCCAGCCTGCTCAAGCTGCTGAAGAACGAGTGGGAGCTGCGCGGGCGCGACGAGCGGCTGATCGCGAATTCGCTGCGGGTGCTCGCCGATCAGTCGTTCGACGCCTACCGGCGCCCGCTCGAGGTCCTGGCCCGGCACCCCGAGGTTCGCCACGCCGTCGTCGACTATCGCGAGCTGGTGGCGCACCCGGACGCCACGATGCGCCGCGTCTACCGGGAGTTGGAGCTGGACCTGGGGCCCGCGGCGGCCAACGCGTTCGAGGCGGCGGAGGCCCGGGGCGGGCACGAGTCGGCCCACCGCTACAGCCTCGCCGAGTTCGGCCTCGATCCGCACGAGATCCACACCCACCTCGCCGACCTTTTCGAGCAATACCGTTGGGACACCGAGGGAGAGGGCGCGCATGTCCGCTGAGTCAGTCCAGGACACGCTTCGGGCGGCATGGGGCGACATGGTCGACGCGCTGAACCGCGCCCGCGACGCGGTCGACTCCGCCGAGCTGCACGCGCCGCCGGTCACCGAGCAAAGCCTGGCCGAGGGATACCGGTACCTGCTGGGCTTCGTGTTCAGCGCCATCGAGCGCGGCGTGGCCGAAGACCCCGACTTTCCCTATTTCCGCCGCGCGATCCAGCCGCTCGACAAGGCGACAATCGACAACGCCGACGCGCTCTACCTCTCGGCGTCCATCGACGGCACGAAGAGCTATCGGGTGAAGGGCCGGCTTCTGCCAAAGGCGCCGCAATACATCATCTTTGAGGCGCACAGCATCTATGCCGGCGACACCGGCAGCCTCGCCGAACTCGTGTCGGGCGGGCGCACGATCACCGGCTCGCTGGACACCGCCGGCCTCTTGGTCGACGACGACGGCCGGTTCGAGATCCTGCTCGCCCCCCAGCGGCCGCCGGGCCACTCCGGCAACTTCGTCGCCACCGCGACCGCCGACGGCACCGCCACGGCGGGATTCCTCATCGCGCGCATGCTCTTTCACGACTGGGACCACGAAGTCTCGCCGGACCTGCACATCGCCCGGATCGGCGGGGAGGGCCACCCCCCCGCGCCGGTCGATCCCGCCACCGCGGCGCAGCAGATCCGGCGTATTGGCTCGATCATCGAGAACCAGATGACGTTCTGGAACCAGTTCTACGACCTCGTGTTGGAGGCGCACGGCGACAAGAACGGCGACGGCGTCACCCTGATGCCGCGCAACGACCTGAATGAACCGGCGCTCGCCAACCTCGCCATGGGGGGTGGCCAAAGCACCAACGTCTACTCCGGCGGCGTCTTCGACCTACAGGACGATGAAGCGCTCCTCGTCGAGGTCGTCGTGCCGGTGCCGCCGGCGTACATGGGTTTTCACCTGGCCAACCTGTGGGGCGAATCACTCGACTACGCCAACCACACCAGCAGCCTGAACGGATTCCAGTCCGAGCCGGACGCCGACGGGGTCACCCGCTACGTCGTGGCCGGAGCCGATCCCGGCGTGCCGAACTGGCTCGACACCGCCGGCCATCGCAACGGGTTCCTGGCGCTGCGCTGGACCTACTCCACGCCGCCGCCCGAACTGCCGAAGGCCACGGTCACCAAGGTGCCCCTCTCCCGGGCGCGCGAGTACCTCCCGGAATCCACTCGCATCGTGTCCGCCGAGGAACGCCGCGAGCAGATCAGGGTCCGCCAGGAACACGTGCAACGGCGCTACCGGCAATACTGAGCGGGTTCGCATTACGGGAGTGCGTCGAGAAAGGGAATCCGGCGATGGTCAAGACACGTGCCGAGGCGGTGCAGTACGTCAAGGACGCGGGCGGCTTGAAGCTGGTCGTCTTCGGAGCCGACGGGCGCGAGGTCGCGGCGATGTTCGTGCAGGGGTCGGTGACCTACAACGGGGAGGCCACCTTCCTGGCGGTCGCCGAGGACGGCCGCACGGTCGGCGAACTGTTCGTCAACGAGTCGGTCGAATACGACGAGAACACCGACGCCTTCGTCATCCGCATGTAGCCCTCAGCCCTGCGCGAGCTCCGCGACGGGCTGCCATTCCTCCCAGCTGCGCAACCGGCTTTCGTAGTCGGTCTTGGCCGTCTGCAGCGGCGAGGAGCCGAAAAACACCCGCAGCGGCGGGTTTTCGGCATCGACCACCTTGAGCAACGCGGCCGCCGACGCCTCCGGGCTGCCCGGGCTGGCCCACCGCCTGCTTCGCTCCGACTGGACCGCTGCGCGCACTTCGTCGTAGGCCGCGAGCGGCTTGGCGTGCTTGGCCGACGGGCCGGCCCAGTCGGTGTCGAAGCCGCCGGGCTCGATCAGCGTGACGTGCACCCCGAAGGGCGCGACTTCGAGGGCAAGCGCCTGCGAGAAGCCTTCCAGCGCCCACTTCGACGCGTGGTACATGCCGACCAGAGGGAAGGCCGTGACGCCGCCGATCGAGGACACCTGGATGATGTGCCCGCTGCGCTGCTCGCGCAGGTAGGGCAGCGCGGCCTGGGTCACCCACAGTGCGCCGAACACGTTCGTCTCGATCTGGTCGCGCGCGTCCTGCTCGGACAGTTCCTCGATGAACCCGAACTGCCCGTAGCCGGCGTTGTTGACGACGATGTCCAGCCGGCCGAAGTGGTCGTGGGCCTGCTTGACCGCCGCGAAGTCCGCCTCGCGATCGGTGACGTCTAGGCGAATCGGCAACACCGCGTCGCCGTACCTGTCCACCAAGTCGTCGAGCGTGTCGGTGTTGCGCGCCGTCGCCGCCACCTTGTCGCCGCGTTCCAGCGCCGCGACCGCCCATTCCCGTCCGAAGCCCCGCGATGTACCGGTGATAAACCAAACCTTTTCAGTCACGCTGTGGTGCAACGCCGTCGACGCCACCTAATTCCCAACCGGTAGCGTCTCCAATGTGAGTCGCGCCGCTCTGGACAAGGACCCCCGGGACGTGGCGTCGATGTTCGACGGCGTGGCCCGCCGCTACGACCTGACCAACACCGTGCTCTCGCTGGGACAGGACCGGCACTGGCGGAAGGCCACCCGGTCGGCGCTCAAGATCGGTCGGGGTCAGAAGGTGCTCGACCTCGCCGCCGGCACGGCGGTCTCCACCGTCGAGCTCAACAAGTCCGGGGCGTGGTGCGTGGCGGCCGACTTCTCCGTCGGCATGCTCGCGGCGGGAGCCGCCCGCGACGTGCCGAAGGTCGCCGGCGACGCCACCAGGCTGCCGTTCGCCGACGGCGTGTTCGACGCCGTCACCATCAGCTTCGGGCTGCGCAACGTCGTCGACACCCAGGCGGCCCTGCGGGAGATGCTGCGGGTCACCCGTCCCGGCGGCCGCGTGGTCGTGTGCGAGTTCTCCACCCCCACCAACGCGGCGTTCGCCAACGTCTACAAGGAGTACCTGATGCGCGCGCTGCCGGCGGTCGCGCGGGCGGTCTCCAGCAACCCGGAGGCCTACGTGTACCTCGCGGAGTCGATCCGGGCCTGGCCCGACCAGGCGGGGCTGGCACGCCAGATGGAACGGGCCGGGTGGTCGGCGGTGCGCTGGCGCAACCTCACCGGGGGGATCGTCGCGCTACACGCGGGCTACAAGGCCTAGCGCCGATCGCAAGCGCGGCGCTCGCGCCGGGCGCCGCGGGTCGGCGCCATGGGAGTCAGCGACCCGCCCGCTGAATGAACCCGACCTGGTCGGGGCAGTAGTGGTCGATCGCGGCGCCCAGGAACTGGAACGCCTGACCCTGGCTCGTACCGAGCGCCAGGTTGTGCTGGATGAAGTTGGCCGACTTGTACGGGTCGCCGTCGACGCCCCGGCCGATCCGGTCGCAGCTGATCTTGGCCAGCCACGCGAGCTGGTCCTGCGGACCGTAAACCCCGAAGTGGTTCACGGTGGTCTTGAACACGTAGTCGTAATCGTCGGCCTGCGCCGGCGCGGCCAGCCCGACAGCGGCGGCCGCGAGGGCGATGCCGGTGGCCAGCCTCGCGCGCTTCATTAGCCGGACTATACACCGCATATCAGGTGGGTGATCAGGGTTCTCAGGTGAACGGTGCCCGGCGGTCGACCAGGCGCGACAGCCGCCCGCCGCCGCGCCACGCCCGCGCGACCCAGTCGGCGTCATCGTCGGTCACGAGATTGGCCATCACCCGGACGGCGATCGTCATCAGCGTCCTCGAGCGCATCGCGATCGGCCCGGTCGCGGGCAGGAACCGCTGAAAGGTGAGCAGCAGGCCGAGCCGCCTGGCGACCGAGAACCCGCGGGCGTAGTGCTCCTGCAGCAGCGCCGGCCACACCCGGGACAGGTCACGGCAGTCCAGCAGGTCGGCGGCCAACCGGCCGGTCTCCAGCCCGTAGTCGATGCCCTCGCCGTTGAGCGGGTTGACGCAGGCCGCGGCGTCCCCGATCAGCATCCAGTTGGGCCCCGCCACTCCGGAGACCGCGCCACCCATGGGCAGCAGCGCCGACGCCACCGCGCGCGGCTGTCCTTCGAAGCCCCACTCGTCGCGGCGCAGGTCGGCGTAGTAGGAGATCAGTGGCCGCAGCCCGAGGTCCGCGGGCCGCTTCGACGTCGACAACGCCCCCACGCCGATGTTCACCTCGCCGTTGCCCAGCGGGAAGATCCAGCCGTACCCCGGCAGCACGGCGCCGTCGGGGGAGCGAAGTTCCAGGTGCGACGTCAGCCAGGGCTCGTCGGCGCGCGGAGTGCTCAGGTAGGCCCGCGCCGCAACCCCGTAGACCGTCTCCTGATGCCAGCGCCGCCCCAGCTTGCGGCCCAGCGGGGAGCGCGCGCCGTCGGCCACAATCAAGTGGCGGCAGGCGACGTCGGTGCCGTCCGCCAGCGTCAGAGACGTGACCCGCCGGGCCGAATCGTGATGCGCCGCAACAACTTTGTTGCCGAGCAGCATCCGCGCCCCAGAGTCCTCGGCGACTTTGCGGATCCGGTCGTCCAGCTCGAGGCGGGCCACCGCGCTGCCGGTCGACGGGAACGAGGGGCCGGGCCAGTCGACCTCGACCTCGCCGCCGAAGCCGCTCATCCGCACCCCGCGGTGGCGAATGCGGGTGTCCAGCCACTCGCCGAGGCCGAGGCGTTCCAGTTCGGCGACCGCGCGGGGCGTCAGCCCGTCGCCGCACGCCTTGTCCCGGGGGAAGGCCGCCGAGTCGACGACGACCACGTCCCGGCCCGCCCGGGCGGCCCAGGCGGCCGCCGCCGACCCCGCCGGTCCGGCTCCCACGACCACCACGTCCGCGCTGCTTCCCACGCTCACCAGTATGTTGGTCGGGTGAGGACTCCGGAGACGGTGGTGGCGGGCATTGACTTCGGAGATGCCGCTTTCGCCGCGACGGTGCGTGACGGCGTCGGGCGGATCGAGCAGCTCATGGACACCGAGCTGCGCAGCGCCGACGACGTGATGACCGAGTCGCTGACCCACCTGTTCAAGGCCGGCGGCAAACGGTTCCGGCCGCTGTTCACCGTGCTGTCCGCGCAGATCGGGCCGAACCCGGACGCCGTGGAGGTCACGATCGCCGGGGCGGTGATCGAGCTGGTGCACCTGGCCACGCTCTACCACGACGACGTCATGGACGAGGCCGAGGTCCGGCGCGGGACGCCCACCGCCAACGTGCGCTGGGGCAACAACGTGGCCATCCTGGCCGGCGACTACCTCTTCGCGACGGCGTCGCGGCTGGTGTCCCGGCTCGGCCCCGAGGCGGTGCGGCTGATCGCCGAGACGTTCGCGCAGCTGGTCACCGGTCAGATGCGCGAGACGCGCGGGCTCCGCGAGGGGGTCGAGGGCGCCGATCCGGTCGAGCACTACCTGAAGGTGGTGTACGAGAAGACGGCCTGCCTGATCGCGGCGGCCGGCCGGTTCGGCGCGATGTTCTCCGGCGCCGACGCCGACCAGGTCGAGCGGCTGAGCCGCCTGGGCGGCATCGTCGGCACCGCCTTCCAGATCGCCGACGACATCATCGACATCGACAGCGACTCCCAGGAGTCGGGAAAGCTCCCCGGCACGGACGTGCGCGAGGGGGTCCGAACCCTGCCGATGGTGTTCGCGCTGCGCGAACCCGGGCCCGAGGCGGCGCGGCTGCGCGAGCTGCTGTCCGGTCCCATCCACGACGACGACGACGTGGCCGAGGCGCTGACGCTGTTGCGGGCGTCGGCGGGCATGGCCAAGGCCAAGCAGTTCCTGGCCGACTACGCCGGTCAGGCGCGTCAGGAGCTGGCCGTCCTGCCCGACGTCCCGGGCCGCTACGCGCTGCAGACTCTTATCGACTACACGGTCAAGCGGCACGGCTGATCTCGCATGCGGAACCACGGCCGCGGTGTCAGACGTTGCTCAGCTGACACAAACCTTCCGTAGGAGGACACCCGATGACCTGGCATCCCCATGCCAACAGGCTGAAGACCTTCGCCCTGTTGGTCGGCATGTCCGCGTTGATCGTGTTCGTCGGCTCGCTGTTCGGCAGGACGGCGATGTTCATCGCGGTGCTGTTCGCCGTCGGCATGAACGTCTACACCTACTACAACAGCGACAAGCTCGCGCTGCGGGCGATGCACGCCCAACCCGTCTCCGAGCTGCAGGCGCCGGTGATGTACCGGATCGTGCGTGAGCTGGCGACCGCCGCCCACCAGCCGATGCCCCGGTTGTACATCAGCGACACCAACGCCCCCAACGCGTTCGCGACCGGGCGCAATCCCCGCAACGCCGCGGTGTGCTGCACCACCGGGATTTTGCAGATCCTCGACGAGCGTGAGCTGCGCGCCGTGCTCGGGCACGAGCTGTCGCACGTCTACAACCGCGACATCCTCATCTCCTGCGTCGCCGGGGCGATGGCGTCGGTGATCACCGCGCTGGCCAACATGGCGATGTGGGCCGGCATGTTCGGCGGCAACCGCGACGGCGAGAATCCCTTTGCGCTGCTGCTGGTTTCGCTGTTGGGCCCGATCGCGGCGACGGTGGTGCGGCTGGCCGTGTCGCGCTCGCGCGAGTACCAGGCCGACGAGTCGGGTGCCGTGCTGACCGGTGATCCGCTGGCGCTGGCGTCGGCCCTGCGCAAGATTTCCGGCGGGGTGCAGATGGCCCCCCTGCCGCCGGAGCCGCAGCTGGCCAGCCAGGCGCACCTGATGATCGCCAACCCGTTCCGCGCGGGCGAGCGGATCGGGTCGCTGTTCTCCACGCACCCGCCGATCGAGGACCGGATTCGCCGCCTGGAGGAGATGGCGCGGGGCTGATTGGTGCGGTTCGCCAGCAGCGCGGTGATAGGCGTCCGGTACCCGTGGGAGGGTCTGACCAGTCGCGTTGCCCGTGGCGGGTTCGAATCACCGAGGCGCCGATGCTGCCGACGGCGCGCGTTTCGACGGTGGTGTGGGGGAAAGGCGTGCGGCATGGTTGGCCCCGTGACTGGTGTGGGCCACTGCGCCGGTCCGCGGCGAAGTCGTCACATCAGGTCCTCATGCGTGGTCAAGAAATCCCCGATTCCAAGTCTGGAATCGATTGACGACGGCTGTGTGTATGTGGGCGGCGCCGACGTATCGCTCAGAGTCCGAGATCGCGGCCGATCAGTTCCTTCATGATTTCGTTGGAGCCGGCCCAGATCTTGGACACCCGAGCGTCTTTCCACGCGCGCGCGACGCGGTATTCGTTCATGTAGCCATAACCGCCGTGTAGCTGCACGCAGTAATCCAAGATCTCGTTTTGCAGGTGCGCTGTCCACCACTTGGCCTTGGCGGCATCGGTGGCAGTCAATTCGCCGCGGCTGTGGGCGACGACCGCATTGTCGACGAAGGCCTGGGTCACGTCGAGTTTGGTCACCATCTCGGCGAGCATGAACTTGTTGTGTTGCAGAGCGCCGATGTGCTGACCGAATGCCTTACGTTGTTTGGCGTAGTCGATCGTGTCCTCGAGGATCGGGCGCACATGACCGAGGTTGGCCACCGCCGCCCCGATCCTTTCCTGCGGCAACATCTGCATCATGTGGATGAACCCGTGATCCACCTGACCGATCACCGCTGATTCGTCGACGCGCACATCGTCGAAAAACAGCTCTGCCGTGTCCGATTCGGGCTGCCCGACCTTATCCAGTATGCGGCCGCGGGCGAACCCCTCCGTTCCGTCTTCCACGGCGAAAAGGGTGATGCCCTTGGCCTTCTTCTCCGGGCTGGTTCGTGCCGCCACGATCACCAGATCGGCGCTACCGCCGTTGGTGATGAAAGTCTTTGCTCCATTGATGATGTAGCTACGGCCGTCTCTGACTGCGGTGGTCTTCAGGGCGGCGAGGTCTGATCCGCCTGATGGCTCCGTCATGGCAATAGCCGTGATGAGTTCACCGGTGCAGAATCTGGGCAACCAGCGGTCTTTCTGCTCTTCTGTGGTCAGGTGCACCAGATAAGGCGCGACCACATCGAAATGGATTCCCAGAGCGGAGCCAACGGCTGCGCTCACACGGGCCAGCTCCTCACCCAGCACCACGTTGAAGCGGTAGTCTTTGGCTTCTACGCCGCCGAACCGTTCGGGTACTTCCAACCCCAGCAGACCGATTTGCCCCGCTTCCAGCCATACATCACGATCGATGAACCGCTGTTCGATGAATTTCTGGTGGCGGGGTGCGACGCTGCGATCGACGAATGTCCTCACGGCCTCGCCGAACGCGAGGTGATCTTCTTCAAATAGGTTGCGCCTCATGGGTTTCCCTTAAATGCTCGATCGTCTTATCACGCAGAGAAGTAGCCGGTAACCCGGCATCCTCAACAGCGACTGCGAGGGGGATCCACGACGCTCGCCGTGTCGCCACCGGTCCACCAGTAAACACGCGGGCACTAGCATAAGCAAGTGAACCGGTAATGCAATAGAAGCGCATTACATTGGATCGGACCCATCGAGACTTCGGCTAAGTGCGGATGCAATGGGCGCGATGATGCCGATGAACCGCTCTATCTCGCCGTGCCCGGGCTGCAATGTGCGCGCAGCGCGGCGCAGGAATCCCCTTTCCCGACCAGCGGTTTCGGCGCACCCGCACCGGGCGAGCCGCTGGCGAGGACCGAGACTGCAGAAGCGTTGACGAAAGTTGGGGGACCCGATAGTGCGGTGGCGATGGCCGCGAGCCGGTCAAAATTGCAAGTGTATTGTTGATACCAGTCACTTGCGTAACTGGGGCTGCTGAGTGATACTGGCCACGTGACGGTAACAAGCGACGAGTGGCGAGAGCTCGAGCAGCAAATCCTGTCTGGAATCGCAGCGGTCGACCGCGGCTCCGCGAGCCTTTCCCTAACTCAGCTCAGTGAGGACTTCGTCATCATCCATGACGGTGCGCGGGTTGGGCGGCCCGAATACGACCGGCTCATCGCGGCGCGGGAACGTGCGCCCTACACCTCTCGTCATATCGTGAGCAACGTGCGCATCCACGGCGACACGGATCATGCATTTCGGGCCGATTACATCGTTGTGGTGCATCGGATATTCCGCGATACCGGCGAGCTCACCATGTCGATCGCGGACTTTCACGATCTGTGGGAGCGCAATGCAGACGGTGACCTGGTGCTTCACCAACGTGCGGTGACGACGGTCGTAGACTCGGCGCACGCCCAAGCGCGCTCAGTCGAAAGCCTTGACGAGGCAACGTGATGCAGCTGTTTACCACCACTGAGGGAGTCGTGCGCCGCAGCGCGGAGGCCACCCATCTCCTGCCGGACCTTGCCAGCCTGCAGCACGCCTTGTCTAACGGTTTGTGGGACAGCGTCGCCGACCTTCCCGGCATACCCGTCGAACTGGAATCGCAACTCCTGCAACCGCCAGTACGGCCCGAAACCATCGCCATCGTGGGCCTCAACTACGCTTCGCATGCGAAAGAAGTTTCCCAGCCGCTGCCCCAAGCGCCGCTATTCGGCCGCATCGACGGCGGGGTGGTGGGCGGACCCGAGGACCGCATCACCCCGCCCGCACACGCAGGTGAGAAAGTGGATTACGAGGGCGAAATCGCGGTCGTCATCTCCCGACCCGCCTACCAGGTCGACGCCACCCACGCTTGGGAGTTCGTGGCAGGGTTGACCGCTGTCAACGACGTGACCGCACGTGACTTACAGCTAGCCGCTGCCGCCCGGGGTGACATGGACGGTGTCATCGCCGCCAAGGCTTTTCCCGGGTTCAAGCCGATCGGGCCCGGCGTCTTGGTTACCGCTCAGCCGCCCACCGACGTCAAGCTGGTGGTACGAGTCAATGGCGAACTGCGCCAACGCGCCAAGCTCAGCGAATTGCTCTTCGACATCCCCACGCTCGTGGAGGCGGTCACCGCGTCGGTGCCGCTGCAACCCGGTGACCTCATCTGCACCGGCTCACCCGCGGGTGTCGGCCTGGCCACCGAACGCTTCCTTGCTGCCGGCGACGTCATCGAAGTCACAGTGGGTGACCTGCCGCCGTTGCGGAACGTGTTCGAAAGCCCCAAGGTCGCTGCGCGTTTGGCATGACCGACTCGCTTCCCGTGTCAGATGGGGGCACGGCTACCGGTGCTCAAACCACGCCAGGTGACGGGTTCACCTGCGCGCTTTACGCTGCAACACACCGTCTGGACCTCTTGACGCACGTGGTAGCGGCCGGACCTGACATCGTCCTGCTGGACCTCGAAGACGGCGTTCCGGCGCACGCCAAGCAGCAGGCCCGGACGCTTCTCGCTGATGCCGTGACGCTCCTGCACCAGGCGGCGATTCCGGTGATCCTGCGCGTCAACGCCGTCGGCACCGACGATTACCGGGCAGACATCGCTGCCGCGCGGACCCTCGCCCTGGATGGGGTCCTCGTCCCCAAAGCCACCGGCGCCCCCGACGTCGACGCGGTGGCGGACACGATCTCCGATGTGCCTCTATGGATCATGGTGGAGACCGCAACTGCAGTTGCCGCGGCCACCGCCGGGCAATTTCGACGGACCGACGTCGTGGGGCTGGTGATCGGCCTCGCCGATCTCGCGGCATTTCGGTCTGTGCCGTTGGGGGCCGCAGAGCACGACACCGCACTGTTGACCATCCGGTCCCGAGTCGCGGCCGCCCGCGGACGCCACCAACACTGCCTGGACGGTGTGGTTTTCGGCGGCGCCGATACAGCGCGCGTAGCCGGACATCGGTCACGCACCCTTGGATTCACCGGGCGAAGCCTGTATCGCCCCGAGCATGTTGCACCGTGCCGGATCGGTGCTGCGACCACGGTGGCACCCTGACGCCGAACATCAGCTTGTGTGCTGACTCATCGAAGAGATCTGGTGCAAGTGACCGGGGTGAGGTGCTAACTGCGTCGAGCCGCCGGATCACATCCGTGGACAGGTTGATCTGTAGGCATCGGAGGCTGTCATCCAGATGCCTGCCACTGCGGGCACGACGTACGAATGATCGGCCGAGTGCGCTGCCGAATCACCGCCAGCGCCAACTGCGCGGGCGTAATGCCGAGCTCCGCGCCAACGCGGCCTACCTTCCGACACGATCCGTTGCGCCGCAATCTAGACCGCATGTGGTGCCCGCCGCGTCGGCGGTCCTCCCCGCGACTCGGGCAACACAGCGCGCGTGGTACTGACGTAGCACAAGTCACTTGCATGTTCTAGCGACTAGCATTAATCTGGCCTTGCGGGTAGCCAATGGTGACCAGTCGGTCACTGTCCGACACACGACGTGCGCCGGCCGTTCGATGCGAAGGGGTGATCAATGGGTTCGGTCATTGTTGTGGGTGCGGGACCCGCTGGCGCATTTCTCAGCTACCTGTTGGCCTCGCGCGGGGTCGACGTCACTTTGCTCGAGCGTCACCACTCCTTCGACCGCGAATTTCGCGGGGAAGACCTGTTCCACGCCGGTATCAAGGCTATTCAGCAGGCCGGCCTGGCCGATCAACTCGCCGCCTTGCCGCGTGCCAAGATCGCCGTCAGCCAGGTCTTTACGAAGGGCCGGCTCGCGTTCACCATGCCGTGGTCTGACGACGAGCCCGGACCGCACAGCGCTTTTGCGCCTAATCAGATTCCCCAACCCGAGATGCTCGCGATGCTGACCGCGGAAGCGGCCAAGCACCTCAATTTCAAACTGAAGATGGGAGCCCGGGTTCGCCAACTCCTCATGCGCTCCGGCCGGGTGGTCGGAGTCGAGATCGAGCAGGACGGCCACCGCAGCCGCCTCGAGGCAGACTTCGTGATCGGCTGTGACGGACGCACCTCGGTCGTGCGCAAGCGGGCCGGTCTCGACGGCCAACGATTGGGCGACGAGCAGGTTTTCGACGTCGCGTGGACGAGGGGTGAAGTGCCTCATGCCGACCGGAACAAGTCAATGCTGTTCCTGGGACCGGGAAGAGTGGTGATCTTCTTTCCGACCCATCGCGGCGACTTCCAAATCGGAACCATCCTCGAAAAAGGGGAATTCGGGGCAATCCGATCACTGGGCGTGCACGGGTGGCTGGACATGCTCGAAGGGTTCGTGTCCGCGTCGGTCATCGATGCGCTGCGCCGCCAGGCCGACACCATCAAGCTGAATCTGCTCGACGTGGTGTGCTACGCGCTTCCGGTCTGGACGCGGCCCGGGCTTCTGCTGATCGGCGATGCGGCGCATCCGATGTCGCCGGCCGGCGGGCAGGGTTTGAGTCAAGCGCTGCGCGATGCGGTGGCGGTGTGCAACGAAATGTCGCCATTGCTTTGTCAGCCCGCGCCCGATCCCCATCAGCTCGACGTGGCCGCCGCAACGGTGCAAGCACAGCGCGAGCCCGAGGTGCACTCCATCCAGAGGGCTCAGCGCCGAGTCCCCAAGGTGTTGTTCCAACGCACGTGGTACAGCCGGTTGGCCTTCCGCCATGCCCTGCCGATCGTCGCAAGGCTGTCGCCGGCGCTGCTTCAGTGGTTGCTCAACCGGTCCAGTGCGCCGTTCCATCGCGGAACCAGCCAATTGGATCTGATCTGTGCGCCCGAGGCGGTGCCAACCGGTCGAACGTCTGGATTTTCAACGCGTCCGAATCACCCGACACCAGCGAACAGGATTGCTCTATGACTCAACGATCACTTCCTTCGTCCAAGCGCGCCGTCGAAGGACTCTCCCACGTCGTGTTGCGTACCGCCAACATCGACCAGACGCTTGCCTGGTACAGCATCGTGCTCGGCGCGCATGTCGTGTGGAAGAACGAAATGGGCGCCGCACTGACTTTTGACGCCGAGCACCACCGACTCGCGCTTATCGCCGTTCCCCCTGCCAAAGCCGGCCCCGCCCCGCGCACTGAGCCCGGCCTGGAGCACATTGCCTTCAAGGCCGGGGGTCTGGGTGAGCTGCTGTCCCAGTACGCGGCTATTCGCGACCACGATATCCACCCGGCGCTGACCCTCAACCACATCGGCACCGTGTCAATGTATTACCGCGACCCCGACGGCGTCCTTGTCGAGTTATTCTGCGACGCAATGACTCCCGATCAGGCCACTGAAACGATGAGCTCCCCGCAGTTCACCAAGAATCCCGTCGGCGTGCCGTTCGACCCCGATAACCTGCTGGAGCGGTACCTGGCCGGCGAGCCGATCGCGCGTCTCGTCGAACAGCCTGAGCTGGATGAGGCAGGCCTGGCGAAGTTGATAGCGTTCGGGGGCGGCACATCCGCGGTCGCCGAGACGGTGACACGTTGAGCGATGTCTCACCACCCGGGTCAGGCCGGCCGACTCATATCGCCGACACCCGCATCATAGAGGTCAGTGACGGCGCTGCTCTTTTCGTCAGTGAACGTTCGCCAAGCGCGTGGAACACGACCGCTGTATTGGTGCACGGCATCGGCGCTAGCCACCACACCTGGGATCCGGTCGCGGAGCAACTCACCACCCACGGCCAACGCGTCATCACTTACGATCAGCGGGGACACGGACTTTCGCGCGCAGGCGTGCAGGGCCATGTCTTCGCGCGACTCGTCGCTGATCTGCGGGAAATCGTCGCATCGGTCGCCGGTGACGGACCCGTCATCGTGGTTGGCCACTCGATGGGATCGGCAGTGGCTCTGGCGTATCTGATTTGGGAACGCCCGGAGGCGGTGAGTGCCGCCGCGTTGCTCACCCCCGTCATCGGAGCACCGCGTAGCCGCGGTCAACGCGCCGCAGCCCGGTTCGCGGCCTCGAGTCTCGTCGATCGCCTGATCGCCAGTCGTTTGGGCGGCGCGCTGATTCTGCCTGCGCTTGTCGGGCCCGAAGCGGGACGCTCGGTGCGTGATCAGGTAGTTCACGACATCCTGAGATCGCCCGGACGGCAGGCGATCACGGCCGGGTTGGACGGATTGGATCTGACGGCCGAGCTGACGAAGGTCACCGAACCGATCGCCGTCGTCGTCGGCGACCATGATCGTGCTGTGCCGGTTGCCTCGGCGCGCGCGATCGCCGACGGACTCCCCGATGGACGACTTCACGTCCTGGCCCGAGTCGGCCACACCGTTCCCCTGGAAGCCCCTGAGAAGGTTGTGGCCGTAGTGACCGGGATGTTGGCGCCGAATACCGCGGACCGTTCCTGATAGGTGTGCAGGGCGCTCTGACAATAGCCCGGGATACGCATGTCACACGCAAGTGCGATAAAGTCATATAATGAAGTCGGTTGCGCCGCGATTGTCGGGAGCGCGAGAGCGCCGGAAGGCACAGACACGGCAGGCGCTGATCTCCACCGCAGTTAAGTTGTTCTCCGAATACGGCTTCGACACGGTCACCGTCGCCGAAATCGCCGCACACGCTGACGTCGATGATTCGACCTTCTTCCGGCACTTCCCCACCAAAGAAGCAGTTCTTTATGCACCGGAGGACGTCGCACAGCTGCTGGAAACCGCCCTCAGGTCCCGGCCCGCAGCCGAAAACCTTATCTCCTCGATGACGACCGCGTTCGAAACGGTCGTCTACCAATCCAGTGTCGACACCGAACAGATTCGCCTACGCCTGGAACTCTCGCGGGAATCGGCGGCACTGTCTTATGCCGAGACGGCGTACTGGTCCCGATGGGAAAGGACGTGCGCGGGGGCCTTCGCCGCGCGAGGGTATCCGGAGCGGGAGGCGGCGCTGTTAGGCGCTGCATTTGTCACTGCTGCACGCTTCGGCTTGGATTTGATCATCGACGAGCCGGCGGCGGTCAGCAGGGATGCGATTGTGCGCCGTTTCCGTGATGCCCTCGACGCCTTACATGAGCTCGGGGGCCTGGGGCCGACGTGACCGAGGTCGAAGGTCGTCGAGAACGAAAGAAGCGCGCCACACGCCAGGCGCTGGAAGATGCGGCGCTCGCGCTGTTTTCGGAGCGCGGATATTCCGCGGTTACGGTTGCCGATATCGCGTCTCGGGCCGACGTTGACCCATCCACGTTCTTCCGTCATTTCAAATCCAAGGAGGCGGTCTTGTTCGGCAACCCCGCCGAAGAGATTGAGCACGTCCGTACCGAGCTCGCCCGCCGGCCGGCCGACGAGAACCTCGCCGAATCGATCCTTCAGGTGGCCGAGCACCGCTGGTCACTGCTTCCGGAACAGGCTGAGCGGGAAAGGATGCGTGAGCAACTGCAGCGCAATTCACCGGACGTGCTCGCGTGCCGCGACGCCCGCACCGAAGCAATCCGTAGCGCCCTCACCGACGCGCTCGCGGTACGGCTGGGTGTTGATGCCCGTCACGATCCCCGCCCGCGCATGCTGGCGAGCGTGGTTTTCTCCGCCGTCGACTACAGCGTGAACGAGTCGCTCAGGGCCGGCGCCCTGCCCACCTCCAACGCGGCGCTGGCCTCCATTCGTAACGTGCTGAGGCGGCTCGACACCGCGCTTTTCGACACCAAGGAGTGAGCTGAACGGGCGCCAGCTCGGACCAAAGCCCCACACGTGCACAGGCGCCGACTGAGCCGTCCCGTCGGACCCCATCTCGACGAAGCGAATGCAGCAGCGCTACAACGCGATCAGGAGCCACAATGCGGCCTCCCGGGCGGGGTGAGTGTTGCTGGCCGGACCTGATCGGCGCTCCTCGCTACGGGTCGAATGAGGCCGGTACGGCGCGAAGAAACGACGGAGTTCTCGCGGCACGGTAGTTGACGTGTCCATACAATCACGCAATAGGCTTGATTATGCAAGTCAATAGCGTTAAATTGAGCGTGTTGATCGCGAGGGCATCGACTTCCTCAACAGTCTGTGTCGGACAGAAGCATGCGGACGGGATCGAGACTCGTCCGGCCGAAAGGATGCACATATGACAACTACCGTTCACCGCGCAACCGAGGCGCCGGCGGGGCTCGAACTCGTTCATCTTTCACCCACCATCGGAACCGAAGTGCTCGGCATCGACCTGCGAGAACAACTGGACGACTCGACCATCACATGGCTGAGGTCTCTGCTGCTCGATCGGAAAGTGATCTTTTTCCGCGACCAGGACATCACCGTCGAGCAGCACATGGATTTTGGCCGCCGCTTCGGCGAATTGGAGATCGTCCCGTTCCTGCCGCAGCACCCGCAATACCCGGAGGTGCTCACGATTCGGCGCAGCGCTGACAACAAAGCCACCGAGAATATCTGGCACAGCGATGTGAGCTGGCGGGAGGAGCCGTCGTTGGGCAGCATCCTCCGAGCGCGGGTAGTCCCCGAAACCGGCGGAGACACATTGTTCGCCGACATGTGCCTTGCCTACGACCGGTTGTCGGAAGGCTGGAAACGTCACGTCGAGGGGCTGACCGCCGAGCACAGTATCGCCCACAGCTTGGGCGTGTACATCGACGATGACACTATGCGCGCGATGCTCAAGCAGTTCCCGCCGCAAACTCATCCTGTTATCCGCACCCATCCCGAAACCGGGCGAAAGCTGATCTACGTCAACGACGCCCACACCAGCCGGGTCGTTGGGGTCAAACGCGAGGACAGTCGTTGGGTGCTACAGCATCTCTATCAGCAGGCGTGGTATCCGGAAGTCCAGTGCCGGTTCCATTGGCGCCCCAACAGTATTGCGTTCTGGGACAACCGCGCCTGCCAGCATTACGCGGCCCAGGATTACTATCCGGCGCAGCGGGATATGGACCGGGTGACCGTCGTCGGTGACCGCCCGTTCTGACTAGGTGGTACCACCGTGTTCTGACTGGGTTGTCCCACTCTGCCGCCCACACCAAGGCTCCGCCCCCACCGGCTGCTCAGAGTCGGTGGGGGCGATGTCTTGAACCCGTTGTGGCGCGCAAGAGCTGACCGCGGGCCGCTCGGACGCCGGGCATCAAAACCCCTAATTGATAAACCCCTTTGAAGCGCCGGCCGTCCAGCCCGGTCGATCGGCGCGCAAAGCGGGGACAGTGCACGGCTCAGCGTGCGGCGCTGCGGACCAATGACGCCGAGACCGCCGCGCCGACCGCGGTGCCGATGGCCGTCGGAATCTCCCTGCGGCGCAGATGCAGAAGCGTTGCGCAGACCAGGACCGCCAGTATCCCTCCGTTTGCCGGGATACTCAGCGCCCGAGGTACCACGCGCGACACCGCCCCGAGCGAAACGACGGCCCCTCCTGCGGTCTCAGCGATCCCCAGCAACCGGAACTGGGCAGGGCTGAGCGGCCCCTCTGCCAGCCGACCCCGGATCTTCAGGGGCTGCAGGACAAACAACAGGCCATGGAGGACGAACAACGTACCGATAGCGGCGGCAGCTCTGCCTTGCGGACGTGCTGACATCGAACCTCCCTAGCGCAAGCGATCGAGACGGTCAGCGGCGGGCACGTGTTACATACCGAACTCCACCACCAAGGACGTGATCCACCGTCTCCGTGGCCCCTGGTACCGCGCTTCGACGAGCCACGGCAAATTAGTACCTATCGCGAGACGATCTTATGAGAGAAATCATGGTAAGTGCAATACGGTCGCATAGCGTGCAATGCGTCACCTGGAGGCGTGGCCCGGTTTGCCGCGCCGCGCCCGAACATGTCGAGTCGACCGGATGCGGCTGATGGCACAAGCTGTCGCGCCCCGCTCAGCGCCTGTCCTGGCGGCCGATCGGTCCGATTAAGACCTGCTCATCGCGTGCACTGGCGAGCTGCAACTTGTAGCTCGCCAGCCATCGTGTCGATTCCCGGGTGACGGCGTCGGCCAGGGGTTCGGCTCATTTGCGTCACCCACGTGTACGGCTCGCCGACGGACGCGCGGCCGGCCCAAACAGCAACAGCTCAACACCTCCCACGCGGTGTTGTCGGACCGACCGCCTCGCCGATCACAGATCAAGTTCTCGCAGCGCCTCTTGCGCACTGGCCAGCAGAGCGCGCTGCGACCGGCGCGATGTCGTGCGATGGCGGCGCAGCCAGTCAAGCGCACCGACAAACGCTGCCGCCGCAATGCCGGCACGCTCCTCGCGTCGGGGGCCGGTGAGCCGGCGGCTGCAATGCTCCTGCGCCACTGCCCGAATGGCGTCCTGACCGACCAGATATCGCGACCGCAGCCGGCCCGACTCGGCGCACAGGCTCATCCTGAGCGTCTCGAGCGTGGCGTTCTCGTCAAGCATCCCCAGTACGTCTTCCATTGCCGCCGAAAGGCTCTCTGACAGTCGTTCATCAGGCGGGCGCTGCGCAAGCGCCCCATTTATGGCCTCGGTCATTTCCTCGCCATCGGCGAAAAGCACATTCTCCTTCGTGCCAAACAGGCGAAAGAAAGTCGATACATCGACATCGGCGCGCTCGGCGATCTCGTTGACAGTCACCGCCTCGTAACCCCGTTCGGCGAACAGCGCCAACGAGGCCTCGCTGAGCGCCCGCCGCGTCGCCGACTTCTTGCGCTCCCGTCGCCCCGGCACCGCCGTCGTCCGGTCGACGGTGTCGGCCGGAGCGTTGCTGCGTTGACGTGCCACCGGCCCACGCTACCGCACCGGCATGCGGATTTGCGCTCGCCACGGCGTGCCGTTCCGCGCGACTCCACCGGCATCGGTCACGATCACCGATGCGCTAAACCCGGGTCGCCCACCCGTGCCGAGCGCTGCGCGCTCGACCCAACCTCTGGCGATCCGGACTACCAAAGTGCAAGAGACTTGTATCTACAAGTTAGGCGCATATGCGTGGTAGTGTGGCGGGAGCGCTAACGGCTTGAGCGAGCGCATGCGACAGCAGGGATCAATGAAAGGTTCGCCGACATGACTGACATCGCGACCGCACCACGACGGGACGAGGGGTACGCCGACCCCGTGAGCGCGGCCCGCAGCGTCGCCCCGGTTCTGCAGGACAACGCGCTCGCCGGAGAGCGCCTAGGGCGGCTGACCGATGCCACCGTGGAGGCCATGCTCGCCGCGGGACTCTTCGGGCTCAAAGTGCCCCACCATCTCGGCGGCCTCGGAGCGGACCACGTTTCGGCGGTGCTCGCGATCGAGGAAATCAGCCGGGCCGATGCCTCGGCGGGCTGGTGCACCACGGTTTCCAACCAGAGCAGCGCGGTAATCGCGGCGTCTCTGGATGCTGAGGGACTCAACGAGGTGTTCGGCGGTGGCCAGGTGGTGATTGCCGGGGCGCTGCAACCCCGCGGCACCTCGGTAGCCAGCGACGGCGGCGCGCTTTTCTCGGGCGAGTTCGCTTGGGGCAGCGCATCGGCGCATGCGACCTGGTACCTGGCGGGCGCCCCCGTTCAGACTTCGCACGGGGGAGTCACGTTACGGATGCACGTCCTTCCGATCGAAGCGTGCCGGTTGCACGACAACTGGGAAGTCGCGGGCCTAGAAGCCACCTGTAGCCAGGATGTGAGCATCGAGGAAACCTTCGTGCCGCAGCGGCGGGTGTTCGATCTGCAACTCGCCGCCGACTCGTTCGCCGCGGGGTATGCCGGCGGGTCAACCGGCAACGGGGGAGGGCCGTCCGAACCGACGGGCATGTCGCTCAAGGAATCCACCGTGATCGGCCTGACCGGCGTGGCGGGCTGGGCACTGGGCGTCGGCCGACGCGCTCTCGACGAGCTAGAAGCAATCGCACCCCATACCAAGAGACTGCTCGCCCCCGGCCCGATCGCGGAGGACTTCCGCGTGCAAGTGGGGCTCCAGCAGGCAGAGGCCCGGCTACGCGCGGCGCGCTCCCGGCTTGTCGAAGCGCTCGAAGAATTGCAGCGCGCCGCCGCCCGGGGCCCCGTCGAGACCGCGCTGAGGGTCGACATCTTCGAGGTGTCGTTAGAGGCGACCGCAGCCGCACGCGCCGCAGCGTTGTTCGCCTATGACAGCGCGCCGACCTCGGTCGTCTTCCGCTCGTCTGTCATTCAGCGCTGTGTGCGCGATTTACTGGTGGGGCTCAAGCACGCCGCGGTGAGTACTGCGATGCAGGCGAAAGTCGGGATGGCTCGCTTCGGGCTCCCCAACCACGGCCTGTAACGGTAACGGGCCCACGGGGCAGTTCAGCGTTTGGCGTCAAGGTCGCGGCAGTACGCCGTAATCGGCTCCAGCAGACGCTGAACTTTGCTGACCACCGTTCTCGACGTGGGCGTGCGCTGAGAGTTAACGATATCTCGACGCACCTCTTCGAGTGCCGCGATGAAAACCGCGGCCAGGATGTCGGGGCGTGGGTCGTGTCGTCGCTGCACCCCCACCCGATCCGCGATGCCCTCGGCCAGCCGGTCACGAATCCGTTCGTTGTAGAGAAAGTGATAGGCGCTGAGATCCTCACTTTGAGACATCAGTTTCAGCTGTAACGCGGCGCGGTGGCTGTTGATGACGACGCTGTCGACAAGTACTTCCAAGATGGCGCGGACCGTCTCTTCGAGAGGCTCGTCCGGGGGACGTTCGTGCAGGACCGACTCGATGATCGCCGGGGCGCGCATAGCATCCTCGTACAGGACAGCTTCTTTCGACCCGAAATGCCGAAAGAAGGTCGACGGATCAACGTCGACGCCCGCGGCGATATCGGCGACGTTCACCTGGTCGTATCCGCGCTCGATGAAAAGCTCGAGGGCCGCCCGCTCCAGTGCCTGCTTGGTGGCGCGCTTCTTGCGTTCGCGTCGGCCGAGCTCTTTCTGTTCCATCATCGATCGCCGCCATCGCATCTGCCGAGCCGAACCACATGTATGCACGTCACGGGCTCAGTCTAAAGGTCGCCGCTGCTCACGCGGACTAAGCAGCGCCCCGGCGCGGGGAGCGGTCGGGCGCTCCCGAGCCCGCCGGGCGGCTCTTCACCGCACGCCACACCGCGCGGGTGATGTAGTGAACCGTCGCCGCGCGCATCAGCGGTCCGGCGAGGCGGACAAGACGCGCGCCCGGTGCGAACACGCCACGCAACTCGACGTCAGCCGTAATGGTGAGGTGCGTACATCCAGACATAGTGGGACGCAACTCCAGGACGTCGTGCGCAGTCACCCGATGGCCGCGCACCACGTATTCACACCGGCGCGGCCGGTCGAGGTCCACCACTGTCAGCACTATCGGACGACGGGTACGCAAACCGTGCAGCCGAATCTGCCACCGGGCACCCTGCTGCATGGACTCGTCGAGCAGTACCGCCTGTCGAACAGGCTTGTCCCACTCGGGCAACCGGTTGAGATCGACGAGGTAGTCGAACACCGCCTCCGGCGAGCCGGGCACATCGAGTTCCATCACATTGCGTTCGGTTGCTCTCATCTGTTTCTCCGATGGTGATCGCCGACTTCAAAACACTGTCCTCGTCCGCGGACCACAATGCTCGTTGGCGATCGTCGTCCGGCTGTCCGCCCGGTGCAGACGCTAGTCTCGCCAGCCTCGTGTGGGCGCCTCCATCGGTGGCACAACGGTATCCAGTCTTCCGCTGATGTGCAACTAACTAGCTTATACATGTGTCTTGCATATACGGAGGCAACCCGGAAAACGCAATGAAATTGGATGTGCAATTAATTTGCATCACTTCGTATGCCCGGCTAGCGTGAAACGCAGTGGAGCTCGGTGGCGCGACCCTTTCTGGGAAAGGTCATTTCGCCGTACGGCCACCGCGCGGATCTGTCAGAACTTCAGCGAGAGCGATGCAACAGCCTAAACGGAAGGCGGTGGGCGGTGACCACTATCGGACACTTCAGCTTCCACGTCGAGGCTTCGGCGCACCGTGCCTTCGATGTGATCGCCGACCTGCAGGGGCTGCCGCAGTGGGATGGTCCCGTGGCACGAATCGACTCCGTCGATGATCCCGAGGCCAGCTACGAACGTCGCACCTACCGCGTGCTGATGCGGCCCGTCGTGGCGCGCATTGCGTTGCACATGACGGTGGCTGCGTACGATCCGCCGCGGCTGCTCAAGCTAGCCGTTAACGGGCGATTCATGCACAGCACCGACACCTGGCGGGTAACTTCGCATGGCCACGGCACCCACGTGGCACTGACGACGGAACACACGCTGATCGGCATCTTTCGCATCTTCGCGCCGTTGTTCGCTTTGGCCAAGCCCGTGCAGCGGCGGGCGCTCAAGCAACTGAAGGCGATCATTGAAGATACCCCGCAGCCCCAACCCTTGGCCTTCGGCGACGACCGTGCCGCCGGGCCGACTTCTCCTGTGTGACGCCGGTGATGAGATGCCGGCGTCCGCTCGTCATCGCCGCCATAGACCTCTTCGTCGACCGGGGTGTCGATTTCGTGACCCGCGGCACCAGCGGTGCCTAGGCGATACCGATGACGCGCAGTCACGCGTCCCCCAAACTTCGCGGGTTGTGCGGGCCTGAATAGCGGTTCTCCCGCGCGGCGTCATGATTCCCGCCTCGGGCACATATAGCGCCTCGTATTGGCGGGTCCTCCCGCGCTCCTGGGTGCTTCTCTGCAACACCGGTTCGGCCTGGGGCGTCCGTTGCTCGGATCTGTGCACCCCGCCGGCTCTTGCAGACACCAATGACGCCCGACCGCCGCAGCCCTCCGGCACCTGCCTGACTCTTGCTAGTGCTGGCGCATTGATTCTGCGACACCATTGCGTTACTTTGTTGTGGTGCGGGTCACGTTGGGGTGGTGTTCGGTTGTCCGACCACCTTGGGTGACCCGTGAAACTCGCTTGTCCGCAGCACATTCGGGGTGCAAAATCACATCTGTCCGTTCATCAACCGGCGTCAGACCTCGCAGAGCCGCCCGTGCTTCGAGGTGCGTTGGAGTCGATAGCCCTCTGAGGCGCCGCAATGGTCGGATGCGCGCCGTCGACCGCCGATGCTGCGTCGTGTCTGGCCTGGTGACCGCACGGCGCGGTCGAATTGCCGCGACGTCGAGTGCCACGCATCAAGCGCGCGGCATTTGGACACCGATCGTGCTCGTCGGCGGCACGACATGACGTCAACGGTGGCCGAACGGCAAAAGGACGTGGTCGGCATAGTCACTCCGGAACCTTCCGGCACCGCGACGCCTGCCGGCACGTTGGGTGCGGTTGCGGCACGTGTCCGTGCGATCCCTGGACGTTCCCTCGCGACGATCGGCCGCTGTGCGGCGCTCGCAGTCGCCGTCGCGCGCTACGCGGTCCTCGACACTCTCACGTTGAGGTTGCCGGTCAATGAGCTCTTGGTCCAAGCGTGGAGTCTCCTCAAAGTCACGGCTTTGCCCGCGGTTTTGATGGCGGTTCCTTTTGGTGCCATGGTCTCGGTCATCATCTCGGGACTCGTCAACCAAGTCGGTGCCAGCTCGCTCATTGGTGCTTCGAGCGGGGTCGGCGTCGTCCGGCAAGGTGCCCCGCTTACCGCGGGCCTGTTGCTGGCCGGGGCGGCGGCTTCGGCGATCGCCTCAGATTTCGGCGCGTGGGCGATTCGGGACGAACTGGACGCGCTGCGGGTGATGGGCATCGATCCCGTTCGCCGCCTGGTGACTCCGCGATTCTTGGCTGCCGTGGCAATCGCCCCCACGCTGATCACCGTCATTCTGGTGGCAGGCACCGCAGCTTCCTACATCATCGCCGTCGTCATCAGCGACGTCACGCCGGGCAGTTTCTGGGCGTCGTTCGGCATGTTCGCCCACGCCACCGATGTGTGGTTCGCGATCGTGAAAACCGTTGTGTTCGCGGCGATCGTGGCGATCATCTCGGCACTTCGCGGCATGGAGGCCGTGCACGGGCCGCGCGGAGTTGCCGATGCGGTGAATTCATCGGTGGTGCTCAGCGTCATCTGCGTGGTGACCGCCAATCTGGCCATCACACAATTCCAGGTCATGTTCTTCCCTACGGCGATCGCATGACGCCGTCGAAACTTCCCGCCCTCCAGCTGCTAGGCATGCAGCCCATTCGTTGGTCATTAACAGAGACCGGGCAATGGATAATTTTCATCGGCCAGACCCTATGGACGTTGCCGCTGACAATCCGGCGGTACCGCCGCCAGACAGTGCAGGCGATGAACAACCTGGCGTGGGGACGGGGCTCGATCATCGTCGATGGCGGCACGATCAGCGTGCTGGTCATCCTCGGCGTCGTGGTCGGCGCCTCAGTCGCTGTCGAGGGATATGCGACTTTGAACCTGATCGGTTTCGGTGCGCTTTCTGGACTGGTGGGCGGGATCGGCACGGTCCGCGAGCTCGCGCCGTTGATCGCCGGCATCGCCTTCACATCGCAGGCGGGCTGCCGAATGACGGCCGAAATCGGCACGATGCGCATCTCCGAAGAAATTGAAGCCGTCGATGCGATGGGCCTACGACCGATACCGTTCGTGGTGGGCACTCGGCTGATCGGCGGATTAGCCGTCGTCATACCCGGCTATCTGCTGACCCTGGTCGGTGCGTTCATCGTCCAAGGCATCGTCATCCGGGATCTTCTCGGGCAGCCGGCCGGCACCTACAACCATTACATGGTCATGTTCTTGACCCCGACCGATCTCGGCTTCTCCGTACTCAAGGCAAGCATTTTCTGCGTAGCGGTGACGTTGATCCACTGCTACTACGGATATTTCACTTCCGGCGGGCCGGCCGGTGTCGGCCGGGCGTCCGGGCGCGCCGTCCGCGCGAGCCTCGTCGCAATCATGAGTTTGGACTTCATCCTCACGGTCACGATATGGGGGTTCCAGCCGCAGTATGTGTTCAAAGGGTAGCCCACCGCGATGTTGCTGAGGGGTTCGGAGAAGCGTCAAGTACGCACGTTGATGGTCGTCGGCGCGCTGACGATTCTGTGCGCCAGCGTCGTTGCGGCCATCGTGGCGTTCAGTCCCTCGGGCGGCCGTCCCCATGACCGCATCACCGTCGCGCTCGATACCCCTTTCGTCGGTCAGGGCGTGCGCGCCGGCACCGCGATCGTCATGCACGGCGTCGAGGTGGGCAGGGTCACCAGCATCTCGAGTCTGCCCGGAGGCGGAATCCGTTTGTTGAGTGACCTGCAACGGTCTTCGGTGGCAGGACTGACTGACACCCTCAAAGTCGAGTTCCGGCCGATCAACTACTTCGGGGTCACCGGCGTCGACCTCCAAGCCGGCCTCGGTGGCCGGCAACTGCGCGACGGAATGCGGATAGGCGTTGCGCCTGAACAGAATTCCACACTGCAGGCGTTGTTGTCACGCCTCGGCGAAGTGTCGGTCGGCACCCTGACCCCGCAGCTGATCTCGGTCATCGACCGAGTCGGCCAATACACCAACGCTTTGACTCCACTGCTGGAAACTGTCGTGATCACCTTGCAGGCCGTCGCTCACGTCCAGACGGTCCCGGCGGCGCGCCTGTTGGCCAACGCAACCGGGATCAGCGTCGTCGTTCCGGGCTTTGTCCAGGGCATCGTCACCGCCGGCGACGGCTTCATCGACGATCTCCTGGGGCTATCGAAGGATGACTTCTACGGCCCCAACGGATTGCGGATCGCCAACGAGGTGGGTTCGACGGAGGTGTTCAGCGGGTTCGGCCGGCTGGAGGCCAATTATGTTGACGACTTGCTGCCCCTCATCGACGGCAATAAGGCGCTCTTCGATCCTATCCCCGCACTGTTCCGGCCCGATGACTTCGCCACTACTCTCGTGCAGCTGCGTGAACGCTTCGAGAAGATGTTCGCCGGAAACGGCGAGCAACGAGCGTTGCAAGTGCGCATCGTGTTGGACAGCTTGCCCGGCGTGGCCGCTGGGCTCGGTGGCGCGCCGCAGGTTCCTTCTGACGAACCGCAGGGTTCGCAATGACATCGCGCGCGGCGCTGTTGCGTTTGGCGGTCGGCGCGGGCCTGACCGTGGTGCTGCTCATCTTGCTGCTCAGCGGGGTATCTCGGCCGATCGCCGCGCAAACCCGAGACTACACAGCAAGATTCACCGACGCATCCGGTCTGTATCAGGGCGCCGATGTCCGCGTCCGCGGCGTGCTTGTCGGACGGGTGCTGGCCACCCGGCTCGAGCGCCGGCAGCGTCAAAGCGTGGCCTCGGTTCGGTTTTCGCTCGACACGAAATACGGGATCCTGCCCGACACCCGTGTGGCGATCAAGTACCAAACCCTTACCGGCACCCGCTACCTCGACATCGTCAAACCGTCAGATCACTACCAGCCAAGCGATTTGGTAACCGATGTTCCAGTCGCGATGACCATGCCTTCTTTTGATATCACGATGCTTTTCAACGGACTGCAACCGGTGTTCGCCACGCTGAGTCCCAGCGAACTCAACACGTTCGCGGCCAACGCCGCGAACGTCCTGTCAGGTGACGGCAGCGGTCTGGCGCCGCTGCTAGACAGCATCCACAAGCTGACGCAATTTGTGGCGGACCGCCAACAAGTCGTGTCCACGCTGATGCGCAATCTCGCCGAAGTCGCCGACACCATGGCCGGACACGGCAAAGATCTCATCCAGGTCGTCGACTGGGTGAACCGCCCGCTCGACTCCGCACTGACCGTCCTTGACGAGCTACGCAAATCACAGCTGTACGGCCCTGATTTCGTGGCCCCGGTGATCCGCTTGCTGAGCAATCTCGGACTCAAGCCGGGGATCGACGTCGACGCTGCGCTCGACACCGCGTTCAACAATGTGGACCGCACCGTCGACGCCTTCAAATTCGTACCGGTGATGTGGGAGAACATCCTGCCTCCCCCCGCCGCTGGGCAACCTGAGCCCTGCGCCCGCGGCCGCGCGCAGCTACCCGCGACCATGGATGTCCTGTTAAACGGCCAACGGGTGATCCTATGCAACCGATGAAGATACTGAGAAAGCCCGTGGCATGGGGCGCTGCGGCTTTGGCGATGATCACCGTGGTGTGCGCTGTGGCCGCCCTGCTTTATCTGAATCCGCCAGCGCAAAAGACTGTGGTTTTCTACACCGACGACGCGGCGTCGGTTCATCGCGGAGACCAGTTGCGAATCGCCGGCATTCCCGTCGGACAGGTGAAAGACGTTACGCTGGAAGCGGATCGCGTCCGCGTGTCGGCCCGCGTCGACAACAGCGCATTCGTCGGAGACAAGTCCGAGATACAGGTTCGCATGCTCACCGTGGTGGGCGGATACTACGTCAATCTCGTCTCGCTCGGCGATGCTCCGCTCGGCGACAACACCATTCCCCTCGAGCGGGTGACCATGCCGTACAGCCTCATCCGTTCCCTCAACGACGCCACCAATGTGACCAACAACCTCGCCACCAAACCGATCAACGAGTCTCTCAACGAGCTGCAGACCGGTTTGACTGGTTCAAACGTGGAGGTGCTCAACGCGACCATCGACGCCGGCAACTCGCTGATGTCGACCATCGATCGACAGCGCGGACAAGTCACGGCGATCCTGAACCTTTCCGATGAATACCTTCAGCGGTTGAGCGATTTCCGCGGAACGCTCACCGCGATGGTGCACAAGCTCGCCATCGCCCAAGCCGCACTCGAGTTGTACAGCAAGGGATTCGCCGCGGCGCTCAAAGGCATCGGGCAGGCCCTGGAGGGTATCAAGCCGCTCGGTGAGTTCTATGACAAACACCGCGACCAATTCCTGGAGAAAGCCCGCAACTTCATCGCCAAAGGCCGGCTGTGGATTGATCACAACGGCGCGATCGTGCGCGGCTTGCGCGTCATCCAACGACACATCGAGCGGGTACTCGACGTCGAGCAGTCCCCTCCGGAGTTGTTGGCCACCGATCTGTGTATCCCTATGCCGGGTGTTCCGTGCTAGCGCTACGGGTCGGGTCGCAGAGGATCCGTCGAGCCGTCAGCACCTGCATCTGCGCGGGCGCGGCGGCCCTGGCGTGCGGGTCGTTCACCGCCTTCGGTCACGAGCAACAGACCGACTACTGCGCGATCATGCCCGACAGCGTTGGGTTGTACGTCGGAAATCCCGTCACCCAAATGGGATACCCGATCGGCACGGTCACCGCGGTAACGCCCGGACTTCGTGGTGTGCGCGTCGACTTCACCGTCACCGGGAGCCGCCGTTTTCCCGCCGATGTCAGAGCCGTCACACGGTCGACGTCAATCCTGGCCGACCGGCAACTGGAGCTGGTCGGCAATCTGACCTCAGGTCCTCAGTTGCCGGCCAGAAGATGCATTCCACTCGAGCGGTCCTCGACGCCGAAAAGCCTCTCGGAAATGATTGGGTCGGCGAACACCTTCCTCAATGCCATCAACCCTGACGGCTCGACGAACATCGGCGGTGTTGTCGCCGGCCTTGACCAAGCGCTTCGGGGAAGCGGCCCAGGCATCCGCCAGCTGCTGACTACGAGCTCAGCGGTGCTTGACGCACCCGACCAGGCGATCAGCGACATCAGGTCGATCATCCTCAATCTCGCTCAGCTCACGGCAACGCTGCGCGATATCAGAGGACCGCTCAAAGACATCATGTTGACGACGTACACCACGACCCCCGACATCGTCGACGTTCTCAACGGTGGGGGATTGATCTCGGATCCCGTCACTTCACTGGTCGGGGCCGCCGCCGATATCGAAAGCGTTTTGGGCGACGAAATCCAGACGCTGCTCAATGATGGGGAGTATTTCCTGCGCAAAGCAAGCGCGCACCCGAACGTGTTGTTGTACCTCGGTTTCATCAAACCCGCCCCGGTGATCCTCAACAAACTGGAGAACTTCGTAAACCGAAAGCAATTCAACATCCGATACCGGCCGCCGCTGTATCGCATCGGCACCCCCATCGACGGGCTGCTTACCTGCGGCCGGCTGAACGCAGCCAGCCCGGGCAGCTGCACCGACGTTGCCGGGAAACCCTACGCCGTCGATGTCGCTTTGCTGCAGTACGTGTTGACCGAGGCCGCCAAACGATGACGCGCCAGATCACATCACTCGCCTTCGCCGTCGCCGCAGCGCTGGCCATGTCGTCGTGCGCCTCCATCGACGTCAATGCCCTTCCGAGTCCCGGTAATTCGTTTCAGGGTGGCTACGACATCGTCATGCAGTTCGACAACGTGCTCAACCTCCCGGCCCGCGCCAAGGTCACCCTCGACGGGATAACAGTCGGCGTCGTCACTGATGTCGCGATTGCCGGCAACCACGTCGATGTGACGTCGCGGATTGATCCCGCCGTGTCGGTGCCGTCGAATATCCATGCCGGACTGCAGCAAGCAACCCTTCTCGGGGACATCTACATCGCACTGGATCGCCCCCCGCCCGGCGGACCGGCGGCCTCCCCGCTGGTGCCGGGTGCGCGAATACCCGCCGCCCAAACCACTTCTCCGCCGCAGCTCGAGGACACCCTCGCGCACCTGACCGATTTCCTGGGCAGCGGATCCATCCAACGTATCCAAAACACTGTGATCGCGCTTAACCGGATAACACCGCCCAGCAACAACTTACGCAAAATCGCCGCCCAGTTCACGGCCGATGTCGATGACCTCGCCGGTAACCTCGACACAGTTGATCTGCTCGTGCACGGAGTAGCTCAGACGGCGGCAGTCCTGCACGACTCGATCCCTTCTCTGCAGACGTGGTTTTCGTCGAAAGGTATGAGCGCCTTCGACTACGGAACTCAGCTGTACGGCTTTGCGGGTAAGACTCTGCCAAGTGTCGGCAGCGTGTACTCCCAGGGCTTCTGGCTAGTGCCCTTCCTCAACTCTTTTGCGGACGCCGTGGGCGCCATCCAGAAGTCCAAGTGGGCGTTCGAAAGTGAAGTACCAAAATGGCGCCGCCTGTTCACCGACTTCTTCCTCCCGCAAGACAAATTCCCGGCGATCAACATCACGTCCATTCTCGGGCCGGACGGGCGGGAACTGTCCGGCAACGTCCACGATGTACTCAGAATCCTCGGCGCGGCGCCATGAGACGCGCCGTCATCTCCCTCACCATTTTCGCCGCCATCATCGGCAGCGCTATGAGTTACTTCGGGTCGATGGGGGTGCGTATCAAGCCATCGTCTCACCGCACCAACCTGTCGCTGGAAGTCACCGACGTCAATGGGCTGGTGCCCGGTTCCCGTGTGTTGTTACGCGGTGTGCCGATTGGTGAAGTGACCGAGATCAATACCACCGTGACGGACGCGACGGTGACGTTTTTCATCGATGGACGCTACGAGATTCCCGTCGATACCGACGTTCGTGTGGAAAACCTCTCCGCGCTCGGAGAAACCTACATCGGTTTCCTGCCTCGCGGCGACCGCGGACCGGTCTTTCGCGACGGTCAGCACATCCCCGCAGCAGCCGTCACGGCGCCGCCCTCGATCTCCGAACTAGCGACCAGCGTGGGACGTGTGCTGCATCAATTGGATCCTGGTGCGCTGCAACGCATAGTCACCGAAGCCGATGTCGCGTTGCCCGTTCCCACCGAGGTGGTTCCCAACTTGTCTCGCGCGGGCAGTCTGCTCAGGCACACCGCAGCAATGATGGACGGAAACGGGCGGGCCCTACTCGACAATGTCCAGACACTGCTCCGCAACGCCGAATTCGTCGGCCCGGTGACCGCCTTCAACGCGAAATATCTACCGGTGATGAACCCCTACCTTCGGTTCCTCAACTTATCCGAGTTGGCGATCTGGCGTCGAGGCGGCGCGGCGATGATCCACCGGTTCAACCATCTGCTCGAGCGTCTCGAGCACTTCTTGGACCACGCGGGAGGCGATCTGAAGGTGCTGATGCAGACACTGCTTCCCTACCTGAATGACATGTCAGGAGCGCTGATGAACCTCGATACGGGGCAGATTTTCAACAACATGCTGGCCGCTGTTCCGGAGGACGGCGCTGTGACCCTTCATGTGACGATTCCGCCGAGATAGGAGCCGACGATGAACGCTGAGGCATTGGAGAAAGGCGCAATCATGAGTCAAAACGGAACCGGCGCTTTGTCGCCGGAGGCCGGAGCCGCGAAACCGGAAACCACCGCCGACGACACGACAACCGGCGAGGCCGACCAACCCAACGGTGCCGTCAAAGCGCCGTCCGAGGCCGATGTCACGACCGACGTGCGCGAGCGGTCCTCAGAGGCCGAGGATGCCGGCAACGCGTCGAAACCGGGGGGTGCGTGGCGGCTGTCGGTCTCGGTCAGCCTCCGCGGCTTGCTCGTTGCTGCCTTGGTCACTGTTGCGGTCGCCGCGGCGGCCACCTTTGGCTGGCTGTACTTCGATGCGCGTCAACAGCTGGCCGCTCAAGCGCACAGTGCCGCCAACAACGCGCGCGCCGAGAAGATATCGCTTGACTACGCGACTGCCGCCGCCGCCATGAATTTCCAAGACCTCAACGGCTGGAAGTCCAAACTTGTGGCTGGGACGAGCCCGGAACTCAAAGAGAAATTGACGAAAGCCGCCGATTCCATGGAGCAGATATTGGTCCCTCTTCAGTGGACGTCGACTGCTCAACCGCTGGCCGCCAAAGTGCGATCCGAGACCGCCGGGATCTACGTCGTGGATTGCTTCGTAGGCGTGCAAACCAAGACCGTGCAAGCACCCGATCCTCTGCAGTCCACCGCGACATACAGCCTCACCCTCGACAGCAACAAGAACTGGCAGATCACCGATGTCGGCGGCATCAGTGCGGTGGTGGGGCAGCGCTAGCGCAATTCCGAAGAAAGAGATGGTGTCTGATGTCCGTCAACCGGCCCCGAGCGGGCCCTACGGCCCGCCTGCTGACGCGGCGGTGCGGCCACGCGGTGACGGCGGCTTGCCTGACGGCCGCAGCGGTCTTCTCTGCGCCCGACTCGGCGGCCGATCCGCCGTCGAACGATCAACTGATTCGTCCCCTGCCGATCATCGTGCCCCGGCCGACGAACTGGCAACCGAAGTTTCCTTTTCCCTACGATCAGACGAGAAGCCGCGTCACCGACGCCGATATTCAGGCCGAACGCGAGATGTGTCAATGGTTTACCGCGCAGTACCAGACCGTCAACGATCAGATCGGCAGACTGCAATTCAACCGCATCCAGCCTGACGGCACCGACGGAAACTACAACGTGGACGGCCTGCAACGACAAGTTGACATCGTCGTCGGCAACATCAATCAGTCACTGGAGTTCCTGACTCCTCGCGTTCAGGCGCTGACCCAAAGCCAAGACTTCGCCGGTGATGTCTACTTTCCCATCTACAAAGGCGACGCTTTTTACGGCTTGTGGCAACAGCTTTCCAACGTTCGGGACGGCATCAATGCCCATCAGCCGGACTGGTTTACGGGACCTTCCTATCTTCGCGCAAAGAAGTGGGCGAGCGAAATCACCCGGTCACATGTGTGCGACTAGAGTTCATTCGCCAGTTGCAAACCGACGCCCAGGTCGACGTCACGTGCAGCTCATCGCATCGACGCTGTGTGTGCTCGTGATGTCGGCGCGGCCACCCGCCGCGGCGGCGGAATTCTCCGATGAGCTGAGCGATGCGGTGAATCAGGCCCGTGCATCGTCGTGTGGTTCGTTGCGTTTCGATCCGCTGATCACGCGTGCGGCGACGGCGGCACTGCACTCGACCGAGGTCTACTTGATCCACGATGCGCGAGTTGTCCCGGTCAACGACCCGCTGCCGATTCTGAAAGACCTCGGATCGGGTGCCCGCCGCGCAAAACTCATCAACGGCGCGGGTCGGAGCGAAGCCGACTCGATCAAATCAACTCTGATCATCGGCTACCGAGATATTCCTGACTGCTCATACACCGCCTACGGCGTCAGCACCTCCGACCTGACCCCGTCGGGGTACTACCTGTCGGCGCTGATCATGACAGATGCCTGACAAGTTCGGGACCGACTATCCGAGCGGTGGCGTGGCGGACCGCTCACCCGGCCTTGCCAGCACGCCGAGGGCGCGATTGGGCATGACTCGGATCGCCGTAGCGGCAATCGCCGTGAGCACCGCTGCGGCTTCGGTGGTATCGGCGCCGCGCGCACGTGCAATGGACAGCGTGACTTATGAAGTCAGCTCAGACCTCGTGCCGGCCGCGAATGTCGAGTACTACGACATGGCGCGTCGGATAGCCCTCGCGCAGGTCGCCCTCCCGTGGCGAACGACCGTCAACGTCGCCCAGGCGGCAAGCCCGACGAGAGACGGCGCGGAGATCCGCGCGGATTGGCGGCCGTACCGGTGGCGCTACAAATACGTGACGGTGCGGATTTACCGAGGAGGAGATCTCTTGTGTGAAAGCACACTCGACGTCGGCGACGCGACCTGTTACGGCAGCACGCCGCACCGGAATTATCCCGAGACGGGCGGCGGATGACCAGCCGCCGTCATACGGTATCGGCCGGCGCCTTGAAAGTAGGGTTAAGTTGAACATGCTCAGACGCTTTCATATCAATCGCTGTTCTATGGCCACGCTCTCCATGGTGCTCGGGGTGCTGGCCGCCGCGGCACCGTTCGCTTCGGCCGACCCGATAGACAAGCCCATCGAGCCCAACCCCTACCCGCCGGACAGCGTCGTGCTCACCTCCTACACGCGAGTCGATCCCGCTGATTACTTCATGCCCGGACTGTACGGTGTCTACTTCTTGTCGCCCACAGGGCTCAATTGCGGTGTGTGGCTGCGAGGGAGCTTCGGGTGCGAGGGCGTGCTTCCCGGCGCGCCACCGGGAACCGACCACATCGGTTGGTTCAACGGCGATACAACGGTGCATCATGACCCCTTCATCGCGATCGGATTTCCGCATGTGCGCGCCGCCCGGGTCATGCCACCCCGCAGCTACGTGAATTGGAACGAAACGACCTGCGTGATCACCGCCGATAACAGCACCTACTGCCATCGCGGAATGTTTCGCTTCATGGTCACCGGCAGCTACACCGCCGTAATGGGCTGAATCGCTTTGGCGCTTGGACTGATCGGCGCAGCGCAGGCGTCCTCAGAACAGTGGTCTTCAGCTGCTGTTGCTGCGGCCTTCGAAGGTCGGTGCCGGGATCAACGCCGACGACAGGGCCGGGTCGTCGGGCCCTCCTCCCATCGCGTGTGCGTTGGGGCGGCGAGATCCATCGGTCACAACTGCCTCGGTGGGCCGCTGACGCCGAAGAAGCCGCGAAATATTTTGCGGAAGAGGCTAAGCGGGACCCCACGACGAGGGCGCTGCGACGGCGGGATCGGTGCGCACGTCGATGAGGGCGGGTCGTCCAGCGTCGAGCGCTTCGGCGACCGCTCGGTGTATGGCGTCGGGATCGTCCACCCGCTGCGCGTGACATCCGAAACCGCGCGCGACTTGCACCAAATCGACGTCCTCAAACTTCCAATTCTTCTGCTGGGCAACGCTATCCGAATCCCACAGGAACATCTCCTGGTTCATCCCGACGTTATTGTTGACGATCACAACGATGTTCAGGCCGTAACGGCAAGCGGTCTCGAGCTCGGCGAGATGGTAATAAAGGCCCCCGTCACCGGTGAAGCACACCACTGGCCGCTGCGGGGCCGCGCACTTGGCGCCCAGTGACGCGGGAAGGCCCCACCCCAGCGAGCCAGCCGCCCGCACGAACGTCACGTCGGACCGCGGCCGCAGGTGGCGCGCCGCCCATGCCCCGATGTGTCCGGTGTCGCCGACGAGAATCGCGTCAGCGGGGAGCCCAGAACTGAGGTCGGCCAGTAGCCGCTCGGGTCGGGTCGGCACCGCGGACGAGGTCTCCACGTCGGCGACGATGGCGTTCCACTCGGCGCGAAGTTCGCTGACCCGCTCCTGCCACTTCGCGGGCACACTGCCCGTGCAGCGGGCGGTCAACTGACGCAACACCATGTCTGCGTCGCCGGCCGCTGCCACGGTGCCGGGGTAATTGCGTCCGATCTCGCCCGGGTCGATGTCGATCTGTACGACTGTGGCGCCGGATCCGACCAACGTCCAGTTCTTCGTGGACATGCTGCCCAGCGAACTTCCCACCACCAAGACCAGATCCGCCTCCGACAGGGCCCGGTTCGCCGAGTCCCGACCGTAATCACCCGCCGTGCCCAGATACAGGGGATGGTCGTCACCGATCGCGCCCATCCCGTTCAACGTTGTCACTGCGGGCATCGAGAGGGTGGCGAGCAGATTGAGCACTGCCTCCTCGGCGCGCGAACGTTTGATTCCACCACCGATCAGCATGATCGGTCGTTCGGCGGCGGCGATGCGTTCGGCCGCATCGGCAACCCGCGTCGGGTCAGCGGCAAGCCGCGCCCCAGGTACTTTCCGGTGCCAGGGCTCAATGGCCACCGGCGATGACACTTCCTCGAAGGTCGCTATGCCGAAGAATCCAGCGAGCCGCAGATGGGCGGGTCGGGGGACGCCGGTGGTCATCTCGCGATACGCCTGGCGCAAGAGGTCCGGTGCACGGTCTCCTTTGTCGACGGCCGCTTGATATTTCGTGACCGGTTCGAACGCCGGCGCGTCTTCTACATCTTGATAGAGACCCTTGTACCGGGTCGCGGCCTCCGGCCCGCCCGTCAGCGCGAGCACCGGGGACCGCGCGAGGAACGGTTCCCGCAACCCAGCCGCAATATTGGTCGATCCGATCGCTTGCGACGCGCACACACCAGGTCGACCGCTGACGCGCGCGTAGCCATCGGCCATGTAGACCGCTGCTTTCTCCCCGTGAGTCACCACTGGGACCACACCGCGGCCGATCAGACTCTTCATCAAAAGCGGCGACAACACCGGTACGTAGAACAGGTGAGTCAGGCCGTAGTCGCACAACATCTCCGCCATCGCTTCCGCAGCGAACATCGTGGCCTTCCGTTCCCGCCGGACGATCTCCCGGCATTGCGCAATCCGTTGTCAGGTCGAAATGACCCGCATTTACTTCGCATCGCATGTTTTGTGCAGCGGCGCTGCGCGTCAGCCCACTTCCTCGCTTCTGCGGTCGTCACGATTGGCTAGCGCCGGCGGCCCTTCGAGTGCCGGCCGATACGGCGCTCTGGTGCCGACTTTCCGGGCCACCGCAGATGCACCCCTTGTCAGCTCGGCTGAGGCTGCCGCCACGCGCCCCATGTGACGAGCTCACGGACCGGCTCACCCTCCTCGTAGCGACGCAGCAACTCCTCAGGGTCAAGGATCACACCGACCACGTTTGCCTGGCCTTCGGGCGAGTCGATGAACTCCTGCGCCATATCGAGGGGCAAATTGTCGATCTGCAGCTCGATGCGGTGACCGTCGGGATCCTGGTAATACAACGATGTGCATGTGCCGTGATTCACGGCAATGAGCGGGGTGACGTTCTCGTCGCGCAGCCGTACATACGTGTTCAACATGTCGCCCAGGCTGTAGTAGGTGAAGGCGATGTGCTCCAGGCCGGGCTCAACGGAGAACTGCAGAGCGTCCGCGCCGGCCGTGGCGGCGCGCTCCCCGTCGTCTTTTACAAGCGCGCTGGCGCCGAATGTCTCGGTCTCGCGAACGCTTCCGCTGACTTGCACCAGACCGATGCGGTGATGCTCTTCGTCGTAGGTAAGCCCCGCGAAGTTGTCGCCGACGGTGACGACCCGCGCGCCGAGCAGGTTGCAATACCAGTCCAAACTTCGGTGCAGGTCACTGACCCGCAAGACGATGTGGGCGAGTTTGTAGGGAACAGTTCGGGCTCCGTCTACGGTCCTGGTGCTCATGCAAGGCTCCTACGTCGTCGTTGATAGCGCGCTCATCGCAGCGCAGATGACGCTATCGAAGATTCGTACATAACGCAAGAGACTTGGATTTACTATTAAATTGCATATACTGTTGTTGCGTGTCGGCAGATGGCGGCGCTTCGCATCGGGTGGAGCTAGATGTCGCAACCCGCATCCGCTCGCATCGGGCGACGTCGTGAACCGCGTGAAGAACGACAGGCAGGGAGGACTCAGATGGATACTTCTACTGAACTTCAGCAACTACTGGCGGCCAACTTCTCGGCGCTCGACCGCGCAGACACGGACACCGAATTACGCTGTTATACAGAGGACGTCACTCACCATTCGCCGGCCGGAGCGTTCGAGGGGATCGACAGTTTGGCGGCCTTCAGCCGCTCGCGCGCGGTGGCGGCCAATCGAGGCCGGCGCAGCATCCACGTCGTCACCAACCTGCATATATTGCGCGACGACGGCAACGAAGTCGACTACGAATTTCTCATTTCGAATTATCAGCTGTCACCCGACGAGCCGACCAAGGCGCGAGTGGTCCTCGCCCGCATGACCGACCGGGCGCGGCGCGTAGAGTCCCGACTTCTGGTGTCGCGGCGACAGGCCGAGGTGCTGCTCGTCCTCGACGGCGCGGCGGCCTCGATAGCGGCCACGCGCTGAGCGCTACTCGACCACCATGCCGGTTCGATTGGCGATCACCAAGCCTAGCGACAGTAAGCGGTGAGCCAATGCCGAAGACGGGCGCGTTGCACTTCTGAATCCGAATCGCCCTGCCCGCGAGAGACGCTCGGTCGACACCACCAGTGATGCGAGAAAGTCTCCCGGCTACCGATCAGTCCGTTAAACCCGGTGTCGGCCCTCGGCGTTCAAGCGATTGCTCGTGGACCCTCACCTAACGCCCTCACGTGATGGTCACGCCGCCATCGACCACGATGGTTTGTCCGGTCACATAAGCGCCGGCATCAGACGCCAGCCACACGGCCGCCGCGGCGAGTTCGGCCGGATCCCCAATGCGCTCCAGCACAATCCGCGGAGTAATGCGCGCAAAGTAACCGCCTGGGTACTGGTCGGTCATCTCGGAGGCGAAGAAACCCGGAGCGAGGGCGTTGACACGGATTCCGTGTCGGGCCCCCCATTGCTGGGCCAGATCACGGGTAAGGCCCAACAGCCCGGCCTTACTGGCGCTGTAAGCAGCCTGCGGCAGGCCGGCAGTGGTAAGCGCCAGTGCGCTGGCGATGTTGACGATGGCGCTGCCTCGCTGCATCACTTTCGCGCACGCCTGCGCCGCCCAGTACGCCCCATTCAAGTTGGTGTCGATAACTCGCCGAAACTCGACCGGTGACTCTCGGGTCGCCGGTACCGCGGCGCCCACGCCAGCGTTGTTGACCAAGATATCGATGCGCCCGAACTCCTGCACCGCAGTGTCGACCATGTGGTAAACCGAATCGGGCTCTGCCACATCAGTTTTGACGCACAGTGCCGCCCGCCCCGCGGTGCGCACCTGGGCCGCCGTTTGCTCCAGCCGATCGATCCGCCGGGCCGCCAGCACCACGTCCGCGCCCGCCTCGGCGAAGGCGGAAGCGAAAGCCACCCCCAAGCCCGACGATGCGCCCGTCACCACGGCGACCCGACCGTCAAGCCTGAACTTGTCGAGGATTCCCAATTCTCTTCGTCCTGTTGAGATGACGCTCAATCTCGTTGGGTGCGGACGCGCATGCGGATGGCCACCTGTCGTCTACGGGGTAGAGCCTACAATAAATGCCACCAAGTCGGAAGTGCGATACAGTCGTATGATGAGCGACTTTGCTCAGTTCTGTCATCTACCATGGGGGATTGCGGCATCAGGCTGCGGCTTCTGGCCTTTCAGCCTCGACCAGCGACACGTGCCGGGCGAAGTGGCCGGTCTCGACCACACCGTGGATCCGCACGGTGCCCCCGGTGGCGCGGTGCTGTCGCTCCCAGTCGGTGAGCGCCTGATGCGCGGCGTGGTCGAGGTAATGGACCGAAAGGGCCACCGTCACATCGGTTCCCGGTGGGACGGCCGTCAGCACGCGGGTCAGGCGCGGCAACGCCAGGAAGGTGCACGCCGCCCCCCGGATGGTCACCCGCCATTCGTCGCCCACGGCGTGGGCGTCGACGCGCGCCCGGATCACCCGCCACCCGGTCAGCGCGATCGCCAGCACGAGCCCGATCAGCACGCCGTGCAGCAGATTGAGGAAGACCACGCACGCGATGGTCACGACATACACGGCGAGATCGCCGTACTTCGTGGCGGTTTCGATGTGGGCCGGCTTGAGCAGCTGCACGCCGATCACGATCAGCAGGCCGGCCAGTGCCGCGGTCGGGATCTCCTCCACCAACTCGGCGAACGGCACCGTGAACAGCAGGATCCAGACGCCGTGCATGATCGACGACGCACGCGACCGCGCGCCCGCGTTGACGTTGGTCGAGCTGCGCACGATGACACCGGTGACCGGCAGGCCCCCGATGGTCCCCGACAGCGCGTTGGCGACACCCTGCCCGACCAGCTCGCGGTCGAAGTTGGTGCGTGGCCCGTGGTGCATCCGGTCCACCGAGACCGCCGACAGCAGGCTCTCGACGCTGGCGATCAGCGCGACGGTGATCACCCCGATCGCGACGCCGCCCCAGTTGCCCTCAGGAAGGTCGGGCAGCTGCAGCGCGTCCAGCGGTGACCCGTCGAGGTCGATGCGCCGGACGTTGAACGGCAGGACCACGGAGATCACCGTGACCACGACGATGGCGACCAGCGGCCCGGGGATCGGGCGCAGCCGGGCCGGGACCCACCGCCACGCCACCAGGATCAGGATCACCAGCACGCCGAGGATGACCCCCGGCCGATGCGCGCCGATGATCTGGCCCGGCAGCTCGACGACGTTGCGCCAGGCCGTGCTCTTGGACTTCCCGCCCAGCAGCACATGCGCCTGCTGCAGCGCGATCGTGATGCCGATGCCGGCGAGCATGGCGTGCACGACGACCGGTGAGATCGCCAGAGCGGCCCGCGCCACCCGGCTCAGGCCGAGCAGCACCTGCAGCAGGCCCGCGCCGACGGTGATCAAACACGTTACGCCCCAGCCGAAGTCGGAGACGAGATCCGCGACCACGACGGTCAGCCCGGCCGCCGGCCCGCTGACCTGCAAGGGTGACCCGCCCAAGCTTCCCACAACGATGCCTCCGACGATCGCGGCGATCAGGCCCGCGAGCACCGGGGCATTGGAAGCGATCGCGATCCCCAGGGACAGCGGGAGCGCGACCAGGAAGACGACGAGCGACGACGGCAGGTCGTGGCGGATGACGGCTCTGACCCGGTCGGCCCGTGACCGGTCCTGGACTTCTTGCATCGGTTGTTTCCCCTCGTCACGTTTCGCGGGGATTGCCCGGCATCGGCCCCGAATTGCGCCGGTTACGTCCTAGTAAACGGTTGACACACAATCGATTACGACAGCGCCAGCCAAGCGCTCACAGCGCAGTCATTCGACGACGGTATTTTGCTGGCGAAGCGCGGGTCAAGCCAACGGGCGCGGCCCATATCGAACGCAAAGATTTGAATTCGGCCAGCCCGGGAACCGGCTAGAAGCCCGAGCCGTGCACCTCGTGCCCCGGAACCTCGGCGGCCAGGCCGCGGTAGGCCTGTTCGACGGTCGAGCCGTGGTTGATGACGGCGTCGACCTCCCGGGCGATCGGCATCGACAACCCGAACTCGTCGGCGAACTCCATGATCACGCTGGCGGCCTTGACGCCCTCGGCGACCTGGTTCATCGACGCGATGATCTCGTCGATCGGCTTGCCCGCGCCCAGTTGCTCCCCGACGTGGCGGTTGCGGCTGCGCTGGCTGGTGCAGGTGACGATGAGGTCACCCAGCCCCGCGAGGCCGGGGAAGGTGTCGGGGTCACCGCCGAGGGCGACCCCGAGCTTGGTCATCTCGCGCAGCGCGCGGGCGATCACCAGGGCGCGGGTGTTCTCGCCGATGCCCAGCGAGTAGCCCATCCCGACGGCGATCGCGAACACGTTCTTCAGCGCCCCGGCCATCTCGACACCGACGACGTCGTCGGTGGTGTAGACGCGGAAGCGCCGGGTGCGGAACAACGTCGAAAGCCGGGTCGCCAGGTGCTGGTCGGGCATGGCCAGCACGGCGGCGGCGGCGTAGCCCTCGGCGACCTCCCGGGCGATGTTGGGGCCGGCCAGGATGCCCGCCGGGTGGCCGGGCAGAAGCTCCTCGATGATCTGCGACATCCGCATGTTGGTGCCCTGCTCGAGCCCCTTGACCAGCGACACCACCGGCACCCAGGGCCGCAACTCCCTGCCCAGCTCGGTCAGCACCCCGCGGAAGCCGTGCGACGGCACGCCCATGACCACGACGTCGGCGCAGTTGGCCGCCTCGGAGAAGTCGGTGGTGGCGCGCAGCGTGTCGGACAGGATGACGTCGTTGCCCAGGTAGCGGCTGTTGCGGTGGTGGGAGTTGATGTCCTTGGCGGTGTCCTCCGAGCGCACCCACTGCAGCGTCGGCCCGCGGCGCGCGCAGATGGACGCCACCGTGGTCCCCCAGGAACCGCCACCGAGGACGACGACTGTGGGTTCGCGCGTGTCAGCAGGCATGGCGACCAGCGTATTGCCGACACCGGTTATTGAGAAGCAGTTCACGCACTCGCGCGGCGCGTGTTCTCCAACCTTATGACCTCACGCCGGGGGACTTCGTGCCCTACCCGCGCCGGGCGCCGGGGCGGATCGTCGGGAGAAGATCCGGTAGAGGAGGAATCATGCCTAAACGCGCTGGTTGCGGCCGGGCGTTGGCAGTGATGTCGGCGGCCGTTCTGGCGATGCTGGTGGGGGCACCGGGCATCGCGTCGGCCAACAACGGCTACCCGCGGGTGAACCCGGAGGAGCGGGCGGCGGCCATGATCCGCCCCGCCGTGATGTACCTCGGTGGGCAGGGCTACGGCGGGGTCCGGCTGCCGAACGGCCAGATCCTCTCGCAGTTCGGGCAGGGCACCAACATGCCGTTCATCGCGACGTGGGCCTGCACCGCGTTCGTCGTCAACCCCGACGGCTGGGTGGCGACGGCGGGTCACTGCGTCGACCCGGAAAGCGCCAAGGTGCTCATCCTCAAACGGGCCGCCGCGGAGTACATGAGCCAGTACCCGGACGCGCCCGAGTCGCACGACCCGGCGTCGGCGCTGGACTGGCTGCGGAAGAACGCGCGGGTGTACGGCGACAGCGCGGACAGGGGCCCGGAGATCGGCCTCACCCTGATGTACGGCAGCGGGGTGAACATCGCGGGCAAGGTGCCCGCCGGCGTCGTGGACTTCCGGCCCCTCGGCAAGGGCGACGTCGCGTTGCTCAAGATCGACAAGCACAACCTGCCGTCGTCCGAGTTGGCCGCCGATTCCGACGTGAGCATCGGAACCCCGATCCTGGCCGTCGGTTATCCGGAGAGCACCCGCAACGTCACCGGCCCCTCGCTTGACCCGACGAACAAGAGCGGCAAGGTCAGCAAGAAGTCGACCATGGGCCCGTCTCCCGAGTACGAGATCGACGCCGCGGTCTCCGAGGGCATGAGCGGTGGCCCCGCCATCCAGCTCGACGGCAAGGTGATCGGTGTCAACAGCTTCGCGCCGATCGGCGAACCGCAGGCCTTCAACTTCGTCTCGCCGGCCGACGGCCTCGCGGCGATCCTGGCGAGCAAGGGCGTCAAGCCGATGCTCGGCCCCGCCGACGCGTTCTACCGCAAAGGGCTGGCGCACTACTACTCCGGGCACTACACCGAGGCGATCGAGGACTTCGACCAGACGCTCGCGATGTCACCCGACTACCCGGGGCTGCTGGACCTCAAGACCAGCGCCGTCAACCTGCGCCAGCAGTACGGTGACGCGTCGGCGTTCGGCGGCGCAATCCTGTGGTGGTACCTCGCGGCCAGCGTCGGGCTCGTGCTCGCCGCCGGCGCCGGCCTGACGTTCCTCGTGCTGCGAGCCGATCGACACCGGCGCGGCGGGGCGAAAGGCTCGGGCCTGAAGCTTGTTTCGGGAAGTCCCGGCGGTGGCGCCGTACGCCCCCGGCGGGGAATCAAATTGGGTGCCGCGCGGCTCATCGGCGTGGCCCCCGCGCCGAAACCGGTGACCCCTCCCCATTACTGCTCGGCCTGCGGGGCCGAACACCAGCCCGCCGAAAGCTTCTGCCCGAACTGCGGGAAGCGCATCGCGGCGGTCGTCGAGGCCGACGCGGCCCGCTGACGGTCAGCCCGCGAGCGGCGCCCGGTCGGCCGCGCGGCCGAACACCATCGCCTCCTCGACCCGGTCGAAGCGGTAGTCGAGGGCGTCCGCGAGGTAGTTCTGCCTGACGTTCCACGGCCGCTTGGTTCCCGACTTGGGCAGCGCGTGCAGGTTGCGCAGCACGTAGCCGGCGTTGATGTCCCAGGACGGCTTCTCGTCCATCGGCTCGTCCCCGAGATGCGGGTAGGCGTGCGTGTAGCCGTGAGCGGCCATGTGCGCCAACAACTTCGCGGTGGCGCGCGCGGTGATGTCGGCCCGCAGCGTCCAGGACGCGTTGGTGTAGCCGACGCACCAGAACAGGTTGGGCACGCCGTCGAGCATGTGCGCCTTGTAGACGAAGCGGTCGCGGGGGTTGATCTCCTCACCGTCCAGGCTGATCGCGACCCCGCCCAGCGCCTGCAGCTGCAGGCCGGTCGCGGTGACGACGACGTCGGCGTCGAGGTGCCCGCCGGACGTCAGCGCGATCCCGGTGGCGTCGAAGTGGTCGATCTGGTCGGTGACCACGTCGGCGCGGCCGGCGCGGATCGCGTTGTACAGGTCGGCGTCGGGGATCAGGCACATCCGCTGATCCCAGGGGTTGTACCGCGGCTTGAAGTGGACGTCGACGTCGTAGCCCGGGGGCAGGTTGCTGATCGCGATCCGCCGCAGCAGCCACTTGACGAAGCGCGGCGCCTTGCGGGACAGCGCGAAGAACGTCGCCTCGGCCAGCGCGCTGTACATCCGGACCACGAGATGAGCCGGCTTGCGGGGCAACACCTTACGCGCGACCGCGGCGACCTTGCCGTAGCGGGACGATGAGATCAGGTAGGTCGGCGAGCGCTGCAGCATGGTCACCTTGGCCGCCCGCTCCGACAGCGACGGCAGCAGGGTCACGGCGGTGGCGCCGCTGCCGATCACCACCACGTTCTTGCCGGTGTAGTCGAGGTCCTCGGGCCAGTGCTGCGGGTGCACGACCGTGCCCTCGAACCCCTCGATGCCCGGGAAATCCGGCGTGTAGCCCTGGTCGTAGTCGTAGTAGCCGCTGCCGAAGAACACGAACCGGCCGCGGTACCGCCTGGGGGCGCCGTCCTGCTCGACCGTGACCGTCCACGTGTCGGTGGAGGAGTCCCAGTCCGAGGAACGGACGTGGCTGTTGAAGCGGATGTGGCGGTCGATGCCGTACTTGTGGGCGGTCGCGGTCAGGTACTCGCGGATGTGCTCGCCGTCGGCGACGCCCTCCCGGCGCGTCCAGGGCTCGAACGGGAAGCTCAGCGTGAAGATGCTGCTGTCCGAGCGCACTCCGGGGTAGCGGAACAGGTCCCACGTCCCGCCGATGCGCGCGCGCCGTTCGAGGATGACGTAGGTCATGTTCGGGTTGCGCTCGGTGATGCGATAGGCCGCGTCGATGCCGGAGATGCCGGCCCCGACGATGATGACGTCGAAGTCGTCGGTCCCCTGGGGAGTCACCGTCATCGTGAACCTCGCTTACCGGTAGTTGACGAACTGCAGCGCCACGTCCAGGTCGGCCTGCTTCAGCATCGCGATCACGGCCTGCAAGTCGTCACGCTTCTTGCTGCTGACCCTGATCTCGTCGCCCTGGATCTGCGTCTTGACGCCCTTCGGGCCGTCGTCGCGGATGAGCTTGGTGATCTTCTTGGCGTTCTCGCCAGTGATGCCCTGCTTGAGGGTGCCGCTGACCTTGTACGTCTTGCCCGACGCCTGCGGCTCGCCCGCGTCGAACGCCTTCATCGAGATGTCGCGGCGGATCAGCTTCTCCTTGAAGACGTCGACGGCCGCCTTCACGCGCTCCTCGGTCGACGAGACCAGCTCGATGGCCTCGTCGCCCTTCCACGCGATCGACGTGTCGGTGCCGCGGAAGTCAAAACGCGTGGCCAGCTCCTTGGCTGCCTGGTTGAGCGCGTTGTCGACCTCCTGCCGGTCCACTTTGCTGACGATGTCGAACGACGAGTCCGCCATGCGATCGGTCCCTTCGGTGCGTGATGGCCGTTTGTGCTTTGTCTACCCGCTCGTTGTAACCTGTCTGGCGGCAGGTTGCCCGAGCGGCCAATGGGAGCGGACTGTAAATCCGTCGCGAAAGCTTCACAGGTTCGAATCCTGTACCTGCCACCACAAGACTTGGCTGTTCAGAGCACCTTCTTGGCTGCCTCTGCGGGTGCCCCGCATCCCTGGCGCACGTCATCGTGTGACGGTTGCTGGCCTGCAGGCTATTCCACGACCTGTGAGTTGGCATTGCCGGTTGAGGCTCTCGTCCTCGGCAGTTGGTAGCCAGGCGCTAGCTTACTGTGAAATTGATGTTGTTCCAGGTGACGCTGCCACTGCCGGTTGTGTACTCACAGCCGAATTCCCATCCCTTCAGCACATAACTCATTGATGTCCAACCCTGCTTGGCCGCGTAGCTGAGTATCGGCAACAAGTCGACACTTCCGCTGGCCAATGCGCCACTCCCGTTGTAAACCGAAGCCGGCATGATGGCCAAAGATCCTGCGCCCATAGCGTTTGGGATAAAGATATAGCTGACACCACCGACGGGATGCTGGTAAGCGGTTTGTGGCCACCAGCCCGCAGGGCGTTTGAGAATAAACGCCGTCTCGTTGCCCATGCCGCCAACAGGCCCCAGCCACGTTTCGGTCAGGATATCGAAATTATTGTTGGCTGCTGCGTCGGCATTGGCCGTCAAATTCCACTGAAAATTTATGTGCCTGAGTGATCTCAGAGGGGTGTTGACCCACGGGGGCAACCCCGCTGTCCCGAGAGGACCCATCGAGGTTCCATTGGGATCGTCGTTCGGCCCTTGAATGCCATAGACGAGCTCTGGAAATGCACCGACGGCTGAGGAGTTGGTCCACCCGCAGGTCGTGTAGTTGGGGAAATTGTTGGGATAATACTGAACCCACTGAGGCCCGGGCGGATTCTGGACTCCGAGGTTATAGGCCCACCAATAGCTGCCCGCAGGCTGATACGCATACGTGGTCGGGACGACGTGGTACCAGGTCGTCGAAGCCGCCGTGATCGTCACCGGAGTCCCGGTTGGCCCAGTCCCGGAGGTACCAGCCACTACTGCGACCGTGTCCAGGAACAGGGGGCCGCACAACGACTGCTGGGCGTTCGTCGACGCAATGCTCAAAGTGTGTGCGCCTGCATTGATCGTGGCGGCTGTCGGGTAGCTGCTCCATGAGGGCGCTGAGACGGTGGTCGTCGAGATGGCCTTCCCGTCGATCAAGACGGTCATGGTTGGCGGCTCCTCACACGGTTGCTCTTTCGCGCGGATCACCACGTTGATGGCTGCCGGCACCGGCAATGACAGATTCGTCGATGCCGATGAACTATGGTTCAGCGCGAGTGCGTATCCATTAGTCGCACTGGGATCGGCAATTACCCGCCCGGCGCTCGCCGGCGACACGACCATGGATGAGGCTTCGAGGGTGGAGCTTGCGGCGGCAGCGCGCGGCGCCACGGGCAATATGATCGCAGCGCCACCGAAGAGACTGACAATGGTCAAGCGCAGGTGTCGCACGGCCGTACCTCCGAGAAATCAAACGGAGAACCTTCGCATCACGCGGTATTCCCTTGGTGGTAACAGCATTGTCTCCGGATCGGTAGGTGAACAGGCGTAGCGTCTATCGCTTTGATAACAATCGCCATTGAAACGTTTGATGGAGTAGTGGCGCGCGCGCCGGACGAATTTTTGGCGGACGTCGGTCATTAATGCTATTAACTGAACTAACCCGGGTGTGATTCCGGGATTGACGCCGCGACGGCACTTATTGCGTGCCGAAGGCAGATACCGTTGTCGGATCGTAGGTCTGATCTGGTCCCGGCCTCAACCGCCGTCTCGCGTTTGGGGCCGGGACCGCATTGATGTCACGCGGCGCGGTAGGACAGACTTGCTGCATGGCCCGACGGGCCTCAGCCACTCGATCGAAGAGAATGCCGTGAGTCGTAACCGGACAGCCGCAGCGTCGCTGGCCCTGGCCGCGGTCCTCTTGGCCGTCGCCGGCTGCGCGCAGTCGACACCGCACGCCGCCAAGCCGGGACCCACAAGCCCGGCGACGGCCCCCGCCGCGCCCCTGACCAAGGCGGTGCCCGCCGATGCGAGCGCCCCCGGTGGCGCGCAACCCCGGCTCGCGTCGGATCCCGTGCAGCTCGCCGACGACCTTGTCGCCGACGAGCTCGCCTTGCGCGACCCGGCGACGGGGGAGGGGGCGCTGGTGGCCGCCGCGCACCGCCAGCAGGCGGCCTACCGTGCCATCGGGCGCCACCCCGTCTGGGACGCGACCACCCGACCGCGAATACCCGCGTCGCTCACCGACGTCTACGACCGCAACGTCGACGCCCGTCGGCAGCTCGACGCAATGACGCAGCCACGAAGCACCCTGCCCGCGTGGCGCATCGAGCCCCCGGCCCCTGTCGACGAGCTGATGGGCGACTACCACCAGGCGGAGGCGGAGTCCGGTGTCGGCTGGAACTACCTGGCCGCCATCAATCTGGTCGAGACCCGCTTCGGCAGCATCGTCGGCGTCAGCACCGCGGGGGCGCAGGGCCCCATGCAATTCCTGCCGGGAACGTTCGCCTCCTACGGCCAGGGCGGCGACATCAATTCGCCCCGCGACAGCATCATGGCGGCCGGCCGCTACCTGGCCGCCAACGGTTTCGCCGGCGACCACGACCGCGCGATCTACGGGTACAACCACTCGCGCAACTACGTGAATGCGGTCAACCAGTACGCCGCGCTGATCGCGTCCGACCCCGCCGCGTTCGCCGGCTACTACCGGTGGGACGTCTATTGCTCCACCACCGCCGGCGACGTCCTGTTGCCCATCGGCTACGCCGCCACCTCACCGATCCCGGTGGCCGACTACCTGTCCACGCACCCGCAGTGACTCGTCGCGGCTAGTCCCGGCCGCTCCTTTCGCAAGAATTCCGCAAGAAATCCGCGAAGATGCGGCATGCGCTGTGCCGCAACCTATGTGCGATCGGCCGCCGCGGCCGGCCCCGGCCCCGAAAGGTTGGGAGCGGTAGCGGCACGGTCGGTGTCGACTTGCACCGCACGCGCGACGAGGAAGGAAGCCGACGTGAACAACGCCGCCCGCTGGCCGCGACGATGGGGACGCCGGATCCACGTTTGCTGGTTAGTCCACAAAACGAACAAATTAGGTGCTAAGTTGGCGTCGCCGATTGCGGATCGGGGGTTGGCCATTCGCCTCGTGGATGGTTCCGCCCCGCCGGATCCGGTTCGTAGCCCGTCGCCGCTGGGTGTTGAGGAGAACGAGTGACAACCAATCCGTTCGACGACGACAACGGCCGCTTCTTCGTCCTGGTCAACGACGAGGAGCAGCACAGCCTCTGGCCCGTGTTTGCTGATGTCCCGGCCGGCTGGCGGGTGGCGTTCGGCGAAGCGAGCCGGGCCGAGTGCCTGGACTACGTCGAACAGAACTGGACCGACATCAGGCCGAAGAGCCTGCGCGAGCGGCTGGCGCGCGACTCGGCGCCCGATTCATAAGCGACACTTCGTGAACGACGACCATCGCCGAACGGCGCTGGAGCGCGCCGTCGCCGGCGTCTTCGCCGAGGTGCTGGGCCTGGAACGGGTAGGCGTCGACGAGTCGTTCTTCGACCTCGGCGGCGATTCCCTGTCGGCGATGCGGGCGGTCGGCGTTGTCAACGCCGCCCTGAACGCCGATCTCAAGGTGGGCGCCATCTTCAACGCGCCCACCGGCACCCAGCTGGCGTCGCGCATCGGGGGCGACGCCGGCGGAATCAGGCCGTTGGCCGCCGTCGAGCGCCCGCCGGTGATCCCGTTGTCGTACGCGCAAAGCCGGCTGTGGTTCATCGACCAGCTGCAGGGCGCCTCGCCGGTCTACAACAGGTCCGTCGCGATGCGGATCAGCGGACCACTCGACGCCGACGCGCTCGAGGCGGCCATCGCCGACGTCGTGGGCCGCCACGAGATCCTGCGCACCGTGTTCCCGGCCGTCGACGGGATACCGCGGCAGGTCGTCCTCCCACCCGAAAAAGCGTCATCCGCTTGGCGGTTCGTCGATGCGACCGGCCTCCCGGCGGGCCGGATCACCGAGGCCGTCGAGGAGGCCAGCCGCCACGGCTTCGACCTGGCCGCCGAACTGCCGATCCGCACAACGCTTTTGCGTACCGGCGACCAGGATCACATCCTGGTGATCACGCTGCACCACATCGCGGGGGACGGCTGGTCGATCGGTGTGCTGGCGGCCGACCTCGGTGCGGCCTATCTGGGCCGCAGCGCCGGCCGGCCGCCGGGGTGGGTCCGATTGCCGCTGCAGTACATCGATTACACGCTGTGGCAACGGCACAACCTCGGTGACCCGGCCGACCGTTCCAGCCCGCTGGCCGCACAGGTGGAGTACTGGGCGAACGAGCTGGCCGGGATGCCCGAGCGCCTGCAGCTGCCCACCGACCGCCCCTACCCGCCGATCGCCGACCACCGCGGCGACACCGTCACCGTGCAGTGGCCGGCGGAGCTGCAGCGGCGCGTGCGCTCGGTCGCCCACGAGCACAACGCGACCGCCTTCATGGTGGTCCAAGCCGCGCTGACCGTCCTGCTGTCCCGGCTGAGCGGCAGCACCGATGTGGCCGTTGGCTTTCCGATCGCCGGAAGGGGCGACCGCGCGCTCGAGGGGCTGGTGGGTTTCTTCGTCAACACCTTGATCCTGCGTGCCGATCTGTCCGACGATCCCACCTTCGCCGAGCTGCTCGCGCAGGTTCGCGGGCGCAGCGTCGCCGCCTACGAGCACCAGGACGTGCCCTTCGAGGCGCTTGTCGACCGGCTCAACCCGCCCCGTTCGCGGACCCATCACCCCCTCATCCAGGTGATGCTGGCCTGGCAGAACTTCGGCTTCTCCTACGACGACCCCGCGGCCGGACTGGCGCTCGGCGAGCTGAAAACCACGCCCGTCCCGATCAGCAGCCGCACCGCCCGCATGGACCTCGCCATCTTCCTGACTGAGCGCTTCACCGACGACGGCGAGCCGGCGGGCATCGGCGGCACGGTCGAATTCCGCACCGACGTATACGACATCACCCGCATCGAGGCGCTGATCGATCGGCTGGAAGCGCTGTTGACGGCGGTCACCGAAGACCCGGGACGACGGGTGTCGGCGACCGAGCTGCTGGTCGGCGCCGAACGCGCGCGGCTCGACGAGTGGGGCCGGCGGGCGATGCTTACCCGTCCCGCACCGCCCGGCCTGTCGATCCCGGCGGCGTGGGCGGCGCAGGTCGCCCGGGCGCCGGACGCGCCGGCGGTGACCCATGTGGGTTCGTCGTGGACCTATCGCGAGGTCGACGAGGCGTCAAACCGGTTGGCACACTTGCTGTCCGGTCACGGCGTCGGGGCCGGAGACCGCGTGGCGCTGCTGCTCCGGCGTTCGGCGCACGCCGTCATCGCGATCCTGGCGGTGCTCAAGACCGGCGCCGCCTACCTGCCCTTGGACCCCGGACTGCCCGCCGACCGCCTCGACTTCATGGTCGGCGACGCCGGGCCCGTCGCTGCCATCACTACCGCGGAACTGGCCGGGCGGCTGCACGGCCTGCCGGTGATCGACGTCGGCGACCCGCGGCTGGCGCAGTGCCCTCCCACCCCGCCACCGGCACCGGCCGCCGACGACATCGCCTACCTGATCTACACCTCCGGGACCACCGGCACGCCCAAGGGCGTCGCGATCACCCACCAGAACCTCACTCGGCTCGTCATGTCGTCCGACGTTGGTGCGCAGGGAGTTTGGTCGCAATGGCACTCCTACGCGTTCGACTTCTCCGTGTGGGAGATCTGGGGCGCTCTGCTGCGCGGGGGACGCCTGGTCGTCGTGCCGGAGTCCGTGTCGGGCTCGCCGACCGACTTCCACGACCTGCTGATCGCCCAGAACGTCACCGTGCTCACCCAGACCCCCTCCGCCGCAATGGCGTTGCCCACCGCGGGCCTGGAAGGGGCGACCGTCCTCATGGGCGGGGAGGCCTGCCCCGCCGAGGTGGTCGACCGGTGGGCCCGGGGCCGCGAGGTGATCAACGCCTACGGACCGACCGAGACCACCATCTACGTGACGCTCAGTGCGCCGCTGCGCCCGGGTTCCGGCGCGGCGCCCATCGGCTCGCCGGTCGGCGGGGCGGCGCTGTTCGTGCTCGACGGCTGGTTGCGGCCGGTGCCCCCCGACGTGGTGGGCGAGCTGTACATCGCGGGTCTCGGTGTGGGCGTGGGATATTGGCGCCGGCCCGGGCTGACGTCGTCGCGGTTCGTGGCGTGTCCGTTCGGTGGGTTCGGTTCGCGCATGTACCGCACTGGCGACCTGGTGCGCTGGCGCCCGGACGGTCAGCTCGAGTACGTCGGTCGCGGCGACGAGCAGGTGAAGATCCGCGGGTACCGCGTCGAGCTCGCCGAGGTGCGGGCGGCGCTGGCGGCGGTCGAGGGTGTCGCGCAGGCCGCGGTGGTCGCCCGCGAGGACCGCCCCGGTGACCGGCGCCTGGTCGGTTATGTGACCGGCACCGCGGATCCGGCCGCGGTGCGCGGCGCGCTGGCCGGGCGACTGCCCTCGTACCTGGTTCCGTCGGCCGTCGTCGCCCTCGACGCGCTGCCGCTCACCGTCAACGGCAAGCTCGACGTTCGGGCCCTGCCGGCACCGGAGTACGTCCCCGCCGGCCGCTACACCGCCCCGGCCGACCCAATCGAGGAGATCCTGGCCGGCATCTACGCGTGGGTCCTCGGCGTCGAGCGGGTGGGCATCGAGGAGTCGTTCTTCGACCTGGGCGGGGATTCGTTGTCGGCCATGCGGGTGGTCGCCGCGGTCAACGGGGCCCTGGACGCGAACCTGGCGGTGGGCACCCTGTTCGACGCGCCAACGATCGTCGAGCTGGCGCCGCGGATCGGCCGCGGATCGGACTGCACCGCCCCGCCGGTCGCCGTCGAGCGGCCCGCTGTCATCCCGCTGTCGTACGCGCAGAGCCGGCTGTGGTTCCTCGACCAATTGCACGGTCCCTCAGCGGTGTACAACATGGCCGTCGCGCTGCGCCTGCGGGGGCGGCTCGACACCCACGCGCTGCGTGCGGCGCTGGCCGACGTGGTCGGCCGCCACGAAACGCTGCGCACGGTCGTGTCGGCGGCGGGCGGGCCCCCGCGGCAGGTGATCCTGGCCGCCGATCACGCCGGCCTCGGCTGGGAACTCGTCGATGCCACGACCTGGTCGGGGCACCGGCTGGAGGAGGCCATCGGCGCCGAGGCTCGCCGCCCCTTCGACCTGACGGCCGAAATCCCGCTTCGCGCGGCGCTTTTCCGCACCGCCGAGAGCGACCACGTCCTGGCGATCGTGCTGCACCACATCGCCGCCGACGGCTGGTCGGTCGCCCCGCTGGCCCGCGATCTCGGCGAGGCCTACGCCGCGCGCAGCGCGGGGCGGGCGCCGGCCTGGACCCAATTGCCGCTGCAGTATGCCGATTACACGCTGTGGCAGCGCTCGCGGCTGGGTGAGCTCGACGACCCCCACAGCCCCATCGGCGCCCAGCTGGCGTATTGGGAACGCGCACTGGCCGGGCTGCCCGAGCGTCTGCACCTGCCCACCGACCGCCCGTACCCGCCCGTCGCCGACCATCGCGGCGCCAAGGTGGTCGTGGACTGGCCGGCGGCGCTGCAGCGACGCGTGCGCGACGTCGCGCGGGAACACAACGCGACGAGCTTCATGGTGGTCCAGACGGCGCTCGCGGTGCTGCTGTCCGGCCTGAGTGGCAGCACCGACGTCGCGGTCGGGTTTCCCATCGCCGCGCGCGGCGACTCCGCGCTCGACGGCCTCGTCGGCTTCTTCGTCAACACCCTGGTGCTGCGGGCCGACCTCGCCGGCGACCCCACCTGTACCGAGCTGCTCGCCCAGGTGCGGCAGCGCAGCCTGGCCGCCTACGACCACCAGCAGGTGCCCTTCGAGGTGCTGGTCGAGCGGCTCAACCCACCCCGGTCGCTCGGCCACCACCCCCTGATCCAGGTGATGCTGGCCTGGCAGAACAACATTCCGGCCGACCTCTCGTTGGGTGACGTGCGCGTCACGCCGGTTCCGGTCGACACCAACACGGCGCGCATGGACCTCACCTTCTCCCTCGCCGAGCGCTGGACCGACACCGGTGAGCCCGCCGGGATCGCCGGCACCGTCGAATTCCGCACCGACGTCTACGACGAGGGGTCCGTCGAGACGCTGATCGGCCGGCTGCACAGGGTGCTGGCCGCCATGACCGCCGATCCCGCCCGGCGGATGTCGTCCGTCGACCTGCTCGACGACGAGGAGCGCGTGGCCGTGGCCGCGTCGGGGAATCGGTCCGTGCTGACGCGTCCCGCGCTGCCGCCGGTGTCGATTCCGTCGGCCTGGGCCGCCCAGGTCGCCCGCACCCCCGACGCGGTGGCGCTCACCTGCGCGGGCGCGGGGATGACGTACCGAGACCTGGACGAGGCGTCGTCCCGGCTGGCGCACCGGCTGGCCGAAGCGAGTGCCGTCCCGGGAGCCGTTGTGGCCCTGCTTTTTCCGCGCTGCGCCGAGGCGATCGTGGCGATGGCCGCGGTGCTCAAGACCGGGGCGGCGTACCTGCCGATCGACCCGGCGCTGCCCTCGGCGCGTATCGATTTCATGCTCGCCGATGCCGCGCCGGTGGCGGCGGTCACCACCGCCGAACTGGCCGACCGGCTGTCCGGTCTCCCTGTCATCGACGCCGGCGACCCGCGCACCGCCGCCTACCCGTGCACGCCGCTGCCCCCGCCGCCGGCCGACGACGTCGCCTACCTGATCTACACCTCGGGCACCACCGGAACCCCCAAGGGCGTGGCCATCGCCCACCACAACGTCACGCAGCTCTTCGACGCCGACGGATTCTTCGAAAGTCCGTACCGGGACGCGTCATTCGCCGCCGCCCAGTGGCACTCGTACGCCTTCGACGTCTCGGTCTGGGAGATCTGGGGAACGCTGCTCGCCGGCGGGCGCCTGGTGATCGTGCCCGAGTCGGTGGCCGCGTCGCCCGACGACTTCCACGACCTGCTGGCCGCCGAGCGGGTGGACGTCCTGAGCCAAACGCCCTCCGCCGTCGCGGTTCTCCCGCCGCAGGGCCTGGAGTCGGCCGCCCTCGTCGTCGCCGGCGAGGCCTGCCCCGCCGAGATCGTCGACCGGTGGGCGCAGGGGCGGGTGGTGATCAATGCCTACGGCCCGACCGAGGCGACGGTGTACGCGTCGATGAGCGCCCCGCTCGCACCCGGTTCGGGTGCCCCGCCGATCGGCTCACCCGTGCGCGGGGCGGCGCTGTTCGTGCTCGACGGGTTGCTGCGGCCGGTGCCGCCCGGTGTGGCGGGGGAGCTGTACGTCGCGGGTCGCGGTGTGGGCGTGGGCTATTGGCGCCGGGCCGGATTGACCGCGGCACGGTTCGTCGCGTGCCCGTTCGGCGCGCCCGGCGCCCGGATGTATCGCACCGGCGATCTGGTGCGCTGGCGCTCGGACGGGCAGCTCGACTACCTCGGTCGCGCCGACGAGCAGGTCAAGATCCGCGGCTATCGCGTCGAGCTCGGGGAGGTCAGGGCCGCGCTCGCCGCCCTGCCCGGGGTGGACGGCGCGGCCGTGGTCGCCCGCGAGGACAGGCCCGGTGATCGGCGCCTGGTGGGGTACGTCACCGGCACGGCGGACCCGGCCTCGGCGCGCGCGGCGCTCGCCGAGCGGCTGCCGTCCTATGCGGTGCCCGCCGCCGTGATCGCGCTGAAGACGTTGCCGCTCACCGTGAACGGCAAGCTCGACGCGCGGGCCCTGCCGGCGCCCGAGTATGGCGGCACGGATGGCTACCTCGCCCCGACCACCCCCGTCGAACGGATCCTGGCCGACATCTACGGCGAGGTCCTCGGGCTCGACAGCGTGAGCACCGAGGATTCGTTCTTCGATCTCGGCGGCGACAGCATCCTGGCCATGCAGGTGGTGGCGCGCGCCCGGGCGGCCGGCGTGACAATCCGCCCGCGCGACATCTTCGTCGAACAGACCGTCGCGGGGCTCGCGCGGGTCGCCGCGGTGAGCGACGGCCCGGCCGCGCCGCCCGACGATGGCGTCGGCGACGTCGCGCCCACGCCGATCATGCGCTGGCTGCGGGGGATCGGCGGGCCGACCGGGCAGTTCAACCAGACCGTGGTGCTGCAGGCGCCGGCGGACGCCACGGTCGCCGACGTGCAGGCCGTGCTGCAGGCCCTGCTGGACCGGCACCCCATGCTGCGGTTGCGGTTCGACGGCGAGGGCGCGCGGGCGAACGAGCCCGGCTCGGTGGCCGCGTCCGACTGTCTGCGCCCGGTGGACGCGTTGTCCGAGGAGGCGCTGCGGCTGGCCCGATCGCGGTTGGACCCGGCCGCCGGGCGGATGCTCAGCGCCCTCTGGGCCTCCGACACGGGCCGGCTGGCGATGATCGTCCACCACCTGGCCGTCGACGGCGTGTCCTGGCGGATCCTGTTGGGAGAGTTGGCTATTGCGTGGTGTCAGCTCTGCGAAGACCGCCCCGTCGCGCTGCCACCGGTCGGGACGTCGTTTCGCCGCTGGGCGTCGCTGCTGGCCGAGCACGCCCGGGCGCCGGAGGTCGTCGACCTCGCGGACACGTGGGGTCGGGTGGCGGCCGTCCCAGCCGCCCTGCCGGCCGCGCGCGCGGGCGGGGACACGCTGGCCACCGCCGGACGCCTGTCGATGGCCCTGGACACCGACACCACCCGGCGCCTCCTCGGTCCCGTGCCGGCGGCCTTCCACGCCGGCGTGCACGACATTCTGCTGATCGCGTTCGCGCTGGCGTGGGCCGAATTCCTGGGCACCGGCGCGCCGATCGGCATCGACGTCGAAAGCCATGGCCGACAGGAGGATCTGGCCCCCGACGTGGACCTGTCGCGCACCGTCGGCTGGTTCACCGCGAAATACCCGGTGGCGCCGGCGGTCGGCGAGGTGGCCTGGGCAGACGTGGTGGCCGGCGACGCGGCGCTCGGGGCCGCGGTCAAGAACCTCAAGGAACAGCTTCGTGCCCTCCCCGACGGGCTGACCTACGGCCTGCTGCGCTACCTCAACTCCGACGTCGACCTGCCCGAGTGCGACCCGGCGATCGGCTTCAACTACCTGGGTCGCGTGAGCGCGCCCGGCGAAAGCGAAAGCGGCTGGCGCATCGAGCGATTCGTCGACGGGAACGCGGGGCTGCCCATGCCGCTGGCACACACGGTGGAGGTCAACGCCGTCACAGTCGACGCCGGCGCCGGACCCAGCCTGCGCGCCGACTGGATCTGGGCCCCATCGGTCCTCGACCGCGAGCAGGTCACCCGGATCGGGCAGTTGTGGTTCGACGCCCTGGCCGGAATCTGCGCGCACGTCGACCGCGGCGGCGGCGGGCTGACGCCCTCCGACATCCTTCCCGCGCGTCTGAGCCAGCGGCAGATCGACGAACTTCAGGCGCGCTTCGCGCTCGCGGACGTCCTGCCGCTGACGCCCGTGCAGCAGGGACTCCTCTTCCACGCCGACGCCGCGGGGGGCGAGGACTTCTACGCCGTCCAACTGGATTTCGCCGTGACCGGACCCCTCGACGCCGTCCGTCTGCGGGATGCGGTGTGCGCCGTGGTCGCCCGGCACCCGAACCTGGTGGCCCGGTTCGTCGGCGATGTGGACGAGCCGGTGCAGGTGATCCCCGCCGATCCCACGCCGGCGTGGCGGTACGTCGACGCCGGATCGGGAGCATCCGAGGGGGACATCCGGCGGCTGTGCGCCGCCGAACGCGCCGCCGCCTGCGGCCTGTCCGGCGAGGCGCCATTCCGGGCCGCCCTGATTCGCCTCGCCGACAAACGCCATCGCTTCGTGCTGACCAACCACCACATCGTGGTCGACGGCTGGTCCATGCCGGTCGTGCTGCGGGAGATCTTCGCCGCCTACCACGGGCACCGCCTGCCCGCGCCGGTGCCCTATCGCAGATTCGTTGCGTGGCTTGCTGATCGGGACCTCGACGCGGCGCGCTCGGCGTGGCGCACCGTCTTGGCGGGCCTCGAGAGCCCCACGCTGGTGGGCCCCCCGGACCCGATCGGCCGCGGCCCCCGCGGCGCCACGCTGTTCCACCTACCCGCCGGCACCACGCGCGGGGTGCGCGCGCTGGCGCGTACCCGTCACACCACCGTCAACGTGGTGCTGCGGGCCGCCTACGCCCAGCTGCTGTGCCTGTTGACCGGCCGGCACGACGTCACCTTCGGCACCACGGTCTCGGGGCGGCCGCCCGAGATCGCCGGCGCCGAGACCATGGTCGGCCTGTTCATCAACACGGTGCCCGTGCGGGCGATTGTCACGGCGGACACGACGATCGCGGAGCTGATCGATCAGCTGCGTGACAGCCACAACCGGACGCTCGAGCACGAGCACCTCGCGCTGCGGGACATCCACCGCACCGCCGGACTCGACCGGCTTTTCGACACCCTCTTCGTCTTCCAGAACTACCCGCTCGACCCCCTGCCGCCCGGTGCCCAGGAGCTGGCCGTCGCCGAGATCACCCGGCACGACTACAACCACTACCCCCTGACGATCCAGGCCCTGCCGGGCGACGAGCTGGGCCTGCGCTTCGAGTACGACACCGACGTCTTCGACCCGGAAAGCGTTGCGGAGCTGGGTGACCGGTTCGAGCGTGTGTTGGCGGCGATGGCGGCGCAGCCGGAGGGACGGGTGTCGTCGGTGCAGGTGCTCGACGCCGGTGAGCGTGCGCGGCTGGACCGCTGGGGTAACCGCGCGGGGCTGGCCGGGTCGGCGCCGGTGGGGGTGTCCCTTCCGGCGTTGTTCGCCGAGCAGGTGGCGCGCACGCCCGATGCGGTGGCGGTGACGTGCGGGGCCCGGTCGGTGAGTTATCGCGAGCTCGACGAGGCGGCGGCTCGGGTGGCGCGGGTCGTGGCCGGATGCGGAGCGGGGCCGGGATCCACGGTGGCGGTGGTGATGTCGCGGTCGATCGAGGCGATCGCGGCGATCGTCGGTGTGCTGCGAACCGGGGCGGCGTACGTGCCGATCGACCCGGCGGTGCCGTCGGCGCGGCTGGAGTTCCTTCTCGCCGACGCCGCGCCGGTGGCGGTGGTGAGCACGGCGGCGCTGGCGGGTCGGTTGGCCGGGTGCGGCGTCAGCGTGGTCGATGTCGACGACGCCATCGCGAATGGCGCTGCGGCCACGGCTTTGCCCGCCGCGGACGCCGAAGACCTCGCCTATGTGATCTATACCTCGGGCACCACGGGTCTGCCCAAAGGTGTTGGCATGACGCATGGCAACGTGGTGGCGCTGTTCGAGTCGCTGCGGGGACATGTGCCGGCGGCGGGGGTGTGGTCGTTGTGGCATTCCCTGGCCTTTGATGTGTCGGTGTGTGAGATGTTCGGGGCGTTGTTGACCGGGGGCCGGCTGGTGGTGGTGCCCGAGTCGGTGGGGCGCTCCCCGGAGGACTTCCACGCCCTGCTGGTCACCGAAGGCGTCACCGTGCTCAGTCAGACGCCGTCGGCGTTCTACGCGCTGCAAACCGCTGACGGGCTGGCCCCAGTTGCGGGGCTCGACGTCGAGGTGGTGCTCATCGCCGGCGAGGCGTTGGAGCCGCGCCGGCTGCGCACCTGGCTACAGCGCCATCCGGCGATGCCGCGGCTGCTGAACCTGTATGGGACGACCGAGACGACGGTGCACGCGTCGGTGCGCGAGATCGGCGCCGCCGACGCCGATTGCCCGTCCAGTCCGGTGGGGCGTCCGTTGGCGCACCTGGGATTTTTTGTGCTCGACGGCTGGCTGCGTCCGGTGCCGGCGGGGGTGGTGGGGGAGTTGTATGTCGCCGGTCCGGCCCTCGGCGTGGGGTATTGGCGCCGGCCGGGGTTGAGCGCGGCACGGTTTGTGGCGTGCCCGTTCGCCGGGCCCGGCGCGCGGATGTACCGGACCGGGGACCTGGTGCGCTGGGACCGCCACGGACAACTCGACTACGTCGGACGCGCCGACGACCAAATCAAGCTCCGCGGCTACCGCATCGAACTCGGCGAAATCGAGAGCGCGCTGCTGGACTGCCCGCAGGTCGACCAGGCCGTCGCCACCGTGCACCGCGGCGCCAACGGGGGCGCCAACCTCGTCGCCTACCTCACCCTCGCGCACACGAACGATCGGGACGCCGCACACGACGCCGAGATCGTCGGACAGTGGCGGGACCTGTACGACGAACTGTACGGCGCCGACGCAGAAAAGGCGTTGTTCGGCAACGACTTCCGCGGCTGGGACAGCAGCTACACCGGCGAACCGATCCCCCTCGAGGACATGCGGGAGTGGCGCTCCGCCACGGTCGACCGCATCATGTCCCTGCGGCCGCGGCGCGTGCTCGAGATCGGCGTGGGCGCCGGCCTGCTGCTGTCCCAGATCGCCCCGCGGTGCGAACACTACGTCGCGACCGACCTTTCGGCGGTGGCCGTCGACAACCTGGCCCGCTCGCTGGAGCGCCTGCAGGTCGACTGGCGCGAGCGCGTCGAACTGCTCGCCCGACCCGCCCACGTCACGACCGGATTGCCACACAACCACTTCGACACCATCATCCTCAACTCCATCGTCCAGTACTTTCCCAATGCCGGATACCTGACCGAGGTGGTCGACAACGCCCTGCGGCTGCTGGCCCCCGGCGGCGCGCTGTTCATCGGAGACGTCCGCAACCACAGCCTGCACGCCGCGTTCCACACGGCGATCGCGCTGGCCCGCGGCGACGGCGCCGCCGACGCCGCGGAGATCCGCCGGCGGGTACGGCGCGCCATGGTCAGCGAGACCGAATTGCTGTTGGCGCCCGAGTTTTTCACCGCGTGGGCCGCAACGCACCCGTCGGTGGCCGGCGTCGGTGTCGAGGTCAAACGCGGGCTGGCCGAGAACGAACTCAACCGCTACCGCTACGACGTCGTCGTCCACAAGACGCCCGCACCCGTGCGGTCGCCGAGCGCCGCGCCGAGCTGGGAGTGGACCGACTGCGCCGGAATCGGCGGGCTGCGCTCGAAGTTGACACACGCCCGCCCGGATGCGGTGCGCGTCACCGGCATCCCACGCTCCGGGCTGATCGCCGACGTCTGGGCCGAACGCGGACTCCCGCCGGACGACACATTGCAGGCCGCCACACCCGAGCAACTGCACCGCCTCGCCGAGACCACCGGATACCGGGCCGCAGTGACCTGGGGCGCCGAAACCGGAACTCTCGACGCGGTTTTCATCGCTCCGGGCGGCGACGCCTCCCTCACCGACGTCTACCTGCCGCACCACCGCGCCACCCACGCGAATGACCCGCACGCCAGCGCCACGGTCAGCGCGGTGCGGCAGCGGCTCGGCGCGAGGCTGCCCGACTACATGATGCCGCACATCGTGGTGCTCGACGAGTTCCCGCTTACCACGTCCGGCAAGCTCGACCGCGCGGCGCTGCCCCAGCCGGAGTACCAGGACGACGAGCACTACCGCGCTCCCGGCAACGCCGTCGAGGAGGTCTTGGCCGGCATCTACGCCCAGGTGCTGGGCCTCGAGCGGGTCGGCGTGGACGAGTCGTTCTTCGACCTCGGCGGTGACAGCATCCTGTCGATGCAGGTCGTGGCGCGGGCCCGGGCGGCCGGGGTGACCTGCCGTCCCCGCGACATCTTCGTCGAGCAGACCGTCGCCGGGGTGGCCCGCGTCGCCGGGATCGCCGAGGGTGCGGCCGCCGTGGTCGACGAGGGTCTCGGCCCCGTGATGAGCACGCCGATCATGCACTGGTTGCAAGGGCTGGGCAGCATCGCCGGTCCGATCGAGCAGTTCCATCAGGCGGTGGTGGTGCAGGCCCCCGCCGGCGTCACCGAGGCGGACGTGCTCGTCCTGCTGCAGGCCCTGCTGGATCGGCACGCCATGCTGCGGTTGCGGGTGGAGGAGCACGCGGCGGGCTGGTCGGCACGGGTGCCTGAACCGGGTTCGGTGAACGCGGGCGGCTGCCTGCAGTCGGTCGACGTGCTGTCTGGCGAGGCGCTGGCGAAGGCCCGCTCCCGCCTGAGCCCGGCCGCCGGGGTCATGCTGAGCGCGCTGTGGGTCGCCGACACCGGCCAGCTGGCGGTCCTGATCCACCACCTGGCCGTCGACGGGGTGTCGTGGCGGATTTTGTTGCAGGATTTGAACGTTGCGTGGGCCCAGCACCGGACCGGGCGGCCCGTCGCCTTGCCGGCGGCCGGGACCTCGTTCGCCCGATGGGCGTCGCTGCTGGCCGAGTACGCGCGCCGCCCGGACGTCGTGAGCCAGGCCGGGGCGTGGCGGCGGGCGGCGGTCCCGGTCGCGCTGCCGGCGCCGGGTGCGGACACGTTCGACGCCGCCGGGCGCATGTCGGTGGAGCTGGACGCCGAGACCACCCGGACGCTGCTCGGCGCGGTGCCGGCGGCATTCAACGCCGGCGTGCAGGACATCCTGCTGATCGCGTTCGCCCTGGCGTGGACCGAACATCTCGGCACCGGCGGCGCACCGATAGGCATAGACGTCGAGGGCCACGGCCGCCACGAGGAGCTGGCGCCCGACCTCGACCTGTCCCACACCGTCGGCTGGTTCACCACGAAATACCCCGTCGCGCTGGCGATCGGCGGTCTGCGGTGGGCGCAGGTGGTGGCCGGTGACGCGGCGCTGGGAGCGGCGGTCCGGGACGCGAAGGAACAGCTTCGTGCCCTGCCGGAGCCCCTGACGTATGGTGTGCTCCGATACCTGAACGACGACGTCGACCTGGCCGGTCCGGACCCGGCGATCGCCTTCAATTACCTTGGCCGCGTTGGTGCTCCGGCCCATGAGCGTTCGGGCGACGTGTGGCGGGTGAGCCCCGGGGCACCGCCGGCCGCGGCCATTCCCCTGCCGATGACGCACACGGTCGAGGTCAACGCCGTGACGCTGAGCGGCGAGGACGGCAGGGCCGGCCCTCGCCTGCAGGCCAACTGGACGTGGGCGCCCTCGGCGCTCGACGACGCGGCGGTGGCGCGGGTCAACCAACTCTGGTTCGAGGCGCTGACCGGCATCTGCCGGCATGTGGGATCCGGCGGCGGCGGGCTGACGCCCTCCGACATCGCGCCCGCGCGGCTGAGCCAGCGGGAGATCGACGAGTTGCAGGGCCGATACCGGGTCGCCGACATCCTGCCGCTCACCCCAGTCCAGCAAGGCCTGCTCTTCCACACCGGCGCCGCCCACGGCGATGACGATGTCTATGCGGTGCAGCTGGAATTCACCGTCACGGGTCCCCTTGAGCCGCAACGCCTCCGCGAGGCGGTGCACGCCGTGGTGGCCCGGCATCCGAACCTGGTCGCCCGCTTCTGCACGCAGTTCGACGAGCCGGTGCAGGTGCTCCCCGCCGACCCCGCGCCGGCGTGGCGGTATGTCGAACTCGACGGCGAGCGTCCCGACGACGAGATCGAGCGGGTGTGCGCGGCCGAGCGGGCGGCGGTGTCCGACCTCGCCGGCCAGCCGGCCTTCCGGGTTGCGCTGCTTCGCCTCGGCGACGACCGGCACCGGGTCGTGTTCACCAACCACCACATCGTCGTCGACGGCTGGTCGATGCCGATCCTGCTGCGCGAGATCTTCGCCGGCTACCTCGGGCAGCCGCTGCCCCCGGCGGTCCCGTATCGCAGATTCGTTGCGTGGCTTGCCGATCGGGATCTGGCCGCGGCCGAGGCGGCCTGGGCTGAGGTGTTGTCCGGCTTCGACACCCCCACCCTGGTCGGGCCGCCGGGCAGCCCGACCGCGGGGCCGCGCGGCGTGCTGTCGTTCAGCATCCCGGTCGACTCGACCGCGGCGATCGGGGAACTGGCCCGCACCTGCCACACCACCGTCAACGTCGTGCTCCAAGCCGCCTTCGCGCAACTGCTGATGTGGCTGACCGGCCAGCGCGACGTCGCCTTCGGCGCCCCGGTCTCGGGACGCCCACCCGAGGTGGCCGGCGCCGAGTCGATGGTGGGGTTGTGCATCAACACCGTCCCGGTGCGCGCGACCGTCACCCCGGAAACGACCACCGCGGACCTGCTCGACCAGTTGCACACCGCCCACCACCGCACGCTCGAGCACCAGCACCTCTCGCTGCGCGACATCCACCGGATCACCGGCCACTCACAGCTTTTCGACACCCTCTTCGTGTACGAGAACTATCCCCTGGACGCCATGCCGGCGGGCGCCCAGGGTCTGGCCATCACCGACATCAGCAGCCGCGACTACACCCACTACCCCCTGACCATTCGCGCGCTCCCCGGACCCGCACTGGGCCTGCGCGTCGAATTCGACACCGACGTGTTCGACGCGGAGACCGTCGAAACGCTGATCGGGCGATTCCGGCGGGTGCTGGCGGCCATGACCGGCGAACCGGAGCCCCGGTCATGAGGGCCGACCCCACCCGCCGGTTGCTGTCCATCGACGTGCTCGACGCCGACGAGCACGCCGGCCTGAAGGGCTGGGGCAACGCGGCGGTGCTGACCCGCCCCGCCCCGGCCGCCGCGCCGATTCCCGCGCTCTGGGCCGCCCAGGTCGCGCGGACACCCGACGCGCCGGCGCTCACCTTCGCGGGCCACTCGCTGACCTATCGTGGGCTCGACGAGGCCGCCAACCGGCTCGCGCGCCGGCTGGCCCGTCACGGGGCCTGCCCGGGAACCGCTGTGGCCCTGCTGCTTCCGCGGTCCGCCGACGCGATCGTGGCGATCCTGGCGGTGCTCAAGACCGGGGCGGCCTACCTCCCGATCGACCCGGCGCAGCCCGACGCGCGGCTCGACTTCATGCTCGCCGACGTCGCGCCGGTCGCCGCGATCACCACGGCGGCCCTGCGCTCCCGCCTGGACGGGCGCCACCTCCGGGTGGTCGACGTGAACGATCCCGCGAACGGTGAGCCGTCGGGGCCCCTGCCGGAGGCGGACGGCCCGGCCGGCCCGAATGCCGATGACATCGCGTACTTCATCTACACCTCGGGCACCACGGGCGTGCCCAAGGGAGTCGCCGTCACCCACCGCAACGTCACCCAACTGGTGGAGTCGCTGCGCGCGCGCCTGCAGCCCGGGCCGGGCGTGTGGACCAACTGCCACTCGCTGGCGTTCGACTTCTCGGTCTGGGAGATCTGGGGCGCGCTGCTCGGCGGCGGGCGGCTGGTCGTCGTCCCCGAGGAGGTGGCCGCCTCACCCGACGACCTGCACCACCTGCTGGCGACCGAGCGCGTCAGCGTCCTCAGCCAGACCCCGGGCGCCGTGGCGATGCTCTCCCCCGAACGCGTCGACTCCGCGGCCCTCGTCGTGGCCGGGGAGGCCTGCCCGGCCGAGGTGGTGGATCGGTGGGCGCCGGCGCGCGTGATGGTCAACGCCTACGGTCCCACCGAGACCACGGTGTACGCCTCGATGAGCGCGGTGCTGACGCCGGGTTCGGGTGTGCCGCCGATCGGGTCGCCGGTGCCCGGGGCGGCGTTGTTCGTCCTGGACCGGTGGCTGCGGCCGGTGCCCGCCGGCATGGTGGGTGAACTTTACGTCGCGGGTCATGGTGCGGCGGTGGGGTATTGGCGCCGGCCGGCGCTGAGCGCCGCGCGGTTCGTGGCCTGCCCGTTCGGCGGTCGGGGAACCCGGATGTACCGCACCGGTGACCTGGTGCGCTGGCGGCGCGACGGGCAATTGGAGTACCTCGGCCGCGCCGACGAGCAGGTCAAGATCCGCGGGCACCGCATCGAACTCGGCGAGGTGCGCGCGGAGTTGGCCGGGCTGCCCGGGGTGGAGCAGGCGGTGGTCATCGCCCGCGAGGACCGCCCCGGTGACAAGCGCCTGGTGGGGTATGTCACCGGAACCGCCGACCCCGCCCGGGCGCGCGCCGCACTCGCCGAGCGGCTGCCGGCCTACATGGTGCCGGCGGCAGTGGTGGGCCTGCAGGCGCTGCCGCTCACGGTCAACGGCAAGATCGACATCCGCGCCCTGCCGGCGCCCGACTACCGCGCAGCGGAAAGTTACCGCGCCCCGGCCGGGCCCACCGAGGAGATCGTCGCCGGCATCTACGCCCGGGTGCTCGGGCTAGACCGGGTGGGGGCCGACGACTCCTTCTTCGACCTGGGCGGCGATTCCCTCTCCGCGATGCGCGTGATCGCCGCGATCAACACCGCCCTGGACGCCGGCCTCGCCGTGCGCGCACTGTTCGACGCGCCGACGGTCGCGCGGCTGGCGGCGTGCGTCACCGGGGACGCCTCCCGGCGGCGGCCGTTGCTGCCGATCGAGCGGCCCGCCGTCGTCCCGCTGTCCTTCGCCCAGGGCCGGCTGTGGTTCCTCGACCAATTGCACGGCCCATCACCGGTTTACAACATGGCCGTGGCGCTCCGTCTGAGCGGCCGCCTCGATCCCGGCGCGCTGGGTTCCGCGCTCGTCGACGTGGTGACCCGGCACGAAACCCTGCGCACCCGGTTCGCCGCCCCCGACGGGACGCCGCGCCAGCTGGTGCTCCCGGCCGATCGGGCCGACTTCGGTTGGCAGGTCGTGGACGCGACCGCATGGCCGGCGGCTCGCCTGACCGAGGCCATCGGGGAGACGACGCGGCACAGCTTCGACCTGGCTCGCGAAATCCCCTTCCGCGCAAAGCTGTTCCGGATCGATGACGACGAACACGTGCTGGTGGCCGTGGTGCACCACATCGCCGCGGACGGCTGGTCGGTCGCGCCGCTGGCGCGTGACCTGGGTGCCGCCTACACCGACCGGAGCGCGGGCCGCCGCCCCGCCTGGGCCGAATTGCCCGTGCAATACGTCGATTACACGCTCTGGCAGCAAGAGATTCTCGGCGACCCCGCCGACCCCGACAGCCCCCTCAACGCCCAGCTGGCCTACTGGGAGCGGGCCCTCGCCGGGCTGCCCGAGCGCTTGGCGCTGCCCACCGATCGCCCCTACCCGCAGGTCGCCGACCACGTCGGAGCCACTGTGGCCGTGGATTGGCCGGCGGCGTTGCAGCAACGGGTGCGCGACGTCGCCCGGGAGCACAACGCGACGGCCTTCATGGTCGTCCAGACCGCGCTCGCCGCACTGCTGTGTGGCCTCGGCGGCGGCACCGACGTGGCGGTGGGTTTCCCGATCGCCGGTCGCGGGGATCCGGCGCTCGATCCCCTGGTGGGTTTCTTCGTCAACACCCTGGTGCTGCGGGTCGACCTGACGGGCGACCCGACCTTCGCCGAACTGCTCGCGCAGGTGCGACAACGCAGCCTCGCCGCCTACGACCACCAGGACGTGCCCTTCGAGCTGCTGGTGGAACGCCTGAGCCCCACCCGATCCCTCACCCATCACCCCCTGGTCCAGGTGCTGCTGGCGTGGCAGAACTTCGCCGGCCACGGCGGCGACCCTGCCGCCGGGTTGGCCTTCGGCGACGTCCGGGCGACCCCGCTTCCCGTCGACACCCATTCCGCCCGAATGGATCTCACCTTCTCCCTGTACGAGCGCTGGACGGAATCCGGTGAGCCGGACGGCATCGGCGGCGCGGTCGAATTCCGCACCGATGTCTTCGATGCCGAGAGCATCGAGGCGTTGGTGTGCCGGTTGGAGCGGGTGTTGGCCGGGATGACGGCGCACCCGGAAGCCCCGGTGTCGACGGTGGAGGTGCTCGACGCCGATGAACGGACCCGTCTGGACGGCTGGACCAACCGGGCGGGTTTGAGCCGGATCGGGCCCCCGCCGTTGTCGATTCCGGAATTGTGGGCGGGGCAGGTGGCGCGCACGCCGAATGCGGTGGCGGTCAGCTGTGGTGGCCACGCGCTGACCTATCGCGAGCTCGATGAGGCCGGCGAACGGGTCGCGGCCGTGTTGCGCGGATACGGGGCCGGGGCGGGAAGCCTGGTCGCGGTGCTGCTGTCGCGTTCCGCAGAGGCGATCGCGGCGATCGTGGGGGTGCTCAAGACCGGTGCGGGGTACGTGCCGATCGATCCGGGCCTGCCGGCCGAGCGGGTCGGGTTCATGCTCGGTGACGCCGCGCCGGTCGCGGTGGTGACCACCGCGGCGTTCGCCGATCGCCTTGGTGAGCGCGGTGTGCCGGTGGTCGACATCGATGACGCCATCGCCAACGGCGTTGCGGGCGTGGGGGTATCCCCGCCGGCTGCCGATGACCTCGCCTACGTGATCTACACCTCGGGCACCACGGGGGTGCCCAAAGGCGTCGGCATCACGCATGGCAACGTGGTGGCGCTGTTGGAGTCGCTGCGGGGGCAGGTGCCGGCGGCGGGGGTGTGGTCGCAGTGGCATTCGCTGGCGTTCGACGTGTCGGTGTGCGAGATGTTCGGGGCGCTCCTCAGCGGGGGCCGGCTGGTGGTGGTGCCCGAGTCGGTGGCGCGCTCGCCCGAGGACTTCCACGCCCTGCTGGTCGCCGAAGGCGTCACCGTCCTGAGCCAGACGCCGTCGGCGTTTTCTGCATTGCAAAGCGCGGACGGTTTGGCGGCGGAACGGTTGGCGGTTGAGGTCGTGTTGTTGGCCGGCGAAGCGGTGGACCCCGGCCGGCTGCAGAACTGGTGGGGTCGTCATCCGGACAGCCCGCGCGTGCTGAATCTGTATGGGACAACGGAGACGACGGTGCATGCGTCGGTGCGTGAGCTCGGTCCCACCGATGCGGACACGACCCGCAGTCCGATCGGGGTGCCCTTGGCGCATCTGGGCTTCTTCGTCCTCGAT
>NZ_CACRUY010000025.1 GCF_902652685.1 Mycobacterium sp. Marseille-P9652
GGGCCCGCCGGGCACCTCGGGGAGGCGGCGGGGGGGCTCCCGCGCGTGGTCGCCGTGGTGCAGCCGCGTCTTGTTGGTCAGCTCCTCGGCGGCGGTGTCCAGCTCGGGCGGGTAGTTCTGCCGCTGGTAGGAGTAGTCGCGCACCTCCTGGTGCGGCATGGGGAGGGACCCGGTGCCGCTGCCGTCGGAGCACCGCTCCTCGGTGGCGGCGGCCAGCTGGGCGGGAGCGGGGGCAGCGGCGGCAGCGCGACCACCTACGGCAGCGGCAACGCCCTCGGCGCCGCTGGACGCGACGGCACGATGGGCACCAGCGCGGGCGGGAGCGGAGGCGCGGGCGGCGACGCGACCATCAACAACACCACCTCGGCAGCGCACGCGATCGGCGGAGCCGGCGGCAATGGCGGCCCCGGCAACGAACAGTTCGGTAGCGGTTCGGGTGGTTCGGGTGGGCGCGCAACGAATTACGGACTGGGCGACGCCCACGGCGGAGCCGGCGGCGACGGTGGGTCCGCCGCCGCCGGCCCGACATGGAGCGCCGGTGGCGCCGGTGGTTCTGGCGGTGCCGCCTACGGTTACGGGACCGGGACCGCGGTCGGCGGTGACGGCGGGACCGGCGGTGAGGACACCGCTGCGACGGGCGGGCGCGGCGGTGACGGCGGTACGGCCTATGTCGGCGGGGATGGTTACCTCCCCTATGTCGGCCCCAACGGCGATGCCCCCTACGTAAACAACAGTGCCTCCACCGCTAGCGCGATTGGTGGCACCGGCGGCGCCGGTGGACAGGGCGCCCAAGGCGGTAACGCCGGCGCCGGCGGTAGCGCTTACAACTACGGGCTCGGACAAGCCACCCCCGGTATCGGCGGCAACGGTGGTGCCGGCACCGCACAGGGCGGTAATGGCGGCAGCGGTGGTAGCGCAGACATCGTTAACACCACGTCGACCGTCGATGCGGTGGGTGCGGCCGGTGGTGTCGCGGGCAGCGGTGGAGCGTCCAACGCTGGGTGGCAAAACACAGGCACTGGTGGTGTCGGTGGTAGCGGTGGCAGTGCTGTCACGTACGGCACAGGCAATGCTTACGGCGCCGATGGGCTCAACGGTTCCGACGGAATCAACGGTGGCGCCGGTGGGTACGGCGGCAGCGCAACCACGTACGGCACCGGAAACGTCCATGCCGGAAACGGCGCCAACGGTGGTAATGGCACCAACGGCGTTGGAGGAAGTGGGGGCGGCGGCGGTGGCGCCATCATCAACAACACCAACTCGACCGTGAGCGCCACCGGTGGCAACGGCGGGCAAGGTGGCAGCGGCACCTATGACGAGCGCTGGAGCGACTGGGGCATCTCGGGCCCGGTTACTGCCGGGGGCACCGGTGGTGGAGGCGGTTACGCCGCCACCACCGGCACCGGCGATGTCTACGGCGGCTTCGGCGGCGACGGTGGGACCGCCAACGGCGAAACCGTTGGCACTACCGCCACTGGTGGAACTGGCGGCTACGGCGGCGATGCATCCACGCGCGGCGCCGGAAACGTCACGGCCGGGGCCGCCGGCAACGGTGGCTACGGCACCACCACCGGTGGCGTCGGAGGGAATGGCGGCAGCGTCAGCATCACCGACACCGCCTCAAGCCGTGACGTATACGGCGGCATCGGCGGGTTCGGCGGAACAGGCGGAACCAACGGAGGCGCTGGCGGGGCCGGCGGGAATGCAGTCACTAACGGCTCTGGAAACGCCTTTGGCGGCGATGGACGCACTGGCACCGCCGGACCCAACGGGGGCTTCGGCGGAGACGGGGGCAACGCCACTATCTATAACGACGCTTCTACCGGACATTCGTTCGGCGGCGCCGGCGCCGATGGCGGCGCTGGAACGACCTCCGTTGGTGGTGCCGGCGGACGAGGTGGCGACGCTACTTCCAACGGTCTGGGGCAGGTCAGCGCTGGCGTCGGCGGCAATGGTGGCGATGGCACCTATCTTGGCGGTGCAGGTGGCCGCGTCGGCGATGCCTTGATCTCCAATAGTGCATCGGGCCACGACGTCGTCGGCGGTGCTGGCGGGTTCGGCGGCAACGGCCAGGCGGGCGGGCGAGGCGGTGACGGAGGCGACGCCGTCACCTACGGTTTCGGAACCGCAACCGGCGCCGATGGCCGCGACGGGACCATCGGCAGCAGTGGCGTCGGCGGCGGCGGCGCTGGGGGCAATGCGGTGATTGCCAACACCGGTTCCAACTCCAGCGCTGTAGGCGGTCACGGCGGATCGGGCGGCGGCGGAGGCAACGGCGGCGGCGCCGTCAACTATGGGTCTGGCTTGGCTTTAGGTGGTGATGGCGGTAGCGGCGCCAGCGGGACCGGAGGCGGCAACGGCGGTAATGCCGTTGCCCTCGGAATGGGAAATGCCGCTGCCGGCGACGGTGGAAACGGAGGAGAAGCACCCGGTGGCATAGGCGGACACGGCGGCACTGGCGGGAGCGCCTACGCGGGCAGCGCCGGAGGCGTCACCTACGACTTCGGCAGCCGCACCCCCTACGGCAGCCAAACCGCCACCAGACTTGACTACGGAAGCGACAGCTTCCAGTTCTACGCGCCTTATGGCAACTTCGATTACGTCAACCCCACATATCCCCGTCTCAACTCCACCGGGGGCATCGACTACTTCAACGGCAGTTCATCAACTGCGACTGCCGTTGCCGGGCACGGCGGTGCCGGCGGTGGCGGCTCCAGCGGGGGCGCTGGCGGCCCCGGCGGCACCGCCTACAACTACGGGCTCGGACAAGCCAACGCCGGAGTTGGCGGCAGTGGTGGGGACGGCTCGAGCGTTGGCGGCAGTGGTGGCAGTGGTGGTAGCGCATACATCGTTAACAGTGCGTCGACCGTCGATGCGGTGGGTGCCGCCGGCGGGTTCGCGGGCAGCGGCGGAGCGTCCAACGCCGGGTGGGAAACCCCGAACACTGGCGGTGCCGGTGGTAGCGGCGGCAGTGCTATCACCTACGGAACCGGCAATGCCTACGGCGCCGACGGGCTCAACGGTTCCAACGGGACTAACGGGGGCGACGGCGGGAACGGTGGCAGCGCAACCACCTACGGGACCGGACACGTTCATGCCGGAAACGGCGCCAACGGCGGCAATGGCACCAACGGGGTTGGAGGAAGTGGAGGTGGTGGCGGTGGCGCCATCATCAACAACAACGACTCGTCCGTGAGCGTCACGGGCGCCAACGGTGGGCAAGGTGGCAGCGGCACCCATGACGAGGTCTACAGCGACTGGGGCGTCTCGGGCCCGGTTACTGCCGGGGGCACCGGTGGTGGAGGCGGTTACGCCAGCACCACCGGCATGGGGCAGGTTACCCCTGGTGTGGGTGGCGACGGCGGTAGCGGCGGCGCTACCGGGACCGGCGGAGCCGGGGGGACGGGGGGCGGCGCCGTCATCGGCAATAGCATCTCTCCCGTCAACGCCGTCGGCGCCGCTGGCGGGAACGGTGGCACCGGCGCGACCGGTGGCGCCGGCGGTGCGGGCGGCAGCGCCATCACCTACGGCACTGGAAACGTCTCCCCGCACGCGGGGGCGACCGGTGGTGTCGGCAGTACCACGGGCGGCGCGGGCGGCACGGGTGGTACAGCGGTGATCGTCAACAGCGCGTCGGTAGCCGACGCACGCGGAGCAGATGGTGGGGCCGGCGGTTCAGGCGGCCAAACAGGTGGTGCTGGTGGGGCCGGCGGCGACGCGTACAACCACGGTAGCGGGCTGGCCATCGGAGCAGACGGCCACGAGGGGACCGCTGGAAACAACGGTGGCGCCGGCGGCGCCGGCGGGAGTGCGTACGCGTATGGCACCGGAGGGGTGATCGCTGGTGGGGGCGGTAACGGCGGAGCAAGCACCGGCACCGCCCTCGGAGTCAATGGGTTCAGCGGTGCCGGCGGTGCCGGCGGTGCCGGCGGCAACGCGGTCGTCAACAACACCGCCTCAACCGTCATGGCCCCTGGCGGCGACGGCGGACAAGGCGGCACCGGGGCCAGCGGCGGCGACGGCGGAGCGGGAGGAAACGGCACAACTTACGGGTTGGGCGCCGCCAAAGGCGGGGCTGGACACGGCGGCACCCCCGGCTCCGCCGAGTCCGGGGGCAGCGGTGGCAATGGCGGCAATGCCTACATCTACAACTACGCCTCCTCAGCGGACGCCACAGGCGGCCAAGCCGGCAACGGCGCCACAGGCGGCGACATCCCGCAAGGCTTTGCCAGTTCGGGCAGCAATGGTGGTAACGGTGGTTCGGGCGGAAGCGCAACTACCCAAGGCACCGGAAACGCCATGGGCGCCGACGGCGGCAGCGGCGGTGTTGGCATAGACGCGGGCGGCCGCGGAGGAAACGGAGGTGCGGCCAACGCTTCTACCGGAACCGCCCACGGCGGAGCTGGTGGTTCTGCTGGATGGGCAGGCCCTAAAGGGAGCGGAGGCTACGGAGGCAGCGGTGGAAACGCAACCAGCGGAACAGGAGACGCCATCGGCGGCCCCGGAGCGGACGGAGCTGCAGGTGGCGCGGCAGGCGGCTGGGGCGGAGCTGGCGGTTCTGCCATGACCGGCGGCGCAGGCAATGCCACCGGCGGTAATGGCGGGAACGGTGCTCCTGCGTGGTTACCTCCATCCAAGGCCCTGGACCTCACCGACCCTCAGTCGATCGCAGACTGGGCGAAGTTCGCGGCTGGACAGGGCATCGGAGGTGCCGGCGGAAGTGCAACGGTGACCGGCACCGGAACCGCCACTAACGGCACGGGTGGTGAGTTCGACGGCACCCTCAAGCAGGTTGCAATTAACGGCTTCAACCAAATCTTCGGTACCGACTGAGCATTGATGCCGCAACGGCCGCGCGAGCATCGTAGGCATGGTCGTAGGCGTGCAGGCACAGCTGCGTCTTGCCGCGCAGGCGCTGCTGGCACCTCAGCACTACATGATCCACGTCAGCACCACATGCTGACCGGTTGTCACCGTGGTGAGGTTGTCGCCAACATCGGTTGCGACCCCCGAGGTGCTGGGCTTTCCCGCGCCCGGTGGGTCGGACTGACGGGCGCTGGCGATATGTGGTGAAGCTCGGCGAGTATCCCGATCCGCGGAGTCAGTTCGACGCGATTTTGGACGTTTTGCCTAGCAACGATTCTTCGTAATAAAGCCGAATCATATTGCTAGGTAACCGTCTTGGTATGGTCGCTACGTAGCCGATGTTTCCCCGTATCGCCGGTGGGCTGGCTGCGGCCGGTGGCTCTTTCATGGTTGGTGGGTTCGCGAACCGGCGCGTCTCGAAACAATGATCTAGTCCGCGCCTCGCCGTCCGGACAATCTGGGATCCCCGGAGAGCGCCGCTCACGCGCTTGTCGAGTGCACCGCGTCCAGCGCAAGAATTTCGCAAACCACCGAAGCTAATCTCGCACCACCCGAGTAAGGAGCCAACGATGAGCACTTCTCAGCGTGCGAAGAAGATTATCGCCGGGGCATTGCGGTCGGGTGGTCTCGCGGTAGTCGGCCTGGCCATGGCCGCCGGCATCGCGCAGGCCCAGCCCGGTCCTGTGCCGCTCCATCCCGGCCCATTCCCCTCCGACGACAACGGTTGGGGTCCACCAAAAGAGTGGTGCCCTGGCGAACCCCTGCCGGCGACCGGCAATCACGTGACCGACCCGTTTCGTGGTTGGGATATGACGGTGTGTCACACCTATTACTACCTGTGGCCCGGGATGGGGAACGTGTCGAGCATGATTTGGGACGGGGATAACCCGCCGCCCAAGCCCCCGCCTCCGGTCGGCCTCTACTGCACCGATCACTGCTGGATCGGAAATCATCCCTGAGTCGCGTGTACTGAAAATCTTCGGCCACCGGCCGGGCTTCTTTCCTGAATGCTCATACAGCCGAACGTTCATGGCGAGCAAGCAGATCGCCGTGAACACCGGCTGGATGCGTCACGGCTGCGGCGATGAGTTTTCCCGGCTCGGAAAGTCTGACCACTGTCGTCGACAACATGGGAGGAACACGTGGGTCAGCTGCTCAGAGTGCAGAACTTCAACGTCTCGAGTGACGGAATTGGCGCTGGCGAGGACCAGAGCCTCGAGCGGCCGTTTGGCCACGTCGATCCCGAGAGGCTGTTCGCCTGGGCGGGGGCTACGGCGAGCTGGCCTACGCGCACGGACCCCGGAGGTAGCCGAGGCCTCGATGACTATTTCACCCGGGACTACGCACGCAACATCGGCGCCGAGATCATGGGCCGCAACAAGTTCGGGCCCCAGCGCGGGCCCTGGCAGGACCATGAGTGGCGCGGCTGGTGGGGTGACGAGCCCCCGTTCCGCACGCCGGTATTCGTCATGACCCATCACAACCGTCCTTCGTTCACACTCTCCGACACCACGTTCCATTTCGTCGAGGGCGACCCGGCTACGGTCCTCGATCAGGCGCGGGAGGCCGCGCGCGGCAAGGACGTACGACTTGGCGGCGGGGTGACGACAGTCCGGCAGTTCCTTGACGCCGACCTCGTCGACACGATGCATGTGGCAGTCTCGCCGGTCACGCTCGGGTCTGGACTACGACTCTGGGAGTCACCGGATGAGCTGCTCGACCGGTTTTATCTCGACGTGGTGCCAAGCCCGAGCGGGGTGACGCATCACCTGTTCTGGCGAAAGTGACACGGACCGTCGGGCCCTAGGCGCCGTTTTCCTCTTGCAGGGCTTGCATTGCCAAGTTGTCGATCAACTGCCGGCCCTCGGCGGTGCGTAACACAGGCAGCATCGCGGAGACCACACCGGCGGCGGTGAGCGCAAGGCGCACCAGACCGTCGGGCGGCCTGTCCGCTTCGCGGAGCACCGCATACTCCGCGCTGGGATCTCCCGAGTGTTGTGCCATCGCCATCCGGGCCACGAGCCGGTTGTCGCGGTCGAGGCCGATCTCCTCGTCGGTAGACGCCAGGGTGAACATTTCGCCGATTTCCGCGACCTCATCCGGTTCGCAGAGCTGAGCCACCAGCTGCCACAGGATCGAGATGGTGGCGCGGATCAGCTGTGGCAGCCGGTCGGCCGGGATGACTTCGTCGTCGACGATGACGCGCATGCCCGCTTCGTCGCCGCGCTCACCGTGCTGAATGAGTGCCAGTGCGCGACGGAAGTCCGCCGCACCCACGCTGTCGTCACCGCTCACCTTGTTCATCCTGCCGAAAGCATGCGACAGCAGCGAAAGTGGCTAGGGCACCGGTTTCCCACCGCGCGAAGGCCGGCTCCGCGCTCACGGGTGCAGGTTCCACTGGCCGCAATCCTCGGCGAGGACGTCGTTGACGTCGACTTCCTGTCCGCCGACGACGGGGCCCGGATTCGATGCCGTGCTGACGACGCGTTGGTAGAGCACCGCGGCGGGGTCGATCTGGCCGTGAGACCAGGCCTTGGTCTGCCACGCCCAGCGGTGGCCGGGGGTGCGCGAGTTCCCGATGACGCCGTCGGCGGCGGCCCATCGGCACACGTCGATACCGCCGTAGACGCCGGTGCGCTGCACCCCCAGCACCGAATTGATTCCGCGGAACCACTTGAGCGCCAGGTTGTTCCAGGTGTCGCGGCTGATGTCCTCGTCGATGCTGAAGAAGATCGGGGCGCTCTGGCCCCCGCCCGCCTCGGTATGCAGCTTCCAGGCGGTGTGGGCGTCGGCGACGCCGCCCTCGAATCCACGCCTGAAGTCCGAGGGTGCCGTGCCACCCGGCTTTCCGTATTGGTAATTGCTGACGATGATGAGCCCGGCCGCGGTCAGCTGCTCGGCGTAGGACCGCGTGATCGGCTTGGCGCCCATGGACGAGCCGGGACGCGACAGCGAGACGTAGTTGATGACCCCGGAGTGGCCGGCAGCTCGGATCTGCTGCGCCGGGATCTGGTGCATGGCGAAGTCGATCAACGTGGGGGTGGAGCCGACCGCCGCCCGGGCGGTGGCGGTTGCGCCCGCCGCGTAGAACGCGGGCAGGGCGGAGACGGCGATGGCGTATCGCAAGACGTCACGCCGGCGTATAGCGGGTGATTGCTGCTGAAGGCGCACCGTTACCGGCGAGTCGGGCATTGCGTGATGTTAAGTATGTGATTTTGTGCGCGAAAAGTAGCGTGTCGTACTCGATATCAAATCGGTTTTTGTGCTTCACCGGCCCGAGTCGTTGGCTGGTCCGCACGACCTCGTTCGCTGCCGCGTCGCTGCACCTCGGTCAATCCGAGAAGGATCAGGTCGAGTCCGAACTCGAATTCGTCCTCCAGAGGAACCGGCAGATGATCGGCGACGCGCGTGGTGGCCGGAAAGTCAACCGGGTTCAGGCCGCGAAATTCCTCCGACGCCGAGGCGTCCCCCGGCCCTGTCAGCTGAATGGCGAAGCCCAGTACGTGACGAGCCACCGTCGCGAAAGACCGCGCGGCAAGCGTCGGCGAGAATCCGTTGTCCAGGAGTAGGGCGATGACCCGTTCACGGCCCGCCACCGCATAGGGGCCCATCGGGACTTGCTCGACGAGTAGCGGAGCCACGTTCGGGTGGCGTCGCAGGGCGCCAAACGTCCTACGTGCGAACGCTTTACATTCCTCCTGCCACGTCATCGCACCAAGGTCGTCGTGGTCGACCTCGCTGAAGACGCGGTCGACCACCTGAGCCACCAGTTCCGAGCGGTTGCCGAAGTGCCGGTACAGCGTGGCGGTGCCCGAGTCCAGTCGCTGCGCAAGCGTGCGCATCGACAAGGCCTGCGCGCCTTGCTCGTCCACGATTCGCAAGGCAGCCGCGACGATGCTGTCACGGGGGACCGGCGGCCGTCCGGGTCCCCTCGACTGGTCTGCAACCGCGCGATTCGGCTCTGCCACAACCGTCAGTATGTCCGCGCTTGACGGCGGTCGCAATATCGGCAACACTGTATCCAATATTGCGGCGCCATCCGGCGTCGACCACAATCCAGGAGATCCTGCGATGTTGCTTCCACTCGCTACCGAGCCCTTCACGGCCCCCACCGACCGGGACATGCTTCCCTCAGAACGGCGAACGTTCGTTCGGACCCACCGAACCTGCGTTTTCGGCTACCGCCGTCGGCACGACGGCCCGGCGATGTCGATCGTGTACTACATACCGACCGACGACGACGAACTGTTGATCTCCACGATGGCGGGACGCGGAAAGGCGCGCGTCGTCGAACGTGATGGGAAGGTGAGCATTTGCGTGCTCGACGAACGCTGGCCCTTCGCCTACCTCCAGGTCTATGCGGACGCAATTATCGAGCGTGACCCCGAGCTGGTGGTCGATGTGATGATGGCCGTCGCCGGACGCATGTCCGGCCAGCCGCTGCCTGAAGAAGCTCGTCAGCAGGTCGAGAAGATGGCCGCCGAGGAAAACCGCGTTGTCGTTCGCTGTCGGCCGTACGCGACCTTCGCCCAACCGCCCCGCCACCTGCACCGCAATGACCAGGAAGAGCGGATCACCCACTGGACCTCGGGCGTTGTACCGTGGCACGCCCCCGACCCGGCGTAGGAGCGATGCGCACGCTGCTGCGCGATGCGCGGTTGATCTCGAGCACGTGACGAGCGAACTTGCCGAGTCGGGCGAGCGGCTCTTGCTGACGTGGGCGGCTCGACGGCGGACTAGAACCAGCCGTCGCGCATCTCCAGCGTGGTGCGGTCCAGGCTCTCCAGCAGGTCCAGCTGGGGACCGGTCTTCGGGAGCTCGTAGCGGTAGAAGTAACGCGCGGCCTGGCGCTTGCCGTCGTAGAACTCACCGTCTCGGCCGTGTGCGGCAAGCACCTGCTGCAGCCACATCCACGCCACCACGATGTGCCCGAAGGCCTCGAGGTAGATCACGCTGTTGGCCAGCGCCGCCTCGACGTCACCCGAGCCGAACATCGCGGCGGTGACCGACACCAGGCGCTGCCACGTGGCCTCGAGTTGGCCCGCCTGTTCGGCGGCGTCGCCGCCCGCGGCAACGGCCTCGGCCACGGTCCGGCCGATCTCCTCACCGATCGCCGCGAGGCCCGCACCGCCGCGCATCGTCACCTTGCGGCCCAACAGGTCGAGGCTCTGAATGCCGTGTGTGCCTTCGTGAATCGGGTTGAGGCGGTTGTCGCGATAATGCTGTTCGACGTCGTATTCGCGCGTGTAGCCATAACCGCCGTGCACCTGAATCGCGAGGTTGTTGGCCTCGAGGCACCACTGCGACGGCCAGCTCTTGCCGACGGGCGTCAGCATGTCGAGCAGCAGGGTCGCTCGCTCGCGCTCGTCGTCGGACTCCGCGCTGTGCTGGATGTCCATCAGCCGTGCGCAGTACAGCAGCAGGGCCATTCCGCCCTCGACATACGCCTTCTGCGCCAACAGCATTCGCTTGACGTCGGCGTGTTCGACGATCGGCACCTGCGGGGCCGACGGGTCCTTGGCCGTCACCGGGCGGCCCTGCGGGCGCTCGCGCGCGTATTTGACGGACTTGAGGTAGCCCGTATACCCGAGCGCCACCGCGCCCATGCCGACACCGAGGCGCGCCTCGTTCATCATCGTGAACATGTAGGTGATGCCGCGGTGCGGCTCGCCGACGAGATAGCCGACGGCTCCGGGCTTTCCGCCGGGCGTGAAGGTCCCGTCGCCCAGGCTGAGCACCGTGTTGGTGATGCCGCGTTGCCCCATCTTGTGATTGAGGCCGGCCAGCACCACGTCGTTGCGTTCGCCGATCGACCCGTAGTCGCCGACAAGGTACTTCGGGACGATGAACAACGAGATGCCCTTCGTGCCGGGCGGGCCGCCGGGGATCTTGGCGAGCACGAGGTTGACGATGTTGTCGGTGAGTTCGTGCTCGGCGCCCGAGATCCACATCTTCGAGCCGAACAGCCGGTAGGTGCCGTCTTCCTGCGGTTCGGCCCGGGTGAGGATGTCGGCCAACGACGAGCCCGCCTGGGTCTCGGAAAGCGCCATCGTGCCGGAGAACCGCCCGCTGAGCATCGGTTTGAGGAAAGACTCGACCTGCTCGTCGCTGCCGAAGTGCGAAAGTAGGTTGGCGTTGGCCATCGTCAGCATGAGGTACCCGGACGTGCTGATGTTCGCGGCGTAGAACCAGCCGATGCCGGCCTGGGCGACCACGGCGGGCAACTGGGCGCCGCCGAGCCGGTCGTCCAGCGCCATGGCCATCAGGTCGGCTTCGGCGAACGCGTCCCAGGCTTCCTTGACGTCGGGGATCAAGGTCACCTTTTCGCCGTCGAAGGTCGGTTCGTTGGCGTCGTTTTTCTTGTTGTGCGGCGCGAAGTAGCGCGTCGCCAGCTGCTCGCAGAGGTCGAGCACCGCGTCGAACGTCTCCCGCGAGTGCTCGGTGAAGCGTTCCCGCTTGGTCAACTCGTCGACCCGCAGCCACTCGAACAGGAGAAAATCCAGGTCGCGGCGCGACAACAGCACCGATTTCACGGTAGTGACTGTACGGCCGACGCCGACAGCGCGGAATCCGATCTACCCGGTGATGTGCAACGGGCCGATGCCGACGAGGTGGTCGCCGACCAGGCCGATACCGGTGTTGTAGTTGCCGAAGTTGAACAGGCCCTGGTTGAAGTTGCCGTGATTGCCGACACCCAGCAGGCCGAGCGGGCCGAGTGGGAAGCCGGAATTGCCTATACCGGCGTTGAAGAGGCCCACGTTGTCGATCCCAGTGTTGAACAGGCCGAGGTTCCCGAACATCGTGATGTTGTTGGGGTCGAAATCGAAGGTCGGGCTGACATTGCCGATGCCGATGTTGATATTGCCGGTGTTGAAGGCGCCGACGTTGTCGAGGCCGTTGTTGAACAGGCCGACGCCGCCGAAGAGGGTGACGGGGTCGGTGGGGGTGAAAGTGGGGCTGACATTGCCGATCCCGAAGTTGAGCGTGCCGGTGTTGAAGAAGCCGAAGTTCGCCTCGCCGACGTTGCCATAGCCGTTATTGGCCGCGGCCTGCGCTGCCGCCGCGGGCGACAGCCACGGGAGCCCGCTATCGCTGACGTGCAACGGCCCGATGCCGATGAGGTGATCGCCGACGAGGCCGGCGCCGAGGTTGTAGTTGCCGTAGTTGAACAGGCCCTGGTTGAAGGTGCCGTGATTGCCGACTCCCAGGAGCTGCAGGAAGCTCAGCGGCAGGCCGCTGTTGCCGACGCCGGCGTTACCCAGGCCGAGGTTGAGCGCGCCGGTGTTGAGAATGCCGACATTTTGCAATCCGCTGTTGAGGGCGCCGACGTTTTCGATCCCGGTGTTGAAGAATCCGAAGCCGCCGAAGGTGGTGACCGGGTTCGTGGGGGTGAAATTGGGGCTGACGTTGCCGACGCCGAGGTTGAGAGTTCCGGCGTTGTTGATGCCGAAATTGAGCGTGCCGGTGTTGAAGAAGCCGACGTTTCCCTCCCCGACGTTGCCGTAGCCATAATTCGGCAGGGCCTGCGCGGCCGCCGCGGCGACGCCCTGCGCCCCGCCCAGCAACGGCGCCACGTTGGCGGCCTCAGCGGCAACGTACGCCTCGGCGGCGCTGGTCAATCCGCCGACAAACTGAGCGTGAAACTCAGCAGCCTGGGCGCTGACCTGCTGGAAAGCCTCGGCATGCCCGGAGAACAGCGCCGCCACCACTGTCGAGACCTCGTCCGCGCCGGCCGCCGCCAGCGTGGTGGTCGGGCCCGCAGCCGCGCTGTTGGCCGCGCCGATCGCCGACGCGATTTTCGCCAAGTCTGATGCCGCAGATTGCACAATCGGTGGAATAGCAAATACAGCCGACAACGCAAAACCTCCCGCTTAACAGTGGTCCTTAGGAGCCCCCACAGTAGCGTTCGACACGTCTAATTTGGCGCGTGTTCACTTAGCCGTCCGCTGTGAATTGCTGTGAATTGCTGTGAAATTAGACCGACTCAGCAATGCGCGCATATTGACCGAGGTGTGCCCCGTGCGTGACCGCACCGCGACGGTGACCATGAACGCTCATCATCATGATGGTGCTGGCGGTACTCGCGGCCGTTCTGATGGCCGCAGGTGTCGGCTACTGCTGCGGCCGGCGCGCCGCGTCAACCCCGCCATCCTGGAAGCGGCGAACGAGCCGGGTCGCGCTCGGCAGACTCGCCCTCACCCTGCTCGTGTTGGTGACGGCGCGACGCGTCCGGCGGTACTTCCCGGCCGACGCGCCGCTGCTGCTGCGCGGGGGCCTGGCCCGGACGCGGTCCTACTGAGGCGGCGGAAGATGACAGCGCTGCAGGGCAAGGTCGCGCTGGTGACCGGTGCGTCGTCGGGCCTGGGCGCCGAGACGGCCCGGCTGTTCTCCCGCCAGGGCGCGACGGTGTTCGGCATCGGTCGCGATACCGGACGCCTGGCCGACGTCTTCGCCGACGTCGAACAGGGTTCCTACGCATCGGTGGATGTCGCGTCGGCCCACGCCTGCCGGGACGCGGTCGCGCAGTGCGTCGCGGAGTGGGGCGGGCTGGACATCCTCGTCAACGTCGCGGGGCGCCACCGGATGCGCCGAACCGAGTCCATGACCGACGACGACTGGGCCGAAGACCTCGCCGTCAACCTGAACGGGCCGTTCCATCTGTGCCGGGCCGCGTTGCCCCATCTGTTGGAGCGGGGCGGCAACATCGTGAACGTCAGCTCGATCGCCGGCGTCGAGGGCCAGGCCTACTCGGCGGGCTACTGCGCCGCCAAGCACGGCCTCGTCGGGCTCACCCGCGCACTGGCCGTCGAGTACACCGCGGATCGCTTGCGCGTCAACGCGATATGTCCGGGCGGCATGCTGACACCGCAACTCGAGCAGTTCAGCGCTCCGGAGAACCCGAACTACGACCTGATCATGCGCACCGCCGCGCCGCGCGGGATGATGGCGCCCTCTGACGTGGCGAACGTGATCGCGTTTCTCGCCAGCGACGCGGCGGCCGCCGTCCACGGTGCGGTCTATCGCGTCGACAACGGCAAGGGGGCGGGGTAGCCATGGCGAGCGGGGAGCCGCCGATTAGGTATCTGGGCCCGGGGCGCATTACTCTAGCCCGCGGTTCAACGTCGACTCAGGAATAGAGCCCATGCCTGTCCAGCCCACACTGCGGCACCCGCGAGCCCTGCGCAGCGGCCGTGCGCACCGCGTCCAATGCCCGACCATCGGTCAATGCTTCGACATCGAAATCAGTCGCGATCCGGTCGGCTGGCGCATCTGGATTCCCGAGATCGGTGGCGTCGCGCGCGCCGTCCGCCGCGACGCCGTCGAGTTGGCGGCGCGGGAATGCATCGCCGACCGCACCGGCATTCCGATCGGGTACGTCACCGTCTACGTAGCCCGCGAGACCGTCGGCGCCGAGTAGTTCCCCGAGCCGCCTCAGACCTTGACGGTCAGCGGCAAGACGTTCCAGATGTCGTCGCAGTACTCCGCAATGGCCCGGTCCGCCGAGAACTTGCCACTGCGCGCGGTGTTGAGGATCGATATCTTGGTCCACAGATCGCGGTCCTGCCAGGCGCCGCTGACCTGGTCCTGGCAATTCTCATAGGACGCATAGTCGGCGCAGACCAGGAACGGGTCGTCGTAGCGCAAGTTGTCCACCAGCGGCCGGAACACCTCGGTGTCGCCGTGCGAGAACTCCCCGCCGCCAATCAGTTCCAGCACCGTGCGGAGTTCATCGTTGGCGTCCACCCAGTCGGCGGGGGAGTATCCGCGTGCCTTGACCGCCACGACCTCCTGCTCGGTGAGACCGAACAGGAAGAAGTTCTGCGGTCCCGCCTCGTCACGCATCTCGACGTTCGCGCCGTCGAGCGTGCCGATGGTCAGGGCGCCGTTGATCATGAACTTCATGTTGCCGGTGCCCGACGCCTCCTTGCCGGCGGTGGAGATCTGCTCGGACAGATCGGCGGCCGGATACACCAGCTGCCCGTTCTGCACGTTGAAGTTCGGCAGGAACACCACTTTCAGGAACCGATTGAAGTCCGGGTCGGCGTTGACGGTCTCTCCGACCGCGGTGATGAGCTTGATGATCCGCTTGGCCATGAAGTAGCCGGGGGCGGCCTTGCCGCCGAAGATGAACGCCCGCGGCGGAATCGACAGGCCGGGGTTCTGCTTGAGCCGGTGGTAGAGCGCGACGATGTGCAGGACGTTGAGATGCTGGCGCTTGTACTCGTGAATGCGCTTGACCTGAACGTCGAACAGCCAGTCCGGGTCGAGGTCGACGCCCGTCACCGAGCGGACGTACTCGGCGAGGCGCGCCTTGTTGGCGCGCTTCACCTCGCGCCACTGCTGTCGGAAGGACGCGTCGTCGGCGAACGGCTCGAGCCCGCGCAGGCGCCCGAGGTCGGTGAGCCAGCCGTCGCCGATCGTCCGGTCCAGCAGCCCCCGCAGCCCGGGGTTGGCGAGCGCCAGGAAGCGGCGGGGCGTCACGCCGTTGGTCTTGTTGCTGAACCGCTCCGGCCACATCTCGTAAAAGTCTTTGAGGACGCTGTCTTTCAACAGCTCGGAGTGCAGGGCGGCCACCCCGTTGATGGCATGGCTGCCGACGGTCGCCAGGTGCGCCATCCGGACGTTCTTCTTGCCGTCCTCGCCGATGATCGACATCCGGCGGAGCCGGTCGCCGTCGCCGGGGAACCGGGCGTGCACCTCGTCGAGGAACCGGTGGTTGATCTCGTAGATGATCTGCAGGTGCCGGGGCAGCGACTCGGCGAACATCTCCAGCGGCCAGGTTTCCAGCGCCTCGGGCAGGAGGGTGTGATTGGTGTAGCCGAAGGTCGCGACCGTGATCTCCCAGGCCTCGTCCCACTCGAGGTGCCGCTCGTCGACCAGTAGCCGCATGAGCTCGGCAACGGCCACCGACGGATGGGTGTCGTTGAGCTGCAACGCGAATCGCTCGGGAAGCTCCCGGACCGACACGTCCGCGAGGTCGTCCACGATGTGCAGCACGTGCTGCAGGGAGCAGGACACGAAGAAGTATTGCTGCAGCAGGCGCAGCCGCTTGCCCGCCTCCGGCTCGTCGTTGGGATACAGCACCTTGGTGACCGTCTCCGAGGTGACCTCGTCCTCGACCGCCTTGTAATAGTCGCCGATGTTGAAGGCCTCCACCGCGAACGACTCGACGGCGCGCGCGCTCCACAGCGTCAGCACGTTGCACGTGTTGACCCCATAGCCCTGGATCGGCGTGTCGTAGGCGACGCCCTTCAGCACCCGCCCCGGGATCCACCGCACCCGGTCGTGGCCGTGCTCGTCGGTGTAGTGCTCGGCGAAGCCGCCCCACTTGACCAGGTAGCTGACATCGGGTTTCGCTATCTCCCAAGGGTTTCCCTTGGCCAACCAGTTGTCGGTCTTCTCGACCTGCCAGCCGTCGTGGATCTCCTGGTTGAAGATGCCGAATTCGTAGCGGATGCCGTAGCCGATCGCCGGCCGCTCAAGTGTGGCCAGCGAGTCCAGGTAGCAGGCGGCCAGCCGGCCGAGGCCGCCGTTGCCCAGCCCTGGTTCGTCCTCGCAGGCCAGCACCTCGTCGAGGTCCTGGCCCATGGCGGCCAAGGCCTCCCTCGCCGACTCCTCCAGGCGGAGGTTCAGCAAGTTGTTGCCCAGCTGCGGGCCCATCAGGAATTCGGCGGACAGGTAGCAGACGATCTTGCGGCCGAGGTCGAGTGAGGTCTGCGTGGACGCGACGCGGCGGTCCTGCATGCGGTCGCGCACAGCGAGCGCGAGCGCACGGTAGTAGTGCTCGGGCCGCAGGGCGGCGGCCGGGCGGCCGATCGAGTAGCGCAGATGGTCGGTGATCGCCCGCCGCAGCGCGTCCGCGCTCATTCCGGTGCGGGAGTGCTCGACCGGCCCGGCGCCCGTCGCGCCGATGCCGTCCGGGGCCGTCTGATCGACATCGGTCATGTGGAGTCCTCGTCCCTGAAAGCGGTGTCAGCACGTAACGCAGGGCGTCAGTCTGGCAGCGGTGCTTGCACACCGGGCGCGCAATTGACGTCCGAGACGTGAACGCCGAACCACGGGACGGCGTTGCGGTGACAGAAATAGAGTGCCGCCCGTCTCGGATCGTGGGGCTACGCGGGAGCCGCCGCGAATACATTCCGGTGATGAAACCGACCACGTTCGATGTCGACGGCCGGAAGGTTCACGCGATCGCCGCCGGCGACGGCGAGCCGGTGCTGCTCCTGCACGGCTATCCGCAGAGCGCGTCCTGCTGGCGCCACCAGATCCCGGCGCTGGCCGCCGATCATCGCGTCGTGGCGCCCGACTGGCCCGGCTTCGGGCGATCCGAGCCACCGGCCACGCCGCCGACCTACGACAACGAAGTCGACAGGCTCGAACGGCTCGTGCGGCGGCTCGGGTGGGAACGGTTCAATCTGTGCGCGCACGACTACGGCGGCTTCGTCGGGCTCGGTTACGCCATCCGCCACCCCGAACGGGTACTGCGGCTCGCGCTGCTCAACACCCGCGCGCACGGGATCTTCCGCCCGTCGTTCTATCGCTTCTCGGCGGGGCAGCACCGGATCGCGACGAGCCCCCTGCTGTCGGCCGCCGCGCGACGCCTGCCGCTGGCGGGGCTGCACCACGTGGCCCTGGCCCGCTACCGGCGGATCGGCTGCTTCGACACCGCGCTGGAAGGCGAATACCTGGGCTGGATGAGCACCCCGCGGGGGAGGCGCACGTACTGGGAGTTCTTCGCCCACTACCCGGTGCCCGCCGTCGGATGGCTGGGTGACGGGCTGGCGACCCTGCGGTGCCCCGTGTCGGTCATCTGGGGCGACCGCGATCCCTACATCCCGTTCGCCACCGCGCGCGAGCTGGCCGGCCGCATCCCGGGTGCGACGCTGACCCGCCTGGACGGCGCCGACCACTACGTCATGGAGGAACGCCCCCGGGAGGTGAGCGACGCGCTGACGAGCCTGCTGAGCCGCCCTGTCGCCGAGGACGCCGAATCCGCTAACCGGTGACGGTCATCTGGTCGTCGCCGCTGGCCCACGACCGGGTGAACAGATCGATCGGCACCCGCTCGTCGCGGCCGTCCTCGCTTCCGCTGTCGTTGAGGTGCACGAGGCCGGCCGCGGTGTCGACGCCCGTGACCACCACCGCGTGGTTGGCCTCGGGCTTGCCGTCGGGCGTCCAATCTTCGACCGGCTCACCCCAGATGACTTCGGAGTTGACCGCGACGATCACCTTGCGGCCCAACGCCAGATCCCGCTCGAGGGCCGCGATCCCCGTTGGGACGCCCGTTCGCGTGGCGCTGCTCCCGTCGGTGCTGACGGCATGAATGCCGTAGTGCCCCAACAGGACCGGCTCGTCGTCGAACGACGTGCCGCTTCCGGGCTTGCGCTTCTTCGGCTTGGTGTACACGGGACCGGGGTGGACGCTGCTCGGGATCGACTGCGCCACCCGGACGATGGCCTGCTCCGAGGGCTGGTGGCCGGTCAGTTCGCCGACCACGTCGGCGACCGCCATCTCGACGCAGTCGTCGTCGTACTGCTGGTAGCGCCAGAACGGGGCGGCCACGACGGGGTCCCCGTAGAGGGTGCCCGTCGGGCTCGGTGCGTCCGGAGCGGCGCGCGCCGCGCCCGTCACCGAAACGAGCGCCGCCGCACCGGCCAGCGCCAGCGCGCCGGCGGTTCCGATGAGGCGGGCGCCCGTCATGCGCTGTCTATCTGCGCAGCGCGGCCCCGCGTTACCCGCCTAGTGCGCGCCCGAGAGGTTCAGCGTGACGACGCCGGCGATGATCAGCGCCACGCCGACGACCTTGGCCACCGACACCGGGGAGCCCAGGAACACGACGGCGATCAACACGATGGCGGCCGTGCCGATCGCCGACCACAACGCGTAGGCGACATCGGTCTGCATCCCGCGCGAGATCGACCACGCCAGCAGCGCGAACGAGACCGCGTAGCCGGCCAGGCAGATGACGGTCGGCCACAGCCGCGTGAACCCCTCCGTGCGCTTGAGCAGGCTGGTGGCCGCAACCTCGGCGAAGATCGCACACAGGAGGAACAGATAGGTCAACGCGACTCCTTGGTCGAGAGGTACAGCTACGTATCTACACAACCGCGGTCGACTTCTGCCCACGGGCCGATCGACGGAGCCGCACCGTAACGTCTGACCGGTGACGGAAACTCTCGAACGTCGCCTCGGGCGCCTGGCCCCCGTCGTCGTCAGCCTGTTCCGGTCGGTCTACGGCTTCCTGTTCGCCGCGTGCGGCTCGATGATCCTGTTCGGGTGGCCCCTTCGGCCGCCGGCGCCCGTCGCGGCCGGAACCTGGCCCGTTTGGTACGCCGGCCTGATCGAGTTGGTCGCCGGCGCGCTGATCGCCGTGGGGTTGTTCACCCGCGCCGCGGCGTTCGTCGCCTCCGGTGAGATGGCGGTCGCGTACTTCTGGATACACCAGCCGCGGTCGCTGTGGCCGATCGCGGAGCCGCCCGCCGGCAACGGCGGGCTCCCGTCGATCCTGTTCTGCATCGGGTTCTTCCTGCTGGTGTTCGCCGGGGGCGGCAGTCTGGCGGTCGACGCCCTGCGGCGACGCCGCTGAGGCGAGCCGCGGGTCGCTACAACTCGCAGTGTTGGTGCGGTTCGGCATCGAAGCATGTCACCGTCCCGTAGGGGCACCGGGGCAGCTCGTCATGGCCGTAGTTGCGCCAGCCCTTCCGGAGCAACTTCCTGGCGAGGTAGCGCGCCGCCGTCACCGCCCTGGCCTTCTCGGGGGCCGGGTAGAGGCGGGGGTTGTCGTAGGCGTCGTAGATGTCCTCGGCGAGCCTGTCGATCAGTTCGATGACGATCGGTGGTGTGGCCATGACATCGGGGATTCCCGGTCTTTGGGCCCGCGGAAACTCCGGCGTTCCTCCGCGTGCCTATACTCCGATAACCGCGTTCTCCGATTAGGAGAGGCCATTTCCGGCGGGAAGGATGTGGACATGGGCGCTGGCCGGCCGTGCGACGGAATGGTGGCGCTGGTGACCGGAAGCAGCAGGGGGCTGGGGAAGGCGATCGCCGCCCGGCTCGCCGCCGCCGGCGCCACGGTGGCGCTGACCGCCCGCACCATGGATCCCGATCCCAAGTACCAGGGCTCGCTGAGGCAGACGTGTGACGAGATCGTCGCCGCCGGCGGTCGCGCGGTCGCGGTCCAGGCCGACCTGTCTCAGTCAGAAGACCGCGCAAGGCTTTTCGTTGATGTGGTGAGCGCCGTCGGCGCCCCCGACATCCTGGTGAACAACGCCGCCGTCACGTTTCTGCGGCCGCTCGACGGCTTCCCCGAGCGCCGGGTGCGGTTGATGATGGAGATGCACGTCATCGCGCCGCTGCACCTGAGCCAGTTGGCGATTCCCGCCATGCGCGAGCGGGGACGCGGCTGGATCCTGAACCTCACGTCGGTCGGGGGTGACCTGCCGCCCGGCCCGCCGTTCTCCGACTTCGACCGGTCCGCGGGGTTCGGCGTCTACGGGACCGCCAAGGCCGCCCTGAACCGGCTCACGAAAAGCCTTGCGGCCGAACTGTACGACGACGGCATCGCCGTCAACGCCGCGGCCCCGTCGAACCCGGTCGCGACCCCCGGCGCGGGCGCCCTCGACCTGGCCAAGACCGACACCGAGGACATCGAACTGATCACCGAAACCGCCTTCCGGTTGTGCACGGGCGACCCGAAGGTCATGACCGGGCGCATCGCGCACACCCAGCCCTTCCTCGCCGAGGTGGGCTGGTCCGCGGCGGCCCGCTGAATGGCGGGGATCGCCGGGCTGCGCCGCAGGCTCGCGGCCGCCGGCGTCACCGATCTGTCCCCGATGCCCGGGGGCGCGTCCAGCCTGACGTTCAAGGGTTCGCGCGACGGCCGCGCCGTGGTGATCAAGGTGGCTCCGCCCGGCGTCGAGCCGATCGGGCACCGCGACGTGTTCCGTCAGGCCCGCATCATGAAAGCCCTTGCAGCGACGCCGGTTCCGGTTCCCGAGGTGCTCTGGGAGGACGCGGGAAGCCCGCCGCTGTTCGTGATGTCGCGCGTCGAGGGGGAGTGCACCGAACCGCTATTCGACGGGTGCGTGCCCGGCGAGGTTCTCGCCGACCGCTACCGCGAGGCGTGCCGGACCATGGCCACGCTGCACAACCTTTCTCCGGCCGGCCTGGGCCTGGGTGACGAACCGGTGATCGACCCGGCGGCGGAGGTGCACCGCTGGTGTGCCACGCTGCGGACCGTCGACCCGGCGCTGGTGCCGGGATGGGAGAGCGCGCGCGACGCGCTATTGTCCTGCGCGCCAACGGCTGTCGGGCCGAGTGTGGTGCACGGCGACTTCCGGCTGGGCAACCTGATCGCCGTCGGGCCGCGCGTCGCTGCGGTCATCGACTGGGAGATCTGGTCGATCGGCGACCCGCGCATCGACGCGGGCTGGTTCCTCATCAACTGCGATCCCGAGACCTATCAACGGGTTCCGGAGTCGGCCGGCCTGGCGCCACCGACGGCCGAGCTCGCCGAGGACTACCGGGGCGCGCTGGCCGCGGACGTCGCCGACCTGGCCTGGTTCACCGCGTTGGCGTGCTTCAAGTCGGCGGCGACATGGTCGCTCATCGTCAAGCACAACAGGCGACGGCCCGCCCCGAGAGAAGATCTGGAGGCCATGGCCGCCACCCTGCCGACGCTGTTGGACCGCGCGCGGTCGACGCTGGATTGAGCTAGTGGCAACGCACGTACGTGTTCTCGCAGTACATCCCGGTACCGCCCCAGGCCTTCGAGGGGCGGCCTTCGTCGTGCGTATCGACGAATGTGTCCGGCGTCTCGGTCAACACATTGTCGATGATGGGGCTGGCGGGGCCGACAGGGTTGGCGGGGTCGTCGGCCCTCGCCATGCCGGAGCCCGCGGTCAGGGCCAGCACGCCCATCGCACCGGCCAGGATGCCGGATCCGAATGTCTGACGCTTCATCGCGCGCTCCCTGCCGTTGATGTCAGTGCGAGAAGTCTAGCGCCGGCCGGGCCCTGCCGGGCTCACGATTTGATCGCTTGCCGAGCGGCATCGCGTAACGATCACGAACCGGCAACGAGTTCGGTTTGTGTGCAGGCAAATTCCGCACCGCTGTCTGCGCGGCGCTTACGGTGTCGCGCGTGAGGCCGATAGCCGGGGTCGTTCGTCGCGCTGCGGTTGTCGCCGTGTGTGTCGTGCTGTCGGTCGGCCTCTCGGTCGGCAAAGCGCCGGCGACGGCCGCTGACCCGGAACCCGACATCGTCGCACCGGCGGCGTCCACCCAGGCCGAGGGCGGCGTGGCGTCGAATCCCCCCGCGATCCTCAACACGCCCGACGGGTGGACCCTGGGCCTGGGCGCCAAGGACGAGGCGCAACTTCCCGTGGCGCCGCTGACCACCGCCCTCTCCTCCCGCGAATACTTGGCCAGCGGCACGTTCGTCGGCTCGCTGATAGGACCGGAGCAGCCCCGGGGCGTCCTCGAGGTGGGCTATGAGATCGGCTGCGGCATCGACATGAGCACGTCCAACGGCGTCACCATGGGTGGTAGCGCCGGCGTCACCCCGGGCCTCGGCCTGGCGGGTGCGTTCACCGGCACGCTGACCCCAGTGCCGATCATCACGACACCGGTCAACGGGGTGATCACCGTGGGGCTCAAGCCGGGCATCGTGGTCGTGGTGCCGGTGGTCAAGAAGGACTTCAAGGGCCCGAGCCCCTGGGTGATGATCAGCAACTTCCACGTCAAGATCGACGGGTGCGTCGGCCAGTCGTTCATCCGCTCGTACGCGACCTTGACGCGGGTGACCGACCAATCCGACGTGGTGCTCTCCTACGTCGGCGTGACGAAGGCCGTCTGACGAGCCCGATGGTGGCGACCCACCGCGCCCGGTCCCCCGCAAGCGGGTGGGGTCCCCGCGGAGCTGGGGAGTGCCCCCAACGCCTTGCTTGTGATCGCCGCTGGCCCGATGGTGGCGACCCACCGCGCCCGGCTACGCCGCGCTTGTGATCGCCACTAGCGCGGGATGCCGGCCAGCCTGTCGGCGAACTTCGCCTCGGCCGCGGCCCGCAACCGGAGCAGGTGTTCGGAGGGAAACAGGTCGGGGGCGGGTGAGCGGTCCTTGAGCAGGAGCCGGGCCAGCGTCACCTTGTGCACCTCGGTGGGGCCGTCGGCCAGGCCGAGCACGAACGACTCCACCAGGTACTGCACGAACGGCATCTCGTGCGTGGTGCCCAACGAGCCGTGCAGTTGCAGCGCCCGCGCCGACACGTCGTGCAACACCTTCTGCATCATCGCCTTCACCGCGGAGATGTCGGCCCGTACCGCGTGATAGTCGTTGAATTGGTCGATCTTCCAGGCGGTTTGGAGCGTGAGCAGCCGGAAGGCCTCGATTTCCATCCACGAGTCGGCGACCACCTCCTGGACCAGCTGCTTGTTGGCCAACACCTCGCCCTGGGTGTAACGCGACACCGCCCGCTCGCAGATCATGTCGAAGATCCGTCGCACCAGCCCGACGGTGCGCATCGCGTGGTGAATCCGCCCGCCGCCCAGGCGAGTCTGCGCGACGACGAAGGCCCCGCCGCGCGGGCCCAGCATGTGGTCGGCGGGCACCCGGACGTTGTCGTACCGGACGTAGCCCTCGCGCCCGCCGCCACCAAGCGGCTGGTATCCCAGGCCGACGTCGCGCAGCACGTTGATGCCCGGGGTGTCGCCGGGAACGACGAACATCGAGTACCGCTCGTACGGCGGCGCCTCGGGGTCGGTCATCGCCATCACGATGAGGAACGACGCCATCGACGCGAACGACGAAAACCACTTCTCCCCGTTGATGACCCAGTGATCGCCGTCGGGCACCGCCGTGGTGGAGAACACCTTGGGGTCGGCGCCGCCCTGCGGCTCGGTCATCGAAAAACACGACACGATGCGGTTGTCCAGCAGCGGCTCGAGGTAGCGCGCCTTAAGTTCCGGGGTGCCGTAGTGGGCGAGGATCTCGCTGTTGCCGGAGTCGGGCGCCTGGGACCCGAACACGATGGGCGCGCATTCCGACCGGCCGAGAATCTCGTTGAGCAGCGCGAGCTTCACCTGACCGTATCCCGGGCCGCCCAGGTGCGGGCCGAGGTGGGTGGCCCACAGGCCGCGCTCCTTGACGACCCGCTGCAGCGGCGGGATCAGCGCCTGACGCACCGGGTCGTTCAGGTCGTGGGATTCCTTGACGATCAGGTCGATCGGCTCGCACTCCTCGCGCACGAACTCCTCGACCCATTTCAGCTGCGCCGCCCACTCCGGGTCGGTGGAGAAGTCCCACGACATGTTTCGTCCCTTTCAGCCTCGTGACCAGGTGGCCCGGCGGGCCGCCGCCTCGTCGGTCGCGTGCGCGATCACCTGGTTGCGGTTCTCCAGTTCCAGCGCCGACGCCAGGCTCGCGGCGTCCGTGTTCACCTGCAGCGCGCGCTTCGTCAATTGGGCGCCGAGCGGGGCCAGGCCCGCGATCAGCGAGGCCAGCTCGAGCGCGCGGCCTTGCAACCCGTCGGGAGCGGTGACCTCGCTGACCAGGCCGCGCCGATCGGCCTCGGCGGCCGACACCGTGCGCCCGGTCAGCATCCAGTCGGCGGCGACGCTGGTTCCGACGACGCGGGGCAGGTGATAGCTCATGCCCATCTCGGCGCCCGAGAGCCCCAGGAGGATGGCGGCGTTGCCGAAAGAGGCGGCGTCCGAACAGATCCTGATGTCGGCCGCGAGGCACAACGCGAAGCCGGCGCCGACGCACGGTCCGTTGACCGCGGCGATCACCGGTTGCGGCATCGCGCGGACGGCCTCGGTGAGGCCGGCCATCGCCTCCTGGAAGCGCATCCGGTCGAGCGCGGGGGCGGAGGCCTCCGGCACGCCGGGCCCGAAATCGCGCAGATCGATCCCCGCGCAGAAACCGCGGCCCGCCCCGGTGAGCACGACCGCGCGCACCGATGGGTCGCGGCCCAGTTCGCCGCAGGCGCGCAGCAGTTCGTCGCGCATGGCCTCGTTGATCGCGTTCAGCCGTTCGGGCCGGTTCAGGCGTGCCACGACGACGCCGTCGCGCGGCCGTTCGAGTTCCAGCGGGTTGGGCACGGTCGACGGTCTCCTTCGATCCGCCCCCGATCGTAATGCGTCTCTCCACATCGGAGAACTGCCCTCTCCGAATTCGCGAAGGCAGGCAGGGAAGAGGTGGCTACGACTCCAGGTCGAGCGCGGCGCCCACCAGGGCGAGGTGGCTCAGGCCCTGCGGCAGGTTGCCCATGAAGGCGTGCCCGTCGCGGTCGAACCGTCTTCGGCGACCAGCGCCACCGTGCGGCCGTCGCCGATCGGCGCATAGCTGCGCATCGCGACGAAACCGTCTGTGCGATAGGGTGATTCGTTCGGCGCCGATGTTTCCGGGTCTAGCTCGGGGACCGACACAACCGGACGTGTTCCGGGCGGTCACCGCAGGTAATCAGTTTGCGGACCGGCGCATAACGGCGCGCGCAGCGGGTAGCCCGCGGGTCATGACGAAGATCGGATACTTCCTGTCCTGCGAGCAGTACAGCCCGAAAGAACTTGTGGACCAGGCCAAGCGCGCGGAGGCCGCCGGCTTCGACGCGCTGTGGATCTCCGACCACTTCCACCCGTGGAACGACGAGCAGGGGCAGAGCCCGTTCGTCTGGGGTGTCATCGGCGCCCTCTCCGAGGCGACCTCGCTGCCCGTCAGCACGGCCGTCACCTGCCCCACCTTCCGGACGCACCCGGCGATCATCGCGCAGGCGTCGGCCACGGCGGCCGTCCAGTTCGACGGTCGCTTCGTGCTCGGCGTGGGCAGCGGCGAGGCGCTCAACGAGCACATCCTGGGCGACCCGTGGCCGTCCGTCGGCGTGCGCCTGGAGATGCTGGAGGAGGCGGTCGAGGTGATCCGCAAGCTCCACAAGGGTGGCGAGGTCAGCCACCACGGCGAGCACTACGAGGTGCAGGAGGCCCGCATCTACACGCTGCCCGAGCAGCCGGTGCCCATCTACGTCTCCGGGTTCGGCCCGCAGGCCGCCGAGCTGGCGGGACGCATCGGCGACGGGTACGTCCTGGTGATGCCGGAGGCCGACCTGGTGACGGCCTTCCGCGAGTCGGGCGGGGGCGACAAGCCGGTGCAGGCCGGCGCCAAGGTCAGCTGGGACACCGACGCCGACGCGGCGCTGAAGGTCGCCCACCGCCTGTGGGGTAACGACGCGCTCCCGGGGCAGTCGGCGCAGACCCTGCCGCGGCCCAAGGACTTCGAAGCCCTCATGTCGCTCGTCACGCCGGAGCAGGTGGCGCAGGCCATCACCTGCGGGCCCGATCCGGACACGCACGTCGCGAAGGTGCGCGAGTACATCGACGCCGACATCGACGAGGTCTACGTGCAGCAGATCGGCCCGGACAAGGAGGGCTTCTTCGCGGCGTACGAGCGCGACGTGCTGCCGCAACTGCGCGGCTAGGAGTCTGACTCGAAGTCGGTCCCGCTGGTGAGCTCCTCCCACTGCGCGATCTCGTTCGCGCGTTGCTCGGTGACGTACCGGTAGATCGCCAGCGCGTCGGGTCCCAGCAGCAGGAAGCCGGGCGGCTCGGGCGCCTGGACGGCCGCGATGATGGCGGCAGCGGCCTTGGCGGGGTCGCCGGACTGCGTGCCGTGCATCGTGTCGTGCTCCTTGCGGCGCCGCCCGGCGGTGCCTGCGTAGTCGTCGATGACCGTCGCCGACTACGCGAGCGAGCGCCCGGCGAAGTCGGTGCGGAAGGCGCCCGGCTCCACCACCGTCACGGAGATGCCCAGCGGCGCAACCTCACCGCGCAGCGCGCCGCTCATGCCTTCCATGGCGGCCTTGGCCGCTGCGTAGTAGCCGGATCCCACCGGCGTCACCTGCGCCCCGATCGACGAGATGTTGACGATCGCGCCGCTGCGGCGCGCCCGCATGCCGGGCAGCACGGCCTTGATCATCGCGACCGTGCCGAAGAAGTGCGTGTCGAACAGGGCGCGGACGTCGGCGTCGGCGCCCTCCTCCACCGCGGCGCGATACCCGTAGCCGGCGTTGTTCACCAGCACGTCCACCCCCTCGAACCGCTCGTGCGCCCGCTGCAGCGCCCGGGCGACCTGAGCCGGTTGCGTGACGTCGAGCGCGACGGCGAGTGCCCGTTCGGGCGCCGTTTCGGCGAGGTCCGCCACCGTGGCGGCGTCGCGCGCCGTCACCACCGCGTTGTGGCCCGCGCCCAGGACGGCCTCGGCCAGCGCGCGCCCCAGCCCGGTGGAGCATCCGGTGATCAGCCAGGTCGACATGGCGGTGTCCCTTTCTTTCGATCGCAGACGAACGGCTGCATCGTCAACTATCGTCGATCTCGGCAATGATCAGGCACTGGTGAAGGGAACAGACGGTGAGGACGCTCGAAGGCGTTCTGGTCCGGCACCCGTTTTTCGCCGGGATGGACCCGCGCTACCTGCAGTCGGTGGTCGGATGCGCGGCCAACGTGCGCTACGCCGCCGGTGAACTGGTTCTGCGCGAGGGCGAGCCCGCCGATCACTTCTACCTCATCCGGTCCGGCAAGATCGCGCTCGAAACCCACGTGCCGGGCCGCGGCGGCCTGACGGTGCAGACCCTCGGAGAGGGCGACATCCTGGGCTGGTCGTGGTTGGTGCCGCCGTACAACTCGCGCTTCGACGCGCGCGCCATCGACCCCACACGCGCGATCGGCTTCGACGGAAAGTGCCTGCGCGGAAAGTGCGAACAGGACCACGAACTCGGTTACGAGCTGCAGAAGCGGGTCATCGCGGTCCTCGGCGAGCATCTCGACGCGACGAGGTTCCGGCTGCTCGACATCTATGCCGACGCGATCTGACCGCTCGCGCGGCCAAAAGCGTTGCGCGGCAAGCTAACCGGAGAACGCCGGGCCGTCGAAGCGGTCGCGGGTGACGAACTCGCCGACCGGCCGGCGGCGCAGCTTCGTCAGTTGCCGCACCGGTCTTCCGAGCGGGACCACCGCGGCGACGGCGTGGCCGTCGGGAATGCCCAACAGCCCCCGCACTTCATCCTCTTCGGCGATGGCCATGGTGGTGATCGTTCCGCCGAAGCCCTCGTTGCGCGCCGCCAGCAGGACGTTCCACACCAGCGGATACACCGACGCCCCGCCGGCCAACCCGACGCGGTCCAAGTCCTGGTCGATCGCGGCGACCACGCTCAGGTCGACCGAAAACACAAGCACCACAGCGGCATTCACGATCGGCGCGACGAACGTGTCGGGGACCTGCGTCTGGTCGATGACGTCCTGTGGCACGCCGGTGGGATGGACGGAGTTCCAGGGGTTCTCGCCGGCCTGCAGCTGGGCGAAATAGCGCCTCGCGGCCCCGGCGCCGAGTTCGGCGAGCCGGCGGCGGTCCTGCGGATCGCGCACCACGGTGACGTGGACGCCTTGGCGGTTGCCGCCGCTGGGAGCGAACCGCGCGTTGTCGAAGATGCGCCACAGCACGTCGTCGGGCAGCGGGTCGCCGGTGAACTCGCGCGCGGCGAAGGTCGTCCGCATCACCTCGTAGAGGTCCATCGCGTCAGGCGCTCGCCGGGGCGCACCGCTCGAGGCGGAAGGTGCGCTCGTATCCCGCGGGCCGGGTGGTCAGCGTCACCTCGACCGCGCCGGTGGGGGCGATGACGTAGCGCTCCTCGACGTCGGGTCCGTCGTTCCAGCGGCCGACCGGCTGACGGCGCAGGTCGTCGCGGTCGGCCAGCGTCGGGTCGAACGGGAACAGCACCGGGTCGTACGGGGTGACGTCGCCGTCGGGCCGCCCGTTGACGAGCCGGCTGCACTCCACGAAGCGGAAGTGGCCGATGTTGTGCGCCGCCCGGTAGGTGCGCCTGACCACCAGGGGCGCCTGGCCGTCGGCCGGGAGCGCGACGTCCTTGCACACGATCGGGTCGAACACCACATCGGCGCCGGCCTCCGCCTCGCGGAAAACCCCGAAGTTCCGCGAAAAACGTTCGGACAACGCGAAACCGGCTTCCTGGTCGAGGAACACGGCCAGCCCGATGGCCGTCGCCGCGAAGGGGTGCGGCGAGCGTTTCACCCGCTTGTCGCCGAAGGCGCTGCGCAGCATCCGGGAAACCAGCGGAAAGCTTCCGGCGCCGCCCACCACGTAGATGCCGGCGACCTCCGCCCAGGTGACGTCGCGCAGCACCCGATCGAGCAGGCGCGCGGTCTTGTCGACCAGCGGCGCGCAGACGGCGTAGACGTCATCGACCGGGCAGGAGAACGGCGGCCGGTCCACCGCCGAGAGGTCCATGAGGAAGCGGCGGGTCTGCGGGCCGATCGCCTCCTTGCGGGCCGCGCATTCCTCCCGCAGCACCTCGCGGGTTGCGGCGTCCACCTCCGGCACCCCGGAGCGCGACAGCGCGAGCTCGAGGATCGCCTCGTCGAAATCGTCGCCGCCGAGGCGCTGGATGCCCTCGCTGACCACGACCTCGTGGGCGTGGCCGGTCATCCTCAGCAGGGACGCGTCGAACGTTCCGCCGCCGAGGTCGTAGACCAGGACGTGCTCCCGCCTGGCGGTGATGGTCGAGCGGTACCGGTGCGCGTACTCCAGGCTGGCGGCGGAGGGCTCGTTGAGCAGCGCGACCACGTGAAAACCCGCGGCCAGGAAGGCATCCAGCGTCAGGAGGCGCTGGGCGCTCGAGGCGTTGGCCGGCACGCTGATCGCGGCCTCGAGGGGCTCACCGGGGGAGAGGATGGCGTTCGAGCGACGCTCGAGGTCGTCCTTCAGCGCGGCCAGAAACCCGGTGAGGAGCTCGGCCAGCCGATGACTGCGCCCGGCAAGCGTCACCTCCGTCTGCGGCCCGGCCTCGTTGAGCAGGCGCTTGAACGACCGCAACACCGACCACCCCGGCTCGTGCCGGACGGCCGCGGCGTCCGGTCCGAAGCGCAGGTCCCCGTCGGCATTGGCGGCGATCAGCGACGGCCACGTGTCCGCACCGTCGAAGGACACGACGGGGTAGTTGCCCCGGTCGACGGCCGCGACGACGGTGTGGGTGGTGCCGAAGTCGATACCGACTCTCATCGCGCAATCTTAGGACCGCGGCGCGGCGTCGGAACAAGCTTTCTTCCCGGCGCGCCGCGGGTCGAGCCTGTCCGGGTTGACGACCTCCGGTCGTATCGGTCGGGGACTTTGGCCCCTAGGCCACCACCCTCGCCGCGAACACGATGACCACACGGGAGAAATTCCATTTCTTCAGGAGGGCTCGTGATCGAAATGCTCGACGGCTTCCCGGATGAGGTTGCCGCGTTCGCTTTCCGCGGTCGGGTGACCAAAGCCGATTACGACGCGGTGCTGGTGCCGGCCTTCGAAGAAAAGCTGACCAGGCACCAGAAATTGCGCATGTATTGCGAGATCGACGCGACGAGCCTGGAGCCGGACGCCGTCTGGGCGGATTCGAAATTCGGTGTGGCCCATTACTTCGACTGGGACCGGTGCGCGATTGTCAGCGACCTGCCATGGGTCAGGCACGCGGCAAAGTTCAGCGAGCTCCTCGGCTTTCTGTGGCCGGGAAAATACCGCACGTTTGCCGCGGCCCAAGCCGAAGAAGCGCGCCGATGGATCGCGGAAGACGGCAAGCGCGGGGCCGCATGAAAACGCGAGACGCGATATGTTGCGGCACGCCGGTGGTGACCGCCGTCGTGGCCGGTGTGGTAACGGGCTGCGCCGCACCGGCCAACGCCGACAACAAGCGGCTCAACGACGGCGTTGTCGCGAACGTGTACACCATCCAGCACAACGCCGGTTGCACCAACGACGTGCGGATCAATCCGCAACTGCAGCTGGCGGCCCAGTGGCACACCAACGACGTGCTCGGCAACCGCGCGCTCGACGGGGACATCGGCTCCGACGGCTCGACCCCGAAGGACCGCGCGACCGCCGCAGGGTATCGGGGCGGCGTCGCGGAAACCGTCGCGATCAACCCTGCGCTGGCGATCAGCGGTCTCGAGGTCATCAACCAGTGGTACTACAACCCCGGCTACCTGGCGATCATGCGCAACTGCGCGTACACGCAGATGGGGGTGTGGTCGGAGAACAGCCTGGACCGGAGCGTGGTTGTCGCCATGTACGGCGCGCCCGACGATCCGGCGCCGCGATGAATCACCATGGGACCTCCCGGAGAATGCCGCGGCTGGCGGCGGCGGCGACCGCGGCGTCGACCGGAGTCCTTCTGTCCGGCAACTTGTGCGGCAACCCGGCCCTTGCGCGTGCCGATGCGGTGGCCTACCTCGTCAACGTGACGGTCCGGCCGGGCTACAACTTTCCGGACGCGGGCGCCGCCCTGGCGTACGGGAACGGCATCTGCGAGAAGGTGCGCGAAGGGGAGCGCTACGCGCAGATCGCCGCGGACGTGAAAAAAGACTTCGGCCCCGCCGAATTCCAGGCGTCATACCTGATAGGGCAGGCGGTCGGGGAATTATGCCCGGCCTTGATCTGGCAGCTACGTCAATCGGCCGCCGGATACATTCCCGGCGGGTCGTGAGCACAATGACGCCGGCAACGCACATCGGGGGACGCCCGGCACCGCCCGGAAAGCGGTCCAACGAATGGCTTTTGACGCGCGGCCGGCACGTGTGGCGAAGGACTTCGCCGTGATTTCCGCCGACGCGCTTTCCAGGCCCCTGCGCTCGCTCGGTGAGTTCTTCGCCATGACACTCGACACTTTCGTGGCGATGTTCAAATTCCCCTTCCCCTGGAAGGAATTCCTGCTGCAGACCTGGTTCGTCGCGCGCGTTTCCATCATTCCCACGCTGTTGCTGACGATTCCGTTCACCGTGCTGGTCGTCTTCACGATGAACATCCTTCTCGTCGAGTTCGGGGCGGCCGACTTTTCGGGCACCGGCGCTGCGACCGCCTCGGTCACCCAGATCGGGCCGGTCGTGACCGTGCTCGTCGTCGCGGGCACCGGAGCGACCGCCATGTGCGCCGACCTCGGAGCGCGCGCCATCCACGACGAACTCGACGCGTTGCGGGTGCTCGGAGTCGACCCGGTCCGCCGGCTGGCGGCGCCGCGGGTGCTGGCCGCCACGGTCGTCGCGGTGTCGTTGGTGTCCCTGGTGACGCTCGTGGGTCTGGCCGGCTCCTTCTTCTTCTCCGTGTTCGTCCAGCACGTCACGCCGGGCGCCTTCGCCGCGGGTCTGACGCTGCTCACCCACCTGCCCGACCTCATCCTCGGCCTGGTCAAGGGCGCGCTGTTCGGGATGGCGGCCGCGCTGATCGCTTGCTACAAGGGCATTTCCGTCGGCGGCGGCCCGCAAGGCGTGGGCAATGCCGTCAACGAAACGGTCGTGTACTCCTTCATCGCGCTGTTCGTGATCAACATCGTCGCGACGGCCGTCTACTACACGGGTCCGCAATGAGCGCCAACGACGAGGCCCAGTCGCCGCTCGCGTGGATCCGGGACGCCGCGAGCGGCGTCGCCGACGGCTGGAATCACGTTGGCCGGCAGGTGAAGTTCTACTCCCTCACATTCGCCGAGATGCGCACGGCCTTCGCGCGGTACGGGAAGGAGATCGTCCGGCTGGTCGCCCAGATGAGCCTGGGCACCGGCGCGCTCGCGGTGATCGGCGGCACGGTGGTGATCGTCGGCTTTCTCACCCTGTCGACCGGCGCGGTGATCGCGGTGCAGGGCTATAACCAACTGTCCGGCATCGGGGTCGAGGCGATGACGGGATTCATCTCCGCCTACGTCAACGTGCGGATCATCTCGCCGGCGGTCGCCGGCGTGGGCCTGGCCGCGACCATCGGAGCGGGCGCGACCGCCCAACTGGGGGCGATGCGGATCGCCGACGAGATCGACGCGCTCGAGGTCATGGCCGTCCGGTCGGTCGCCTATCTGGTTTCCACCCGGGTGGTGGCCGGGGTGGTCGTGGTGATCCCGCTGTATTGCATCGCGGTGGTGTGCGCATTCCAGGCGGCCCGGTTCGGCACGACCGGGATCTACGGCCAGTCCACCGGGGTGTACGACCACTACTTCCGCACCTTCCTCAACTCGACCGACCTGCTGTGGTCCTTCGCGACGGTGATCACCGCGGCGGTGGCCGTCATGCTCGTCCACACCTACTACGGCTACAGCGCCTCGGGCGGACCCGCCGGGGTGGGACGGGCCGTCGGTCACTCCGTCCGCACCTCGCTGATCGTCCTGACGCTGATCGTGCTGGCGATCTCGCTCTCCGTGCACGGTCAGTCGGGCCACTTCAATCTGTCGGGATAGGGATGCAGAATGTCGGAATCGCGCTCGGAGGGAATGCATCCCGCGTGGTGGACGATGATCCTCCTCGTCGCCAGCGTCGGCACGGTCGCGCTGACGTCCGCGTTCTTCTCCGGGACGTTCACGTCGTACGTGCCGGTGACGGTCGTATCCGACCGGGCCGGGCTGGTGATGGACCGCGGCGGCAAGGTCAAGCTGCGCGGAGTGCAGGTGGGTCGGGTCGGCCAGGTCACCATCGACAAGAACGAGGTGCGCCTCAAGCTGGACCTCTACCCCGGCCAGATCAGGTACATCCCGGCGAACGTGGGGGCCCGCATCCGCGCCACCACCTTCTTCAGCGCCAAATATGTCGACCTCGTCTACCCGAGCCGGCCCAGCCCCAAGCGCCTGACCGCCGGAGCGGTCATCGGGGTCGACAGCGTCGGCACCGAGGTCAACACGCTGTTCACCACCCTCGTCAACGTGTTGAACGAGATCGACCCGGCCAAGCTCCAAGGCGTGCTGTCCGCGCTCGCCGAGGGTCTGCGCGGTCAGGGAGCCGCCATGGGGCGGGCGATCACCGATACCGACGAGGTGCTGCGTGCGCTCAACCCGCGCGGCGACACGATCAGGTCGGACATCCGCGCGGTCAAGGGGTTCAGCGACACGTATAGCGCTGCGGCGCAGGACATTCTGCGCGTGCTCGATGCGGGCGCCGTCACCAGCGGCACCGTCAGCAGCGAATCCGCCGCGCTGGACTCGCTGCTGACCGGCGTGGTCGGGCTCTCCCGCAGCGGCACCGCCCTCCTCGGTCCCAGCAAGGACAACCTCATCCAGGCGGTGAACCTGCTCGATCCGACGACCAGCCTGCTGATGAAGTACAACCCCGAGCTGACCTGCATGCTGGTCGGCGCCAAGACGGCCCTGGACACGGGGTACCGGGACGCGATGGGCGGCGCCAACGGCTACTCGCTGATCATCGACAGCACACCGTTGTTCGGGGCCGACCAGTACCGGTATCCGCAGAACCTTCCGATCGTCGGCGCCAAGGGCGGACCCGGCGGCCAGCCCGGCTGCGGTTCCCTGCCCGACGTCGCCGCCAATTGGCCACTGCGTCAACTGATCACGAACACCGGATGGGGCACGGGTCTCGACATCCGGCCCAACCCCGGGATCGCCTTCCCGGGTTACGCCGACTACCTGCCCGTCACTCGGGGAATTCCCGAACCGCCCAGCATCAGGTATCCGGGCGGCCCCGCGCCGGGGCCGATCCCGTACCCGGGCGCCCCGCCCTACGGCGCCCCGCAATACGCCCCGGACGGCACCCCGCTGTACCCGGGCCTGCCGCCGGCGCCACCGCCGGGAGCGCCGCCGGAACCCGGGCCGCCGCCACCGGGATCGGAGCCGCCCGTGATCCCGGCCCCGGCACAGCTGCAGCCCACGCCCGCACCGCTACCGCCGTGGGCGCCGGCCGACTGACACAGCGACGAGGAGTCACCGTGAGAGAAAACCTGCCGGGCGCCATCTGGCGCCTGGCCGCGTTCATGGTCGTCTGCGCGTTGGGCCTGGCGGCCATGCTGGCGATCTTCGCGCAGCTGCGGTTCGGCGACGAACTGCCGTACAAGGCGCGGTTCAGCAACGTCTCCGGGCTGGAAGCCGGAAACTTCGTCCGCATTGCGGGAGTCGAGGTCGGCAAGGTCACCAAGATCGCGATCCAAGACGACGGCACCGCGGTCGTCGACTTCAGCGTCGACAACACCGTGGTGCTCACCGAGGGCAGCAAGGCGGTCATCCGCTATCAGAACCTCATCGGTGGCCGCTACCTGGCGCTGCAGGACGGCCCGGGAGCCACCCGTCAACTCAGGCCCGGGGACGCCATTCCGCTGTCGCGGACGTCGCCGGCGCTGGACCTGGACGCACTCATCGGCGGCTTCCGCCCGTTGTTTCACGCACTGAACCCCGAGCAGATCAACACCTTGTCCAGCGAGTTGATCAAGGCGTTTCAGGGCGAGGGGGCCACGATCGGCTCCGTGCTGGCCCGCACCGCCGCGTTGACCAACACGCTGGCGGACCGTGACCAGCTCATCGGGCAAGTCATCGTGAACCTCAACGCCGTCATGGGCTCGCTCGGGGGTCAAAGCGCCCAGTTCGCCAAGTCCGTCGAATCGCTGTCCGGATTGCTGACCACGCTGGCCGACCGCAAGCGGGACATCGGCACCGGCATCGCCTATGCCAACGCGGCCGCCGACTCGGTCGCCGACCTCCTCGCGAAAGGCCGTGCCCCGCTGGCCAAAATCCTGCGCGAAGGCGACCGGGTGGGCAAGCTGATCCTCGCCGATCGCGACTATTTCGACGACTTTCTCAACACCCTGCCGGACGCGTATCAGATGCTCAACCGGCAGGGCCTCCACGGGGACTTCTTCAGCTTCTATCTGTGCGACCTGCTTCTGAAGCTGAACGGCAAAGGCGGGCAGCCGGTTTACGTCAAGGTGATCGGCCAGCCCTCGGGAAGGTGCACGCCGCGGTGAAGTACTTCTCCGAACGCAATCCCCTCGTCGTCGGCGCGATCGGCATCGTGGTGGTCGGCGCGGCGGTGGCGGCGTCGCTCACCTACAGCAAGTTGCCGTTCTTCAGGGCGGGGGCGCAGTACTCGGCCTATTTCGCCGACGCGGGCGGCCTGTTGACCGGCGCGGCAGTGCAGGTGTCGGGCTTGAAAGCGGGCACGGTGAACAGCATCTCGCTCGACGGTCCGAGGGTGCTCGTCACGTTCGAGGTGGACAAGCACATCCGGCTCGGCGACCGCACCGAGGCGTCGATCAAGACCAAGAGCCTGCTGGGCGCCAAGATCCTGGAAGTCACCACTCGCGGTGACGGCAGGATGTCCGGGCCGATCCCGCTCGAGCGCACGCATGCGCCGTACCAGCTTCCCGATGCGCTCGGAGACCTCGGCGCCGCCATCAGCGGGCTGGACACGAAACGCCTGTCCGAATCCCTCGGCGTGCTGGCCGACACCTTCGCCGACACCCCGACCGACCTCAAGCTCGCGGTGGCCGGGGTCGCGCGGTTCTCCCGGACGCTGAGTGACCGGGACGCGCAGTTGCGAACGCTGTTGACCAACGCCAACAAAGCGACGGCCGTGCTGTCGGAACGCAGTGACCAGATCGCCCGGCTGGTCGCCGACAGCAACGCGCTGCTCGTCGAATTGCGGAGCCAGAGCCGGTCGCTCGACCAGATCTCGGGCAACATCGCCGCGGTGAGCCGACAGGTCAGGGGGCTCATCGACGACAACCGGCAGACCCTCAAGCCGACGCTCGACAAGCTCAACGAGGTCTTGGCGATCCTCGACACCCGCAAGGATCGAATCCGTCTCGCGATCAAGAAGTTCGACGACTATGCGCTGTCGCTCGGCGAGTCGATGTCGACGGGTCCGTGGTTCAACTTCTACATCGCCAACCTGATACCCGGCCAGTTCATCCAGCCCTTCGTCGACGCCGCGTTCTCCGACCTCGGGCTGGATCCCAACGTCCTGCTCCCGTCCCAGCTCACCGATCCGCAGGTCGGGCAGCCGGGAACACCGGCCCTGCCGGTGCCGTTCCCGCGCACCGGTCAGGGGGGCGAGCCGAGGCTGAACCTCCCGGACGCGGTCACCGGGAAGCCCGGGGACCCCCGCTATCCCTACCGCGAGCCACCCCCGGCGCCACCACCGGGTGGGCCGCCGCCGGGGCCACCACCGATTGCGCCCGAAGACAAGGCCGGCGAATGATGAACCGCCGCAACGTCAGGGTCGGTTTGGCCGCCGTGCTCGTGCTCAGCTTCCTTGCCGGCCTCGCGACGGTCTGGCACTCGTCCGCCACGAACCGCAGGACGACGGTGGTCGCCTATTTCCTCAACAGCAACGGCATTTTCGTCGGCGACGAAGTCCGCATCCTGGGGGTGGCCGTCGGCCGCATCGACAGGATCGAGCCGCAGCCCGAGCGGGTCAAGATCACCTTCTCCTACGAGGCCCGCTATCACGTGCCGGCCGACGCGAAGGCGGTGATCCTGTCGCCCTCGCTGGTCACGTCCCGGGCGATTCAACTGACGCCGGCCTACACCGGCGGACCGCAGCTGCAGAACGGTGCCGTGATCCCGCAGGCGCGCACCGCGGTTCCGGTTGAGTGGGACGACCTGCGTCAGGACCTGGAGAAGCTCACCGCGATGCTGCAGCCGACGCGCGGCGGCGTCAGCCCGCTCGGGGCGCTCGTCAGCACCGCCGCGAACAACCTGCGCGGGCAGGGAGCCAACATCCGGGACAGCATCGTGCAGCTCTCCCAGGCGATTTCGGCACTGGGCGACCACAGCAACGATCTATTCGGGACCCTGAAGAACCTGTCGATCCTCGTCTCGGCGCTGCAGAGCAGCGGCGACCTGATGCGGCAGCTCAACGAGAACCTGGCCTCGGTGACCGGTGTGCTCACCAACGACCCGAACGAGGTGGCCGGCGCGGTCGCCGCGCTGTCCGACGCCGTCGGCGAGATCAGAAGCTTCGTGGCCGACAACCGTGAGGCGCTCGGGACGACGTCCGACCGGCTGGCATCGGTGTCGACGGCGCTGACCAACAGCCTCGACGACATCAAGCAGGGGCTGCACACCGCCCCCACCGAACTGCAGAACTTCATGGACATCTACCAGCCCGCACAGGGAACGCTGAGCGGTGCACCGGCTTTCGCCAACTTCGCCAATCCGGTCGCCTTCCTGTGCGGTGCGATACAGGCCGCATCCAGACTGGGCTGGGACCAGTCCGCCAAGCTGTGTGTCCAGTACCTGGCGCCGATCATCAAGAACCGCCAGTACAACTTCCCGCCGCTGGGCGAGAACCTGGTGGTGGGCGCCACGGCGCGCCCGAACGAGGTGACCTACAGCGAGGATTGGCTGCGGCCCGACTACGTTCCGCCGCAGCCGAATCCGACCGGCTTGGACGGGCCGGCGTCGGCAGAGGTGCATTCGGCCGACCCCGCCGATGGCCTGCGGGGCTTGTTGCTACCGAGCGGAAGCGGATCGTGAGGCGCGGGCGACGTGTCGCGGGGGTCTTGTTGGCCGCGGTGGCGATGCTCGCGCCGGGCGGCTGCGGCTGGCGGGGGCTGAATTCGGTCGCCCTGCCGGGAACGGCCGGCCGCGGCCCGGGTTCGTTCACGATCCAGGCGCAGCTGCCGGACGTCGGCACCTTGGAACAGAATTCCCGCGTGCAGGTCGGTGACGTCACCGTCGGCAACGTCACCAGGATCGAGCGGCAGGGCTGGCACGCCCTGCTGACGATCCGGCTCGACGGCGGCGTGGATCTTCCCGCGAACGCGACCGCGACCATCGGCCAGACCAGCCTGCTGGGTTCGCTGCATGTCGAGTTGGCCGCGCCCAAAGGTGTCCCGCCCGCGGGCAAGCTGGGGGAGGGGTCGCTGATCCGCCTGGAGTCAGCCGGCGGCTACCCCTCGACCGAACAGACACTCGCCGCTATCTCGTTGTTGCTCAACGGCGGCGGCATCGGGCAGATCCAGGACATCACCGAAGCGCTGAGCACCGCGCTCTCCGGGCGTGCCGACGACCTTCGGAGCCTGATCACTGCGCTCGACACCTTCACCGGACAGGTGACCGCACAGACCGACGACATCGTCGCGGCGGCCCAGAGCCTCAACAACCTGGTCGGCCAGTTCGCCGACCAGAAGCCGGTGGTGGACCGGGCGTTGCACACCATCCCGGCGGCACTGCACACCCTTGCCGACGAACGGCAGACACTCGTGGATGCCCTCGATCAGTTCGGCAAATTCAGTGCGCTGGTTGCCGATTCGACACGGCAGACGAAAGACAGCGTGGTCAAGGAGCTGACGGACCTGGCGCCGGTGCTCGAATCCCTGGCCAACGCCGGCCCCGCAATGACGCGCGCGCTGAGCCTGCTGGCCACCTATCCGTTCCCGAAGGAGACCATCAGCAAGTGGGCGCGGGGCGATTACGCCAACCTGACCGCCATCATCGACCTGACGCTGAGCCGGCTGGACGCGTCGTTCCTCACCGGGACCCGGTTCGAGGGCAATCTGACCGAACTCGAGCTGCAGTGGGGGCGCACGATCGGCCAGATGCCCAGTCCGTACACCGCCGGCAATCCGCTTGTCGCGCCGTATCACCGGGATCAGGGGCGCTGACGTGCCGCCGTTGTCGAGACGCGTACTCATCCAGTTGGCGATCTTCGCGATCGTCGCGATGGTCGGTGGCGCCGTCATGGTGTTCGGCTACATCCAGCTTCCCGCCATGTTCGGCGTCGGTCGCTATCGGGTCACCGTGGAGCTGCCGCAGGCGGCCGGCCTGTATCCCAGCGGCAACGTCACCTATCGCGGTACGGAAGTGGGCCGCGTCGACAGCGTGCGTCTTACCGACACCGGCGTGGCGGCGGTGCTGTCGCTGAAGTCGGGTATCGACATCCCGTCGGATCTCGATGCCGAGGTGCACAGTCAGTCGGCGGTGGGCGAGCAGTACGTTGCGTTGTTGCCGCGCAGGGACTCTCCGCCGCTGCGAGACGGGGACGTGATCCGCGCGGACCGCGTGTCGGTGCCACCCGACCTGGACACCATGCTGGACGCGGTGAACCGCGGCCTGGAGTCGGTCCCGCGGGAGGACCTCAGGACCGTCGTCAACGAGGCCTCCACCGCCGTCGGCGGTCTCGGGCCGGACCTCTCCCGGTTGGTGACCGGCGCCGGCTCGTTGTCCGCCGACGCCCGCAAGAACCTGGAGTCGCTGCTCGTACTGGTCGACCGCTCGAAGCCGTTGCTGGATACGCAGACCGATACGCCCGACGCGGTGCAGGCATGGGCCGCGCACCTGGCGGACCTCACGCGCGGCCTGCAGAAGAACGACCCGGCGGTTCGGACGGTGCTGGAGCAGGGCGGCCCCGCCGCTCTGGAGGTGAGTCAGCTCCTCGACCGAGTGAGTCCGACGTTGCCGGTCCTGCTCGCCAACCTGGTCGGTGTCGGGCAGGTGGCGCTGACCTATCACGCCGGCCTCGAGCAGCTGCTGGTCCTTCTCCCCCAGGCGGTGGCCACGATCCAGGCGATCAACGTGCCGAACAGGAACACCAAACAGGGCTACAAGGGTGCCTTCCTCAGCTTCAACTTGCGGCTCAACCTGCCGCCGCCGTGTCTCACCGGCTTTCTGCCCGCCCAGCAGCAGCGCGTTCCGTCGTGGGAGGACTTTCCGGACCGCCCCGCGGGCGACCTGTACTGCCGTGTGCCGCAGGACTCCCCGCAAAACGTCCGCGGGGTCCGCAACACCCCGTGCGTGGGCCGTCCCGGCAAACGCGCGCCGACGGTGCAGATGTGTGACGGCGACGAAAGCTACGTGCCGCTCAACGACGGATACAACTGGAAGGGCGACCCCAACGCCACGCTGTCGGGTCAGCCCGTTCCGCAGCCGCGTGCGCCGGCGGGTCCGCCGCCGGCGCCGGAACCGCTGCCCATGCCCGCCGCCGAATACGACCCGGCCACCGGCACCTACCTCGGTCCCGACGGGCACGTCTACACACGATCCGATCTGGCCACGCCCGGGGGAAAGGGGGAGCGCACATGGCAAACGATGCTGTTACCGCCGAATTGATTTCACATCAAGGGGATTCCCGCGACGGCGCGGACGCAGCCTCCGCGCCGCACTGCCTTCCCGTTCGTCGGATGGTGATCGCCGGCGTGGTGATCGTGGCGGCGCTCGCCGGCCTGGTCGGGTGGGTCGGACTGCGCGCCCACGAAGCCCAGCAGGTGCGGGAGCGGCGCGCCTTCTTCCTGCAGGCCGGTCGCCGAGAAGCGCTGAACCTCACCACCGTCGACTTTCGTCAGGCCAACACCGATGTCCAGCGCATCCTGGACGGCGCGACGGGCCAGCTTCTGGACAACTTCTCCCAGCGCTCTCAGCCGTACATCGAAGTGCTGTTGCGGACGCGATCGACGTCCGTCGGCACGGTCACCGAAGCCGGTGTCGAATCGCAATCCGGTGACCGGGCGCAAGTCCTGGTTGCCGTGACCGTCCGGACGTCGAATGCGACTGCGGCCCAACAGGAACCGCACGCCTGGCGGATGCGCCTGTCCCTCCAGGAGGTCGGCGGCGTGGCCAAGGTGTCGAATGTCGAGTTCGTGCCATGACGAACCGTTCGCACAACGGGCCGCGTCGACCCGACCGGTCACGAGTGCTGGCCCAGGGGGTGCTGCCCGGGGTGGCATTGCTGCTCGCGTCGGCGGCCGGCTTCCTCGACTGGGTGGGCTCGACGGTCACCGAGGCCGACCGCGCCGGCATGGAGGCAACGCGGGCGGCCCACGATGCCACGGTCGCCATGCTGACCTATCAGCCTGACACGGTCGAGCGCGACGTGGGCGCCGCGCGGGATCGGTTGACCGGCCGGTGCAAAGACGCCTACACGTCGCTGACCCGCGACGTGGTCGTCCCCGGCGCGAAGCGCAGGCATATCTCCGCGGTGGCGACCGTCGAGTCCGCGGCGTCGGTGTCGGCGGGACCCGACCACGGCGTCGTCCTGCTCTTTGTCAACCAGACGACGATCGTGGGCACCGATGCGCCCGCCTACACGTCGAGCAGCGTCCGAGTCACACTCGACAAGGTCGGCGGGCGCTGGTTGATCTCGGGTTTCGATCCGGTTTGATCGGACGGGATCAGTCCCGCGCAGGTGCCTACCGGTCGAAGGGCGGTCAGTCCTCGAAATGGCGCCGGTAGCTGGCGCGCTCGAGCCACCACTGCAGGTCGTGAATGCCCTTGGCGAAGATCAGGATCGCCACGGCGGACGCCGCGGCGACGAGCACGCTCACAGCCGATCCATTTCGCGGGCCATGAGGGCCTGCTCGAGGAATCCGTAGTGCTTCGGGTAGGACGACGCCCGGCGCGGGCGCGATCCTTCGGCCGGCGCTACCCACATCCGCCGCACCGCGGCGACGAACCGGCCGCGCGGGCTTTGGCGGCGGCCGCCGAGCGCGACCGCGGTGCCGAAGACCACCTGCTGCGTGGTGATCAGCACCGCGGCATCCGGCGCCTCCTTCTCGGGTGGCGCGGGAGAGGTGGACGCGGGAGAGGCGATGGTGTCGGCGGCGTCCGCCGCGCCGGCGATTTCCGCTGATGAAACCAACATGAGGGGCACCCCGTTCGGTCGATGGTGCGACCAACGTATGGCCGGGCGGGGCCCGCAGTCGTGAGTAGTCGACTACTCCTTCGGGTGCGCCCCGGCCGGCGTTCCGATCAAGTTCTCCGAACGCGGCGACGCGGCGCCCCACTGTCGTTGCAGGTCCCGTTCTGCCGCGGTGGGAATCAGGCCCGCCGGCGCGAACCGCTTCGACGGCACGGGGGGCTCCTCCGCCAGCGGCCTGCCGCCCCCGCGGCTCGCCTTGACCGCCACGAAGACCCCCGCGGCCACGACGATGACGACGACGAGCGCGAACAGCACCGACAGGGTGCCCTGGATGAAGGTGTTGCGGATGACCGCGTCGATCTGGCGCACGGTCTTCGCCGAGCCGAACGCCGTCTTCCCGGCGTTCCTGGCGGCCACGTACAGCGAGTGCTGGGTCCAGTAGCCGACGGCCGGGTCGCCGGAGAAGATCTTCTGCCACGACGCCGTCAGCGTGACCGCGAGGTCCCACACCAGGGGCACGCCGGGGATCCACGCCCACCGCAGCAACCCCTTCTTGATGACCACCACGGTGACGACGGTGAGCGCGATCGCCGCCAGCAGCTGGTTGGCGATCCCGAAAAGCGGAAAGAGCGTGTTGATGCCGCCCAGCGGGTCGGTCACGCCCATCAGCAGGATGCTGCCCCACGCGGCGACGACGGCCACGCTGCACACCCACACGCCGGGGCGCCAGCTCGGGTTGCGCAGCTTCGCCAGCGGGCCACCGAGGTTGCCCAGCGCATCCGAGAGCATGAAGCGATTGACCCGGGTGCCGGCGTCGACGGTGGTGAGGATGAACAGCGCCTCGAACATGATCGCGAAGTGATACCAGAAGGCCTTGAGCCCGGCGCCGCCGAACACCCGTTGCAAGACCTCCGACATGCCGAACGCCAGGGTCGGGGCACCGCCGGTGCGCGACACGACGGACTTCTCGCCGACGCCGGCGGCGGCCTGGGTGATCTGGTCGGCGGTCGCGGGCGCGCCCGGCAGGCCGAGCGAGTTGACGTAGCGGGCGGCGCTCGCCGCGGTGCCGCCGGTCTGCGCCGCCGGCGCGTTGAGGGTGAAGTACAGGTGCTGGTTGATGATCGACGCGGTGATGAGCGCCATGACGGCCACGAACGACTCGGTGAGCATGCCGCCGTAGCCGATCAGCCGCATCTGGCTTTCCTTCTCCAGCAGCTTGGGCGTCGTTCCCGACGAGATCAGCGAGTGGAAGCCGGACAAGGCGCCGCACGCGATCGTGATGAACAGGAACGGGAACAGCGAGCCGGCGAACACCGGGCCATTGCCCCTTGTCGCGAACTGCGAGATGGCGGGTGCCTGCATCTCGGGGCGCGCGATGCAGACGCCGAGGGCGATCAGACCGACGGCGCCAACCTTCATGAACGTCGAGAGGTAGTCGCGCGGCGCCAGCAGCAACCACACTGGCAGCACCGAGGCGGCGAAACCGTAGCCGATGAGACACCAGCACAGCGTCACCGGGGACAGGGTGAACAGCCTTGCGCCCCAACTGGTTTCGGCTACCCAGTTGCCCGAGGCCACGGCGAGCAGCAGCAGCGCGAACCCGATCACCGACACCTCCGACACCCGCCCGGGGCGCAGGAACCGCAGGTAGCAGCCCATGAACAGGGCGATGGGGATGGTCATGGCGATGGAGAACACGCCCCACGGGCTCTCGGCCAGCGCCTTGACGACGATCAGCGCCAGGACCGCGATCAGGATGACCATGATGACCAGCGCGCCGATCAGGGCGGCGGCCCCGCCCGCGGCGCCCAGTTCGTCGCGCGCCATCTGGCCGAGCGAACGGCCGCGGCGGCGGGTCGAGATCCACAGGACGAGGTAGTCCTGTACGCAGCCGCCGAACACCGCCCCGATGACGATCCAGATGCTGCCCGGCAGATAGCCCATCTGGGTGGCCAGCACCGGCCCGACCAGCGGTCCGGCCCCGGCGATGGCGGCGAAATGATGGCCGAACAGCACGCGCCGGTCGGTGGGCACGTAGTCGGTACCGTCGTCGAGAACCTCGGCCGGACTGGCGTGGTCGTCGCGCGGTCGGACGATCTTCATCTCGACGAGCCGGGCGTAGAACCGGTAACCGATGACGTACGTGCAGATCGCGGCGATGACGAACCACACCGCGTTCACCGTCTCGTGGCGTGCCGACGCGATGACGGCCCACGCGACGGCGCCGATCACGGCGATGATCGCGAAGACGACCTTGTGCCGGGCGGTGATGGGGGAGCGGTCGATGATCGCGACCGGCGGGAGGTGTTCGTGGGTGCGGATGAAGCTGACGTCTTTGTCGTGCTCGTTGGCTGCCACGGCGAAAAACCCTACGCCCGCCGAATGGACAATGCGCGTTTTAATACAGCGCCCGCACCGCGTCGATGGTGTCGGCCTCGGCTGGGGGCTTGTCGTCGCGGTAGCGCACCACGCGGGCGAATCGCAGGGCCACCCCGCCGGGGTACCGCGACGACTTCTGCACGCCGTCCAGCGCCACCTCCACGACCTGTTCCGGGCGCACGCGCACCACGTAGCCGTCGGTCGGGCCGGCGGCGAGTTCGGTGAACCGGGCCGTCTGCCAGTCCAGCATGGCGTCGGTCATGCCCTTGAAAGTCTTTCCCACCATGACGAATTCGCCGCCGGCCGGGTCGCGCGCGCCCAGGTGGATGTTGGAGAGCTTGCCGCGGCGACGCCCCGATCCCCACTCCACGGCCAGCACCACGAGGTCGAGCGTGTGCACCGGCTTGACCTTGAGCCAGCCCGCGCCGCGGCGCCCGGCCTGGTACGGCGCCGCCGGCGCCTTGGCCATCACCCCCTCGTGGCCGGCGGCCAGGGTGGCCTCGAGGAAGCCGGCCGCGGCGGCGGGGTCGGCGGTGAGGAGCCGGTCGACCCGCTGGGTGGGCGGCACCAGGGCGTCCAGCGCTTGCAGCCGGTCGGCGGTCGGCGCGTCGAGCAGGTCGGTGCCGTCGCAGCGCAGGACGTCGAAGAAGAAGACCGAAAGCGGTTGCGCGGCAACGGCGGCGGCGACGTCGACGGAACGCCCGAACCGGGACGCGGTGACCTGGAAGCGGTGCGGCCGGTTGTCGGGCCGCAGCGCGATCGCCTCGCCGTCGGCGATCAGCTCGTCGACCGGGAGTGCCAGCGTCGCTTCCACGACCTCGGGCAGGCGGGCGGTGACGTCGTCGAGGCTGCGGGTGTAGACGGCGACCCGGTCGCCGGCGCGGTGGATCTGCACCCGGGCGCCGTCCAGCTTGGCCTCGAAAATGGTTGGGCCGCCGTGACGTTCGATGGCTTCGGACACGCTCGTCGCGGTCTGCGCCAGCATCGGCCCGACCGGACGGCCGACCGTCAGCGTGAACGCCGCCAGAGCTTCGGCCCCGCCCGACAGCGCCGCCGCCGCCACGGCGGGCAGGTCGCCGGCGAGCATCGCCGCGCGCTGCACGGCAGCGGCGGGAAGCTCCGCGGCCCGGGCGACGGCGTCGGCCATGACGCCGGCCAGCGCGCCCTGGCGCAGCTCGCCGCCGAGCAGCCGCAGCAGGAAGGTCTGCTCGGTGTCGGTGGCGGCGCCGAACAGCCGGGTGAGCAATTCGGCGCGCCGCGCCTGCGACCCCTTGCCGGAGACCGCGCCGATCTCGGAGAGGGCGGCGTCGACGCCGGAGACGGTGAGCGCCGGGTGCGCCGCGGCGGGCGGGCGCGTGCGCAACGACGCCCAGCCGACCCCGATCTGGCGTTGCCGCAACTCGCCGGAGAGCCACGACACGACAACCGCGACCTCGTCGGGGGCGGCCCGCCGCAGCAGGTCAGCGATGCGGGCCACCTTGGTCAACCGCGACGACGTCGCGCCCACGTCACCCGAGGCGGTCGCCACGTCGAGGAGGAGCACGATGTCAGCTTGGCACGGCTCGCCGACAACCCTCGGCGTAAGAAGCGCTAGCGTGCTGCGTACCGTTACAGTTTTCACCGATTCTGACAAGCGAGGAGAGGTCCGGATGGAGATCAACGGGAAGAAGGCCGTCGTCATCGGCGGCGCGTCGGGGATGGGTCGCGCCACCGCCGAGCTGCTGGCCGAGCGCGGCGCCGAGGTCGTGGTGCTCGACCGGGAGAATTCCGACGGCAAGACCGTCGCCGAAGGTATCGGCGGCGCGTTCTATCCCGTCGACGTCACCGACTTCACCGGCACCGAGGAGACCCTGGCCACCGCGGTCGACAAGCTCGGCGGGCTGCACGTCGTGGTGACCACGGCCGGCGGCGGCATCGCCAAGCGCACCCTCACCAAGTCCGGCCCGCACGACCTGGAGTCCTTCCAGTCCGTCATCGACCTCAACCTGATCGCCACCTTCAACATCAGCCGGCTGGCCGCCGCGCACATGGCGAAGAACGAGCCCGAGGACGAGGAGCGGGGCGTCATCATCAACACCGCGTCGATCGCCGCGTTCGAGGGCCAGATCGGGCAGGTCGCGTACACCGCCGCCAAGGCCGCCATCGCCGGCATGTGCCTGACCATGGCCCGCGACCTGGGGTCGATGGGGATCCGGGTGCTGGCGATCGCGCCAAGCCTGTTCCTGACCGGGTTGACCAACATGGTCCCCGACGAGATGGCGGCCATGCTGACCAAGGACGCGGCCTTTCCGAAGCGGATGGGCCGGCCGATCGAGTACGCGAAGCTCGCGGCGGCGATCGTGGACAACCCGATGCTCAACGGCCAGTGCATCCGGCTGGACGCCGGCCAGCGCTTCGCGCCGAAATAGGGCCACCCGGCCCGTCGGCCTTCGCCGCATTAAGTACACTCTTTAGCAGCCGCCCCGCTCCCCCTCGGAGCGGGGCTGGCGGTCAGCCCGGCGAAGCGCGAGGAGGGTCCCATGGGGATCGCACTGACCGACGACCATCGCGAACTCGCCGAGGTGGCCCGCTCGTTCCTGACGTCGCAGAAGGCCCGCTGGGCGGCGCGCTCGCTGCTCGACGCGCCTGACGAGGGCCGGCCGGGCTTCTGGCAGAACCTGGTCGAGCTCGGTTGGCTCGGCCTGCACATCGAGGAGGAGCACGGCGGCTCCGGCTACGGCCTGCCCGAACTCGTGGTCGTGATCGAGGAGCTGGGCCGCGCGGTGGCCCCGGGCCCGTTCGTGCCGACCGTCATCGCGTCGTCGGTGATCGCGAAATCCGGTACGCCCGAACAGAAGTCACGCCTGCTGCCGGGCCTGATCGACGGGACCGTGGCTGCGGGCGTCGGTCTGGGGGGCGAGGTGCGGGTGGCCGACGGAGTCGCCGACGGCGAGGCCGGGATCGTCCTGGGCGCCGGCCTGGCCGAGCTGTTGGTGGTGGTCGCCGGCGACGACATCCTGCTGCTGGACCGCGACCGCGAGGGTGTGACGGTGGAGGTGCCGGACAATCTCGACCCGACGCGGCGCTCGGGCCGCGTCCGGCTGAGCGGTGTCGGCGTCACCGCCGACGACATCCTTTCGGGGGCGCGCGAGTCGGCGCTGGCCCGGGCGCGCACGCTGCTGGCCGCCGAGGCGGTGGGCGGGGCGTCGGACTGCGTCGAGTCGGCCGTCGGCTACGCCAAGGTGCGCCAGCAGTTCGGCCGCACGATCGCCACGTTCCAGGCCGTCAAACACCACTGCGCGAACATGCTGGTGGCCACGGAGTCGGCGGTCGCCGCGGTGTGGGACGCCTCGCGTGCGGCGTCGGAAGACGAAGACCAATTCCGCTTGGCCGCAGCGGTGGCCGCCGCGCTGACCTTCGCCGCGTACGCCCGCAACGCCGAGCTCAACATCCAGGTGCACGGCGGCATCGGCTTCACCTGGGAGCACGACGCGCACCTGCACCTGCGCCGGGCGCTGGTGACGACGGCGCTGTTCGGCGGCGACGCGCCGGCTCGCGACGTCTTCGACCGCACCGCCGCGGGAGCCACGCGGGAGAACAGCCTGGACCTGCCGCCCGAGGCCGAGGAACTGCGCACCCGGATCCGGGCCGACGCCGCCGAGATCGCCGCGCTGGACCGCGACGCCCAGCGCGACAAGCTGATCGCCACGGGCTACGTGATGCCGCACTGGCCGAAGCCGTGGGGGCGCGCCGCCGACGCGGTCGAGCAGCTGGTGATCGAGGAGGAATTCCGCGCGGCGGGCATCAAGCGACCCGACTACGGCATCACCTCCTGGGTGATCCTCACGCTGATCCAGCACGGAACCGATTGGCAGATCGAGCGTTTCGTGGAGAAGGCGCTGCGCAAAGAAGAGGTCTGGTGCCAGCTCTTCTCCGAGCCCGAGGCGGGCTCGGACGCGGCCTCCATCAAGACCCGGGCCACCCGGGTGGACGGCGGCTGGAAGATCAACGGGCAGAAGGTGTGGACCAGCGGGGCGCACTACTGCGCTCGGGGTTTGGCCACCGTGCGCACCGACCCCGAGGCGCCCAAGCATGCCGGCATCACGACGGTGATCGTCGACATGAAGGCGCCCGAGGTCGAGGTGCGGCCGCTGCGGCAGATCACCGGCGGGTCGGACTTCAACGAGGTGTTCTTCAACGACCTGTTCGTTCCCGACGAAGACGTCGTCGGGGCGCCCAATTCCGGATGGACCGTCGCGCGCGCGACGCTGGGCAACGAGCGCGTCAGCATCGGCGGCAGCGGGTCGTTCTACGAGGGGCTGGCGGCCGGCCTGGTGGCGCTCGCGCAGCAGCACGGGGATCGGCTGGCGGGCGCGGACATTCGGGTGGGGAACTACCTCGCCAACGAGGCCGCCCTGCGGCTGCTCAACCTGCGTCGCGTGGCGCGCAGCGTCGAGGGCACGGGCCCCGGACCCGAGGGCAACGTCACCAAGCTGAAGCTGGCCGAGCACATGGTCGAGGGGGGCGCGATCATGGCGGCCCTGACCGGGCCGGAGGTCGCACTGCTCGACGGCCCCGGCGCGGCACCGGGCCGGCTGATCATGGGCGCGCGGGGCATGGCGATCGCGGGCGGCACGTCCGAGGTGACGCGCAACCAGATCGCCGAGCGGATCCTCGGCATGCCCCGCGACCCGCTGATCAACTAGCGTTCTTCCGCCGAGCAGACGCAAAAGCACCGCAACACGCCGTAAAAGGTGTGCTTTTGCGTCTGCTCGGCGATCAGGCCGGGGCGAACTGCGGCGCGCCGGCGCCCGCCCGGTCGGGCCGCAGGGCGACGGCCATCCCACACGTCACCGAATCGGGTTCGCAGTCAACGATGTTCGCGGCCACCCGCAGCCCAGCCTGCTCGGCGAGTTCGACGAGCGCGATCACGTAGGGGACCGGGATCTCCGGGTTGTACCGGTGGTGATTGACCGTGTAGGTGAACACCGTGCCCCGACCCGAGACCGGGCGCTTCTGCAGCGCGTTACCGCAGTCGCGGCATTCGCCCGCGGACGGATGCACCCAGTGCTCGCACTGGTCGCAGTGTTCGATGAGCAGCTCGGCCGGCACCCGGAATACAGTACACTCATTCGGTTCGGGCGGGCTGCGATGGCGGGTGGTGGCTGTGACGCAATTCGAGACTCACTTCGAGAAGGACGCGATCCTGTCGGGCGCCGGGATTTCGCGCATCGGCCGTCGCACCGGCATCGCGGGCCTGGAGCTGACGATGGAGGCGGTGCGGGGCGCCATCGAGGACGCCGGCCTGCGCGCAGGCGACGTCGACGGCATCGCGACGCTGGGCGACACCCCGGCCCAGGACGTAACCGCCGAACTGGGCATCGACGCGGCGGACTGCGGGTCGGGGTTCGGCACCGGAGGCCTGCTGAGCCCGGTCATGTCGGCGTGCCGTGCGGTGTCCGAACGGCGCGCCCGCCACGTGGTGGTGTACCGGACGATCCAGATGCTGGGCGGCACCGTCCTGCAGCAGGACGAGAACGCGCCCGCCCCGCCGCTTGCGCGGATGTTCGACACGCCCGAGGGTGAGCCGAAGCCGGCCGTCGGCGCGATGGACGACATCAACGATCTCGTTGCTGCACATGCCTATTCGGCCGCGAACTGGCTGGCGCTGAACTGCCGCCGCCACATGGAGCTGTACGGGACCACCAAGCAGCAGCTGGGCTGGGTGGCGCTCAACGGCAGACGCAACGCCGCGCTCAATCCCCTTGCGGTGTACCGGGATCCCATGACGATGGCGGACTACCTGGGCGCGCGCCCGGTGTCGACGCCGTTCGGGCTGCTGGATTGCGACGTGCCGATCGACGGCTCGATCGCGGTGGTGGTCTCGCACGCGGACTACGCCCGCGACTGCCCGCACCGGGCGGTGCGGGTGGAGGCGATCGGCGGGTCCGACGGCGCGGGCGGCTGGTTCCACCGCGACGACTATCCGAAGATGGCGATGTCGGACGCCGCGGCGCAGATGTGGTCGCGGACCGAGCTGAAACCCGCCGACCTCGGTGTCGCCGAACTGTACGACGGCTTCACGTACTTGACGATCGCGTGGCTGGAAGCCCTGGGCATCTGCGGCGACGGCGAGTCCGGGCCGTTCGTCGAGGGCGGCGCGCGGATCGCCCGCGACGGCCAACTGCCGCTGAACACCTACGGCGGTCAGCTCTCGGCCGGGCGGATGCACGGGTACTGGGCGCTGCACGAGGGGTGCCTGCAGTTGCGCGGCGACGCGGGGGAGCGCCAGGTTTCGCGGCGCCCGGAGGTCGGCGTCGTCTCCGTGGGCGGCGGTCCGGTCGCGGGCTGCATCTTGCTGACATGCTGAAAATGCTTGGCGGGGAGCGCCATTGAAATGCCCGTGTTGCCCATGAGCACGGCACCGGAAGCCGGCACGCCGGGCAAGCTGGCGTCGAAGATCGCCCGCGACATCGAGGCGGAGATCGTCCGCCGCGGGTGGCCCGTCGGCGAATCGCTGGGTTCCGAACACGCCCTGCAGCAGCGCTACGGCGTGAGCCGATCGGTGCTGCGCGAAGCCGTCCGCCTCGTGGAGCACCACCAGGTGGCCCGGATGCGCCGCGGCCCGGGCGGCGGCCTGCTCGTCTGCGAGCCCGACGCCGGCCCCGCCACCCGCGCCATGGTGATTTACCTGGAATACCTGGGCACCACGCTGGTGGACCTGCTCAACGCGCGGCTGGTCCTCGAACCCCTGGCGGCGTCGCTGGCCGCCGAGCGCATCGACGAGGCGGGCATCGACAAGCTGCGCGGCGTGCTGCACGCGCAGGAGCACTGGCGTCCGGGCCTGCCCGCGCCGCGCGACGACTTCCACACCGTGCTGGCCGAACGGTCGAAAAACCCCGTCCTGCAACTGTTCGTCGACATCCTCATGCGGCTCACCACCCGGTTTGCGTTGCGGTCGCGGGCGGGCTCGGAAACCGAGGCCATCGAGGCCGTCGACCAGATGCACGGCGCCCACACCGCGATCGTCGCCGCCGTCACCGCGGGCGACGCCGCACGGGCCAGGACCGTCAGCGAGCGGCACGTCGAAGCCGTGACCGCCTGGCTGCAGGAGCACCACCGCGCGGCGGGGCCCGGGCCGCGGCGACTCGATCCGCAAGCCCCGGAGGCACCGGGCGGCAAGCTCGCCGAGATGCTCGCGGAAAACATCGGTGACGACATCGCCGCCGACGGTTGGCGGGTCGGTTCGGTGTTCGGCAGCGAGGCGGCGCTGATGGGGCGGTATCGGGTCAGCCGCGCGGTGTTCCGCGAAGCGGTGCGCCTCCTCGAGCACCACGCCATCGCGCAGATGCGCCGCGGCCCCGGCGGGGGGCTGGTGGTGACCACACCCCGGGCCCAGGCCAGCATCGACACGATCGCCCTGTACCTGCAGTACCGCAAGCCGAGTCGCGAGGACCTGCGCTGCGTCCGCGACGCGATCGAGATCGACAACGTCGTCAAGGTGGTCAAGCGGCGGGCCGAACCGGAGGTCGCCACCTTCCTCGCGGACAACCGGGGCGGACCCGCGGCCGACGTGCCTGCCATCGACGAGTTCCGCTTCCATGTCGGCCTGGCGCAATTGGCCGGCAACGCGCCGCTGGACCTGTTCCTGCGGATCATCGTCGAACTGTTCCGCCGGCACTGGTCCAGCACGGGCCAGGCGATGCCGACCCCGGACGAGGCCGTGGCCGTCGAACACGCGCACTCGCGGATCCTGGAGGCGATCGCGGCCGGCGACGACAGCCTGGCGCGGCACCGCGTCCGGCGTCACTTGGACGCCGCCGCCTCCTGGTGGGTCTAGCCGCGGTAAGCGGCACGGTGTGTCGCGTCTCACGGGTATAGCGGAGGCGCCGGGAGGGTATTGGGAGTGGTACGTAGGCGGCCGGTCCGGCATGGGGGGGTTGGCATCGATGATGATGAGCGAGAGGTCGCATATGACCGCGGGCACCGATGTCAGGGAGCCCGGGTTCGTGCACTCCGCCCTCTTCTATCGGTCGCAGCGGGAGTACGTCGAGTTCGTCGAACGGTTTGTGGTCGACGGCCTGGCGATGGACGAGGCGGTCATGGTCGCGGTGCCCGGCGACGAGCTGGAGCTGCTGCACGACGCCCTGCGCAGCGGGGGCTCCGGGTTACCGCCCGAGTTGCGCATGGCCGACATCACCGACGTCGCACGCAATCCGGGCCGCTTCATGGCGATGGAGGGCTCGTTCGCCGACGAACACCGCGATCGCCGGGTGCGCATCGTCAGCCAGCTCGCCTGGCCGGGCCGCACCGATGACGAGATCGTCGCGTGCGTCGAGCACGAGGCGCTGGTCAACGGGGCGCTCGAGGGCTACCGGGCGACGGGGTTGTGCCTGTACGACGCCGGCCGGCTCGACGACGACGTGCTGGCGGACGCCCGGGCGACCCACCCCCTGCTGTGGAGCTGCGGCGAGCTGCAGCGCAGCGACGAGTACGCGCCCGGCGACGTGCTGGAACGGTGCAACCAGCCGCTGCCCGCGAATCCCGGTGCCGTGACCTACCAGGTCCGCACGTCCGCGGACCTGTCCCCGGCGCGCTCCTTCGCCGTCAAGTACGCCGGCTGGGTGGGGATGTCCCAGGAGGGCATCGAGGACCTTCAGCTGGTCGCCACGGAGTTGGCCACCAACAGCCTGATGTACACCGATGGCGCGTGCCGGCTGGCGTTCTGGCGAGACGACGACCACCTCGTGTGTGAGGCCCGGGACACCGGGTGCTTGGAGGACCCGCTGGTCGGCCGGCTCGACCCGGGCCCCAGCGGCCCCGCGAGCCGCGGGTTGTTCCTGGTGCACGCCCTGTCCGACCTCGTGCGGACCCACACGGCGGCGACGGGTACCACCATCCAGGCATACCTGCGAGTCGAGCCCTCGTCGCGGCCCAACGGGTAGGCGGACGCCGCTTAGAAGCCCGGAGTGCTGGGCCTCGTCATGAGCGGGTTGGCGGGCGAATCGATCCTCGATGAGCAACCCGTCGCCGCCGCCGCGAACACGGCGAAGAGCGCCGCGGCCACCGCCGCGACCAACCGGGTCCAATACTTGCTTTTCGCGTTCATTGCCGGTGCCTTTCGGTGGGCTGGTGACCTCAGATCGTAGCCCCGGCGCCGCGGCGCACCATGGCTTTCGCAGCATCGGTGCGGTGGCCGTCGGCCCGTAATGAGTTTGCGTCCACCGGGCGATCGGTCTAACCTCGGCGCTCGTGCGTCTTCTTCAGCGTGCCGTAGTAGCCAGCACCCGCAGCGGGGTCTGATCCGAGACCGACCCCCCGCTGCGGGTCGGATGCTACTGCCGTCGGTCGCTCCTGCTGATCAGAGAAGACCGAATTCATGCCTCTTGCAAAGCCGCTCAGCCCTTCACCGCCGGATGCCGAAACCTGGTTCCGCGCCCGATTCGGTGCGCCGTTGCCGCGCGGCGTGCGCGATATGGCCGACGGAATGTCGTGGGCCGACTTCGTCGCCGCATACGGACCCGCGCCCGGCCCGCTTCGCCTCGGTCACTGGGCATGCGCCGACGCCGAGAGGCCCGCGACGCGACTGGGGCCGCAGGCCCGGGAGTTTCGGGCCGTGATCGCGGTCGGCGACCGCATCACCACCTCGACCGCGGCCGCCGGCGGCCCGATGGCCGCGCTCACGGCCATGCTGCACGAGCGGGGTTTCGCCTTCGAGACGGTCGGCTTCCATCAGCTCCGATCCCCCGAGGGCACAGCGACTTTCGTCCGCGGAACAGACGGCGCCGGAGACCAGTGGGCGGTCGGCTTTGCGCAGGATCCGACGCAGTCGGCCCTGCGCGCCGTGATCGCCTGCGCCAACCGCCTGGCGTCGCGCGCCTGACGCGCCGGCTTACAGCGGGCGCAGCACGATCGGCATGCCGTCCTTCGGAACCGGCATGCCGCCGTAGTCCCACTCGGCGCGGTAGCCGGGGTGCGGCAGTTCGAGTCGGTACCTGCGCAGCAGGCGGTGCAGGATCGTCTTGATCTCCAACTGGCCGAACACCATCCCGATGCACTTGTGCGCGCCGCCGCCGAACGGAGTCCAGCCGTAGCGGTGCCGCTTGTGCTCGTTGCGTGGCTCGGTGAACCGCTCCGGGTCGAAAGTCATTGGGTCGGTCCACAATTCGGGCAGGCGGTGGTTCATTCCCGGGTAGGCGATGACGTTGGTGCCCTTGGGGATGTAGTAACCCAGCAGGTCGGTGTCGCGGACCGTCTGGCGCATCGCCCACTGCACGGGCGTCACCAGCCGGATCGACTCGTTCATCACCAGGTCCAGCGACTCCAGCTTCTCGAGCGACTCGATGTCGAGCGGGCCGTCGCCGAGCCGGTCGGACTCGTCGCGGCACCGCTCCTGCCACTCGGGGTGCGCGGCCAGCTGGTAGACCATCGTCGTCGCCGTCGATGTCGAGGTGTCGTGCGCGGCCATCATCAAGAAGATCATGTGGTTGACGATGTCCTCGTCGGAGAAGCTGTTGCCGTCCTCGTCCTCGGTGTGGCACAGCACGGACAACAGGTCGTTGCCGTTCTTGGCGCGCTGCTCCTTCACGCGCTCGCGGAAGTAGTTCTCGAGCAGCTCGCGCGCCTTGATGCCCCGCCACCAGGTGAACGGCGGGACCGGGGTGCGGATGATGGCGTTGCCCGCGCGGGTGGTGACGGCGAACGCCTTGTTCACCTTGGTGACCAGGTCGTGGTCGGTGCCCGGCTCGTGGCCCATGAACACCATCGAGGCGATGTTCAGCGTCAATTCCTTCATCGCGGGATACAGCAGGAAACGCGCGTCGTTGACCACCCAGTCGTCGACGACCACCTGCGAGACGACCTTGTCCATCTGCTCGACATAGGACACGAGCCGGGACCGGACGAACGCCTCCTGCATGATCCGCCGGTGGAACATGTGCTCTTCGAAATCCATCAGCATCAGCCCGCGCTTGAAGAACGGGCCGATCACCGGCACCCAGCCCTGCTGCGAATAGTCCTTGTTGCGGTTGGAGTAGATGACCTGGGCGGCGTCGGGACCCAGCGCCGCCACGCCCGGCAGCACCGGTGAGTCGCCGAAGACGACCGGACCCTTGGTCTCATACAGGAACATCAGGTAGTCCGGGCCGCCGCGCAACATCTCGATGATGTGTCCGAGGACGGGCAGCCCGGCGTCACCCAGGACGGGTTTCAGCCCGCTGCCGGGGGGCGGATCGGCCAGCTTGTGCTCCGGGAAGTTCGTGTTCAGCAGCTTGCGTTCGACGAGCCCCATGCCGGGGAAGTTGTTGAACGACGGCGTGAGCCGGCGGCGCGCCTGGTCGATCAGGTACTGCGGGGTGCTGATGGTCGCGGTCATTCACGCTCCTTTGCGAACCCGGACATGGGTGACAACGGTCACTGTTCCTCATCCTTCGGGACAAACTTGACGGCTGTCAAGTTTGCTTTTCGCGCGTCGTGGTGCACCCTCGGTTGGGTGAGCAGCCAAGCCGCCAAGCAGGAGCCGGCCCTCCGGCGCGGCGACAAGCAGCGCCAGGCGATCCTGCAGGCGGTGCGGGAACTGCTGCAGGAGAAGCCGTTCGCCGAGTTGTCGGTCAGCACCATCAGCCTGCGCGCGGGCGTGGCCCGGTCCGGCTTCTACTTCTACTTCGACTCCAAGTACGCCGTGCTCGCGCAGATCCTGGCCGAGGCGGCCGAAGAACTCGAGGAGCTGACCCAGTACTTCGCCCCCCGCCAGCCGGGGGAGTCGCCCGAGCAGTTCGCCAAGCGGATGGTGCGCAGTGCGGCGGCCGTCTATTCGCACAACGACCCGGTGGTGGCGGCGTGCAACGCCGCCCGCCACACCGACGAGGAGATCCGCAACATCCTCGAGCAGCAGTTCGAGGCCGTGCTGCGGCAGATCGTCGCCGTCGTCGAGGCCGAGATCGCGGGCGGCACCGCCCAGCCGATCAGCGACGACATCCCGACTTTGGTCCGCACGCTCGCGGGCACCACCTCGCTGATGCTGACCGGCGACCCCCTGCTCGTCGGCCGGCAAGGGGGCGACGGCGACGTGGAGCGCCGAGTGCGCGTCCTGGAGCAGCTCTGGCTCCACGCGCTCTGGGGTGGCGGTCACGGCTGAGCCGTTACCGTCGGTATCGTCGCGGCCATGGCACGGAGGTTTTCCGGGGCGGATTCCGGACGGTATTTCGCGGGGAAGCGGTGCCTGGTCACCGGCGCGGCGAGCGGCATCGGCCGCGCGACGGCGTTGCGGCTAGCCGCCGAGGGGGCCGAGCTCTACCTGACCGACCGCAACGCGGACGGCCTGGAGGCCACGGTGGCCGACGCCCGCGCGCTCGGCGCCTCCGTGCCCGAGCACCGCGCGCTCGACATCGCCGACTACGACCAGGTGGCGGCCTTCGCCGCCGACATCCACGCCGGGCACCCGAGCATGGACGTCGTGCTCAACATCGCCGGGGTGTCGGCGTGGGGCACCGTGGACCGGCTGACCCACGAGCAGTGGAGCAAGATGATCGCGATCAACCTGATGGGTCCGATCCACGTCATCGAGACGTTCGTCCCGCCGATGGTGGCGGCGGGCCGGGGCGGGCATCTGGTCAACGTCTCGTCGGCCGCCGGGCTCGTCGCGCTGCCCTGGCACGCCGCCTACAGCGCCAGCAAGTTCGGGCTGCGCGGCCTGTCCGAGGTGTTGCGCTTCGACCTGGCACGGCACCGCATCGGCGTGTCGCTGGTGGTGCCGGGCGCCGTGAATACGCCGCTGGTCAACACCGTCGAGATCGCCGGCGTCGACCGCGAGGACCCGCGGGTGGCCCGCTGGGTGAACCGCTTCACCGGCCACGCCGTCTCGCCCGAGCGGGCGGCCGAGAAGATCCTGGCCGGGGTGGCCCGGAACCGGTACCTGATCTACACGTCGGTCGACATCCGGGCGCTCTACGCGTTCAAGCGGGTCGCGTGGTGGCCCTACAGCGTGGCCATGCGCCAGGTGAACGTGATCTTCACGCGCGCGTTGCGGCCCGCCCCGGTGGTCTCAGCCGGGCATGGCCAGCTCGAGGCGCACGCCGAGCAGCCGGACCGGGCGGTCGAGCTCGAATAGGTCGAGCACCCGCAGGGCGGCGGCGGTGATGACCTCGCGGTCGGTGCCGGGCGCGTCGAGCTTGCGGATCTTGGTGCGCGTGTAGAACGTCGCGGTGCGCACGGTCACCGCAACGCGGGTGACGACGCGGCCCGCCGCGACGACCTCGTCGAGGGCCTTCTCCGCCAATTGCCTTACGGCGGCGTCCATTTCGGCGCGGTCGGTGAGGTCCTTCGGAAAGGTGACGACGTGGCTGCGCGAGCGCGGCACCCACGGCTCGGCGCTGACGCCGGTGTCGCCGCCGCCCTTGGCGAGCAGCAGGAGCCACAGGCCGGTGCGCGGGCCGAAGGCCGACGTCAGCAGTTCCGCGTCGGCGTCGGCGAGTTCCCGCACCGTGGTGATGTCAAGCGCCGCAAGCTTTTTCGCCGTCTTGGGACCGACGCCCCACAGCGCGTCGACCGGACGGTCGGCCATCAGGGTCATCCAGTTGGCGTCGGTGAGCACGAACACGCCGGCCGGCTTGGCGAAGCCGGTGGCCACCTTGGCGCGCTGCTTGTTGTCGCTGATGCCGACCGAACAGGACAGCCCCGTCCCCGCCGCGATGGCGGTGCGGATCCGTTCGGCGGCCTCGGTGGGGTCTTCCGTCACCGCGACATAGGCCTCGTCCCAGCCCCACACCTCCACCGGGTGTCCCAGGTCGCGCAGCAGGGCCATGACCTCGTCGGAGGCCGCGTCGTAGGCGGCGGGGTCCGCGGGCAGGAACGTCGCCCCCGGGCAGCGGCGCGCCGCGGCGCGCAGCGGCATGCCGGCGTGCACCCCGAATTCGCGGGCCTCGTAGGACGCGCAGGTGACCACCTTGCGCGGTCCGGTTGGGTCGCCGCTGCCGCCGACGATGACGGGCAGGCCGGCGAGCTCGGGGTGGCGGCGCAGTTCGACCGAGGCGAGAAACTGGTCGAGGTCGACGTGCAGCACCCAGGGCGCGTCCATCACGTTCCGCACAACTTGCGGGCGACGCTCTCCCAGGCGTCGCCCAGCGTCCGCAGGGTGTGGCCGCCCTCGCGGAGCTGGTGCTCGACGTAGTCCACGTCGAGCAGCGCCAGCAACGCCTCGGTCTGCGCGTCGAGGTCGCCGCCGGTGTGCGCCTGGCGCAGCAGCACCCGCACGTGGGTGCGCTGCACCATCGCGGGGGCGGTGTAGCGGTGCTGCGGCCGGGCGTTGGCCTCGGACAGCAGCGCGTGGTGGGTGTGCACGAAGCGGATGCGCTCGCGGCCGAAGGCGACCAGCCGGTCCAATGGGGGCGCGTCGGGCCCCAGCGGGGGAGGCCCGAACAGGAAAGCCTGCTGGTTGGCCCGTTCGTCCTCGTCGAGCAGCACCATCATCAGGCCGGCCCGGCTTCCGAACCGGCGGAACACCGTGCCCTTTCCCACGCCGGCGGCGGCCGCGACGTCGTCCATGGTCACGGCGTCCGCGCCGCGTTCGGCGACCAGGTTGCGGGCCGCGTCGAGCAGGAGCGCGCGGTTGCGCGCCGCGTCGCCCCGCTCGCGCTGCAACGCCCGCGGGGCGCACACGGACAGCTCGCGCGGCCGGTCGACGTCGCCCATTCCCGTACTTTATCGCGGGCGGAATAAAATCGGACCACGGTCCGGTTGGGTCGTGCGAGGATAGAGTCCACCGACCGAGGGGAACGAAAAAGTGCCGCAGACCAACTCCGACATCACCATCCTGGCGCTCGTAGGCAGCCTGCGGGCCGGATCGATCAACCGCAAGGTGGCCGAAGTGGCCGCCGCCGTCGCGCCCGAGGGCGTCCGGGTCGTCGTGTTCGAGGGGCTGGGTGACCTGCCGTTCTACAACGAGGACATCGACCCCGCGATGGGCGTCGATGTCGCCGAGCCTGCGCCGGTGGCCGCTTTGCGCGCCGCGGCGGCCGAGGCGCACGCCGCGCTGGTGGTCACCCCCGAGTACAACGGCTCGATCCCTGCGGTCGTCAAGAACGCGATCGACTGGCTGTCGCGCCCGTTCGGCAACGGAGCGCTCAAGGACAAGCCGCTGGCCGTCATCGGGGGGTCGTTCGGCCGGTACGGCGGGGTGTGGGCGCACGACGAGACGCGCAAGTCGTTCGGCATCGCCGGCGCCCGGGTGGTCGAGTCGATCAAGCTGTCGGTGCAGTTCAAGCAGCTGGAGGGCCGCGAACCGGCCGAGCACGCCGAACTCGTGCAGAACGTGCGCGACGCCGTCGGGAAGCTCGCCGCCGAGGTGGGCTGAGCCCCGAAGTAGCCAGAGAGTCGCCCGCCGCCGATCAGGCGGCCTGGACGAGGTAACCAGCGAGCCGTCGGCTTAGCACCGGCGGCTTTGCTGGCTCGGGCGGCCCGGGCGGGGCGGGCCAGGAATGCCGGAGTTGTCGGTGGGCGCTGGTATACCAGTGCTCATTCGGCGCCGCGGCGCCGGCGTGTGATGTGCGACACGCCGGGCGGGTGTCGTGCAGAGGGCTTACGACCAGGGAATTTCAGAATTGTTATTCAGAACATCTTGTATCTCTACCTCTTGTCAGCCACTAGGTGTAGTGTTTCGAGCGCCGGCAGATCCCAGGATTGCCAAGCCAGACCGGCTCGGTGATTCCCCCGGAATCGGCTCGGCGGCGTCGAAGACGAGCTTTCGGCGCCGGCGGCCGCAGGACGGGAATCTGGGGGGTTGACGGACCGCTGAACATCGTTGAGACCTCGCAAAGACGCAGAACCGAGTAGTTGCCAGTCCGCAAGTCCCCACCTTCCGCAAAGGAGCGGCTCCCATGAGCATCACCGTGTACACCAAGCCGGCATGCGTGCAGTGCAACGCCACCTACAAGGCGCTGGACAAGCAGGGCATTGCCTACGACAAGGTCGACATCACGCTGGACTCCGAGGCGCGCGACTACGTGATGGCGCTGGGCTACCTGCAGGCCCCCGTGGTGGTGGCCGGCAACGACCACTGGTCGGGCTTCCGGCCGGACCGCATCAAGGCGCTCGCCGCGTCGGCGCTCAGCGCCTGAGCGGCAGGGGAGAAGTAAGGAGGTTGCGGTTGCCATGGACAGTGGTGCGCACAACCTCACTTGGATCAGTGGCGACCCGTCCCCCGCAAGCGGGAGGTACCCCCATCGCCCGGCTTCACCGCGCTCGCGATCGCCACTGGTTTATTTCTCCAGCGTGTCCGAGAACACCCACCGCTTCGTGCAGAAGCTCGGTCTTCCCGCCACGCGGATACCGCTGCACGGGCGCATCGAGGTCGACGACCCGTACGTGCTGATCCTGCCCACGTACGGGGGCGGCCGGGCCACGCCCGACCTCAACGCGGGCGGCTACGTCCCCAAGCAGGTCATCGCCTTTTTGAACAACGAACACAACCGGTCGTTGATCCGCGGTGTCATCGCCGCGGGCAACAACAACTTCGGCGCCGAGTTCGCCTACGCGGGCAATGTCGTTTCCCGCAAGTGCGGGGTGCCGTACCTCTACCGCTTCGAATTGATGGGTACCCCGGACGACGTGGAGGCCGTCCGCGCGGGGCTGGAAGATTTCTGGAAGGAACAGACGTGTCACCAACCGTCGCTGCAGAGCCTGTAACGTCCGGCGCCCACGCCCTCCCGGGCGAGACGGACTACCACGCCCTGAACGCCATGCTGAATCTGTACGACGCCGACGGCAAGATTCAGTTCGACAAGGACGTGCTCGCCGCGCGCGAGTACTTCCTGCAGCACGTCAACCAGAACACCGTCTTCTTCCACAATGCCGACGAGAAGCTCGACTACCTGATCCGCGAAAACTATTACGAGCGTGAGGTTCTCGACCAGTATTCGCGCAACTTCGTCAAGTCGCTGCTGGACCGCGCCTACGCCAAGAAGTTCCGCTTCCCGACTTTCCTCGGCGCGTTCAAGTACTACACCTCGTACACGCTGAAGACCTTCGACGGAAAGCGGTACCTGGAGCGGTTCGAGGACCGGGTCTGCATGGTCGCGCTCACGCTGGCCGCCGGCGACACGGGGCTGGCCGAGAAGCTGGTCGACGAGATCATCGACGGCCGCTTCCAGCCCGCCACCCCGACGTTTCTGAACTCGGGCAAGAAGCAGCGCGGCGAGCCGGTTTCGTGCTTCCTCCTGCGCATCGAGGACAACATGGAGTCGATCGGGCGCTCTATCAACTCCGCGCTGCAGCTGTCCAAGCGCGGTGGGGGAGTTGCCCTGCTGCTGAGCAACATTCGCGAGCACGGCGCGCCGATCAAGAACATCGAGAACCAGTCGTCGGGCGTCATCCCGATCATGAAGCTGCTCGAGGACTCGTTCTCCTACGCCAACCAGCTGGGCGCCCGGCAGGGCGCCGGAGCGGTGTACCTGCACGCCCACCATCCCGACATCTACCGCTTCCTGGACACCAAGCGGGAGAACGCCGACGAGAAGATCCGGATCAAGACGCTGTCGCTGGGGGTGGTGATCCCCGACATCACCTTCGAGCTGGCGAAGAAGAACGAGGACATGTACCTGTTCTCGCCGTACGACGTCGAGCGGGTCTACGGTCTGCCGTTCGCCGACATCTCGGTGACCGAGAAGTACTACGAGATGGTCGACGACGCGCGCATCCGCAAGACCAAGATCAAGGCCCGCGAGTTCTTCCAGACGCTGGCCGAGCTGCAGTTCGAGTCCGGCTACCCGTACATCATGTACGAGGACACGGTGAACCGGGCCAACCCCATCGACGGCAAGATCACCCACTCGAACCTGTGCTCGGAGATCCTGCAGGTCTCGACGCCGTCGTTGTTCAACGAGGACCTGTCGTATGCCAAAGTGGGCAAGGACATTTCGTGCAACCTGGGCTCGCTGAACATCGCCAAGACGATGGACTCGCCCGACTTCGCCCAGACCATCGAGGTGGCCATTCGCGCGCTGACCGCCGTCAGCGACCAGACGCACATCACCTCGGTGCCCTCGATCGAGCAGGGCAACAACGAATCCCACGCGATCGGCCTCGGCCAGATGAACCTGCACGGGTACCTGGCCCGCGAGCACATCTTCTACGGCTCCGAGGAAGGCATCGACTTCACCAACATCTACTTCTACACGGTGCTCTACCACGCGCTGCGGGCGTCGAACCGCATCGCGATCGAAAGGGGCACGCACTTCACGGGATTCGAGCGCTCCAAGTACGCGTCGGGGGAGTTCTTCGACAAGTACACCGAGCAGGTGTGGGAGCCCAAGACCGACAAGGTGCGGCAATTGTTCGCCGACGCGGGGATTCGCATTCCGACGCAGGAGGACTGGGGCCGGCTCAAGGAGTCGGTGCAGGCGCACGGCATCTACAACCAGAACCTGCAGGCCGTGCCGCCGACCGGATCGATCTCCTACATCAACCACTCGACGTCGTCGATCCACCCGGTGGCGTCCAAGGTGGAGATCCGCAAGGAGGGCAAGATCGGCCGGGTCTACTACCCGGCGCCCTACATGACCAACGAGAACCTGGAGTACTACCAGGACGCGTACGAGATCGGCTACGAGAAGATCATCGACACCTACGCCGCGGCCACCCAGCACGTGGACCAGGGGCTCTCGCTGACGCTGTTCTTCAAGGACACCGCGACCACCCGCGACGTCAACAAGGCGCAGATCTACGCCTGGCGCAAGGGAATCAAGACGCTCTACTACATCCGGCTGCGCCAGCTCGCGCTGGAAGGGACCGAGGTCGAGGGCTGCGTGTCCTGCATGCTGTGAGGCCTCGCGCCGAGCGTGCAGCCGTGGCGGCTTTCGGGCCGAATTCTCGCCACCAGTTCACTCTCGGCGAGGGGCGCGACGGCTTCGCGCTGGCCAGTCTGCCCAGGTCAGCCCGCGCGTCGCGGTATGGTGCTTGATGTGGTGAGAATCCCCCGACCTGCGATGCCCCACCCCTCGGGCGCCAAGCCCGAGGTGAAGGTCGACGCGCGCAGCGAGCGCTGGCGCGAGCACCGCAAGAAGGTGCGCGGCGAGATCGTCGACGCGGCGTTTCGCGCCATCGATCGGCTGGGGCCCGAGCTGAGCGTGCGGGAGATCGCCGAGGAGGCGGGCACCGCCAAGCCCAAGATCTACCGGCACTTCCAGGACAAGTCCGACCTGTTCCAGGCGATCGGCGAACGGCTGCGGGACATGTTGTGGGGGGTGATCTTCGCGTCGATCGACCTGAAGACCGACACCGCGCGCGAGGTCGTCCGGCGCGCGGTCGAGGAGTACGTCAACCTCGTCGACGCGCACCCCAACGTGCTGCGCGTGTTCATCCAGGGCCGCTCGGCGGCGAGTCCCCAGATCCTCAACGAGGGCCGGGGCATCACGCTGGCCATGGCGGACATGTTCGACAACGAGCTGCGCGAGATGGAACTCGACCACGCGGCCTTCGAGCTCGCCGCGCACGCGGCCTTCGGATCGGCCGCGTCGGCCACCGAGTGGTGGCTGGGCCCCGACCCGGACAGCCCGCGCCACATGCCGCGCGACCAGTTCGTGGCGCACCTGACGACGATCATGATGGGCGTCATCGTCGGCACCGCCGAGGTGCTCGGCATCGCGATGGATCCCGACGAGCCGATCCACAGCGTGGTGCCTCGCAGCTCCGCGGCGGGCTGACGCGACGAGGGACAGCCCGCCACCGTCAACGGATGGCGGGCTGTCCCGGTCGGCTAGGCGGCTTCCCGGTCGCGTCCGACGAACATCGCCAGCACCGCCCCGACGGCGGCCGCGGCGGCGGCGACGACCATCGAGGCGTGCAGCCCGACCATGAACGCCTCGTGGCTGCCGTGGGCCACCGCGTGCGCCACCGGCGCCGGCATGCCCGGGACGGTCGGGCTGAAGCCCTGCGCCACAAGCTCTTTCGCGCCGCTCAGCTTGCCGGCAACCGGGGCCGGGAGGCCGGCGCCGGTGAGCCGGTCGACCAGCACGGCGCCGACGCGACTGGACAGCACCGACCCGAGGATCGTCGTGCCGAGCACCCCACCCAGCTGGATGGCGGTGCTCTGCAGCCCGCCGGCCACCCCGGCGTCGTCGTCGCCGGCGTTGCCCATGATGGCGTCCGAACTGGCGGTCAGCACCAGCCCGATGCCGGCGCCCAGCAGGAGGAACCCGGGCCAGAGGGCCCCGTAGCCGGAGTCGGTGCGCAGGAACGCGAACGTCATGAGCGCGACCGCGACGGCGGCCAGCCCGAGGACCATCGACGGCCGGGGCCCGAACCTCTCGGTCAGGAACCCGCTGAGCGGCGCGGTGACCATCAGCGCCAGGCTCAGCGGCAGCGTGCGCACCCCCGTCTCGACCGGGCTGAAGCCCAGCACGTTCTGCAGGTACAGCGACAGGAAGAACACGGCGCCGAACAGCGCGAAGAAGTCGATCACCACCACCGCCGTGCCGATGGACAGCGGCCGGTTGGCGAACAGCCGCATCGGCAGCAGCGGTTCTGCGGTGCGCAACTCGATCACCACGAACACCGCGACCGCCACCAGGCCGGCCAGCAGCAGCCCGAGCGTGCGGCCCGCCAGCCAGCCCCAGTTCTGCGCCTTGATCAGCCCGAAGACGATCAGGAACAGGCCGCCGGAGAGGGTGGCGGTTCCGGGGATGTCGAGACTGCGGCCGGCCGCGCTGCGGCTCTCGGCCACGGCCAGGCCGCCGACCAGCAGCGCCACCGCCGCGATCGGCGCGTTGATGTAGAAGACCGACTGCCAGTTGACGTGCTCGACGAGCAGCCCGCCGACGATCGGACCTGCCGCGATCGACACGCCCGACGCGCCGCCCCAGATGCCGATCGCGGTGTTGAGCTTCTCGCGGGGGAACGCGGCGCGGACCAGGGCCAGCGTGCTCGGCATCAACAGCGCCCCGAAGACGCCCTGCAGCGCCCGCAGGGCGATGACGCCGCCCACGGTCCCGACCAGGCCGATGCCGACCGAGGTGGCGGCGAAGCCGACCACGCCGACGAAGAACGCCAGGCGCCGGCCGAACCGGTCGGCGAGCTTTCCGCCGAAGATCAGCAACGACGCCAGCGCCAGCATGTAGGCGTCGGTGATCCACTGCAGGTCCGCCAGCGAGGCGTGGAGGTCGACCGCGATGCGGGGGTTGGCGATGGCCACCACCGACGCGTCCAGGCCGACCATGATGACGCCGACGGACGCGGCGACCAGCGTCCACCAGGGATTGCCCCGCAGCCCGGGGTGGGTGGGCGCGAGGCGGTGTCGTTGTCCCGCCCGGGGGGCGGTCACGGCGACCGACATGTTTGCTCCGTTCTTATGTGGAGGGTGGTTACCACTTACACCGATCGACGATACGCAGAAGCGGAGGGCGACCTCCAGTTGATTCGGTATGCTCGACCTGTGATTTCACGCGCAACGTCGCGCGCGAAGGGACCCAGGCCACTCCGCGCGGACGCACAACTCAATCGCGACCGGATCCTGGCCGCCGCCGCCGAGCTGTTCGCCGAGCGGGGGCTGTCCGTGCCGTTGGAGGAGATCGCCACGCGAGCGGGGGTCGGCGTGGCGACGCTCTATCGGCGCTTCCCCACCCGCGCGGACCTGGCCGCCGCGGCATTCGAGCGCAACATCTCCCGCTACACCCGGGCCGTCGATCGCGCCCTGGCCGACCCGGACGCCTGGACCGGCTTCCAGGGATTGATCTTCGAGCTCTGTGAGATCCAGGCCGGGGACGCCGGCCTGCGCGACCTGTTGACGACGGCGTTTCCCGCCAGCAGCGTCGTGGAACAGCGCACCGGCGAGGCCGTCGAGAAGGTCAAGGAGCTGATCGGCCGCGCGCAGGCGCAGGGCAGGCTGCGGCCGGACGTCGTGGTCGCCGACGTCGTGGTGATGTTGCTGGCCAACGCCGGGGTCCTGCGCGCCACCGGGGCGTCCGCCCCGGACGCGTGGCGGCGTTTCGCGGCGCTGATGGTCGACGCGTTCCGCAGGCATCCGGAGACGCCCCTGCCGCCGGCGCCGCCCGAACAGCAGCTGCGCCGATCGATCGCCCTGCTCACCGAGGGGCGGTGACCGGGGCCGCGTTGACAGCGCCGCGGCCGGGCGGACAGACTGAAGTTCTACAAGTATCCGGTACCGGCGTTCCCAGGAAGGATCGCAGCATGACCATTGCCGAGGCCTCTACCGATTCGGGGCCGGCGACCCAGCCGCAGCAACCGGTGCACACGCGCGCCATCATCATCGGCACCGGGTTCTCCGGGCTGGGAATGGCCATCAAGCTGCAGCAGCAGGGTGTGGACTTCGTCATCCTGGAGAAGGCCGAGGACGTCGGCGGCACGTGGCGCGACAACAGCTACCCGGGGTGCGCGTGCGACATCCCGTCGCACCTCTACTCCTTCTCGTTCGAGCCCAAGCCGGACTGGAAGAACCCGTTCTCCTACCAGCCCGAGATCTGGGACTACCTCAAGGGCGTCACCGAGAAGTACGGCCTGCGGCGTCACATCGAGTTCAACTCGCTCGTGGACCGCGGCCACTGGGACGAGGACGAGAACCGCTGGCACGTGTTCACCACCGACGGGCGCGAGTACGTCGGCCAGTTCCTGATCTCGGGCGCCGGGGCGCTGCACATCCCGTCCGTCCCAGAGATCGAGGGGCGCGACGAATTCCGCGGCCCCGCCTTCCATTCGGCGGAGTGGGACCACACCGTCGACCTGACGGGCAAGCGGGTGGCGGTGATCGGCACCGGCGCCAGCGCGATCCAAATCGTGCCCGAGATCGTCGGTCAGGTCGCCGAACTCCAGCTCTACCAACGCACTCCGGCGTGGGTGGTTCCGCGCTCGAATCCCGAGATCCCGGTGGCGGTGCGCCGGGCCATGGAGAACGTGCCCGGCCTGCGGGCCGCGGCGCGCCTCGGGATCTATTGGGCGCAAGAGGCTTTGGCGTTCGGCATGACCAAGCGGCCGAACATGCTGAGGTTCATCGAGGCCTACGCCAGGTACAACATCCGCCGCTCGATCAAGGACCGCGAGTTGCGCCGCAAGCTGACCCCGCACTACCGCCTGGGGTGCAAGCGAATCCTGAACTCCTCCACCTACTATCCGGCGATCGCGAACCCGAAGACCAAGCTGATCACCGACCGCATCGTCCGGATCACGCCCGAGGGCATCGTCACCGCCGACGGCACCGAGCACCACGTCGACGTGATCGTCTACGGCACCGGCTTCCACGTCACCGACTCCTACACCTACGTCCAGATCAAGGGACTGCACGGCGAGGACCTGGTGGACCGGTGGAACCGCGAGGGCATCGGCGCGCACCGCGGCATCACCGTCGCCGACGTGCCCAACCTCTTCTTCCTGCTGGGACCCAACACCGGGTTGGGGCACAACTCGGTGGTGTTCATGATCGAGTCGCAGATCCACTACGTCGCCGACGCCATCGCCAAGTGCGACCGGATGGGCGCGCAGGCGCTGGCTCCGACCCGTGAGGCGCAGGACAGGTTCAACAACGAACTGCAGGAACACCTTTCGCACTCCGTCTGGAACAGCGGCGGCTGCAGCAGCTGGTATCTCGACGAGCACGGGCGCAACACCGTGCTCTGGGGCGGCTACACCTGGCAGTACTGGATGGCCACGCGCAAGGTCAAGCCGGAGGAGTACCGGTTCTTCGGCACCCGCAAGCGCTCTGCCTAGACGCCCGCGGTGCGCGGTTGCCGGCGCGAGACATGCCGCCGGACCTCGAGTCCGACGATGCGGTCCAGAACCCGGTCGGAGACGACGCGGCTGATCCGCGCGAGGATCGCGGCGTCGCGACCGATGGTGTAGCGGGTCCGGGGACGAGGAGCCGTGGCGGCGTCGGCGATGATCCGCGCGGCGTGTTCGGCCGAGACGCCGTTCTCGGCGAACGAACGCGCTTGCGCGGTGACGGCCGCCGCAAGGTCGGCGTAACGCGCGCGTTGGTCGTCGGTCACGTTGGCCTGCAGTTCCTCGGCGGTGGCGATGCCACGCTCGGGCATCGCGGTCTTGACCGCTCCGGGCTCGATGACGACGACTTTGATTCCGGTGCCGTGGGTTTCGCGGCGCAGCGCGTCGCTGACCGCCTCGAGCGCGAACTTGGAACCGCCGTACGCGCCGTACATCGGCAGGACGACCTTGCCGCCGATCGAGCTGATGTTCACCACGGTGCCGGCGCTGGCCAGTAGGGCCGGGAACAGCGCCTGCGTCATCGCGATGTGACCGAAGAGATTGACCTCGAATTGTCGCCGCCACTCGGCCAGCGGCAGCGCCTCGACGGGCGCGTTGACCGCGATGCCGGCGTTGTTGATCAGCGCCCGCAGGGGACGGTGCTGCGGATCCTGGGTGACCCGGTCGGCGATCGCGGCGACGTGGGAATCGACGGTGATGTCGAGGATGTGCGGCTCAATTCCGTCGGCGCGTATCGCGTCGGCATCGGCCTCCCTGCGCACGCCGGCAAGCACGTGAAAGCCCCTGCGGGCCAGCTCCTTTGCCGTCGCCGCGCCCATCCCCGTCGAGGCGCCGCTCACCACGATCAGCTCTCGGCGGTCGGTGTTCGTCCCCATTGCGGCCTCCCTGGGCGATTCAGTTGACAATGTCAGCTCAAACTAATGCGTCCGAGTTGACGTTGTCAACTCAAACACCGGCTTATGCTCGGCGGGTGACGACACGAGCGGAGCGGGCCGCGGCCACCCGCCGTTCGCTGCTCGAGGCGGCCGGGGTGTTGCTCGACCTCGGGGGAGTCGAGGCGGTGACGCTGCGCGAGGTGGGCGCCCGCAGCGGTGTGTCGCGCTCGGCGGCGTATCGCCACTTCGCCGACAAGGAGGCGCTGCTCGCCGTCTTGGCCACTGATGCGTTGTGCGAGTTGGGTGATGCGCTCGAGGCGTTGGTCGCCAGTGACGACCCGCCCGAGGAGTCGCTGCGTTCCGGGCTGCTGTCGCTGATCGCCATCGGCCGCGCCCGGCCCCACCTGTACCGCCTGATGTTCACCCCGCCCGCGGGTGACCCGACGGAGGCCGCCCGCGCGGCCGAACGGGCGCAGAACCTGTTTCTCGCCATCGTGGGTCGCATCGTCGGGCCCGCTCAGGCGAGACGGTATGGGGCGGTGCTGCTGACCAGCGCCCACGGCATCACGGGCCTGGACCTCAGCGGCCACATGGACCTGGACAAGTGGCACACCAGCGCCGAGGAGCTCGTCGACACGCTGATCTCACTGTTGCCGCGAGCGAAGTAGCTCCGCGAAAAGCTTTGCGGCCGCGTCGACCCCGGCATCGTCGTCGGTGGCCACCAGGTCCAGGAGCAGGCCGCGGATCACGGCCAGCCCGAGTCTTGCCATGGCGGGGTCGACCGGGCCGCCCGCCGCCGCGTCCATCTCGGCGAGCCAGCCGTCGACGGCGTCGGGAACCATTCGCGCATAGGGCTTTTCACCCTGGGCGGCGCGCGCATAGCACTCGAAGAAGAGGCGTTCGGAGTTGCGGAGCTCGGGCCGGCGGACGTCGGCCCACATCGCGGTGAAGCTCGCAGCCGGATCGTGTGGCAGCTCGGGGAGCAGGCGCTTCTGGCGGCTCTCGACCTCCTCGACGATCGCGACGAGCAGGTCGTCACGGGAACCGAAGTGATGCAACAGCATTCGGTGGCTGGTGCCGACGGCGGCGGCCACGTCGCGCAACGAGCGATCGCCGACACCGCCCATTGCGAACTCGTCCACCACGGCGTCGAGCAGCTCCCGGCGCCGTTCGAGGTCAGGAGTGCGCGCCACCGGCGCGGCTCAGCTGCTCCGACCGTGCCTTGAGGCCTTGCGCCTCGAGCGCGAGGAACCGCTTGGTCTTCTTGGCCATGAGCCGTCCGACCAGACCTCCGAGCGCGCCGCCCTGGTCGAGCTTCTGACGCACGAGGGTGCGGCCGCCGGGTTGGGCGATGACATCGTGGCGGGCGGTGGTGGTCGCGCCGGGGGAGCGCACCTCCCACGTCCACGATGAGTCGGCCTCGATGTTGGTGACCTTCCACGCCAGCTTGGGCATGCCGGGCTGCTTGATCGCGAATCGCTTGCCCACGGCGAGGGTTGCGCCGTCGAGGCCTTTGAGGGACGTGACCGAGGCGGTCCATTCCGGCCAGCGCTCGACGTCGCTGAAGACCTCCCATACCAATTGCGGCGGTGCGTCGATCTCGACGCTGTCTTCGGTAATCATGTACCAGATGGTACATCTTCTCGTGGGCTGCGCGAAGAGGCGCGGCGAAAAACTTGTGTCACTGGGGTTTCTGTAGTCACATGGCGGCCGGTTTTGTCGGTGGTGGTTTCTAGTTTGGGGGCATGACTTCGAGCGGTGCGGGTGTGGAGGCGTTGGCGGCCGCCTTGGACACCATCAGCCCCCACCAACGCCTACTGGCACCCCGAAAAACTCCTCCACGACGGCGACGAGGAGGCCGACGCGTGTTAGGCGCGGCGACACGCAAACACAAGCTCTTGTGTTGCGCCGGCTTGTCGTACCCCAGGGGTAGTGTTTGTGGCCTGCGTACCGCAGATAAACCTTCCGGTGAAGTGGGGTTCTGGTGACCGAAAACATGAAGCTCATCGACCGCGTTTCCGCGATCAACTGGAACCGGCTCCTCGACGAGAAGGACGCCGAGGTCTGGGAGCGGCTGACCGGTAACTTCTGGCTGCCCGAGAAGGTGCCGGTCTCCAACGACCTCCCTTCCTGGGGCACGCTGACGGCGGGCGAGAAGCAGCTGACGATGCGGGTCTTCACCGGGCTGACGCTGCTCGACACCATTCAGGGCACGGTCGGGGCGGTCAGCCTGATCCCCGACGCGCTGACGCCGCACGAGGAGGCCGTCCTCACCAACATCGCCTTCATGGAGTCGGTACACGCGCGCAGCTACAGCAACATCTTCTCCACGCTGTGCTCGACCGCCGAGATCGACGACGCCTTCCGCTGGTCGGAGGAGAACCCCAACCTGCAGCGCAAGGCCGAGATCGTCCTGCAGTACTACCGCGGCGACGAGCCGCTCAAGCGCAAGGTGGCGTCCACGCTGCTGGAAAGCTTCCTCTTCTACTCGGGCTTCTACCTGCCGATGTATTGGTCCAGCCGCGCGAAGCTGACCAACACCGCCGACATGATCCGGCTGATCATCCGCGACGAGGCCGTGCACGGCTACTACATCGGCTACAAGTTCCAGCGCGGCCTGGCAATGGTCGACGACGCCAAGCGCGCCGAATTGAAGGACTACACCTACGAGCTGCTCTTCGAGCTCTACGACAACGAGGTGGAGTACACCCAGGATCTCTACGACGCGGTCGGGCTCACCGAGGACGTCAAGAAGTTCCTGCGCTACAACGCGAACAAGGCGCTGATGAACCTCGGCTACGAGGCGCTGTTCCCGCGCGACGAGACCGACGTCAACCCGGCGATCCTCTCGGCGCTGAGCCCCAACGCCGACGAGAACCACGACTTCTTCTCCGGGTCGGGCTCGTCGTACGTGATCGGCAAGGCCGTCGTCACCGAGGACGAGGACTGGGACTTCTAGAAGGCGTAGCGAGGCTGGGCCGTCGCTAGTGGGCGGCGCCACCGTTCCCGCCGGTGGCGGTACCGTCGCCTGGGCTCAGAACCGCCGCGCTGCCGCCGCCACCGCCACCGCCGCCGCCGAGTTGTGTGAAGTCGTTGGCGCCGCCGGCGCCGGCGGTGCTGCCGGCACCGGCGGCAGTCCCCGCGGTACCCGGTGAGCCAAAGTTGCCGAAGATGCCTCCGACGCCGCCCGGGCCCCCGGGACCGCCCGGGATCGCGTTGGCCTTGCCGCCGGCGCCGCCCGTGCCGCCGAAGCTGATTTGGCCTGTCCCGCCGCCGCCTCCACCGCCGCCCGCGGCGTCGACGGCAGCCGCCGTCGTCCCTGTCACGGTGCCGCCGGCGCCGCCGCTGCCGCCGATGTTGGGT
>NZ_CACRUY010000026.1 GCF_902652685.1 Mycobacterium sp. Marseille-P9652
GGCGGCGCACCGCATCGGCATCCAGGCGCGCGACGATCCGGTCCACCTGCCCGGCCAGCCGCGAGCGTGTCATCGACGGCCACCGCGCCACCCCGGCCGCCAACTGCGCATCGACCTGGGCGAGCACGTCGGCGTCGTCGATCAGATCCGTGCGATGGACGATGGTGGCAAAGAACCGAAAGTCGATGTCCCCGGCCGCAAACACCTGGCTTACCAAGGGCAGGCGCTCGCGGAAGGCCCGCGCGTGATGCAGCCGCGACAGGGCCAGCGCCGGCGAGATCCGCAATTCCGCGGCCACCTCGGCGGCCACCGCCTCCATCGTGTCGACCACCCACTCCTCGTCGGCCGCACCCTGCGCGTGCCGATACGCGAAGAACTCGCCGATCTTGGCCAACTGCAAGGCCGCGCCCTGATTCTCCGCGCGCGCCGCCGCGGCGATCTCCCCGAGGAGGGCGGCAGCGGGCGAGGAATCTGCACGGCGAGGTTCTTCGAACATGTGTTCGATTATGCCACCGGCCTACGACAACTCAGGCAGTAGACGCCCGCACTGTGGATACCGCTACGGCACCCGGGTGCGGTGGCGCTTGTCGTGTCCGGGCACCCCGTTGGCGCCACCGACGGATTCGGCATACGTCCCCACCGCGAACGCCGCGCCGGAACCCATCATGGAAAGCGCCTCACGGTTGACGTTGTCGACCGTGTCGCGCGGACCCTGATCGTTGGGGTCGAACGCCACACCGGCCTGACCGCCCCAGAGCCGCGCCTGCACAGTGGTTTTCGTCTGCGTCGTACCGGCCGTCAGGCCACCGACCGGCACCCCGGCGACCATGAAGGGGTGGTAGGTGGCCCTGGCGTCCAGCGGCATGTCGGCGGGGCGCTTCCCGGCCAGGTTCAGGTACCCGCCCAGAGTGCGCTCGATGCCGGCCGACCCGTCCGGGACGTCGCCGAACGAGATCCCGGGGCTGGGCGGACCTGACTGGTCGCCGTCGTCGGTGAAGAAACCGGCGTTCGGTGAGCCCAGCGCGGTGAAGTCGAGGTACATGGCGATGTCGTTGAGCTGATCGCCGTCCATCCCGAAGACGTAATCCATGGCGCCGTTGACCCCGGCGCCCCAGAAGGCGAACCGGACCGCGTTGTTGACCGGGGCCAGCGGGCCCAGCTGCAGCGCCGTCTCCAGCACGGCGGCGACCCCGGAGCCGTTGTCGTTGATGCCCGGCCCCCCGGGCGCTCCGTCGAGTTGCGCGCCGACCACGACGGCCTCGTGCGGCGAGCCGGTCTTCGTTTGCGCCAGTACGTTTCGTGACGTGATCACGCCGTTGCGGGCGTCCAGCACCAGGCGCACCGGTGCGGTCGCCCGGGCCAGCGCGCCGGCCGCGGAGCCACCGGCGACGGCGACCGGCACGGTCAGCTGCTTGAAGTAGCCGGGCCCGAACAACGTGGGCGGTGCCCCCTGGCCGTTCGGCGTGCTGAGCACGATCAGGGCGGCGGCGCCCCTGGCGACCGCGCTGTTCTGCTTGTCGACCACCGAGCAGCGGGCGTCGTCGACGACGGCGATCGCGCCCTTGGGAACGGAGGCCGGATAGTCGCTCGCGGCGCAGCCCGACGGTTGGGTGGGCCGGACGGGCGGTCCGGTCAGCCCACCGGGCGGCGTCTGCAGCAGCATCGACGCCTGGTCCACTTGGTAGGCACGCCCGGCGACCGTCACGGACGGCTGGCCGGGAGAGATCGCATACAGCCGGTCGAACTGCGGAGTGGAGACATCGAAGCCTTTGTCCCGCAATGCCTTTGCCACATAGTCGACGCTGGCGTCGTAGCCGGGTGTGCCCTCGGCACGGTTGCCCTTGTTGGCATTGGCGATGTTCTGCAGCGCGCGCAGGTGGGTGAACATTCCGTCCGCCGTCACCTTGGCGGCCAGCCCGTGGCTCAGGTCGGGCGCCGAGGACGGTTGCGGGGCGCGCGAGGACTCGCATCCCGCCAGCAGCCCGGCCAGCAGGATCACCGTCGCGCCCAGTCGAGGGGTCATGGCTTCGTGAGCACGTGCCGCGTGCGGTCCTCCATGTTCGGAACTCCATTGTGGCCGCCGAGATCCTGCGCGTACAGACCGATGGCGTAGGCGACGCCGCCACCCTGGATGCCCAGCGACGTGCGGTCGATGTGGTCGAGGGTGTCGGTCTTCTGGTGGTAGTTCGGATCGAACGGCTGGTCCGCCGTCCCGCCCCACAGCTTCGCCTGATCCGCCGACATCTTGCCCTCGGCGCCCGAGAACAGCCCGCCCGCCGGCACGCCCGCAAGGGTGAACCCGTCGTAGTCCGAACGCCCGTCGAACGACGTGTCCTGGGCCGTCTTTCCGGCGGACTTGAGGTATGCAACGAACGTGCGCTCGATCCCGGCGGAGCCTTCGGGCACCACGGGCCGGCCGCGGGCGTCCGCCGGCAGCGACTGGTCACCGTCGTAGGTGAAATAGCCGGGATTCGGCGAAGCCAGCATGTCGAAATTCAGGTACAGCGCAATGTCCTTGAGCCCGGCCAGATCCAGGGATTCGACGTAGTTGCGCGAACCGATGAGACCAAGCTCTTCGGCGCCCCAGAAGCCGAACCGCACCGCGTTGCGCACCGACGGCGAACTGCCGAGCTGCACCGCGGTCTCCAGGATCGCGGCCACCCCGGATCCGTTGTCGTTGATGCCGGGTCCCTCCGGCACGCTGTCCAGATGCGCACCGGCCATCACCACGTCGGTGGAGGAACCCGTCTTCGTCTGGGCGATCACGTTGCGGGCCTTGAAGCTTTGGACGCTCGCGTTGAGTTTGATGGTGGTCGGACCGGGCTGTCCGCGCAACTGGACCCCGACGGACCTCGTCACGCTCACCACCGGGATCTTGACTTCGGTATCGGGCCCGAGGGTGCCGCCCATCTGCTGCTCGTCGACGTTGTCGGCAAGGATCATTCCGACCGCGCCCGCCTTGGCCGCGACGTCCTCCTTCTGGGCGAACGGGCAGTCGCCGCGGTCGACCAGCACGACGGCACCCCGGACCGGCAGGCCGCCGTAGTCGGAGGCGGCGCACCCGGGCCTGTCACCGGCCGGCGCCGCGACCAGCGGCCCGCTCACGCCGTCGGGCGGGGTTCCGAGGCTGAACTCGAGCGCCCGGGCCTCCACGGGTCTGCCGCCGACGGTCACCGCCGGCTTGTCGCCGTGGAAGACCCGCGCCGAGAACTCGGGGGTTTGGACATCAAATCCGCTGTGCCGCAACGTGTCGACCACATAGTCGACGCTGGCCTCATAACCGGGGGTGCCCACCGCCCGCGTGCCGTTGTTGGCGTTGGCGATGTCCTGCAGCTTCGTCAGGTGCGCCATCATCGCGTCGGTGGTCACCTTGGTGTGCAGCGAATTGGCGAAGTCGCTCGCCGAACCCTGCTGCGAGTTGGCCGACCGGTGGACGCAACCGGCCGAGAGAGCGGCCAGGGTCAAGAGGACGGAGGCGGCCGCCGGGAGTTTGTTGAGCATCGCGCCCAACGTTAGACGCCGGCGCCGCCGAAGCGCCGGTCGACACCATCAGACATGCAGCGCGGTAAACGGCGCGAACGGAAGATTGCGCACCACGAACCAGATCACCACCAGCACCAGAACCACGGCCGCGGACCAGCGCCGCTGATGCCAGCCGCGGATCCGTCTGCCGGTCACGCGACCATAGGTCCACAACAGGTAGGCCCACACCAGGAGCACGAGGGCCGCCAGGCCCAAAGCGTTGAACCTGGCGGCCGCCATGAGATTGCCGTGCATCAGGGAGTACAGCATGCGCATGCTGCCGCATCCCGGGCAGTCGATGCCGAGCAATGCCTTGGTAGGGCATACCGGCAGCGGACCGTTGGGCGTCGTCGGGTCACCCACCCAGATGGCGGCACACACCAGCGTTGTGGACGCCGCCACCACGAGCGGCGCACCCAGCCCCAGCGGTACCGATGCGTAACGGGTGACCATCACCGACACGGCCTCACATGCCCAGAAGCATCATTGCCGCGTTGGTGTTTGAATTCATGTTCACGACGTTGACGCCGATGACGATCGCATTGACGATCAGGCCGACGATCACCGACCACATGATCCACTTCTTCGCGCTGTCGGCCGAGGCCTGGGCCTCCGCGTAGCGACCCTGCGCCCACAAACCATTGACCTGGCTGGACTTGACGATCGCCACGATCCCGAACGGAAGACAGCAGAAAAGCGTCACCAGAATGGACCACACCAAGTAGTTATTCGGCGCCTGTCCGGCGGGCTGCTGCGGCGGATAACCCGGGGGCGGAGGGGGTGGCTGTGTCATGGATTCTCCAGTCGCGAGAAGTTAGCTGGCGTGAAACGGTTGTTACCATACCGGAGCGGACACGCCATGGCATCACCAAACTCGAAAATCGGCTGTCATCTCAGCCTTGCCGGCGCGGCCGATGCGTGCCCGTCGCGAAAATGTCTGTCGGCCAATGGCATCCGTTCGCGCCCGCGAAAAGGCGCACCAGACAGACAATTTCCCCCGGAATGGGTTGCGCAGCGGCCGCAGAGCCTTACGATCCGTAAGCAGCGACCACCGCGAAGGAGCCACCTCAAATGACCGATCGCAGGACCGCACGCCGAGTCGCGGCAGTCGCCGTCCTGCTGGCGACGCTCGCCCTGGCACCCTTGCGCGTGGCGGCCGCGGACCCCGCCGATCCCGGCAATCCCGGCAACCCGGCCAACCCCGGTGACATGAACGCGCTCATCGCCGCGCTGTCGAAAGGCTACAACGCGAACAACTGCACGCCCCAGAACCTCTCGGCGGGCCAGCTGGCGTCGCTCGCCTGCGGACAGAGCCCCGATCCCGCCGGACCCGCCCAGGCGAATTACGTCCTGTTCGATTCCCCCGAGCACCTTGCCGGAGCGTTCAAGGCCAGCCTCAAAGACCACGTCCTCACCGGTTGCGGGAACATGGGCCAGTCCCCCACCACCTGGCACGGCGGTTCGGGGGGCGACTCGGGACAGGTGGCGTGCGGAACGTTCAGAATGCCGCCCAGATCATCTGGACAACGGACTCGAAAGGCGTGTTGGGTGATATCCGCGGAGCCGGCGCCGACACCTCCGCGCTCTACCAGTGGTGGCTGACCAATGGATGACCGTCGCGGCCACCCAAATATTGTGGCCGCCTTACTTTTCGCGCGCGGGGCGGCCGCATTTGCTCGACTATTCACATTTCGTTTTGCTGAAACCAGTGACTCCGGACGGCCGCCGAAATACACTCACGCAGATCAGCGGAGCGCGCTCCGGTGCGACAAATTAAGGAGATCTCGGATGTCCCCTCTCGCTCCTCCCCTCAGCCGGGCACTGCGGACCGCCACCGCCGCAGCGCTCGTTGGCGGCTTCGCCGTCGTCGGCACCGCCACGGTTTCCGCGGACCCGGGCACCGGTAGCTCGGCCGATCTCAACACGCTTGCGGGGTCGGTGTCGAAGGGCTACGGCCTCAACAACTGCAAGCCTCAGACCCTGACGGAGAGCGGGGAGCTTGCCGAGCTCCTATGCGGCCAGAGCCCCGACTCGAACGGACCGGCGGCCGGCCTGTACGCCCTGTTCGACAACACCACCAACCTGGCCTCGGCGTTCAGCTCCACCATCAAGGACGTGTCACTGGCGGCCTGCGGCGACGCCGGCCAGTCGCCGACGACGTGGCACCAGGGCAGCTCGGCGGCGGCCGGCCAGGTGGCGTGCGGCACGTACAAGAACTCCGCGACCATCACGTGGACCACGGACGCCAAGAATGTGCTGGGTCACGTCACGGCCAACAACGGCGACGTGAACGCCCTGTACCAGTGGTGGCGCGCCAACGGCTGATTGTCTACAGCTGTGCGGCAATGAGTTCCGCCACCGCGCGCATCCCGGCGGCATTGGGGTGCAGCGGGGCCGGGCGGCCCGGTAGCGGCACACCGGGTCGGGTCGTCCAGGGCTCGGCCGCCCACGCGTGATGCCGCCGGCTTGCGTCGGCGGCACGGACGATCCCGCAACCCGTCGCTTCCGCCGCGTCGGCCGTGAGCCGCTCCAGCCTCGCGGCCACGTGGCGGCCGAGGTCGGCGTGCGCTTCCGACAACGGCGCCGCGCGCGTGCCCGCGGGCGGCAGGATCGTCAGGTAGTCGACAAAGAGGACGCGGGCGTCGGCGGCGCGCCCACGCACCGCCGTGCCGACCGCGCACAGCGAGTCGAACACCGCGGCGAGCGCCCGATCGCGTGAGTCGCGGTCCAGCAACTCGGATATGCGGCCACCGAGCACCGGCAGGTGCCGCGCGAACCCCGGCAGCGACGCGGCCATCAACAGCGGGACGTAGCCGACGTCGTTTCCGCCGATGGTCACCGTGACGAGGGCCTCGGAACCGTCCAGCGCGGCGATCTGGGGTGGCGCGCCGCGCTGTCGTTCGGCCAGCACGTGGGCCGTCGTGGCGCCGGAGAACGTGACGTCGGTCAGGTCGAGGCCGAACCGGTCGGCGACCAGATGCGGGTAGTTGCGGGCCGATCGGCCCGACCCCCAGGGTGCGCCCGCGGCGCGCGGCCCGATACCCGGCCCGGCGGCCATCGAACTACCCAGCGCGACATACCGTTTCATGGCGCGGGACTGGACGCCTGGGCCCAGAACCGCTTGGGGATGCGCCCGGCGCGCCGGGCGAGGTGGCCGGCGGTGACGGCAGCGGCCATCGCCGCGGCCATGGCCGGCGGATCGGCGGCCCGGGTCACCGCGGTCGCCAACAGCACGGCGTCGCAACCCAACTCCATCGCGAGCGCGGCGTCGCTGGCGGTACCGATGCCGGCGTCGAGCACCACCGGCACGCCGGCCCGCGCCACGATCATCTCGATGTTGTGCGGGTTGGTGATGCCCAGGCCGGTTCCGATCGGCGAACCCAGCGGCATGACCGCCGCGCATCCCGCATCCTCCAGGCGGCGCGCCAGCACCGGGTCGTCGTTGGTGTAGGGCAGCACGACGAAGCCGTCGTCCACCAACTGCTCTGCGGCCCTGACCAATTCGACGGCATCGGGCAGCAGCGTGCGTTCGTCGGCGATCACCTCGAGCTTGACCCAATTGGTGCTCAACGCCTCTCGCGCCAGCTGCGCCGTGAGCACCGCCTCGGCCGCGCTGCGGCACCCCGCGGTGTTGGGCAGCGGCGTGATGCCGAGCCGGTTCAGCAGCTCCAGCAGCCCCGTCCCGCCCTCGGCGTCGACCCGGCGGATCGCGACGGTGGTGAGTTCCGTGCCCGACGCGACGAGCGCCTCCTCCAGCACCGCCAGGTTGCTTGCGCCGCCGGTGCCCATGATGAGCCGCGAGGCGAAGCTGCGGTCCGCGATCGTCAGCTTCGAGTCAGCCACCCTGCACCGCCGTCACCACCTCGAGTCGGGCACCGTCCGGAACCGCTGTCCCCCAACGGGATCGCGGGACGACCGACGAGTCGATGGCCACCGCCACGCCCCGGTCGGGATAGCCGAGCGCCGCCAGCAGCGCGGCGACCGTGGTCCGCTCGTCGACCTCGACCTCCCGCTCGTTGACCGTGACGATCATCGGTGCGCTCCGACGGGGGCGAGCTCGGCGACGATCTGCTCGGCCGTCCACGGCGCCAGCAGGAACCCGGAACGGCCGTGCCCGCTGGCGACCAGGGTCCGGGCGTCCAGGCGTTCCACGATGGGCAGGTTGTCGGGCGTCATGGGCCGCAGCCCGGCGGCACACTCCGCCAGTTCGTACTCGCCCAGCGCCGGCATGACCGCGCACGCGTCGTCCAGCAGGTCGCGCACGCCCGACACCACCGGGGCGGTGTCGCGTCCGTGTTCGTACTGGGTGGCGCCCACGACCACACCGTCCGCGCGGGGCACGAGGTAGACCTGGCGCCCGTGGACGCGTGCGCGAACAACCCTGCGCGGCAACGGCATACAGCCCTTGCGCCACCGCAGGCGCAACACCTCGCCCTTGACCGGGCGCACCGGCAAGCCCGGCCACAGCGCGGGGGCGTCGATGCCGTTGGCGATCACCACCGCGTCGCCCTCGACGCCCGACAGGTCGTGCACCGGCCCGGCCCACCGCACCCCGATGCGCTCGCAGTCGGCGGCCAGGGCCTCGACCACCGCGCGGTTGTCCACCGCCAGTTCCGTCGGCGCCCGGAAGCCGTGCCGGATGCCTTGCGCCAACAGGGGTTCGACGTCGCGGGCGGCGGACTCCCACACCACGGGATGGCCTTGCCCGGACAACCAGTCGGCGACGGTGCGCAGGTCGGCGACATCGGCCCGGTCGACGGCCACGACCAGCGACTCGCGGGCGGTGACCACCTCCGGCGGCAGGCCGTCGAGGAAGCCGCCCTCGCGCCACAGCCGCAACGATTCCAGGCCCAGCCGCAGCAGGCGCTCCTCCCCCGGCCAGCCCTCGCTGTGCGGCGCCAGCATGCCGCCGGCCACCCAGGAGGCGCCCGGTGTGGCGGTGCGGTGGACGCGCACCGCCCAGCCGGCGCGCGCGGCCCGGCGCGCCACCGACAGCCCGATGACGCCGCCGCCGATGACGGCGACCGTCGGTGACGGCATGCGGTCCTCCCTTCGCCGGCATGACCCGGATCAGGTGTGACGGTAAGGGCAGGACCAGTCGATCTGGTGGTGCCCACTCTCAGCCCCGCTCGTCCGGGACTCCCGTGTCTGGTTTGTTCAGGCTCCACGCTAGCGCGCTAGCGTCGCGGTGTGCACGATCCAGTTGCCCGCCTGGGCACGGCCCGCCTGTACCTGTGTACCGACGCGCGCCGCGAGCGGGGCGACCTCGCCGAGTTCGTCGACGCCGCGCTGGCGGGCGGGGTGGACATCGTCCAGCTGCGCGACAAGGGCTCGGCCGGTGAGCAGCGGTTCGGCCCGCTCGAGGCGCGCGGCGAGCTGGCGGCGTGCGAGATCCTCGCCGACGCGGCGCGCCGCCACGGGGCCCTGTTCGCGGTCAACGACCGCGCCGACATCGCGCGGGCCGCGGGCGCGGACGTCCTGCACCTGGGGCAGGACGACCTGCCGCTCGACGTTGCGCGCGAGATCGTCGGCCCCGACATCCTGATCGGCCTGTCGTCCCACGACCCGGACCAGGTGTTCGCCGCCGCGAATGGTCCGGCCGACTACTTCTGCGTCGGCCCCTGCTGGCCCACCCCCACCAAGCCGGGGCGCGCGGCCCCGGGGCTTCCGTTGGTGCGGACGGCTGCAGAACTGGCCGCCGCGCAGGGGGCCGACAAGCCGTGGTTCGCCATCGGGGGCATCGACGCGCGGCGGCTGCCCGAGGTGCTGGACGCCGGCGCCCGGCGGATCGTCGTGGTGCGGGCCATCACCGGCGCCGACGACCCCCGGGCGGCGGCGCTCGAGCTCAGCGCTGCGCTTGCAGCAGCGAGCTGATCCGGCGGCTCAGCTGCGACGGCGCCTCGTCGGCCGGGAGGGGGTTGCCCGGCATGCACCACACGAAGACCCCCGCGTCGAGCTCGACCGTGCGGGGCAGGTGCCGGCGTCGTTCGTCGCCGTGCTCGAGCGGCACCCGCGCCGGCGAGGCACGCAGCCCCTGCCAGCTGGCGGCGAAGCCCGGATGCAGCGGCAGCCCGGTCACCTCCTCCTCGGGCACCCAGCGCATCTCGGCGCTCTCCCCGTTCGGCACCGTGGCCAGCAACTCACCCGCATCGGCGACGACGGTGGTGTAGGTCCAGCGCCGGCCCCCGCGCGCGAACACCTCGGCCGTGACCACCGACGCGCGGACCGTGAGCCGCTCGGTGAGCAACCCGGCCTCCTCGTGCGCCTCGCGGACGGCCGTCTCCTCCGGGGTCTCGTGGCTGTCCCGGGCCCCGCCCGGCAGGCCCCAGGTGCCGCCCTGATGACTCCAGACGGCCCGGTGCTGCAGGAGCACCGCAGGGGTGCCGTCCGATAGCGGGGCGCGCAGCAGCAGACCGGCCGCGCCGAACCGTCCCCAGTAGTGGCCGCCGTTGTCGGATACCACCCATCCGTCACCGTCGCCGCGCACGAGTTCAGGATAGGCAGCACCCGCCGGGGGTCAATTGCGTCGGCCTCCCCCCATCCGCCGCAAATCCTCTTAAGATTCGCTTATACCCGCGTGCAACGAAATTCCAGTGGCCGAAAGACGAGGGCTGATCAGACGTGACGGTTGAGTTGGCGCACCCGTCGACCGAGCCGCCGGGTTTGCGGTCGCCCGTCGAACCGGCTCACCCCCGCTGGTGGTTCATCTCCACGACGCCCGGTCGCATCCTGACCATCGGCATCATCCTCGCCGCGCTCGGCGGCGCCAGCGCGTTCGCCACCTCGACGACCATCAACCACCGGCAGCAGGTGCTGACCACGGTGCTCAACCACACCGAGCCGCTGTCGTTCGCGGCGGGGCGGCTGTACACGACGCTGTCGGTCGCCGACGCCGCGGCGGCCACCGCGTTCATCGCCGAGGCGGAGCCGAGCCCGGTGCGGCAGCGCTACGAGCAGGCGATCACCGACGCCTCGGTGGCGGTGACGCGGGCGTCCAGTGGGCTGACGGACGAGCCGCTGGTGGAGTTGCTGGGCCGGATCAACGCCGAGCTGGCCGTCTATACCGGGCTCATCGAGATCGCCCGGACCAACAACCGGGCGGGCAACCCGGTCGGGTCGTCGTACCTGTCGGAAGCGTCGGGGCTGATGCAGTCGACGATCCTCCCCGACGCGGCGCGTCTCTACGACGAGACGTCCAAGCGGGTGGACACCGAGACCACCGCGTCGACGCAGATCCCCCAGCCGGTCATCCTCGTCGTGGTCACCACCGCGCTCTTCGGCGCGTTCGCGCACCGCTGGCTTGCGCAGCGCACGCGGCGCCGCATCAACCCGGGCCTGGTGGTCGGCGGGCTGGCTATTCTCGTGATGGTGGTGTGGGTCGGAACTGCGCTGACGATCTCTACGACGGCCAGTCGTAGCGCCAAGGACACCGCCGCGGAATCCCTCAAGACCGTCACCAACGTCGCGATCACGGCCCAGCAGGCGCGTGCCGACGAGACGCTGTCGTTGATCCGCCGCGGGGACGAGGAAAAGCGCAAGCAGTCGTTCTACCAGCGCATCGACTCGATGCACCGGCAGCTCGACGAGTACATGGCCCGCAGCGACGCCGTCGACAAGCCCGACCTGCAGGGCGCCGACCAGCTGCTGCTGCGCTGGCGCCAGGCCAACGACCGGATCAACTCCTACATCTCGGTGGGCAACTACCGGGCGGCGACCCAGGTCGCGCTGGGCAGCGGCGAGGACGACTCGACTCCCGCCTTCGACAAGCTCGACGAGCAGCTGGTGAAGGCCATGGATCAGAGCCGAACCCAGTTACGCAACGACGTCCTCAACGCGCGCAGCGGGCTGTCGGGGGCCCAGGTCGGCGGCGTGGTGCTGAGCCTCGGCGCGGCCATCGCCGTCGCGCTCGGCCTGTGGCCGCGGCTGAAGGAGTACCGATGATGCGGCGCGCACTCGGTGCGCTCGCCGCGCTGGCCGCCGTGACCGGGGTGGCGGGCTGCGGGCACCCCGAGTCGCTGATGGTGGCCACGGTGCCGACGCTGCCGCCGCCCACGCCCGTCGGCATGGAGCAGATGGCGCCGGAACCGCCGCTGCCCCCGGACAACCCCGCCCAGGGCTGCGACCTGACCGCCAGCCTGCGGCCCTTCCCGACCAGGGCGGAGGCGGACGCCGCCGTCGCCGACATCCGGGCCCGCGGCCGGCTGATCGTCGGGCTCGACATCGGCAGCAACCTGTTCAGCTTCCGCGACCCGATCACCGGCGAGATCACCGGCTTCGACGTCGACATCGCCGGTGAGATCGCGCGCGACATCTTCGGCGCGCCCTCGCACGTCGAGTACCGCATCCTCTCGTCCGAGGAGCGCGTGACCGCCCTGCAGAACTCCGAGGTCGACGTCGTCGTCAAGACCATGACGATCACCTGCGAGCGGCGCAAGCAGGTGAACTTCTCGACCGTCTACCTCGATGCCAACCAGCGCATCCTCGCCCCGCGCGACTCGCCGATCGCCAGGCCGGCGGACCTGTCCGGCAAGCGGGTCTGCGTGGCCAAGGGCACGACGTCGCTGCACCGCATCCGCCAGATCGACCCGCCGCCGGCGATCGTGTCGGTGGTGAACTGGGCCGACTGCCTGGTGGCCATGCAGCAGCGCGAGATCGACGCCGTCAGCACCGACGACTCCATGCTGGCCGGGCTCGTCGAGGAAGACCCGTACCTGCACATCGTCGGGCCCAACATGGCCACCCAGCCGTACGGCGTCGGGATCAACCTCAACAACACGGGGCTCGTCCGCTTCGTCAACGGCACGCTCGAACGCATCCGCCGGGACGGCACCTGGAACACGTTGTATCGCAAGTGGTTGACGGTCCTCGGGCCCGCTCCCGCCCCGCCCGCGCCGAGGTATTCAGACTGATGGCCGACGAACCCGACGCCACCGAAGCCCCCGCGACCGGCACGCAGGCGGCGGACGCGCTGTCCGAGTCGGTGTCGGGGCGGCCGCAGGCCACCCAGGCGCTGTTTCGGCCCGACTTCGACGACGATGACGACGACGACTTTCCCCACATCTCGCTGGGCACCATGGATTCGGAGCCGCAGGAGCGGATGACGGTGGCCACGCGCGTGCTGCCACCCGTCCGGCAGCTGGGCGGCGGCCTGGTCGAGATCGAGCGGATCCGGGACATCGATCCGCTCGAGGCGCTGATGACCAACCCGATGGTGCCGGAGTCGAAGCGGTTCTGCTGGAACTGCGGCAAGCCGGTGGGCCGCTCGAGTGACGACGGCGAGGGGCAGTCCGAGGGCTGGTGTCCCGCCTGCGGCAGCCCGTATTCGTTTCTGCCGCAGCTGAATCCGGGCGACATCGTGGCCGGCCAGTACGAGGTGAAGGGCTGCATCGCGCACGGCGGGCTGGGCTGGGTGTACCTGGCGGTCGACCACAACGTCAACGACCGCCCGGTGGTGCTCAAGGGCCTGGTGCATTCGGGTGACGCCGAGGCGCAGGCGATCGCGATGGCCGAACGCCAGTTCCTCGCCGAGGTGGTCCACCCGCAGATCGTCCAGATCTTCAACTTCGTCGAGCACACCGACCGGCACGGCGACCCGGTCGGCTACATCGTCATGGAGTACATCGGCGGTCAGTCGCTCAAGCAGGGCCGGGACGAGAAGCTGCCCGTCGCCGAGGCGATCGCCTACCTGCTCGAAATCCTGCCCGCCCTCGGCTATCTGCACTCGATCGGCCTGGTCTACAACGACCTCAAGCCGGAGAACATCATGCTCACCGAGGAGCAGCTCAAGCTGATCGACCTGGGCGCGGTGTCGCGGATCAACTCGTTCGGCTACCTCTACGGGACGCCGGGCTTTCAGGCGCCCGAGATCGTGCGCACCGGGCCGACGATCGCCACCGACATCTACACCGTGGGGCGCACCCTGGCCGCGCTGACGCTGAACATGCCCACCCGCAACGGGCGTTACGTCGACGGGCTGCCCGAGGACGACCCCGTCCTGAAGACCTACGACTCGTTCCGGCGGTTGCTGCGCCGCGCCACGGACCCCGACCCGCGGCGCCGGTTCGCCAGCACCGATCAGATGTCGGCGCAATTGCTCGGCGTGCTGCGCGAGGTCGTCGCGCACGACACGGGCATCCCGCGCCCCGGGCTGTCGACCGTCTTCAGCCCCAGCCGCTCGACGTTCGGGGTGGACCTGTTGGTCGCCCACACCGACGTGTACCTGGACGGCCAGGTGCATTCGGAGCGGCTGACCGCCCGCGAGATCGTCACGGCGCTGCAGGTGCCGCTGGTCGATCCGGCCGACGTCGCCGCGTCGGTGCTGCAGGCGACGGTGCTCTCCCAGCCGGTTCAGACGCTGGACTCGCTGCGAGCCGCGCGCCACGGCACGCTGGACGCCGACGGTGTCGAGGTGTCCGAGTCGATCGAGCTGCCGCTGATGGAGGTCCGCGCGCTGCTGGACCTCGGCGACGTGGCGAAGGCGACCCGCAAGCTCGACGACCTGGCGGAGCGGGTCGGATGGCAGTGGCGGCTGGTCTGGTACCGCGCCGTCTCCGAGCTGCTCACCGGCGACTATGACTCGGCCACAAAGCATTTCACCGAGGTGCTGGACACCTTCCCCGGCGAGCTCGCGCCCAAGCTCGCCCTCGCCGCGACCGCCGAGCTCTCCGGCGACACCGACGAGCACAAGTTCTACGAAACGGTGTGGCGGACCAACGACGGCGTGATCTCGGCGGCGTTCGGGTTGGCGAGATCGCTGTCGGTGCAAGGGGACCGGGCCGGGGCCGTTCGCACGCTCGACGAGGTGCCCTCCTCCTCAAGGCATTTCACGACGGCGCGCCTGACGAGCGCGGTGACGCTGCTGTCCGGCCGGACGACGAGCGAGATCACCGAGGAGGACATCCGCGACGCCGCCCGCCGCGTCGAGGCGCTGCCGCCGACCGAGCCGCGGGTGTTGCAGATCCGCGCGCTGGTGCTCGGCGCCGCGATGGACTGGCTCGAGGACCACCACGCCAGCACGAATCACATCCTGGGCTTCCCCTTCACCGAGCACGGCCTGCGGCTGGGCGTCGAGGCGTCGCTGCGGAGCCTGGCCCGCGTCGCGCCCACCCAACGGCACCGGTATGCACTGGTGGACATGGCGAACAGGGTGCGCCCGACGAGCACGTTCTAGGTGGGCCCGCGAGCGCCCACTTCAGCCGTCCACAGCGAAAACTTAGGAACGTGCCTCACAGTTAGTACATGCCCGGGCAGTCGGCCGCTTGGATCACCACCGCCCGCGTGATGCGCCGGGCCGGTTTCGGTGTGACGGGCCCCGAGGTCGACGCCGCGGTCACGCGGGACTGGGCTGCCTATGTCGACGCCATGCTGGGCGCCCACCCCGACGCGGACCCCGGGGCCGCCGCCACGCCGATGCCGGCCTTGCCGGCGCCGCAGCCGCCGGGGCCCCGCGCGACGCCGGCGGCCCGCAAGCAGTACAACCAGCAGCTCACCGAACAGCAGGGCGTGCTCTCCGACTGGTGGCTGCGCCGCATGGTCGCGGCGCGCCAGCCGGTCCACGAGAAGCTGACTCTGTTGTGGCACAACCACTTCGCCACCTCCGCGCAAAAGGTCCGGGTGGCCGCCCACATGGCCACGCAGAACCAGACGCTGCGCACCGGATCGCTGGGCGACTTCCGCACCCTGGCCTACGCCATGCTGACCGACGCCGCGATGTTGCGCTGGCTCGACGGACAGAGCAGCACCGCCAAGGCGCCCAACGAGAACCTGGCCCGCGAGTTCATGGAGCTGTTCGCGCTGGGCCACGGCAACGGCTACACCGAAGACGACGTGCGCGCCGGCGCCCGCGCGCTGACGGGCTGGGTGATCGGCCCCGACGGACGGACCGCGGTGATCCCGAAGCGCCGCGACGCGGGCGCCAAGACGCTGTTGGGACAGACCCGCGACTTCGACGCCCCCGGCTTCTGCGACGCCGTTCTGGCGCAGCCCAATTCGGCGCGGTACGTCGCCGGTCGGCTCTGGCAGGGGTTGGCTTCCGACGAGGCGCCGCCGGATGCGGTGCTCGACCGGCTGGTCTCCGCCTACGGCCCGGGACGCGACCTTCGGGCCCTGACCCGGGCGATCCTGGTCGACGACGAGTTCACCCGCGCCCGCGCGACGGTCGTCACCACCCCGGTCGAATGGCTCGTCGGCGTCCTCAGGGCACTCGGCATAACGCTCGACCAGCCCGCGCAGGTCAAGTTCGCCGACGCGACGTTGCAGCAGCTGGGCCAGCGGCCGTTCTACCCCCCGAGCGTCGGTGGGTGGCCGCGCGGTCCGGTGTGGCTGTCGACCGCGAGCGCGGGGACCCGGCTGCGCGCCGCGGCCCACCTGGCGCAGCTCGGCGACCTCTCGGTCATCGAAAACACCGCCCCCGCCGACCGCGTCGACGCCGTCGGCTACCTGATCGGCGTCGGGGGCTGGTCGGACCGCAGCGCCGACGCACTCCAAGTATGGGTGCGCACGCCGCCTCAGCTCGTGGCGGCCGCCGTCAACACCCCCGAATACCTGACGTCCTAGCGAGAGCCGATGTCCGAGATCAACCGCCGCAGATTCCTGATCGCCAGCGCCGGCGTCAGTGCAGCCAGCGTGCTGTGGAACACCGTCCACTGGCCTCACCTGGAACGCGCTGCCCAGGACAGGCCGCTGCCCGAGGGCGCCGGGGTGCTGGTGCTCGTCACGCTGTCCGGCGGCAATGACGGAATCAACACCCTGATCCCCTACGCCGACAACGCTTATCACGACGCACGTCCGGAGCTCGCTTACGCGCCGGGTGACGTCATCCATCTGGACCAGCAGTTCGGGCTGAACCCCGCATTGAAAGGGCTGGCGAACCTGTGGGGGCAAAGGCGGCTCGCCATCGTCCGCGGAGTGGGCTACCCGAAGCCCGACCACAGCCACTTCCGGTCCATGGACATCTGGCAGACCGCGTCGCCATCCGAACCGGTGCCGACGGGATGGATCGGGCGCTGGCTCGACGCCACCGGCGACGACCCGCTCCGGGCGGTCAACATCGGGCCCGTCCTTCCTCCCCTTGCGGTGGGCGAAAAGCACACGGCCGCCGCGCTGTCGCCGCACGCACCGGCCGGAGAGCCGGACGGGATGGACGCCGCGATGGTGGCGCTCGGCGTCGACGACTCCGCCGACACGCCGGCGATGGCCGCGGTCTGCAAGGCCTACCGCGCCGCCCGCACCGCGGATAAGGCATTCGGCTTCGTCAAACCCAACGGCAAAGGCCAGAATCCGCTGGCCGCCCAGCTGAACACGGTGGCCGCCGCCGTCAAGGCACGTGTGCCCGCGCGCGTCTACACCGTCCAGTTGGGCGGGTTCGACACCCACGCCGACGAACGCGGCACGCAGCAGCGCCTGCTGCAGACGCTTGACGAGGCCGTGACGCCTTTCCTCCAGGACATGGCGCGCGACCGCTACGGCCGCAACGTCGTCCTGATGGCGTACTCGGAGTTCGGTCGCCGGGTGCGCGCCAACGCGTCCCAGGGCACGGATCACGGCACGGCCGGGCCCGTCTTCGTCGCGGGGTCGCCCGTGCGGGGCGGCTTCTACGGCGACGAGCCGAGCCTCACCGACCTGGACAACGGAGACCTGAAGTACACGACCGACTTCCGCGACGTGTACCACGAACTGCTGGCCCGCACCGTCGGGACCGACCCGGCACCGTCGGTCGGCGCCGGCCGCAGCGCCCTCGGCTTCCTATGAGCCGGCCAGCAGGGCGGCGCAGTCGCGGGCGATGGCTAGCTCCTCGTTGGTGGGGATCACCAGCACGGCAATCGGTGAGTCGTCCGCGGAGATCTGCCGCGCGCCCTTGCTGCCGCTGAGGTTGCGCCGCTGGTCGAGCACGATGCCCAGCTCCTCGAGGCCCGCGAGGGCATCGCGGCGCACCGCGGCGTCGTTCTCGCCGATACCCGCCGTGAAGGTGATGGCGTCGGTGTGGCCGAGCACGGCCAGGTAGGCGCCGACGTACTTGCGCAGCCGGTGGATGAACACGCTGTACGCCAATTGCGCTATGGCGTCGCCCGATTCGATCATCATCCGCAGCTGCCTGAAGTCCCGCTCGCCCGACAGGCCCAGGACTCCCGACCGCTGGTTGAGCATGTCCTCGATCTCGTCGACGCCCATCTTCGCGGTGCGCCAGAGATAGCTGACGATGCCGGGGTCGATGTCTCCGCTGCGCGTGCCCATCACCAGCCCCTCCAGCGGGGTCAGGCCCATGGACGTGTCGATCGGCCGGGTGCCGGCGATCGCCGAGGCCGACGAACCGTTACCCAGGTGCAGCACAATCTGTTTCATGCCGCCGAGCGGCCGCCCCAAGAATTCGGCGGCCTGTTCGCTGACGTAGCGGTGCGACGTGCCGTGAAACCCGTACCGGCGGATCTCCCACCGCTGCGCCAGTTCCCGGTCGATGGCGTACGTGGCGGCCGCCGGCGGCATATCGTGGAAGAACGCGGTGTCGAACACCGCCACGTGCGGAACCTCCGGCAGCAGTTTGCGCGCCACCTCGATGCCCTTCAGCGCCGGCGGGTTGTGCAGCGGCGCCAGCTCCGAGAGTTCCTCGAGTTCGGCGATCACCGCGTCGTTTACCAGGGTCGGGCGGTAGAACCTGTTGCCGCCGTGCACGACCCGATGACCCACCGCCCGCAGCCCGCACGCCGCCAGGTCGATGCCGTCGTCGGACAGCTGCTCGAACGCGCGGCGCAGTGCGGCGTCGTGGTCGGGGACGGACGACGAATCCTCGCCGATCCGCTCCACATGCCCGGACGCCCGCGCCGATCCCGAAGCCGGGTCCACCAGTTGATATTTCAGCGACGACGACCCGGAGTTGATCACCAACACCAGGGAGCCGGTCACGGGTCCTGGGCCTGTATCGCGGTGATGGCGACGGTGTTGACGATGTCCTCGACCAGGGCGCCGCGGGACAGGTCGTTGACCGGCTTGCGCAGCCCCTGAAGCACCGGTCCGATCGCGATCGCCCCGGCGCTGCGCTGCACCGCCTTGTAGGTGTTGTTGCCGGTGTTGAGGTCCGGGAAGATGAGCACGGTCGCCCGCCCGGCCACGGGCGAGTCGCGCAGCTTGGTGGCGGCGACGGACGGTTCGATGGCGGCGTCGTACTGGATGGGGCCCTCGACCGGCAACCGGGGCTCGCGGGACCGGACCAATGCCGTTGCGGCCCTGACCTTGTCGACGTCGGCGCCCGTCCCGGAGTCCCCGGTGGAGTAGGACAACATCGCCACCCGCGGCTCGACGCCGAACATCGCCGCGGTGCGCGCCGAGCTGATCGCGATGTCCGCCAGTTGTTCCGGCGTCGGGTCGGGGACTATCGCGCAGTCGCCGTAGACGAGCACCCGGTCGGGCAGGCACATGAAGAAGACGCTCGACACCGTCGACACGTCGGACACGGTCTTGATGATCTCGAACGCCGGACGGACGGTGTGGGCCGTGGTGTGAGCGGCGCCCGACACCATGCCGTCCACCATGCCGTTGTGCACCAGCATGGTGCCGAAATACGTTGCGTCGCGCATGATCTCGCTGGCATGCTCGACGGTGACACCCTTGGCGCTGCGCATCTCGGCGTACTGCTGGGCGAACCGGTCGCGCAGCTCGCTCATCAGTGGGTCGATCACCGTCGCGCCGTCGAGGTCCACGCCCAGTTCACCCGAGCGCAGACGGATCTGGGCCTCGTCACCCAGGATCGTCAGGTCGGCGACGCCGCGCTGCAACACGCGCCCGGCCGACTTCAGGATCCGGTCGTCGTCGCCCTCGGGGAGCACGATGCGCTTGCGGTCGGTCCGGGCGCGCAGCTGCAGCCGGTAGGTGAACATCTGCGGCGTGATCACCGACGGGATCGGGATGGCAAGCTGCGCAATGAGGTCCGCGACGTCGACGTACCGGTCCATCAGCCCCAGCGCGGTGTCGATCTTGCGCTGCGAGGTCGCTGTGACCCGCCCGTGGGCCGAGGCGGCCGCGCTCGCCGCCTCGTAGGTACCCAGCTTGGTCGCGATGATGGGCAGCCGCAGGCGCAGCCCGGCCACCAGCGCGGCGATCGACGGGTGCAGCGTGAAGCCACCGTTGAGCACGAGGCAGGACAGCGACGGAAAACCGTTGGCCGCGTGGGCACTTGCGACGGCAAGCACCACGTCGGAGCGGTCACCCGGGGTGATGACCGCCATCCCGTCGTCGAGCCGCTCCAGCACGTGATCGGCGGTCATCCCCGCCACCAGCACACCCATCACTTCGCGCTCGCGCAGCGACGCCTCGCCGCTGACCGCCGTGCCGTCCACCGCCCTCTCCAGCTCGGCGACCGTCGGCGCCGACAGCAACGGCTCCTCGGGCAGCACATAGCTGCGCTGCGGGAAGGATTGCAGCGCCGCCAGGGCCGCCCGCATCTCGGCAAGCTCCGCTGGCCGACACCTGCTGGCGACCACGGCCGCGGTGTGGGCGCGCTGCGCCGACAACTCGCCCATGCAGACTTCGACGACGCTCGCCACCTCGTCGGCGGTGCGGTCCTTGGCGCTCACCGCCAGCAACACGGGCACCCCGAGGTTGACGGCGATGCGCGCGTTGACCGACAGCTCGGCGGGCCGGGTCACGTCGGTGTAGTCGCTGCCGACGATCACCACGGCGTCGCAGGCATCGGCCACCGCGTGGTAGGAGTCCACGATGCTGCCGATGGCGGCGTCGATGTCGGCGTGCAGCTGCCGGTAGGTCACGCCGACGCACTGTTCGTAGGACAGGCCCGCGGTGGTCTGCTCGAGGAGCAACTCCAGGATGTAGTCGCGGTCCTCACCGAGCCGGGTGATGGGCCGGAACACGCCCACCCGGGCGACGGTCGCCCGCAACCGGTGCAACAGCCCGAGCGCGATCGTCGACTTGCCCGTTTCCGGCTCGGGCGCAGCGATGTAGATCGCCGTCGCGGTCACGGAACCGGTCACGGCCGTCGCCTCAGGCCAGCCGCCGCAGCCTGGGCGCCAGGTCCTTCTCGAAGAGCTCCAGGAAGCGGCGCTGGTCGTGACCGGGAGCGTGGAACACCAGGTGGTTGAGGCCCCAGTCGACGTAGTCCTTGACCTTCTCGACCGCCTCGTCGGGGTCCGACGCCACGATCCAGCGCTTGGCGACCTGCTCGATCGGCAGCTCGTCGGCCGCCTTCTCCATTTCCAGCGGGTCGTGGATGCTGGTCTTCTGTTCGGCGGTCAGCGACAGCGGCGCCCAGAAGCGGGTGTTCTCCAGCGCCAGGTCCGGGTCGGTGTCGTAGGAGATCTTGATCTCGATCATGCGGTCGATGTCGTCGGGATTCTTGCCCGCGGCCTCGGCGCCCTCTTTCATGGCGGGGATGAGCTTGTCCTTGTACAGCTCCTCGCCCTTGCCGGAGGTACAGATGAAGCCGTCGCCGGCGCGGCCCGCGTACTTGGCGACCTGTGGGCCGCCCGCCGCGATGTAGATCGGGATGCCGCCCTCGGGCACGTCATAGATCGAGGCGCCCTTGGTGTGGTAGTACTCGCCCTCGAAGCTGACGCGGTCGCCCAGCCACAGCTCGCGCATCAGCCGCACCGATTCGCGCAGGCGGGCGTAGCGCTCCTTGAATTCCGGCCATTCGCCCTCGTAGCCGGTGGCGATCTCGTTGAGCGATTCGCCGGTGCCGACGCCGAGGAAGATGCGGCCCGGGTAGAGGCAGCCCATGGTGGCGAACGCCTGCGCGATGACGGCCGGGTTGTAGCGGAAGGTCGGGGTGAGCACCGACGTGCCCAGCTGAAGCCTCTTGGTGCGCTCGCCGACGGCGGTCATCCAGGCCAGCGAGAACGGGGCGTGGCCGCCCTCGTGCCGCCAGGGCTGGAAGTGGTCGCTGACGGTGGCGCTGTCCATGCCGTGCCCCTCGGCGGCGACGGCGAGTTCGACGAGCTCACGGGGTGCGAATTGTTCGGCGGACGCCTTGTATCCCAATTTCAGTTCGGCCACTAGTTCTTTCTACTCCACATCTGTGATCGCGACCCGCCGCGCCCGGCTTCGCCGCGCTTGCGATCGCTTCTAGTGAGACTCCTACACTCGCCCGCATGGGACCGACCCTCGTTCAAGTCACCGACGCGGTGCACCACGCCCACGGCCACGCCGTCAACTGGACGCTGGTCACCGACGACACCGGCGTCATGCTCATCGACGCGGGTTATCCCGGTGACCGCGAGGACGTGCTGGGCACGCTGCGGCAGCTGGGCTACGGGCCCGGGGACGTGCGCGCCATCCTGCTGACGCATGCGCACATCGACCATCTGGGGTCGGCGATCTGGTTCGCCCGCGAGCACGGCACCCCGGTGTACTGCCACGCCGCGGAAGTGGGTCACGCCAAGCGCGAGTACCTGGAGCAGGTGTCGATTCTCGATGTCGCCCTGCGCATTTGGCGTCCGCGATGGGCGGTGTGGGGCGTCCACGTGGCGCGCAGCGGCGGCCTGCTGCGCGACGGGATCCCGACGACGCGGCCGCTGACCGCCGACGTCGCCGCCGGTCTGCCGGGCCGTCCGGTGGCAATCCCGACCCCAGGGCATACCAGCGGGCACTGTTCGTATGTGGTCGACGGCGTCCTGGTGACGGGTGACGCGCTGATCACCGGTCACCCGCTGCTGCGCCGCAGCGGCCCGCAGCTGCTGCCGGCCGTGTTCAGTCACAGCCAAACGGATTCGGTGCGCAGCCTCGACGCGCTGGCGTCCGTCGGCACCGACGTCCTGCTGCCCGGTCACGGCGGCGTGTGGCGCGGACCGATCCGCGAGGCGACGGACGCGGCGGCCGCGCTGGCCCGGTAAGCGGCCCCACGTTCGGCGCGCGTAATCCATTCAGGCCAACCACTTTTCGAACGCGATCGGCCGGAACGGCCCCCAGTCCGGTATCGGGTCGGGGGGAACACGGGTGTACCCCGCCGCGTCGTACAGCGCCTCGGCCTCGGGTTGGCGATTGCCCGTGATCAGGTACAGCCGCCGGTACCCCCGCGCGGCGGTCTCCGCCTCCAGCGCGGCCAGCAGCGCCCGCGCGTAACCGCGGCGCCGGTGCGCGCGATCCGTCCAGATCCGCTTGAGCTCGGCCGTGTTGGCGTCGTATCGCCGGAACGCCCCGCCCGTGACCGGAACCTCGCCCTCGACGCCGATCAGCAGCCCGCCGTCCGGCGGGGCCAGCTCGGCGCGCGGCACCGGCAGCCAGGCCAGGTGCCGCTCCGGGGTGCCGCCGTATCGCTCCGCGTACTCGAGGGCCAACTCGGCAAGCAGAGGCTGAGCCAGCGGGTCGTCGTGGGTCGCCGACACGAAGCGAAGCCGGTCAGAAGTCACCTAACGATCTAACGCCGCGGCCATCACCCGTCGGCAAGCACCCGCCGGCGCAGCCGCAAGAGCGGGGCGGGCGCCCACCAGTTCAGGCCGCCGCACAGATGCATGAATGCCGGCACGAGGAGCATGCGAATCAGGGTCGCGTCCACCAGCACCGCGAGGGTCAACCCGACGCCGAACATGCGCATGAACGAGACGTCGGCGGTCATCAAGGCGGCGAACGAGATCGACATCAACAGCGCCGCCGCGGTGATGACGCGCCCGGTGTGTGCAAGGCCGCACGCCACGCTCTCGTCGTTGTCGGCGCGCGTCCGGGACGAGCGCGTCCAGTATTCACGGATGCGGGAAATAAGGAAGACCTCGTAGTCCATGGACAACCCGAACGCGATGCAGAACATCATCGCCGGAATCGTGGCGACCAGCGTCCCGCTCGGTGTGGTGCCCAGCGCGCCCAGATGTCCGTCCTGGAAGATCCACACCAGCGCGCCGAAAGTCGCTGTGAGCGAGAGGATGTTGAGGAGAACGGCTTTGATGGGCAGGATCACGCTTCCGGTCAGAGCGAATAGCAACACCAGCGTGACGACCGCGATGAAGCCGAAGACCATGGGCAGTCGCGCAGTGATGGCGTGGACGCAGTCGCGGTTGCTCTGCGCGTTGCCGGTCATCAGCGCCGTCTGCCCGCCCGGCGGCGCCACCGCGTGGAGACGGTCCAGCTGCGTCTCGGAGGCGCCCGAGTACAGCGGCGCCGTGCTACTCACGGTCAAAAACGCACTGCCGTCAACCAATCCGGTCGGCGCCGAGGGCGGCCCCTTGCGTTCGCCGGCGACGAACGTACCGGTCGGCGACGACACCGCCGCCACGTCGGGCACCAGCGACAGCCTCGCGGCGTACGCGTCGAGCTCAGGCTTTGCCGGCTCGCTGAGCTCGGGGATGACGACGGTCACCGCTGAGGCGGATTCCGAGCCGAATTGGCTGTGGACTGCGTCGCTCACCGCACGCGCCGTCGCGGTTTCCGGCAGCACCCGCTCGTCGGGGTTACCCCATCTGATGTGCAGGAACGGAATGCCCAGCAGGAGCAACAGGACGACAATGGCCAGGCAGGTCGGAACCGCTTGCCGCATCGCCACTTTCGCGGTCCGGTACCAGAAGTTGCGCTGGATCGGCGGCGGCTCCGAAGCGCGCGGCTCGGGACGGCGGGACAACCGACGGCCGAGGCGCCGGATGTCGAACGAGTCGAGACGATCGCCCAGCAGGACGATCACCGCCGGCGCCACCACGAGCGCCGCGAGGGCCGAAAGGGTCACCACCGCAATGCCGGCATAGGCGAAAGACTTCAGGAAGTACACCGGGAACAGCACCATCGGAACCATCGCCAAGGCGACGGTCACCGCCGAGAACAGCACCGTGCGGCCCGCCGTCGCCACGCTGTGCAGCAGCGCTTCGTCGCGGCATCGCCCCTCGGCCAGCTCGTCGCGGTAGCGGCTGATGATCAGCAGCGTGTAGTCGATGGCCAGCGCCATGCCCAACGCGGCCGCGACGTTCAGGGAAAAGATCGACACGTCGGTCACGAGCGCCATCGCCCGCAGCACCGCGAGCGAGCCCACGATCGCAAACCCCGCCACGGCCATGGGCACCGCGGCCGCGAGGAGGCCACCGAAGACCCACACCAGGGCGGCGAAGCTCACCGGCACCGCAATGGATTCCATACGCAGCAGGTCGTTCTCGGTGTGTTGGCCGACCTGCGCGTACAACACCGCGGGACCGCCCGCCCGGACGGTGACGCCGTCCCGGTCGTGGCCCAGTCGATCGGCCAGCGCCTGGGCATGCTTGGGCGCGTCATTCTCCCCACCACTCAGCGCGGCCACGATCAACGCCGACTTCCCGTCGGCACTGACCGTCCCTGGTGCCGGCGTCGGACCGTCCCAGGGGGAGGTGACCTGGGTGACGAACGGCGATCCGGCAAGTTCGCGCACGATGTCGGAGCCAACCTCGCGCCCGGCACCGTCTTTGACGCCGGCCTCGGAGCTCACCAACAGCAGCATCTGCATTTCGCCCCGGTGGAACTTGTGCGCCAGCAATCCGGCGGCCCGGGCCGACTCGGACGCCGGGTCCACCATCCCGCCGCCGGACAAGCTCGTCGCGGCGGGCAGGCCGAAGAGGGCGGCGGCCGCCATGAGCAGAACAGCGACCCCGACGACGCGGCGCGGCGCCGCCAACGCCGTTCTGGCCACGGATGCCAGAGGATCACGTCGACGACGGTGACGTCCCGTCGTGCGGCGGATGTCGCGTTCGGGCAGCGTGCTCGTCATGACGAACGCTCCCGGTACGACGCCGCCGAATGGACTGTCCACTGTCGGTTCGCATCGCGAGAAATCACTTCACCGCACCTCGAGGGGAGTTGGGCGCCGGGGTCATATTTCGTTACGACGTTACGCACCATCGGGTTCGATTATCCGGCGAATAGGTAAGTTAATTAATGATTAATTAACTTAAGTGAGTACGCCGCGCGTCGCGGTGACGTATCCCGGGACGACCGCCAGGTCGTCGGGGCCGCCGCGCCACAGTTCGGGCAGGCCCAGCCCGGCGAGCAGTTCGACGATGTTGCGCTCGACGGTCTCCCAGCCGTGGGACGCCAGATGCTCGGGCACGTATCGGTATTCGCCCGGGTAGGTCAGGCTGGCAAGATCGACGTCGAGGCCCTCGCGGGCCCAGCTGTCGACGAAGGCCAAACCCGCCTTGACGTGCGACGGGGTCCAGACGGGCATGTGGTCGGCGGCAAAGCGGCTGCCGACCGCGCTCAGCGACGCGACGTCATCGAGCAGGCGCGTCTGCGCGGCGGGCGGCAGGTAACCCACGAGAAGCTGATCGGCGACCCACACCGTCGGCAACGCGGCGTCGAAACCCACGCGGCGCAGCGCCGCCGGCCAGTCGGCGCGCAGGTCGGCGCCGACGGCGCACCGGTTCGCCGTCAGCGTCGCGCCCAACCCGCCCAACACCGCCGACTTGAAGTCCAGCACCTCCGGCCGGTCGACCTCGTACACCGTGGTACCGGCCGGCCACCACAGCCGGTAGGCCCGCGTGTCCAGACCGGACGCCAGGAGCACGACCTGGCGTATGCCCGCGCGCGCGGCGTCGGCGAGGAACCCGTCCGCGAACCGGGTCTGCGCCGCGAGGATGTCCATCAGGGCGGCGGTGACCGGGTCGGTGCCGTCGTCGGCCGCGAAGCGATGGTCGTCGATGAGCCGGACGAAGTGCCTGACGCCGGCGGCGCGCACCAACGGCTCGGCGAACGGGTCATCCAGCAGCCCCTTGTCGGTGGCCACCGCCCGCGCCACCGCCCCGAACGTCGCGGTCACCCCGACCCCGGTGGACGGATCCCAGCTGTCGCCGTCGGCCCGTGGCATCGGTGATCCGGGCCGTCAGGAACCGGCGCGGTGGCGCAGGGCCGCCGAGGCCAGGGGCCGCCACCCGAGCAGCAGGACGGCGGTCACCGACGCCGCGACGACGACGAAGCTCGCCGCCACCCCCGCCGAGGTGGCCCGGCGCAGCAGCATGCCGACCGCCACGGTGCACAGCCACACCACCACCCCGGTCGGGGCCACGGCGGCGGGCCGTTGCCAGGCGCGCGAGAGCAGCCAGCCGACGACGGTGCCCGTCAGGAACGGCCACGCCGTGGCAGCCACGCCGGGGATGGTGACGCCCTCGGCGTGGCTGCGGCGCCCGACGGCGCAAAACAGCAGCACGCCGACGACGTCGGCCAGCAGCCAGACGGGCCTCGGGTGCCTGAGCATGCACCGAAGACTACCGGCGCACTGGGACCCGACGGCCGTCGATGGCAGGCTGAGAGCATGAGCACCGACGCGCCCCCCGCCTTCAACCGCGACGACCCGCTCGGCCTCGACTCGTCGCTGTCCGACGACGAACTCGCGGTCCGCGACACCGTCAGGAAGTTCTGCGCCGAACACGTCCTCCCCTACGTCGCCGAGTGGTTCGAGATCGGCGACCTCCCGGTGCGCGAACTGGCCAGAGGGTTCGGCGAACTCGGGCTGCTCGGCATGCACCTGGACGGCTACGGCTGCGGCGGGGCCTCCGCCGTGCATTACGGCCTGGCCTGCACCGAGCTGGAGGCCGCCGACTCCGGGATCCGGTCCATGGTCTCGGTGCAGGGGTCGCTGGCGATGTTCGCCATCTGGAAGTTCGGCTCCGAGGAGCACAAGCAGCGGTGGCTGCCCGGCATGGCCGCGGGCGAGCTGCTCGGCTGCTTCGGCCTGACCGAGCCCGACGTGGGGTCCGATCCCGCCGCCATGAAGACGCGCGCCCGGCGCGACGGCTCGGACTGGGTGCTCAACGGCCGCAAGCTGTGGATCACCAACGGCTCGATCGCCGACGTGGCGGTGGTGTGGGCGGCCACCGACGAGGGCGTGCGCGGCTTCGTCGTGCCCACCGAGACGCGCGGCTTCACCGCCAACACGATCCACCACAAGCTGTCGCTGCGGGCCTCGATCACCAGCGAGCTCGTGCTCGACGACGTGCGGCTCCCCGAGGACGCGATGCTCCCGGAGGCGAGGGGCCTGCGGGGGCCGCTCTCCTGCCTGTCGGAGGCCCGGTACGGCATCATCTGGGGCTCGATGGGTGCGGCGCGCACCGCCTGGCAGGCCGCGCTGGACTACGCCACCCAGCGCACCCAGTTCGGCCGCCCGATCGCCGGGTTCCAGCTGACGCAGGCCAAGCTCGTCGACATGGCGGTCGAGCTGCACAAGGGCCAGCTGCTCTCGCTGCACCTCGGGCGCCTCAAGGACGGCCCCGGCCTTCGCCCCGAGCAGGTCAGCTTCGGCAAGCTGAACAACACCCGCGAGGCGCTCAAGATCTGCCGCACCGCGCGAACCATTTTGGGCGGCAACGGAATATCGCTGGAGTACCCGGTGATCCGGCACATGGTCAACCTCGAATCGGTGCTGACTTACGAGGGCACGCCCGAGATGCACCAACTCGTCCTCGGCCAGGCGTTCACGGGCAGCGACGCGTTCCGCTGACCCAAGAAGGAAGGAGCACACCCATGAGGCTGATCGCATGCGGCGCCGCGGTTCTCGTCGCCGCATCCGTCGCGTCGGCGCCCCCGGCGGCGGCCGATCCCGTCACGCTCCCGACGATGGGCTCCGGCGGCGGCGGACCGATCATCGGCGGCGGCAACAATTCCGGGATCGCCCAGCAGCTGATCGGGCTGGGCAATCCCAACGTCCAGGAGGTCGACGGTTCGGACGCGGCGCAATTCATCACGGCCGCGGCCGGGGTGGCCAACCCGCAGCTGGCCGCGCCGTTCGGGCTGCTCAAGCGGGCGCTGGCGTGCCAGACCAACAACGCGGGCTTCGGCGCCCGCGCCTATCGGCGCAACGACGGGCAGTGGGGCGGCGCGATGCTCGTCGCGGCCAAGAGCGCCACACCCAACGTCGACGCCCTCGCGAGCTGCGCCCGGACCAACTGGCGCAGGCCCACGGCGGGCTCGGACACGGCGATGTGCAACAGCGGCTGGACCACGCCGAACTCGCTTTCCAGCCGCGAGGGCGGCGAGGCGTATTACATCCTGCTCGCCGGGACCGCCGACGACTTCTGCACCGGCCTCAACGGCAAATACAAAACCGACGCCCGCACCTGGCCGTTCTGAGCTTGCTCAGGCGGTGACGCCGTCCGCTTCCCGGCGCTCGGTCTCGGCCATCTCCCGCCGGATTCCGGCCTCCTCGCGCTGGCCCAGGGCCCATGCACGATCCACCTGTTCCTGCGCGCGCTGGAGGCGTTCCCGTTCGCGCTCGGCCGCGCTGCCCTCGCGTTCGTCGGCGCGCGCCTCACGCTGATCCGCCAGCTGCTCGCGGTTGTTCGCGTCCTGTTCACGCTGCTCGGCGATCCGGTCCCGCTCGTCCGCGATCCGCTCGCGCCGGTCGAGTTCGGCCTCGCGCCGCGCGACCACTTGCTCACGCCGCTCGACCTGGTCTGCCCGGCCGTCTTCGGCGGTCACGACTCGGGCTCCGACGCGGCCGCGCCGCCGCCCTCGACCCAGTCCTGAGCGGCCCCGGCCCGCCGCCTCGCCCACTCGCGCTCGCTGGCCGCCTCCTCGCGGTCGACCTTGGCCTGCTCGCGGAGCGCCGCGTCGTGCAGCAGCGCGGCACTCCCCGCCGCATCCGCCGGCTCGACCTCCCGGTCGTCGGCGAGCCGCTCGCGCTCGTCGGCGAGCGCCTCGCGCCTGTCCGCCAGCCGTTCGCGCTCGTCGGCCAGCGCCTCGCGCCGGTCGGCGAGCACCGACCGCGCCTCGAGATCGCCCGCCCACCGCTCCACACCCTCGGTCAGCGCCTCGCGCAGCGCCGCGCCGTGCTCGCGCTCGTCGGCAACCCGCTCGCGCTCGGCCGCGACGCCCTCGCGGTCGGCGGCAACCCGCTCCCGCGCATTAGCCGCATTCTCCCGGTCCTGCGGGCTGCGGATGACTGGCATGTTCATGATCGTCCCGTCGATCGTTGGTCAGCGACCAGTGTCCCGCGCGTGGTGACCTTCGTCTACGGGAGCGTCACCAACCGGACCTACGGGCCACCGGCGGCCAGTCGTACGGTATTACCAGCGCCGCGGGGAGCTCTTGAAGACCGGAAGGGACAAGTATGTCGCGCCATCACGTGGTCATCATCGGGAGCGGGTTCGGGGGGCTGTACGCGGCGAAGTCGCTCAAGCGCGCCGACGTGGACATCACGCTGATCTCGAAGACCACCACCCACCTGTTTCAGCCACTCCTCTACCAGGTGGCGACCGGCATCCTGTCCGAAGGCGACATCGCCCCCACGACCCGGCTCATCCTGCGCAAGCAGAAGAACGTCCGGGTGCTGTGGGGGGACGTCGAGGCGATCGACCTGACGGCGAAGACGGTCACGTCGCATCTCATGGGCATGCAGACGGTGACGCCCTACGACAGCCTGATCGTGGCCGCCGGCGCGCAACAGTCCTACTTCGGCCATGACGAGTACGCGATCTACGCGCCGGGTATGAAAAGCATCGACGACGCCCTGGAGCTCCGCGGCCGCATCCTCGGCGCGTTCGAGGCCGCCGAGGTCGCCACCGACCCGGCCGAGCGGCGACGACGGCTGACCTTCGTCGTGGTGGGCGCCGGCCCGACTGGCGTGGAGCTGGCCGGCGAGATCGTCCAGCTCGCCGAGCGCACGCTGGCCGGGGCGTTTCGCACCATTACGCCCAGCGAGTGCCGGGTGATCCTGCTGGACGCGGCGCCGGCGGTGCTGCCGCCGATGGGCCCCAACCTGGGCTGTAAGGCGCAGCGGCGCCTGGAGAAAGAGGACGTCGAGGTTCAGCTCAACGCGATGGTGACCGCGGTCGACTACATGGGCATCACCGTTAAGGACGCCGACGGCAGCGAGCGCCGCATCGAGTGCGCCTGCAAGGTGTGGGCGGCCGGCGTGCAGGCCAGCCCACTGGGCAAGATGGTCGCCGAGCAGTCCGACGGCACCGAAACCGACCGCGCCGGGCGGGTGATCGTCGAGCCCGATCTCACGGTCAAGGGTCACCCCCACGTCTTCGTCGTCGGTGACCTGATGTCCGTGCCCGGCGTCCCCGGGATGGCCCAGGGCGCGATCCAGGGGGCGCGCTACGCGACCGACATCATCAAGCACTCGGTGAAGGGTCACGACGACCCGGCGAACCGCGCTCCGTTCAAGTACAAGAACAAGGGCAGCATGGCCCTGATCTCCCGGTACAGCGCGGTCGCGCAGGTCGGCAAGCTGGAGTTCGGCGGCTTCATCGCCTGGCTGGCCTGGCTGGTGCTGCACCTGTACTACCTGATCGGACACCGCAACCGCATCGCCGCGATGTTCTCCTGGGGGATCTCGTTCCTGGGCCGCACCCGCGGCCAGATGGCCATCACCAGCCAGATGATGTACGCCAGGCCGGTGGTCCAGTGGGTGGAGCAGCAGGGTGCGCTGGCGGCGGCCGAACAGGCCGAGGCGGATCAGCAGAAGGCGGCCGGCTAGCGCCGCGATTAGCTGAGCGCCTGGTCGATGTCGGCGATCAGGTCGTCGGTGCCTTCCAGCCCCACCGAGATGCGCACCACGCCGTCGCCGAGCCCGATCGCCGCGCGACCCTCCGGGCCCATCGCGCGGTGCGTCGTCGTGGCGGGATGCGTGACAAGCGATTTCGCATCGCCGAGGTTGTTCGAGATGTCGATGAGCCGCAGCTTGTCCAGCACCTCGAACGAACGTTGCTTGGCTGAGTTTTCGGGGCAGTCGAGCTCGAACGTGATCACCGTCCCGCCCCCCGACATCTGCCGCTTGGCGAGGTCGTACTGCGGGTGCGACGTCAGGAAGGGGTAGCGCACCCACCTCACCGCCGGATGCGCTTGCAGGAACTCGGCGATGCGCTGCGCGGAGGAGTTGCAATGCTCGACGCGAATCGCCAGCGTCTCAAGGCCTTTGAGCAACACCCAGGCGTTGAACGCGCTCATCGCCGGCCCGGTGTGGCGCATCAGCTTCTGCACCGGGCCGTCGATGTACTCCTTGTCGCCGAGAATCGCGCCGCCCAGCACCCGGCCCTGCCCGTCGATGTGCTTGGTCCCCGAGTAGACCACCACGTCGACCCCGAGCGGAAAACCCTGCTGCAGCAGGGGTGTCGCAAAGACGTTGTCCAGCACAACTTTTGCGCCCGCCGCGTGGGCGAGCTCCGTCACCGCGGCGATGTCGACGAGCGACTGCATCGGGTTGGACGGCGTCTCGAAGAACACCGCCTGGGTCGGCACCGACAGCGCCTCCTCCCACTGCGCGAGGTCGTCGCCGTCGACGAACACGGTCTCAACGCCCCAGCGCGGCAGGATCTCGTTGCACACCACGAAACAGGAGCCGAACAGGCTGCGCGCCGCGACCAGCCGGTCGCCGGCCGCCAGCAGGGCGCCCAGCGACGTGAAGACCGCCGCCATGCCGCTCGCGGTGGCGAACGCCGCGGGCGCCCCCTCGATGAGACGCAGGCGTTCCTCGAACATGCTGACCGTCGGGTTGCCGTAGCGGGAGTACACGTAGCGGTCCACCTCGCCGGTGAACGCCCGCTCCGCGGTGGCCGCCGAGTCGTACACGTAGCCCGAGGTCAGGAACATCCCTTCGGCCGTCTCGTCGAACTCCGACCGCAACAGGCCGCCGCGTACCCCGATGGTCGCCTGGTTGACGCCGTCGGGCAACGCCTTCGGCGTGCGCACGGAGCGCTCGGTCACCCCTGCCTCCAGGGCAATCCGCTTGCGCGCCAGCCACTTTGGCCGCGATGGCCGCGCGCGTCGAGATGGCCTTCGAAGCCGTCGAGCACGTTGTAGGCCGGCGTGATGCCCAACTCGGTGGCCGCCTCGGCGGCGCCGATCGAGCGCTGGCCCGAGCGGCACAGGAAGATCACCGGCCGCTCGGTGTCGCCCGCCGGCACGCGTTCGCGCAGCTCCTCGGCGAAATCGTCGTTGTGCCTGCCGTCGGCGGTGTTCCACTCGATGAACACCGTGTCGCGGCCGAGGCCGGACAGGTCGGGCACCCCGACGAACCGCCACTCGGCGTCGGTGCGGACGTCGACCAGCACCGCGTTCGGGTTGTCGCTCAGCAGCTTCCACGCCTCCAGCGGCGTGATGTCTCCCGCGTAGCTCACCCGCGTGAGTCTCGCACATCCAGGGCGTTGGCGACCTCTCGGGCGCGGCCGCGGGCGGCCCCCACCTCCGGCGCGGTGGCCAGCGCCACCCCGAGCTTGCGCGAGCCGGGGCCGAACAGGCGCACGTCGCTCTCGGGAACGCCCAGGGCGCCGCGCAGCGCCTCGGCGCCGGGTGAGCCGGGTCCCGCGACGATCGCCCGCGCCGCACCCGGGGAGATCATCATGGTGTCGACCGGCAGGCCCAGGATCGCGCGGGCCTGCAACTCGAACGCCGACAACCGCTGGGTGCGCGCGGTCACCCAGGCGCTTCCCCGGGGGCGGGCGGTCACGTCGGCGAAATACACCTCGTCGCCGTTGATCATCAGCTCGACGCCGAAGACGCCGCGCCCGCCCAGCGCCTTGACGATGCGCGCGGCGATCGACCTGGCGGAGTCCACCGCGGCCGGGCTCAGCTGCTGCGGCTGCCACGACTCCCGCGCCTCGGCGTCGTCGTGCCCGATTGGCGAACAGAAATCGATCACCAGTCCGTTCGGGCCCTCGCTGCGCACCACCAGCAGCGTGATCGAGACCTCGACCTCGACGACCGTCTCGGCCAGCACGCGCGCGGTCCCGGCCTGCTGCCAGGCCGGCCCGATGTCGTCGGGCCGCTCGACCAGCGAACGCCCCTTCCCGGAGGCGGGTTTCACCAGCAGGGGGAAGCCGGCGTGGGCGCCGACGGCCTCGAGCTCCTCGACCGACCCGACGAACCAGAAGGGCGCGGTGGGCAGGCCCAACTCGTCAGCCGCCAGCCGGCGCAGGCTCTCGCGGTCGGCGGTGAGCCGGACGGCGCGCGCGCTCGGCGCCAGCTCGACTGCATCCGGGGGCAGCCCGTCGAGGGCGTCGACCGCGACCGCGTCGGTGGTGGTCACCACGAAGTCGGGGTGCACGCCCTCGATGGCGCGCGACAGCTCGCCGGGGTCGCCTAACGGTAGGACCAGCCGCTGGTCGGCCACCCCGTGTGCGGGGGCGTCGGCGTGCCCGTCGACGGCGATCACCGTCGCCCCGAGCCGCCTCAGTGCGATCGCCAGCTCGCGGCTGAGCTCACCGGCGCCCAGCAGCATGACCCGCGGCGCGGCACCGGCGGGCGCGTCCGGAACCTGCGGCGGGACGCTCATCGCCGTCGTCTTCTCGTCGGGCGGGGGCTGTCCTTCGCTTGGGCCGTCGGTCACCGCTCAAGGATAGGTCGGCGCAGCGGGGGCTCGGCCAAGCTAGGGCTGGCCGGGCAGCAGCCGCACCATCAGGCCGTGCCCCTCGGCCAGCACGATGTCGGCCTCGTCGACGAGTTCCGCCGCGACGAATGCCTTGCGCCCCTCGGTGCCGGTGACGCGGCCCCGTATCGCCAGGGGCGCGTCGATGGGGGTGACCTTGCGGTAGTCGACGTGCAGGAACGCGGTGCGGCTGATCGGCCGTCCCGCGGCGTGGGAGATCATCCCGAACATGTGGTCGAAGAGCAGCGGCAGCACGCCGCCGTGGACGGCGTGGTTGCCGCCGACGTGGAACCGGCTGAAGTGACCCGTCATCTCGACGCCGTCGGGCGCGTACCGCGTCAGCGTCCAGGGCGGCAGCAGCAGGCTGCCCATGCCGGGCAGGTCGGGGGTGCGGCCCGCCGGCGCCTTGCCCTCGTCGGCCTCGAACGGGCCGAGCAGGTCGACCAGCGCCGCCACGCGGTCGGCCGCCTCGTCCCACACGCCGTCGCCCGGGTCGGCCGACACCGCGAGGTCCTGGAGCCGCCGCAGGGCGGCGACGAACCGGCCGAAGCCCGGGCCCGGGCTGGCCGGGCCGTATTCGGGGAAGCCGCCGTGGCGTTCGTAGTCGGGGTCGAGTTCCTTCGGGTCCTGTTCCGTCACGGGCGGGCCGCCAGGAAGTCGCGGCGCACGATCGTCTGATCGCGCCCCGGACCCACCCCGATACACGAAATATGTGCTCCCGCAAGCTCTTCCAACCGCATCACGTAGTCGCGGGCCTTGGCCGGCAGGTCGTCGAACTCGCGCGCGGTCGAGATGTCCTCCCACCAGCCCGGCAGCTCCTCGTACACCGGCTCGGCGCGGTGCAGGTCGCTCTGCGTCATCGGCATGTCGTTGGTGCGCGCGCCGTCGATCCGGTAGCCGACGCACACCGGCACGGTCTCGAGGCTGGACAGGACGTCGAGCTTGGTCAGGAAGAAGTCGGTGATGCCGTTGACCCGGGTGGCGTAGCGGGCGATTACCGCGTCGAACCAGCCGCAGCGGCGCCGCCGCCCGGTGGTGACGCCGAACTCGCCGCCCGTCTTCGACAGGTACTCGCCGTTCTCGTCGAACAGCTCGGTCGGGAACGGCCCCGAGCCCACCCGCGTCGTGTAGGCCTTGAGGATGCCGAGCACGGTCGTGATCCGGGTCGGGCCGATCCCCGATCCCACGGCCGCGCCGCCCGCGGTCGGGTTCGACGACGTGACGTAGGGATAGGTGCCGTGGTCGACGTCGAGCAGGGTGCCCTGGGAGCCCTCCAGCAGCACCGTCTCGCCGGCCTCGAGGGCCGAGTTGAGCAGCAGGCGGGTGTCGGCGATCCGATGGGCAAACCCCTCGGCCTGCACCAGCAGCGACTCGACCACGTGGTGGGGATCGAGCGCCCTACGGTTGTAGATCTTGACCAGGATCTGGTTCTTGAGCTCCAGCGCGGCCTCGACCTTGTGGGCCAGCTGGTCGGGGTGCAGCACGTCGGCCACGCGGATCCCCATGCGGGCGATCTTGTCCTGGTAACACGGGCCGATGCCGCGGCCCGTGGTGCCGATCTTCTTGCTGCCCATGTAGCGCTCGGTGACCTTGTCGATCGCGACGTGGTAGGGCAGCAGCAGGTGCGCGTCGGCGGAGATCAGCAGCTTGGAGGTGTCCACGCCGCGGTCCTCGAGGCCCTTGAGCTCGTCGAGGAGCACCCCCGGGTCCACCACGACGCCGTTGCCGATCACGTTGGTGACGCCGGGCGTGAGCACCCCGGACGGGATCAGGTGCAGCGCGAAGTTCTCGCCGGTGGGCAGCACGACGGTGTGCCCGGCGTTGTTGCCGCCCTGGTAGCGCACCACCCACTGCACCCGGCCGCCGAGCAAGTCAGTGGCTTTACCTTTGCCCTCGTCGCCCCACTGGGCGCCGATGAGGACGATTGCCGGCATGACTTACTCCCACCTGATCTGGCCTGCGTATTGTGGTCCAGCCGGTGACCCACCTTAGCCCAGGAGGTTGCGACCAACGCATGGAAACCCTGGGGGTGTTGGTGTTCGGCGATCGGCGGGTGCCCGGGCCGTTGACCGGCCTGCCGGTCCACTCCGATGTCGACCCCGCGATCGGGCACTTCCGGCGGCTGGTGGTCGTCGGCGCCGACGCCGACCTGGCCGCCGTGCTGACGCGGTTGCTGCGCGCCGACCGCCTCGACGTCGAGGTGGCCTACGTCCCGGCGCGCCGCACCCGGGCGACCCGGGCCTATCGGCTGCCGGCCGGGCGCCGGGCGGCGCGACGGGTGCTGCGCGGCACGGCCCGGCGGGTAACCCTGCTTCGTGACGAGACGGGATCGGTGGTCGTGGGCCGGGCGCGCTGGCTGCCCGCCGAGGGCGGCCGCCTCCACGGCGAGGCCGTTGTCGACGACACCGCGCTGTTCGACGGGGACGTCGCCGCCGTCGAGATCGAGCCGACGCCGGACCCGCCGGGACTGCGGGCCCGGGCGCGCGGCATGAGGCGCCGATGGGTGGCCGGGCGCGCCGCCCAGCTCGGCAGCACCGGCGTCACCGTCGTGCGGGACGGCGTCCCCGCACCGCGCGACGCCCACCGGTCGACGTTCTACCGCAACGTCGAGGGCTGGCTGCTGGTCCGGTAGTAAGTCACAGGAAGGAGGCCAGGCAGTGACGACCGACAGCCCGGGCGAGATCCAGCGGCTGGCCGCCCAGTTCGACATGTTGGTCACCCGGCTGCGCGACCACGAGTACCTGCTGTACGACAACGAAACCGGTCAGCTGCTGCTGGGCAGCCACTCGGGCGGGCAGAAGTCCGGAGTCAGCCTGGAACGGATCGCGCGGTACCTGCAGCAATTTCAGGGGACGCAGGAGTTCGATAGTTTCGACCGGTGAACCTCCCCGCCCGGCGCGAAACGGTGCGACCCAGCCCGATCTTCCTCGCCCTGCTCGCGGTGACCGCCGTCGGCGGCGTGCTGGCCTGGCGTTCGGGCTCGAGCGCGCGGCCGCTCGCGTATGTGGGGGTGTTCGTCTTCGTGATCGCGGGCTGGCTGGTGTCGCTGTGCCTGCACGAATTCGGGCACGCGGTGACGGCGTGGCGCTTCGGCGACCGCGACGCCGCCGTGCGCGGCTACCTGACCCTGGACCCCCGGCGCTACAGCCACCCCGCGCTGTCGCTGCTGCTGCCGATGGTCGTCATCGCGCTGGGCGGGATCGGCCTGCCCGGCGCCGCCGTCTACCTGCGCACGTGGTTCATGACGCCCACCCGGCGCACGCTCGTCAGCCTTGCCGGGCCGGCGGCCAACCTGGTGCTCGCGGTGCTGCTGCTGGTGCTGACGCGGCTGTTCTACGACCCCGCCCACGCCGTGCTGTGGGCCGCCGTCGCCTTCCTCGGGTTCCTCCAGCTGACCGCGCTCTTCCTGAACGTGCTGCCGATCCCCGGGCTGGACGGGTACGACGCGCTCGAACCGCACCTGAGCCCTGAGACGCAGCGCGCCATCGCTCCTGCCAAGCAGTGGGGCTTCTTCATCCTGCTTTTCCTGCTGCTCGGCGCCAATCAGTGGTTCTTCTCAATTGTGTTGTGGTTCTTCGACTTCTTCGGTGTGCCGCACTGGCTGGTCGCCGCCGGCAACACCCTGACCCGGTTCTGGAGCCGCTGGTTCTAACCCTTGCCATATATGCATCGATTTGCATATATTGCTGGCCATGGGCGCCGGCCACAATCACACCCCCGACGAGTCCGACGCGTCGCGGATGATCCCGCGCATGATCGCGGCGGCCGCGATCCTGGCGGGGTTCTTCGTCGTGGAGCTGACGACGTCGCTGCTGATCAATTCGATCGCGTTGCTCGCCGACGCGGGGCACATGCTGACGGACGTGGTGGCCGTCTTCATGGGCCTGGGCGCCGTCACCCTCGCCAGGCGCGGCAGCGCGTCGCCGGCCCGAACCTACGGCTGGCACCGCGCCGAGGTGTTCACCGCGGTGGCCAACGCCGGCCTGCTGATCGGGGTGGCCGTGTTCATCCTCTGGGAGGCGATCCAACGGCTCAAGCAGACGCCGGAAGTTCCCGGTGTGCCCCTGATCGTGGTGGCGCTGGCGGGGCTGCTCGCCAACCTCGTCGTAGCGCTGCTGCTGCGGTCGCACTCCGAGGGCAGCCTGGCGGTCAAGGGCGCGTACATGGAGGTCGTCGCCGACAGCGTCAGCAGCCTGGGCGTGCTGATCGCCGGCATCGTCACCGTCACGACGGGCTGGCCCTACGCCGACGTGGTGGTGGCCGTGCTGGTCGCCATCTGGGTGCTGCCCCGCGCGATCTCGCTGGCCCGCGCCGCGCTGCGCATCCTCTCCGAAACCTCACCGGCCCACATCGACGTCGTCGAGTTGCGGGAAGCCCTGAACGCCGTCGACGGGGTCACCGAGGTCCACGACCTGCACGTGTGGACGCTCTCGCCGGGCAAGGACATGTGCACCGCACATCTCACCAGTTCCGGCGACTCCGCCCGCGTGCTCAACGACGCCCGGGCCGTGCTGTCGGCCCGCGGCCTGGACCACGCCACCGTCCAGGTCGAGAGCCCCGGCTGCGAAGGGTGCACGGACACGTTCTAGAGGCCTAGCGCCCCTCGCGCCGCGGGGTCGCAGTCGTCGAGCAGGTCGAGGCAGCGCTGGTACTCGTCGGTCTCGCCGATGTTGTCGGCCGCCCGCGCCAGCGCGGCGACGCACCGCAGAAAGCCCCGGTTGGGTTCATGGGCATACGGCACCGGACCGAAGCCCTTCCAGCCGTTGCGCCGCAACTGGTCCAGGCCGCGGTGATAGCCGGTGCGCGCATAGGCGTACGCCGTGACGGCCTTGTCCTCGCTGAGCGCCTCCTCGGCGAGGACGGCCCAGGCGACCGACGCCGACGGATGCGCGCCGGCGACGATGCTCGCGTTCTCGCCCGCCCTCAGCTCCGCCTCGGCGTCGGGGTCGCCCGGCAGCAGGATCGGATCGGGTCCCAGGAGGTCTCCCATCGGCGTCATGGCTCCTATTGTGCAGACACGTGCAGACACGCCGTTCCGCCGGGCGCCGCACCTCACGCATCGCCCCAACACGGGCGGCGGGTCGCTAAGCTGCCATCCATGCCGAATGCACCCGAGCCCGATCGCGGCGCCATGCCGAAGCGGCCCGGGTTCGATCCACGCGACGAGCCGGTCGGCGATCCGGGCCTGGACGCCACCGAGGGACAACCGCTGATTCCCAGCGACTCCGAGACCGAGACCGTGGTGATCAAGCCCGACCCGGCCGGCGAGCCGGAGCCGCAGGCCGACGCCCAGCAGCGCGAACGGCGCTTCACCGCGCCCGGGTTCGACGCGCGGGAGACCGCCGTCATCGCCACCAGCCCGGAGCCCGCCACCGAGGTGTTCGCCTCACCGCCGGAACATGACGCGACGGCCCAAATCGGCGGGGTACCGCCGAAAGCGGCTGTGCCGCAGTCTATTCCACCCCGGCTCGGAGCCAAGCTGAAGACGTCGCGGCAGATCAACTGGGGTTGGGTGCTGGCGCTGATCGTCGCGGTGCTCGCGCTGGTGGCCATCGCCGTCCTGGGCACCGTGCTCCTGACGCGCAGCAAGCACGCGAAGGTGTCCGAGGAGGACCAGGTCCGGCACACGATCGAGCAGTACGACGCCGCGATCCAGCGGGGCGACCTGACCGCGCTGCGCGGCATGACCTGCGGCGCCGCCCGCGACGGGTACGTGGACTACGACGAGCACGCCTGGGACGAGACGTACCACCGGGTTTCGGCCGCCAAGCAGTATCCCGTGATCGCCAGCGTCGACCAGGTCGTGGTCAACGGCCAGCACGCCGAGGCCAACGTCACCACGTTCATGGCGTTCGACCCGCAGGTGCGCTCCACCCGCAGCCTCGACCTGCAGTACCGCGACGACCAGTGGAAGATCTGCCAGTCACAGAGCGGGTAGGCGTCGCGTTCGCTGTGCCGAGCCGGCCGTTAGGCGCCCAATGACTTTCCCGCGCAATGCAAGTCGTTGCAGGCCTCGACCACCCGCTCGCTCATCGAGGCCTCGGCCTTCTTGAGGTAGCTGCGCGGGTCGTAGGTTTTCTTGTTCCCCACCTCGCCGTCGACCTTGAGCACGCCGTCGTAGTTGGTGAACATGTGGCCGGCGATCGGGCGGGTGAAGGCGTACTGGGTGTCGGTGTCGACGTTCATCTTCACCACGCCGTAGCGCAGCGCCTCCTCGATCTCCGACTTCAGCGAGCCCGAGCCGCCGTGGAAGACGAAGTCGAACGGCTTGGCGTCCTCGGGCAAGCCGAGCTTGGCCGCCGCGACCTTCTGGCCCGTGGCCAGGATGTCCGGGCGCAACTTGACGTTGCCGGGCTTGTAGACGCCGTGCACGTTGCCGAACGTCGCGGCCAGCAGGTACTTGCCGTGCTCGCCGTGGCCCAGCGCATCGATGGTCTTCTCGAAGTCCTCCGCGGTGGTGTACAGCTTGTCGTCGATCGCGCCCTCGACGCCGTCTTCCTCGCCGCCCACGACGCCGATCTCGACCTCGAGGATGATCTTGGCCGCCGCGGCCTCCTTCAACAACTCCTTGGCGATGGTGAGGTTCTCGTCGATCGGCACGGCCGACCCGTCCCACATGTGCGACCCGAACAACGGATCGCCGCCGGAGCGAACCCGTTGCGCCGAGAGCGCCAGCAGCGGACGCACGTAGGTGTCGAGCTTGTCCTTCGGGCAGTGGTCGGTGTGCAGCGCGACGTTGACCGGGTAGCGGGCGGCGATCGAACGGGTGAACTCGGCGAGCGCCACGGCGCCCGCAACCATGTCCTTGACGCCCAGGCCCGAGGCGAACTCGGCGCCCCCGGTGGAGAACTGGATGATGCCGTCGCTGCCCGCGTCGGCGAATCCCTTGATGGCGGCGTTCACCGTCTCCGATGACGTGCAGTTGATGGCCGGGAAGGCGTACGCGTTCTCCTTGGCGCGTCGGAGCATCTCGGCGTAGACCTCGGGCGTGGCGAGCGGCATGAGATTCCTCCTGAGCGGCTTTGACCGGTCAAGTATCGCAACAGCGGTATGTTGAAGCACCGTGACCACCACCGTGACGGCCCTGCCGAACATCCTCGACCCGATGTACTGGCTGGGCGCGGGCGGCGTCTTCGGCTCTGCGGTGCTGCCGGGCATCCTCGTCATCGTCTTCATCGAGACGGGGCTGCTGTTTCCGCTGCTCCCCGGCGAATCGCTGTTGTTCACCGGCGGGCTGCTCGCCGCGCACCCCAATCCGCCGGCCAGCATCTGGGTGCTGGCCCCGGCCGTCGCGCTGGTCGCGGTCCTGGGTGACCAGACCGGGTACTTCATCGGGCGCCGGATCGGCCCGGCGCTGTTCAAGAAGGAAGACTCCCGGTTCTTCAAGAAGCACTACGTGACGGAGTCGCACGCGTTCTTCGAGAAGTACGGGCCCTGGGCGGTGATCCTGGCGAGGTTCGCGCCGTTCCTGCGGACGTTCACCCCGGTGGTGGCCGGGGTGTCCTACATGCGCTACCCCGTGTTCCTCGGGTTCGACATCGTCGGCGGCACCCTGTGGGGAGGCGGGGTCACGCTGGCCGGCTACTTCCTGGGCACCGTGCCGTTCGTGCACCAGAACCTGGAAAAGATCATCCTGTGCATCCTGTTCGTGTCGCTCATGCCCGCGTTCATCGCCGCCTGGCGCGGATATCGCGGACGGCGCCGGGCCAAGGCCCAGCCGCGGGATCAGGAATCCGGCTCAGGACACCCGACTCCTGCGGTACGCAACGAAACCTTCTAGGAGGTCCGGCCGGTCGATCGAGCTGGTCTGGACGGCCGCGGCCGGCGCCGCCCCGAGCAGGATGCGCTTGATCGGGATCTCCAGCCGCTTACCGGTCAAGGTGCGGGGGATGCCGGGTACGGCCAGAACTTCGTCGGGCACGTGCCGCGGCGAGGCGTGCCGGCGGATCTCGCCGGCGATCTTCGACCGCAGCTCCTCGTCGAGCGCCACCCCGTCGGCCAGGTGCACGAAGAGCGGCATCCAGTAGCCGCCGTCGTCCTGCTCGACCCCGACCACCAGGCAATCGCGCACCTCGGGCAGGCGCTCGACGGCGGTGTAGATGTCCGCGCTGCCCATCCGGACGCCCAGCCGGTTCAGCGTGGCATCCGAACGGCCGTGCACCACGACCGATCCGCGGTCGGTGATCGTGATCCAGTCGCCGTGGCACCACACGCCCGGGTACTTGTCGAAGTAGGCCCCGCGGTAGCGGCTGCCGTCGTCGTCGTTCCAGAAGTACACCGGCATCGAGGGCATCGGCTTGGTGAGCACCAGCTCGCCCTCCTCCCCGATCACCGGCTGGCCCGGGCCGGTCCAGGCCTCGATGGCCGCCCCCAGGCAGATGCACGACAGCTCGCCGGCCTTGATCGGCATGATCGGGCAGCCGCCGAGGAAGGCCGTGCAGACGTCGGTCCCGCCGCTCATCGAGATCACGGGAACCGCCCGGCCGAGCCCCTCCTGCACCCAGCGGAATCCGGACGCCGGCAGCGGCGAGCCTGTGGAACCCACCGCGCGCACCCCGTCGAGCCGGTAGGAGGTGCCTGGCCTCAGGTCCTCCTTGGCGCAGGCCAGCAGATAGCCGGCCCCCGCGCCGAGCACGTTCACGCCGGCGTCGGCGGCGACCCGCCACAGGCCGTCGGTCGACGGATGCGTCGGGCTGCCGTCGTAGAGCACGATCGTGGCGCCGACCAGCAGCCCGGACACCAGGAAGTTCCACATCATCCAGCTGGTGGACGAGTACCACATGAAGCGGTCGCCGGGGTGCAGGTCCAGCTGCATGTGCAGGTACTTGAGGTGCTCGAGCGTGACGCCGCCGTGGCCGTGCACGATGCCCTTCGGCTTGCCCGTGGTGCCCGACGAGAACATCACCCACAGCGGGTGGGCGAACGGAACGGGGGTGATGTCGAGCTCGGCGTCGGCGGCGACCGCGGTGGCCCAGGGCACGCTGCCGTCGGGGCCGCCGAGGCCGAGCCGGGGCACGACGACGGTGGCGCGCAGCGTGGGCATCGCGCGCCGGATCTCGTCCAGCTCCGCGCGCCGGTCGATGCGCTTGCCGCCGTAGATCGACCCGTCGGTGGCCACCAGCACGGCGGGCTCCACCTGGCCCAGCCGCGCGACCACCCCGTCGACCGATACGTCCTGGTTGCACACCCCCCAGATCGCGCCCACGCTGGCGGCGGCCAAGGCGGCGACGACGGCCTCCCCCACGTTGGGCAGGTAGCCGACCACGGCGTCGCCGGGCTTGACGCCGAGGCCGCGCAGGTAGGCGGCGAACGCCGCGGTCTCGGATTGCAACCGCGCCCACGACCACTCCGCGGAGCCGTCCTCGCCGACGACGATCAGCGCGGGACGTTCGTCGGTGGCGTGCCGGAACGCCTCGGTGGCGTAGTTGAGGGTCGCGCCGGGGAACCACTCGGCGCCGGGCATGTCGCGGATGCCCAGCACGGCCCGCGGCGGGCTGTCGGCCCGGATGTCGAAGTACGTCCAGACGGCGTCCCAGAACCAGTCGATGTCGTCGACCGACTGGCGCAGGAGTTCGTGGTAGTCGCCGTACTCGCCGCGGTCGGTCATGGCCAGCCAGGCCATGAAGCGGGTGAGGTTGGCGTCGGCCAGCGTCGCCTCGTCCGGGGTCCAGTCGCCGTTCATGCCGGCGTCGAGTCGCTGCCGTTCGCTGTCACGGCGGTGACGTTACAGGCGGCCTCCATCAGCATCCAGCCCGAAAGTTGCACCGACAGGTCGCGTTCGGCGATCTCCGACGCGTTGACGGCACCCTCGACGAACTGCGCCTCCCGGCCGCCCGCAACAGGCAGCTCCGCGTCGCGGTCCCACGACGCCCCGAACAGCGGCAGGCCGTCGACCGTCTGGCGGTAGTCCCACGCCGACTTGGCCGACGACAGCACGATCGAACGCGCGGTGTCGCGGGCGACCGCGTCGTCGGCGGAGTCACCGGGCAGGTCGGTGGCGACCAGCGCGAGGTACCGCGCGGTGATGCCGGCGAACAGGCCGCCGTCGCCCCCGCCCGAGCCCTTGAGGACGCCCGACGACGCCATGTGCTCGCCCACGGCCGCGACCAGCCGGTGCACCCGCGCCGCGTGCCGCGCCCGCACCTCCTCGCCGGTGCGGGCGGCCAGCTCGGTCTCCAGCCCCAGCACGACGCCCTGGCAGTAGGTGTACTGCGCACGGACCAGCGAGCCGGCCTTGATGCCGTCGAACACCAGATGGGTCTCGGGGTCGATCAGCGTGCGGTCGATCCAGTCGCCCATCTGCTCGGCGCGCTTGAGGCGATCGCCATCGGGTGGGTACCGGGCGAGGAAGATGCCGGCCGGGCCGTTGGCGGGGGCGTTGAAGAACTGGTCCTGCTTGCGCCACGGGATGCCGCCGCCGTCCTCGGGCACCCACGCGTTGACGAACTGCTCGGCGAGCTTGGGCAGCGCCCGGTGGCGCTCGACGCCGGCGATGCGCGCGGCCCGCTCGAGCGCCAGCGCCAGCCAGGCCATGTCGTCGTAGTAGCTGTTGGTCCAGCGGAAGTTGTTGCGCAGCCGGTGGCTGCGGACCTGCCGGTTGATCCTGGTCCGCCGTTCCGGCTGCGGGTCGCGCCGCTGCGCGTCGACCAGGCAGTCCAGCAGGTGCGCCTGCCACCAGTAGTGCCAGGTGCCGAATCGCTTGTCCCGCCCGGTCGGGGGCCAGGCCACCACGCCCAGCTGGGTCGCGGGCAGCCCCCACAGCCGCTTGAGGTGGCGCTTCGTGACCGCGGCTTCGGAGCTGGCCGCCCGGTTGAGCCATACCTGATCCATGCTGTCGATCCTGCCTGACGGCTGGGCGGGCGAGCGGGCCGACGAGTGTGCGTCCTCGGCGAATACATACCCGCTGCCCGGGGGATGCTGGAGTCCATGGGATCCCCGACCGGCCTCAACGTCAATGGGCGGCAGTACGACGTCGACGCCGACGACGACACGCCGTTGCTCTACGTGCTGCGCAACCACCTCGGCCTGAAGGGGACCCGGTTCGGCTGCGGGATCGGCCTGTGCGGCGCGTGCTTCGTGCTCGCCGACGGCCGTCCCGTCTACTCCTGCAACACCCCGCTGTGGTCGGTGGCGGGGACGTCGATCCGCACGGTCGAGGGCCTGGGCACCGACGGCGAGCCACACCCGGTGGCGCGCGCCCTGGTCGATGAGCAGGCCGCGCAATGCGGCTACTGCATGTCGGGGATCGTGGTCGCCGCCGCCGCGCTGCTGGCCGACAACCCCGACCCGAACGATGCCGAAGTCCGCGCGGCGCTGGACCCGAACCTGTGCCGGTGCGGCTCGCACAACCGGGTGGTCCGGGCGGTGCTGCGGGCCGCCGCTGAGTTGAGGGGGCCGGCCGATGGCGGCCGCTGACGTCTCACCGTCGCTGACGGCCAACCCGCTGCTGAGCGCCTGGCTTCGCATCGACCCGGACGGGATCGTCGAGGTGCGCTCGGGCAAGGTCGAGCTCGGGCAGGGCGTCCTGACGGCGCTCGCGCAGATCGCCGCCGAGGAGCTCGACGTCGACCTGTCCCGGATCCGGATGGTCCCGGCCGCAACGGATCTCAGCCCGGACGAGGGCTTCACCGCGGGCAGCCGGTCGATCCAGCATTCGGGCGCGGCCCTGCGGCAGGTGTGCGCCGAGGCGCGGGCGCTCTACCTCGAGGCCGCCGCGGCCAAGCTGGCCGTGTCCGCCGACGAGTTGGAGGTGGCGGACGGCCAGATCCAGGGCCCGAACGGCCTCGACACCAGCTATTGGGAGCTGGCCGACGACGCGCTGCTGGACCGGGAGGCGACGGGCGACGCGGCGCCCAAGCCGGGATCGTCCTACGGGCTCGTCGGCACCGACGCGGCGCGCCTGGACCTGCCCGACAAGCTGACCGGCCGGCCGCGCTACGTGCACGACCTGACGCTCGACGGGCAGCTGTACGGGCGGGTCGTGCGGCCGCCTTCGCGCGGGGCGGGGCTGCGGGAGCTCGACGCGGGCCCGACCCTGGCGTTGCCCGGCGTCGTCACGGTCGTGCGCGACGGCGACTTCCTGGGGGTGGTGGCCGAACGGGAGGAGGCGGCGCTGCGCGCCGCCGATCAGCTGCGCGCGGACACACGCTGGGACGAGCGGCCGACGCTGCCGGACGAGGACGACCTGCCGGGCTTCCTGATGTCGGCGCGGGCCGAGACCGCGGTGCTCGCCGAGAAAGTGGCCGCGGACCCGGCGGCGCCGGCGCGGTCGCATTCGGCGCGCTACCACCGGCCGTATCTCGCGCACGCCTCGATCGGCCCCTCGTCGGCGGCGGCCCTGGCGCACCCGGACGGCCGGCTCGAGGTGTGGTCGCAGAGCCAGGGCGTCTACCAGCTGCGGCGGGATATCGCCGCAGCGCTTGACCTTTCGCCCGAGCGCGTGGTGCTGCGTCACGCGGAGGGCGCCGGCTGTTACGGCCACAATGGCGCCGACGACGTCGCGATGGACGCGGCGCTGCTGGCGCGCGCGGTGCCCGGGCGCCCGGTCCACGTGGTGTGGTCGCGGGCCGACGAACTGGCGTGGGCGCCGTTCGGGCCGGCCGGTGTGGTCGAGATCGCCGCCGACTGCGCCGAGGACGGCAGCGTGCTGGGCTGGCGCCACGAGATCTGGAGCGGCAGCTACATGGGCCGTCCCGGAACGACCCCGACGAACGCGTTGCTCGGGGCCAGCCACCGCGCCGGCGGTGAGCCGATCCGCGCCGGCGGCGCGCCGCCGCTGGAGTGGGGCGGGGGCACGGGCCGAAACTCCATGCCCGGCTATGACTTTCCGGCTTGTCGCGTGACCAACCACCTGCTGACCGAGATGCCGCTGCGTACCTCGGCGCTGCGGTCGCTGGGCGCCTTCGTCAACGTGTTCGCGATCGAGTCGTTCGTGGACGAGCTCGCGGCCGCGGCGGGCCGCGACCCGCTCGAGTTCCGGCTCGCGCAGCTGTCGGACCCGCGGGGCCGGGCGGTGCTTTCGGCGGCGGCGTCCCGGGCCGGCTGGGCCGACTGGTCACCGTGGGAGTCCGTGGGGCGCGGCATCGGCTACGCGCGCTACAAGAACGCGGCCGCGTACTGCGCGGTGGTGGCCGAGGTCGAGGCGGTCGACGAGGTTCGGGTGCGGCGGCTGACGATCGCGGTGGACGCGGGCCTGCTGATCAATCCCGACGGCGCCGCCAACCAGATCGAGGGCGGCGCCGTGCAGGCTACCAGCTGGACGCTCAAGGAGCGGGTGCGGTTCGACCGGCACAACGTCATCAGCGACACCTGGGAGACCTATCCGATCCTGCGGTTCTCCGAGGTGCCCGCCGTGGACGTGGAACTTGTTGGCGCGCAGAATAATTCACCGCTGGGCGTCGGCGAGTGCACGCAGGGTCCGACGGCGGCCGCCATCGCCAACGCGGTGTGCGACGCGATCGGCGTCCGGGTGCGTTCGCTGCCGCTGACGCCCGAACAGCTCATCGCCGCGATGCCGGACTAGCCGTCAGCGCGTCGAGCAGCTCGCGCAGGCCGGCCAGCGAGTGGGCCGGGAGGAAGAGGTCGCAGTACGGCAGGGCGGCGGCCATCGAGCCGGTCAGCGGCTCGAAATCCCGTTGCGCCGCGCGGGGATTCAGCCAGACCAGCAGCGCGGCACGGCGGCGCAGCCGGGCCATCGCATGGGCCAGCACCTCGGGGGGATCGCTGTCCCACCCGTCGGAGGCGACGATCACCACCGCGCCGCGCAGCGCGTTGCCGTGCGGCGCGGCCAGCAGCGCCGCGAGGCTGCGGCCGATGAAGGTGCCGCCGAATCGGTCGGTCACCTTCGCGTTGGCCCGCTGGAGCGCCACCTCCGCCGAACGCTGGGACAGCACGGCGGTGAGCCGGGTCAGCGACGTGGCGAAGGCGAAGACCTCGGGACGAATTCCCTTGCGCCGGAGTGCCGCCGCGCGCATCAGGTGCAGGTAGACCGCGGCGTACGGCTGCATCGAACGGCTCACGTCGCAGGCCAGCACGACGCGCCGGGGCCTGCGGCGCGGCCGGGCGCGCGCCAGGGTCACGGCCTCGAAGCCCGTCGCGCGGGAGGCGTTCATCGTCGCGCGCAGGTCGACGCGCTTGCCGCAGGCGCTGGCCTCGAGCCGCATGCTGCGCCGCCGGGGCCAGCGCGTGACCGTCGCCTCCAGCCAGGCGCCGAGCAGGCGCAGGTCGTCGGCGTCGAAGCGGTCGAACGGCCGATCGGCCAGCCCGGCCAGGCGGCCGGGCAGCACGTCGGGCACGAGAAGGCTGGCGGCCCCGTCATCTTCGCGCCCGGCGACGACGGGTGTCGTCCAGGGCAGGGACGCGTCCGCGCCGGCTCGACCGCCGGGCCGGCGCAACACACCGGCCGCCGGTGTCTTGGGGCCGGGCAGCGGGAGCGGCGGCTCGCGCGTCGGGGCGCCGTCGGGCGGGGCCGTGCCGAACGCCGCCGCGAACACGGCGTCGAAGGCGGCGAGGTCGTCCACCCGGTTCACCAGGGTCAGCCGCGCCGCCCAGTACAGCGCGCTCGTGGAGTCCGGCGGCAGCCGGCGCAGCGCCTGCACGAAGTTCCCCGGGCCGTCGGCCGGAACCGGCACCCCGGCGCCGCGCAGGCGCACCACCAGCGCGGCCGCGAACGCCGCCAGGTCGACGCCCCGCAACAGCGCTGGCCCGCTCACGGGCCCGCTAACCCCTGCGGCCGAGCGCCCACCCGATCACCAGCGCGACGAGCGCGACGATCAGCACCGGGGCGTACTTCTTGAGCTGGTTGGCGCCGGACAGCTCGAGCAGGTCGATCGGTTCGGGCTCTTGTGCGGCCGCGTGGCGCGGCGGCGCGACGACGCCGACCTGCGCGGGGCCCTCCGGCGTGGCGGGGGCGGCGACGCTCTCCCCGGCCAACTCGGCCTCCAGGGATTCGACGAACTGACCGAGCAGCTTCTCCGACACCTGCTGCAGCATGCCGCTGCCGAACTGGGCCAGCTTGCCGACGATCTTCATGTCGGTGTCGACGGTGACGGCGGTGCGGTCGCCCTCCTCGTGCAGCTGGGCGGTGACCGTGGCGGCCGCGTTGCCGGTCCCGCGCGTCTCCTTGCCCTTGGCGTCGATCACCGCGCGGTACTGGGCGCGGTCGTGCTCGACGAAGCGCACCTTGCCGCTGAACTCGCTCGTGACCGGTCCGACCTTGACCTTGACCTTGCCGAAGTAGTCGTCGCCCTCGTGGCCGGTGAGCGCCGCGCCGGGCATCAGCGGGATCACCTGCTCCAGGTCGCTCAACACATCCCAGGCCTTCTCGATGGGTGCGCTGACGGTGAACTGGTTGGCGATCTTCATGCTGTCGGTCCTCTCAGGTGCGGCAGTACTCGGTCAGTGCGTCGCGGATCAGCGTACGGTCATCGGGGGTCTTGGCCAGCGCCCCCAGGGTGGTCAGCGCGGCCGGCGCCGCGTCGTCGACCAGATCCGCCACGCCCAGTGACAGCAGGGCGGCGACCCAGTCGATCGTCTCGGCGACGCCGGGCGGCTTGTCCAAGTCGAGACTCCTTGCGCGGCCGACGAACTGGGTGGCGCGCTCGATCAGCGGCGCCGTCGCCCCCGGCACGGTGCGGCGGACGATCGCGGCCGCCCGGGCGGGTTCCGGGTAGTCGATCCAGTGATACAGGCAGCGGCGGCGCAGCGCGTCGTGCAGGTCGCGGCTCCGGTTGGAGGTGAGCACCACGATGGGCGGCCGCTCCGCGACGAAGGTGCCCAGTTCGGGGACAGTGACGGCGGCCTCCCCGAGGAATTCGAGCAGCAGCGCCTCGAATTCGTCGTCAGAGCGGTCGATTTCGTCGATCAGGAGCACGGGCGGGGTGCGGCCGCGATGCCGCACGCAGCGCAGGATGGGCCGGTCGAGCAGGTAGGTCTCGGTGTACAGGTCGGCTTCGTCGATGGTGGCGCCGCGTGCCTCGGCGAGCCGGATCGAGAGCAGCTGGCGCTGGTAGTTCCAGTCGTAAAGCGCCTCGCCGGCGGTCAGGCCCTCGTAGCACTGCAACCGGACGAGTGGCGTGTCGAGCACGGCCGCAAGCGCTTTCGCGGCGGTCGTCTTGCCCACTCCCGGTTCGCCCTCCAGCAGCAGCGGCCGGCCGAGCGTCACCGCGAGGAAGATCGCCGACGCCGTTCCGGTATCCAGCAGGTAGTCCTGCTCGTCGAACCGGCCGGCGACCTCCTCGACGTCACCGAACATCACGTACTCACGAGCCGGCCGCGCGGCCGGCGAACGCCGTGCGGCATCCCGGGCCGCAGAACCAGTAGTCCGTGCCGCCCAGCCGAAGGTGGTGGGCGGCCGGTCCGGTCGTCACCGTCATGCCGCACACCGGATCGACGGCCTCCTGCGGGGCGTCGCGCACGGTCACCGGCGCGGCGAGTCCCCCGCCGCGGATGCCGGCGATCAACTCCGCGGCGATCGACACCGCGATCTCCGCGGGGGTCTTCGCACCGATGTCCAGGCCGACCGGGGTGTGCACGTGCGCCCGCTCATCCTCGGAGAGGTTGAGCGCGTTCAGGATCGACGCTCCCCGCACCCTGCTGGCCACCAGCCCGATGTAGCGGACCCCGGCGTCGAGGGCCGCGCGGATGATCTCGCCCTCCGGGCCGCCGTGGCTGGCGATCACCACCGCGGTGGCAGGTTCCCCAGAGCCCGGATCGGCGTCCGTGCGGGCGTCGTAGCCGAGCACCCCGCACACTGCGACGAGCGCCTCGGCGATCGGGGTCGTCCCGTAGATCCGGATCAGCGGCGCCGGCAGCTGGGGGGTCAGGAAGATCTCCAGCGACCCGCCGGACAGGCACGGGTTGACGACGACGCACGCGCCGGGGGCCTCGGGGAAGTGCACGTCGCCGTCGGGCAGCACCCGCAGCAGCACGCTCTCGTTCGTCTGCAGCGCGCCCAGCGCCGCCTTACGCACGGAGTTCTGGGCGCACTGCCCACCGACGAAGCCCTCGATTGTGCCGTCCGCCAACAGGATCGCCTCGTCACCCGGGCAGGACGACGTGGGCGGTTGGGCGCGCACCACCGTCGCGTGCACGAACGGCGTCCGTGCCGCGATGAGTTGCCGCGCCCGCTCGCTGATCGTCTGCATCAGATTGGTGGCCTCGCCCTGCCCTGCATGGCCTCCCACACCCGCGACGGCGTGAGCGGCATGTCGGCGTGCCGAACCCCGAACGGCGTCAGCGCATCCACCACCGCGTTCACCACCGCGGGCGGCGATCCGACGGTCGCCGACTCGCCGATGCCCTTGGCGCCGATCGGATGGTGCGGCGACGGCGTGACGGTGTGCCCGGTCTCGAGGTGCGGCACCTCCATGGCCGTCGGGATGAGGTAGTCCATCAGCGACCCGCCGAGGCAGTTGCCGTCCTCGTCGAAGGCGATCATCTCCATCAGCGCCATCCCGATGCCGTCCACGATGCCGCCGTGCACCTGGCCCTCGATGATCATCGGGTTGATGCGGGTGCCGCAGTCGTCGACGGCGAGGAACCGGCGCACCTTGACCACCGCCGTGCCCGGGTCCACGTCCACCACGCAGAAGTACGCGCCGTAGGGATAGGTCAGGTTCTCCGGGTTGTAGCAAACCTCGGCGTCCAGTCCGCCCTCGATGCCCTCGGGCAGGTCGCCGGCGCCGTGCGCGCGCATGGCGATGTCCTGGATCGTCACCGACGCCGCCGGGTCGCCCTTGACGTGGAAAGTGCCCTTCTCCCACTCCAAGTCGGCGACCGACACCTCGAGCATGCCCGAGCCGATGATCTTCGCCTTGTCGCGCACCTTGCGGGCCACCAGCGCCGCGGCCCCGCCCGACACCGGCGTCGAGCGGCTGCCGTAGGTGCCCAGCCCGAACGGTGTCTGGTCGGTGTCGCCGTGCACCACCTCGATGTCGTCGGGCGGGATGCCGAGCTCCTCGGCGACGATCTGCGCGAACGTCGTCTCGTGGCCCTGCCCCTGGCTCTGAACCGACAGGCGCACAACGGCTTTGCCCGTCGGGTGCACGCGCAGCTCGCACCCGTCGGCCATGCCGAGGCCGAGGATGTCCATGTCCTTGCGCGGCCCGGCGCCGACGGCCTCGGTGAAGAACGACATGCCGATGCCCATCAGCTCGCCGCGCGCCCGGCGCTCCTTCTGCTCGGCGCGCAGTGCGTCGTAGCCGATCATGTCCATGGCCTTGCGCATGGTCGCCTCGTAGTCGCCCGAGTCGTAGGTCCAGCCGGTCTTGCTCTGGTACGGGAACTGGTCGGGCCGCAACAGGTTCCGCAGCCGCAGCTCGGCGGGGTCCATCTTGAGGTCGAAGGCCAGGCAGTCGACCAGGCGCTCGACGAAGTACACCGCCTCGGTGATCCGGAACGAGCACGCGTAGGCCACCCCGCCGGGCGCCTTGTTCGTGTACACCGCGGTCATGTGGCAGTAGGCGGCTTCGAGGTCGTAGCTGCCGGTGAACACCCCGAAGAACCCGGCCGGATACTTCGTCGGCGCCGCCTGCCCGTTGAACGCGCCGTGATCGGCCAGCACGTTGGACCGGATCGCCAGGATCTTGCCGTCCCTCGTGGCGGCGATCTCGCCGACCATGATGTAGTCGCGCGCGAAACTGGTGGACGTCAGGTTTTCGCTGCGGTCCTCCATCCACTTGACCGGCCTGCCCAGCACCAGCGAGCCGACGATCGCGCAGACGTAGCCCGGGTAGATCGGCACCTTGTTGCCGAAGCCCCCGCCGATGTCGGGCGAGATCACGCGGATCTTGTGCTCGGGCAGACCCGCGACCAAGGCGTAGAGGGTGCGGTGCGCGTGCGGCGCCTGCGAGGTCGTCCACAGCGTGAGCTTGCCCGTGACCGGGTCCAAATCGGCCACCGCGCCACAGGTTTCCATCGGGGCGGGATGCACGCGCGGGTAGACCATCTCCTGCTTGACGACGACGTCGGCGCGCGCGAACGCCGCCTCGGTGGCCGCGGCGTCGCCGGTCTCCCAGTCGAAGATGTGGTTGTCCTTCTTGCCGTCCAGGTCGGTGCGGATCACCGGTGCCGACGGGTCGAGGGCGGTGCGCACGTCGACGATGGGATCCAACGGGTCGTACTCGACGTCGATGAGTTCCAGCGCGTCGCGGGCCGAATAGCGGTCCTCGGCAACGACGAACGCGACCTCCTGACCCTGGAACCGCACCTTGTCGGTGGCCAGCACGGCCTGTACGTCGTTGGACAGCGTCGGCATCCAGGCCAGGCCCTTCTCGGCCAGGTCCGCACCCGTCACCACCGCCTTGACCTTCGGATGGGCAAGGGCCGCAGTCGAATCGATGCCGACGATGCGGGCGTGGGCGTACGGCGAACGCAGGATCGCCAGGTGCAGCATGCCCGGCAGGGTGACGTCGTCGACGTAGGTGCCGCGGCCGCGGATGAAGCGCGGGTCCTCCTTGCGCAGCATCCGGCCGTGGCCGCACGGCTTCTGGTCGTTGTCGATGGAGTCTTCGGGTGACGGTGGCCTGGACTCGATGGTGGTCATGACTGTGCCTCCGCCGCAGCGTGATTGGCGGCCCACTGGATCGACCGCACGATGGTCGTGTATCCCGTACAGCGGCAGATTTGCCCGGAGATCGCCTCGCGGATGGTCTCCTCGTCCGGGTTGGGGTCGCGGTCGAGCAGGGCGCGGGCGGTGATCATCATGCCCGGGGTGCAGAAACCGCATTGCAGTCCGTGGCAGCGCATGAAACCTTCCTGCACCGGGTCGAGCTGGCCGTTGGACGCCAGTCCCTCGACGGTGCGCACGCTGTGGCCCGACGCCATCACGGCGAGCATCGTGCAGGACTTCACCGGCACCCCGTCGACCTCGACCACGCACGTGCCGCAGTTGCTGGTGTCGCAGCCCCAGTGGGTTCCGGTGAGCCGCAGCTGATCCCGCAGGAAATGCACCAGCAGCATGCGGGGTTCGACGTCGGCGCTCACCTGTTCGCCGTTGACGGTCATGGTGACGTGCATGGCTAGTTAGTTCCCTTCTGCCCGCACGCGTTCGGCCGCGGTGCGCAGCGTGCGGATGGTCAATTCAGAGGCGAGGTGCCGCTTGTATTCCGCGGTGCCGCGGACGTCGGTCGCCGGCTCGCAGGCCTGCGCGGCCAGGCGACCGGCCTCGGCGAAGGTCTCGTCCGTGGCGGGCCGGCCGACCAGCGCGGCCGCGGCCTCGCGCAGGGCGGCCCGGTCGGCGTTCACCGCGGTCAGGCCGAGCCGGGCGGCCGCGATCGTGGACCCGTCCAGGGTCAGCGCCGCGCCCGCGGCAGTGACGGCCCAGTCTCCGACCCGCCGCTCCACCTTGGCGTACGCGCTGGAGGTGTTGTGCCGCAACGGGATCCGCACCTCGATCAGCATCTCGTTGGGCGCGACCGCCGTCTCGTAGGGGCCGACCACGAAGTCGTCGATCGCGACCTCGCGTTCACCGGACGGCCCGCGGACCAGGCAGACCGCGTCCAGCACCTCGCACACCGTCGAGAGGTCCTCGGCCGGGTCGGCCTGGCACAGCGATCCGCCGAGCGTGCCTCGGTTGCGGACGACCGGGTCGGCGATCACCTTCTCGGCGTCGCGGAAGATGGGGCAGACGGCGGCCAGGGTGTCGGATTCCAGGATCTCGCGGTGCCGCGTCATCGCCCCGATCCGGACGAGCGTCGGGTCGGTGATCACATAACCGAGCTCGAGCGCCAGGTCGTTGATGTCGATGAGGTACTCGGGGTTGGCGATGCGCAGCTTCATCATCGGCAGCAGGCTGTGCCCGCCGGCGACGATGCGCGCACCCTCCCCGAGCCGGTCGAGCAGTCCGATCGCATGGTCGACGCTCGTCGCGCGTTCGTATTCGAAGGGCCCGGGCACTTGCATGTGACGCACCTCCTTGTGCGACTGACGGCGACCCGCCGCGCCCAGCTCCGCCGCGCTCGCGATCGCCTCCCGAGGGATGGGCACCCCAGTGTCGACCCGCCTGACCTGGGCGTCAATAGCGAGTTAAGTGATCCTTTAACTCGCGCGCCTCGTGGTGGATGCGGCCGGCCGTCTCGGCCAGGGGGCGGCCCCCGCCGCCCCAGCGCTTGGCGATGATGTCGGCGGCGATCGAGACGGCCGTCTCCTCCGGGGTGCGCGCGCCCAGGTCGAGTCCGATCGGGCTCGACAGCCGGCTCAGCTCGGCGTCGGTCAACCCGGCTTCGCGGAGCCGGCTCATCCGGTCGTCGTGGGTGCGGCGCGACCCCATCGCGCCGACGTACCCGACCCGGGGCAGCCGCAGCGCGACCTCGAGCACCGGCACGTCGAACTTGGGGTCGTGGGTCAGCACGCAGATCACCGTCGTCGCGTCGATGGCGCCGGCTTCCGCCTGGGCGGCCAGGTACCGGTGCGGCCAGTCGACGACGACGCTCTCGGCGGTCGGGAAGCGCGCCGGCGTGGCGAACACCGCGCGGGCGTCGCAGACGGTGACGCGGTAGCCGAGGAAGGAGCCCTGCTGCGCGAGCGCGGCGGCGAAGTCGATGGCGCCGAACACCAGCATCCGGGGCCGCGGGGCGTAGCTGCAGACGAACACCTCCATGCCCGCGCCGAGCCGCTGCCCGTCGGGCCCGTACTCGAGGACGTCGCTGCGGCCCACCGCGAGCAGGCCGCGCGCGTCGTCGGTGACGGCGTCGACGGCGCGCGCCGAGCCCAGGGAGCCGGCCGCGGCGTCGGGCCGGATGACCAGCCGCCGGCCGACCCGCCGCGCGTCCGGGTGGGAGATGACGGTCGCGACCGCGACCGCCCGATGCTCGCCGATGTCGTCGGCCACCGCGCCGAGTTCGGGAAAGCTGGCCCGCGACACGGACTCGACGAAGACGTCGATGATCCCCCCACAGGTCAGCCCGACCGCGAACGCGTCACCGTCGCTGACGCCGTAGCGCTCCAGCCGCGGCGTGCCGGTTTGCGCCACCTCGGTGGCGATCTCGTACACGGCGCCCTCCACGCAGCCGCCCGACACCGAGCCGGCGACCGACCCGTCCGGCGCCACCACCATCGCGGCGCCCGGCTGACGCGGCGCCGACCGGAACGTCCGCACCACGGTGGCCAACCCCGCGGTGTCACCCGCGCGCCAGATCGGCAGCAGGTCGGCAAGCACGTCGCGCACGCATCCCAACGTAAGCTCTTGGCGTGACTCCGGCTCAACTTCGGGCCTATTCGGCGGTGGTGCGTCTTGGCTCGGTGCGGGCGGCCGCGACCGAGCTCGGGCTCTCCGATGCGGGGGTCTCGATGCACATCGCGGCGCTGCGCAAGGAGCTCGACGACGCGCTGTTCACCCGGACGGGAGCCGGGCTGGCGTTCACGCCCGGCGGGCTGCGCCTGGCCAGCCGCGCGGTCGAAATCCTCGGCCTGCAGCAGCAAACGGCGATCGAGGTCAACGAGGCCGCCCACGGCCGGCGGTTGCTGCGCATCGCGGCGTCCACCGCCTTCGCCGAGCACGCCGCGCCCGGCCTCATCGAACTGTTCTCGTCGCGGGCCGACGACCTGTCGGTGGAGCTGAGCGTGCACCCCACGAGCCGGTTCCGCGACCTGATCGGTTCGCGCGCCGTGGACATCGCGATCGGCCCGGCCACCGAATCCTGGGTGAGCCCGGTCGGCTCGCTCGTCGTGAAGCCCTTCCTCAAATACCAGATCATCACCGTCGTGGGGCCGAACAGCCCACTCGCCGTGGGTGTTCCGGCCCCGGCGCTGTTGCGCCAGCAGCAGTGGATGCTGGGCCCGGCCGCGGGCGGCACGGACGGTGAGATAGCAAACATGCTGCGCGCCTTGGCGATTCCGGAGTCACAACAGCGGATCTTCCAGAGCGACGCCGCCGCGCTGGAGGAGGTGCAGCGCGTGGGTGGCGTCGCGCTGACGATCGGCTTCCCGGTGGCCAAGGACCTTGCGGCCGGGCGGCTGATCCGCCTGAGCGGTCCGGGACTTGAGCGCTCGGGCGAATGGTGCGCGGCGACGCTGCCGCCGTCGGCCCGACAACCCGCCGTGTCGGAGTTGGTCAGCTTCATCACCACGCCGCGCTGCACGCAGGCGATGATCCGGGGCTCCGGCGTCGGGGTCACCCGGTTTCGACCCAAAGTCCATGTGACGCTGTGGAGTTGAGTGTGTAGCTCGCGGTTCGCGAGTGAATCCTGGGCGACGACACGCCGACGAAGGCCGCCACCACTTCACCCGGGAAGCCAGGGATTCACACTCGACGGGCCTACCACGCCCGGCCGAGGTCCGCGTGCCGGCGGATCCAGGCGTGCATGGCGATCCCGGCGGCGACGCCGGCGTTGATGCTGCGCGTCGACCCGAACTGCGCGATCGACACGGTGAGCGAGGCGCCGTCACGGATGCCCTCGGTGATGCCGGGCCCCTCCTGGCCGAACACCAACAGGCACTCCCGGGGCAGCTCCACCTCCTCCAGCCGCGCCGCGCCCGGCACGTTGTCGACCGCCACCACGGTCAGCCCGGCGCCGGCCGCGAAGTCCAGCAGTTCGGCGATGCCGTCGTGGTGGCGCAGCCGCTGATAGCGGTCGGTCACCATGGCGCCGCGGCGATTCCAGCGCCGCCGCCCGACGATGTGCACGGTGTGCACCGCGAACGCGTTGGCGGTGCGCACCACCGAGCCGATGTTGGCGTCGTGCCCGAAGTTCTCGATCGCCACGTGCAACGGGTGCCGCCGCCGGTCGATGTCGGCGACGATCGCTTCCCGCGTCCAGTACCGGTAGGCGTCGACGACGTTGCGGGAATCGCCGTCGCGCAACAGGTTCGGGTCATACCGCGGATCGTCGGGCGGTTCCCCGGCCCACGGGCCGACGCCGGCGGCCGGGGCGCCCCATTCCGTCGGGCCGGGATCGCTCATCGCTGCGTCCACACCCCGGCGTGCGTGCCGTCGACGGCCACCGTCGCGTAGAGCAGCGCCTCGTTGATTTCACCCTGCGTGCACAACGAGGCGGTGAGATGCACGGAGTCCAGCGACGCGTCGGGCAGGACCAGAACCGACGACCCGTACACCGCGCAGGCCGGGTTCAGCCCCCGGCCGGGGACGGTCGGCGAGGCCAGCAGCATCATCGGGCCGCCGCGCTTGGCCGAGTCCTCGCGGTAGCGGTCGGCCACGGCGTCGGCCTCCAGCCCCAGCAGCATGTAGCCGTTGCCGGTGAACGCGGTGGGGTCGCCGAGCTGCGCCTGGGTGATCGGCTTTCCGTCGGCGCGCCAGGCCGTCAGCGTCGTGGTCTTCACCGTCAGGCCGGTGTCGTTGGCGTTGGTCGGCATCAGACCGACGGGGAATGCCGCCGGGTACGCCGCCGACGTGTTCGGGATCCGGTCGCGCGGGGAGTAGACGTAGACCCCGCGGACCTGGCTGCGGTCCTTGAGGGGGCCGAGGCAGACCGTGCCGGTGAGCCGGTCGCGGGGGGCCGAGAGCGCCGAGCGGACATCCCGCACACCGGCGCCCGCGTTGTCGCAGCTGCCGAGCCCGGTCGCCTCCATCGGGTGGGCCAGCGCGCCGTAGAGCCCGAAGCGGACGTCCTCGGCGGCGGCGTGCGGCGCCTTCGGGTCGGCCGCGGACCCGTCGACGTCGACCAGTACGTAGTCGCCGTCCCAGCGCAGGTTCGACACCGAGATGTTCCAGCCCAGCAGCGCCAGCGACTCGCCGAGGCGGGCGCCCTGCGCGCCGTACGGGCTCGCGGCATGGTGCGAATCCGAGCAGCTCACCAGGACAGCGAGGGCGGCGAGCGCTCGGAGGGCGCGGCTAAATCTCATCGGTCACGGAAAGCGAAGGGCCTAGCCCAGCCCCAGATCGGCAAGGCCCAGCACGCTGCGGTAGGGCAGCCCCTCGGCCTCGATCGCCTCGGCCGCGCCGGTCGCCCGGTCGACGACGGTGGCGACGCCCACCACCTCCCCGCCCGCGTCCTGCACGGCGTGCACGGCGGTCAGCGCCGAGTTTCCGGTGGTGCTGGTGTCCTCGACAACGAGCACCCGCTTGCCGGCAACGTCGGACCCCTCGATAAGTCGTTGCAGCCCATGGGCTTTCGCCGACTTGCGCACGACGAACGCGTCGATCGGGCGTCCCGGCGCGTGCATGACGGCCGTGGCCACCGGGTCGGCCCCCAGGGTCAGGCCGCCGACCAACGCGTAGTCCCAGTCACTGGTGAGGTCGCGCACCAGCCGGCCGATCAGCGCCGACGCGCGGTGGTGCAGCGTGGCCCGGCGCAGGTCGACGTAGTAGTCGGCCTCCTTGCCCGACGACAGCGTGACCCGGCCGTGCACCACCGACAGCCGCCGGACCAGGTCTGCGAGCTCCTCGCGTGCGTCAGCTTCGGCCACGTCCACCACCGGCGCGTTTGACGAAGCCGCGGGCCAGCCCCCGCGGGATGAGGCGCCCGGCGGTCACCAGCGCCTTGTACTGGAGGCCCGGGACGCTGACGACCTTCCCGGCGGCGATATCCGCCAGGCTGGCGGCGACCACGTCGTCGACCTCGAGCCACATGAACGACGGCAGCTTGGCCATGTCGAGGCCCGCCCGCGAGTGAAACTCGGTGTGCACGTAGCCCGGACAGACCGCGTGCACGCCGACCCCGGTGCCCTCCAACGACACGGCGAGGCCCTCACTGAAGGAGATCACCCACGCCTTGGACGCCGAGTACGTCGACCCGCGCCCGGGCACCAGACCGGCGACGCTGGCGATGTTGATGACGGTGCCCGCGCCGGCGCCGAGCATCGCGGGCAGGGCCGCCCGGGTCAGGTGCATGACCGCCGTGACGTTCACGTCGAGCTGCTTCTGCAGCACCGCGGGATCCGTCTCCCAGAAGTCGCCCTTGGTGCCGAAGCCGGCGTTGTTGATCAGGACGCGCACCCCGCGGGCGAGGCGCTCGGAAACCTTCTCCCGGCCGGCGGCGTCGGCGGCGGCGGCGGGGAGGACCTCGACGGCGCCCGCCTGCCCCTCGAGCTCCGCGGCGAGCTTGGTGAGGCGGTCGACGTCGCGGGCGACCAGGACCAGGTCGTAGCCGTCGCGGGCGTAGCGCCGCGCGTAGCCGGCGCCGATCCCGGAGGTGGGCCCGGTGATCAGGGCGACGGGACGGGGCATGAGCGACATCCTAGGGCCGCGGCCAGCACGCGCGGCCCGCGCGTCAGCCGTGCTGATAGTTGGTGGCCTGGCGGCCGTTGCGTTACCGCAGCCTGTCAGCCGTTGACGAGGGCACGGTCGGCCAGCGCGCTCATCACGGGCGCCAACGCCCGGGCGTATTCGACGCTGATATGCGACGCGTCAATGTACACCAGGGTGTTGCCGACGATGACCGGGCAGCGGGCGGCGGTGCAGAAGAGCGGAGTGAGGTTGGCGTATCGTCCGCCACCGGCTTCGGTGGCGGCGGTCTCCGCCGCGATGCCGGGATCATTGACCGCCGTCGACCGTTGCGGCGAGCAAGCCGTCGCGTCGTCGAGGTGCGCGGACAGGCAGTCCGGCACCGATACCTGCGGAATGGGGATCGGCCCGAGCACCAGCACCTGTGCACCCGTGCCGCGGAGCTGCCGGACCAGTCGGGTGAGGCTGTCGATCCACGCCGGGTCGTAGGCCGCGAACCTTTGGTTGGGGTAGTAGCGCCGGATGCTGAGTACGACCAGCCGCGGGTGTTCGCTCTGTAACCGGGCGATGATGCGGTCCCGCCACTGCACGCACTCGGTGTACTCCCGGTGAACGATGGGGTTGAAGACGGGCAAGTCGAGCACCGGGCAGCCGCCCTTGTTCATGTTCTCCATCCGCCAGTGCCGCTGCTCGGCTACCTGCTGAAACGCCGGTCCCCACATCGCCGCATGCGAATCGCCGACCAGGGCCAGCGTCGTCGTCGATGCGGTGTCACCCGTCGCGCACTCAGGCTGGTCGACTTCCCACACGCCGCGTACGCAACCGCCGTAGCCGGACTTTAGCTCGTCTGCTACGCGAGCCAGCGGGGGATCGAGGTTCGACGGTACGGCCCTCAGGTCGGCGGATGCCGACACCGCGGCCTCTACCTGGGTAAATGCGTTCTGGACGGCGGCGTCGTACGGTACGACGCTTGTGCCCGTGGGGGGAGGCGCTGCGGTGACCACAAGGGCTTGAGCCGGCGGCCCGTGACCGACCGGGACGGGCACCACAACCAGCAGCGCCAGGCACACGGAAACCGCAACGGCAGTGACGGCACCACCAAGCGCAAGACTGCGGGCGGCCGACCGGCGTACCGGCGCGGCGAATCGCAAGGGATTCTCGATGAGGCGCAGTGTGAGCGCGGCCAGCGCGAAGGAGATGAGGATCCCGGCCAAGCTGCCTAACGGACCCATCGGCGTTGCCAGCAAAGCCACAGGCCAGTGCCACAGATACCAGGCGTAGCTCACCCGGCCGACGGCTTGCATCGGCCGCAGCGCGAGAAGGCGCCCGACCCCGCGTGCGGGGGTCGAACAGCCCGCGCCGATCACCAGCGCCGTGCCGAGCACGGGCAACAGTGCGGCGGTACCCGGAAACGGTGTTGCCCCACTCAGCAGGGCGCAGGCCAGAAGGATCACCGCCAGGCCTGCCCATCCCGCCAGCGCGGCAGGCAGGCGCGAAAGTCGACTCCACTGGTTGGTCGTCAAGGCCACCACGCCGCCCACGGCCAACTCCCAGGCCCGGGTGGGCAGCGAAAAGAACGCCATAGGAGGCAACAGGCGAGTGGCCACCAGAGACGCCGCAAACGAGACGCTGGCGACCAGGACAAGCACCACCAGAAATGGGACCGGCGACGACCCGGGCCGAGCGCCGGTGCGGCGACGCACGCGCCGGATGAGCCAGGCCGTCCCGATGATCAAGGGCGGCCACACCAAGTAGAACTGCTCCTCGACGCCCAGAGACCAGTAATGCTGGAACGGCGACGGTGAACTGACGGTGAAGTAGTCGATGCCCTGGAGAGCGAACCGGTAGTTGCCCACATACAGCGCGCTCGCGATGCCGTCACCGATGATTCTGCGCGCCGCCAACGGGGATGACAGCACAGTCCAGGTGATCGCGATAACCACTCCGACTGTGGCCGACGCGGGCAGTAGTCGGCGGGCTCTGGCCCCGTAGAACCGGCGCAACCGGACGGTGCCGTCCGCGCTGACCTCGCGCCACAGCAGCCCGGTGATCAAGAAGCCTGAAATGACGAAGAACACGTCGACGCCGATGAACCCGCCACCGACCCCGGGCACATAGAAATGGAAGAGGACAACGGCCAACACGGCGACGGCACGCAATCCCTCGATGTCCGGACGAAATCCAATGCGCGCAGAGCGCGAACCAGCATTGGAAGAGTTATTCGCCCCCTCCGGCAGAGTCGAAGCAGTGGGTCGGATTTGATCCCTCCGTGATCGGTCGTTAAGGGTGGTCAATCCGGCCCCGACGCATGCGGTTTCGGATACCGGCCGTCGCGCTGACCGCCTCATCCGACGCTCGTACTACATAGGCCAGGTCAGTGCGACATACGCGGTAGCCGGGTCCGCTTCAGGAGCATCAGTCGGATGGTCGGCGGAGCGTTGACCAAGTACGGTTTCCCCTATTCTCTGGATGACTCTGGCCGGCCTGAACGTCCGAGCCGAGCAGCCCGGAGACGTCCTGCCCGGAACGGCGGGGCGGCAGCTCCGCCCGGCCCGCGGGAGCCAGCGGGCGGCCGGGCGCCGCGGTGCGCGGCGGTGCCGCCACGCTCTCCTCGGACGTTTCCTGGGGCGCCGGCGGCAGGACGCGCAGCAGGTCGTTGAACTGACGCACGGTGCGAAGGCCCTCGTCCCACTGGGCGCGCGTGCTGGTGACCGGCAGGGCCAGCAGCGTCCAGTTCTGCTCGTTCCACATGATCTCGGCGGAATCGGGCGCGGTGTGCGCGAACGTGACCATGCGCCGGTCGCAGGCGCGCCGCGCGGCGTCGAGATTGGTCGAGTAGACCATCCGGGGCCCGATGGCGCCCAGCAGCCAAATGTCGTTCTCCCGAGGCTCTTTCAGCCCCTTGAGCCGGAGGTCGACGACGACGTTCGTGCCCACCTTGCGGTGCAGCGCGATCACCGTGGCGACCTCTTCGAGGTCGAAGATGTAGACCGCCTCGCCGCGGATCTGGCCCAGCACCACGTTGTAGGCCGGCACGTCGCCGACCGTCGACATCACCCCGCGCTTCCAGCGCTTGAGGATCTCGGTCGATTCACGCTCGTAGTCGAAGCCGTGCGACCGCGCCCACGACCGGCGGCGCCTGCTGCGCCCGCGGCGTCGATCGAGGTCGACGTACAGCAGCACGCCCGCGCCGACAAAGCACAGCGCGGACAGCGTGAACCAGAGGGGGACCATCCCACACAGGGTATCTGTTCGGCAGCGGGAATACAGAACGCGGCCGGGTCACAAGCGCGTCACAGGACGTGCGCGACCCCGCGGACGCAAAAGCCCCCGATTTCGCCTGGAAATGGGGGCTTTTGCGGCTGGTCGAATCAGCCGAGGATCAGCGAGTCGCCGTCCGGGCTGACGTTCACCGGAACGGTGTCGCCGTCGTGGACGTCGCCGGCCAGCAACTGCTTGGCCAGCTGGTCGCCGATCGCCTGCTGCACCAGCCGGCGCAGCGGCCGCGCGCCGTAGACCGGGTCGAACCCGCGCTGCGCCAGCCACTGCTTGGCCGGGAGCGACACCTCGAGGGTGAGGCGGCGCTGCGCCAGCCGCTTCTGCAGCTGGGCCAGCTGGATGTCGACGATCGCCACCAGCTCACCGGGCTCGAGGCCGTGGAAGATGATCACGTCGTCGAGGCGGTTGATGAACTCCGGCTTGAACGCCGAGCGCACCGCGGCCATCACCTGCTCCTCGGTCCCGCCCGAGCCCAGGTTGGACGTCAGGATCAGGATCGTGTTGCGGAAGTCGACCGTGCGGCCCTGGCCGTCCGTCAACCGCCCCTCGTCGAGCACCTGCAGCAGCACGTCGAACACATCCGGGTGCGCCTTCTCGATCTCGTCGAACAGGATCACCGTGTAGGGACGCCGCCGCACCGCCTCGGTCAGCTGGCCGCCCTGGTCGTAACCGATGTAGCCCGGAGGAGCGCCGACCAGCCGTGCGACCGAGTGCTTCTCGCCGTACTCGCTCATGTCGATGCGGACCATCGCGCGCTCGTCGTCGAACAAGAACTCCGCCAGCGCCTTGGCCAGCTCGGTCTTGCCGACACCGGTCGGGCCGAGGAACATGAACGACCCGGTCGGCCGGTTCGGGTCGGCGACACCGGCCCGCGAACGCCGCACGGCGTCAGACACCGCCTGCACGGCCCGCTTCTGACCGATGACGCGCTTACCCAGCTCGTCCTCCATGCGCAGCAGCTTGGCCGTCTCGCCCTCGAGCATCCGCCCGGCGGGGATGCCGGTCCACGCCGACACCACCTCGGCGATGTCGTCGGGCCCGACCTCCTCCTTGAGCATCACGTTCTCGCGCGCCTCGGCGTGCGGCAGCGCGGCGTCGAGCTTCTTCTCCAGCTCCGGGATGCGGCCGTAGCGCAGCTCGGCGGCCTTGGCCAGGTCGCCGTCGCGCTCGGCCCTCTCGGACTCGCCGCGCAGCACATCCAGCTGCTCCTTGAGCTCTCGGACGACGTCGATCGCGTTCTTCTCGTTCTGCCAGCGGGTGGTGAGCTCGGCCAGCTGTTCCTTCTTGTCGGCCAGCTCGGAGCGCAGCTTCTCCAGCCGCTCCTTGGACGCCTCGTCCTCCTCCTTGGCCAGCGCCATCTCCTCGATCTCGAGGCGGCGCACCAGGCGCTCGACCTCGTCGATCTCGACGGGCCGCGAGTCGATCTCCATCTTCAGCCGGCTGGCGGCCTCGTCGACCAGGTCGATGGCCTTGTCCGGCAGGAACCGCGCGGTGATGTAGCGGTCGCTCAACGTCGCGGCCGCCACCAGCGCCGAGTCGGTGATGCGCACGCCATGGTGCACCTCGTAGCGGTCCTTCAGCCCGCGCAGGATGCCGACGGTGTCCTCGACCGACGGCTCGCCGACGAACACCTGCTGGAAGCGCCGCTCCAGGGCGGCGTCCTTCTCGATGTACTTGCGGTACTCGTCGAGCGTCGTGGCGCCGACCAGCCGCAGCTCGCCGCGGGCCAGCATCGGCTTGATCATGTTGCCGGCGTCCATCGCGCCCTCGCCGGTCGCGCCGGCGCCCACGATGGTGTGCAGCTCGTCGATGAACGTGATGATCTGGCCGGCGGAGTTCTTGATGTCGTCGAGGACGGCCTTGAGCCGCTCCTCGAACTCGCCGCGGTACTTGGCGCCGGCGACCATCGAGCCCAGGTCCAGGCTGATGACGGTCTTGTCGCGCAGGCTCTCGGGGACGTCGCCGGCCACGATGCGCTGGGCCAGGCCCTCGACGATCGCGGTCTTGCCGACGCCGGGCTCACCGATGAGCACCGGGTTGTTCTTGGTGCGCCGGGAGAGCACCTGCACGACGCGGCGGATCTCGTTGTCGCGGCCGATGACCGGGTCGAGCTTGCCCTCGCGCGCGCGGGCCGTCAGGTCGGTGGAGTACTTCTCCAGGGCCTGGTAGGTAGCCTCCGGCTCGGGGCTGGTGACCCGGGCGCTGCCGCGGACCTTGACGAACGCCTCGCGCAGCGCCTGCGGCGAGGCGCCGTGGCCGGTCAGCAGCTTGGCGACCTCGGAGTCGCCGGTCGCCAGGCCCACCAGCAGGTGCTCGGTCGAGACGTACTCGTCGTCCATCTCGGTGGCGAGCTGCTGGGCCGTGGTGATGGCGGCCAGCGATTCGCGCGACAGCTGCGGCTGCGAGCTGGCGCCGCTGGCCTGCGGCAGGCGGTCCAGCATGTGCTGAGCCTCGGTACGAATGGTCGCGGGTTCGACGCCGACCGCCTCGAGCAGCGGCGCGGCGATCCCGTCGTTCTGCGTCAGCAGCGCCAACAGCAGGTGCGCGGGCCTGATCTCGGGATTCCCGGCGGCCGACGCCGCCTGGAGCGCCGAGGTCAGCGCCGCTTGGGTCTTGGTGGTCGGGTTGAAAGAGTCGCTAGCCAACCGAGACACCTCCGTTTCCGGGTATGTAGGAAAAATGCTTCTCGCGTTGTCCAACGCCGTCAAGGTTGAGTCTGTTCCGCTCAATTTTAGGTTTTTTTCCGCGGCTCCGGTAGGTCCAGTTCGCAAATGAACCGCCGCGACGGCGCCGATGAGCGGGTGAGCGGCGCGCCCACCACCGAACTTGCGCTTACCCCACGCAAGGTTCCGGTGGCGTTCCGGCTGGCCGAGCTGCTGCGATTCCGCTGGCGGGACGCGTGGACCCTGCTCGCGGTCGGGGTCCTCCCCGCCGGGTTCTGGGTCGGGCTGCCGAGCGCCTTCGCCGCGGTGGCGGTGCTGACCGTGGCCGCCATCTACGCGGTGCGGTTGCGGGGCGCGCGGATCCGGCTGGGCCTGCTCAGGTGGGGCCGGGTCGCCACCGTGATCTCCCGGTCCACCCAGCCGGGCGGAGCGATTCGGTACCACGTCCGCCTGCCGGTGGCGCACGGCTGGCACGTCACCCGCCGCCGGTGGAGCGGGCCGATCGTCACGACGACCGTTCGCTACGCCCTCGACGACGACGAGGGCGGCCTGGTGTTGCGCGGGCGCGAATACGCCAACGGCGTGATCCTGGCCGACGAGCGCAACCCGGCCCGGGCCCGATGCGTGACGTCCTTCGCCTACGACCTCGACCGCGACGAGGCGGGCGACTGGCTCGGCGCGCTGCGACCCCGGCTCCGGGCGGGGATGGCGTGTTGGTCGGCCATGGTGATCGGCTGGCTGACCCTGGCCGGTCTGGCCGCGGGCGGCTTCCGCGCCGACGGCACCGGCGACACCCCGTCGGCGCCCGTCCCGAACGCCGGCACCTTGCAGGTCAGCGGCAACGGCAAGCACAAGACGATCCCGTGCAACGACGGCTACCTGTCGGTCAGCGGCGTGGACAACACGGTGGTCGTCACCGGCCACTGCACGAGCCTGAGCGTCTCCGGCGACCGCAACCGCGTCGCGGTGGACAGCGCGGACGCCGTGAGCACCACGGGAACGGGGAACGCGGTGACCTACCACTGGGGCTCGCCGCGGATCGTCGACAAGGGGAAGTCCAACACCGTCCGTCAGGGCTGACCGGGGCGCGGCGCGCCTAGAATCGGCGTCCGTGAGCTTGGAGGACCGGGATGCGCTGGGCGTGTTGCGCGACGCGTTCGACGACGAGCTGGTCCACCGCTTCTACGACCGCTGGTTCGCCCTCGACGTTTCGGTGCGCGACCTGTTCCCGCCCGAACTGGATGCCCAGCGAGCCGCTTTCGGCCACGCCATGCGCTGGGTGTACGGCGAGCTGGTGGAGCAGCGCGCCGCCGAGCCGGTGTCGTTCCTGGCCCAGCTCGGCCGCGATCACCGCAAATACGGTGTGCTGCCAAGCCATTACGACACGCTGCGCCGCGCGCTGGACGCGACCCTGCGCGCCCAGCTGGCCGACTCCTGGACCGACGCCGTCGACGCCGCGGCCACGCAGTCGCTGAACCTGATCACCGGGGTCATGAGCGGCGCGGCCGACGCCGAGGAGGGACCGGCCTGGTGGGACGGCACGGTGATCGAGCACCACCGCGTCTCGCGTGACCTCGCGGTGGTGCGGCTGCGGCTGGACCGGCCGATGCACTACTACCCCGGCCAGTACGTGAATGCCCATGTCCCGCAATGCCCGCGGCGCTGGCGCTACCTCAGCCCGGCGATCCCGGCGGACCCCGACGGCGGGATCGAGTTCCATGTCCGGCAGGTTCCCGGCGGCCTGGTCAGCACGGCCATCGTCAACGAGACCCGCCCCGGTGACCGCTGGCGGTTGTCCAGCCCGCACGGCGGCCTGCACGTCGACCGCGGCGGCGGCGACGTGCTCATGGTCGCCGGCAGCACCGGCCTCGCGCCGCTGCGGGCGCTGATCATGGACTTGAGCCGCTACGCCGATAACCCACGCGTGCATCTGTTCTACGGCGCGCGCTACCGCTGCGAGCTGTACGACCTGCCCACCCTCTGGCAGGTGGCGTCGCACAACCCGTGGCTGTCCGTCTCGCCGGTGTCGGAATACCGCCGCGACCCCGCGTGGGCCGCCGACTATCCCGACGTCACGCCGCCACGCGGCCTGCACGTGCACCAGACCGGCCGGCTGCTCGACGTGGTGTCGCAATACGGCGGGTGGGGCGACCGGCAGATCCTGATCTCCGGCGGCCCGGCCATGGTGCGGGCCACCAAGGCCGCGCTGATCGCCAAAGGCGCTCCCCCCGAACGCATTCAGCACGACCCGCTCTGGAGGTAGATGATGCACGTCGTCACGCTGACCGACCCGGCGTCGGAGGTGGCCGCGCAGTTCGTGCCCGGCGCGGGCATGATCGGCACGTCGCTCACCGACGCCGGCGCGCAGCTGCTCGGCCAGCGACGCGGCCTCGAGGCCTACCTCGAGGCGGGTAAGACGATGGGCATCCCGATCCTCTACCCGTGGGCGAATCGCCTGGGCGGCAACTCGTTTACCGCGCAGGACGTGACCGTGGAGCTGACCCCCGGGGAGAACGGCGTCCGGGCCGACCCCAACGGGTTGCCGATCCACGGCGTGCTGGCCGCCTACCCGGGCTGGCGGGTGAGGACGGAATTGGGCAACGAGCTGGTCGCCGAGCTCGACTTCGGCGCCGACCCGAAGTTGTTGGTCAGCTTTCCTTTTCCGCACATGCTCACCGTCGCCGTGCGGCTGGCCGAGCGGACGCTGACGGTGCGGACCACGGTCAACGCGACGGGCGACCGGGCGGTGCCGCTGTGCTTCGGGTTTCATCCGTACCTGCAGCTGCCGGGCGTGCCGCGCGGTGAGTGGGTGATCGAGACGCCGCCGCTGCGGCACCTGCGCCTCGACGACCGCGGCCTGCCGACGGACGAATCGGAGCCGACGGATGCCATGCGGGAACCCTTGGGCGACAAGGGGTTCGATGACGCGTACGACGAGGTCCCCGAGGGCGCGGTGTTCGCGGTCTCCTGCGGCGGCCGGCGTCTGGAGGTCCACTTCGAGCGCGGGTACCCGGCGACGCAGATCTTCGCACCGCCCGCCGAAGATCTCGTCTGCTTCGAGCCGATGACCGCGCCGACGGACGCGCTGCGCCGCGGCGGCTACCGCTGCGCGGCGCCCGGCGAGCCGGCCATCACGCAGTTCTCGATCCGGGTTTGAGGGGCGTCAGCGGAAACAGGCGCCAGCTCGCGTGAATAGCGCTGTCGCCGCGGCGAACTCAGCCGGATTGACCCGGGGCGCCGTTGGCGCCGAACAGCACGCCGCGAGCACCCGCGGGACCGCCGGCGCCGGCGAAGAACCCGGTGCCTCGGGGACC
>NZ_CACRUY010000027.1 GCF_902652685.1 Mycobacterium sp. Marseille-P9652
GGCCGCGGCGTGTGGCTGAGGGGCACCGCGGGGGCCGGCGGCACCGCAACTCCCTTGCCGCCCAACGAGATTCTCGTGCAGGTCGATCCCGAGGGCCGCCCGCTCGTCAACGTTTCCGTCGGCGGCGGACCGACCGCGTCCGTGCTGTTCGATACCGGATCCACCGGACTTCTGCTCACACCCCAAGACGTTGATGTCGCGAAGCTCGGCCCGGTCACCGGGCCTCCGGGTCACGTCGACTACGAAATCAACAGCGATTCGTTCAAGACGGTCTACTACAACACCTACACAGCGCCGGTGGATCTCGGCAACGGCATCGTCACCGCGCCGATCACCGTGGCCGTCGCCACGTCCGCGACAGAGACGATCAATGGGGGTACGCCAACGCCCCTCTCGCTCGACTCCTTCCCCAGCGTGATGGGAGTCGGGCCGAACGACGGGCATCCGTTCTCCGATCCTGTGACCGCGGCGTTGCCGGGCACCCTCAGCCAGGGGGAGCTCATCAACGAACCGGCGGGTGTGGTGGAGTTCGGTCCCAACCCGCTGACCCCTGTCGCGTCGCTGCCCGGGGCGCCGCACACCGCCGACCTGCAGGTCCAGCTCGGGACCGGGCCACTGCAGACGGTGAGCGACACGATGGTCGACTCCGGGGGCAAAACCGGATCCATCCCGGCGTCCCTCGTGCCCGGCTTTGCGCAAGGCACGACGCTACCGGCGGGGACGACGTTCACGGTCTACACCAGCACCGGTCACGAGCTGTACACCGAGACGGTCACCGCGCCCTACACCCCGGTGGTCGCGTCGAACGGCAACCCGTTCAACACCGGGAACTACCCGTTCACGCTGGGACCGATCTACATCTCCAACAGCCCCGCAGGCGGGGAGACGATCTTTGACTTCTGACCGGGTCGCACGTTCGGCCGTCAGGTGGAGCGGTCGATCACGTCGAACACCAGGAGTGCGTGCTGAAGGGATCCCGAGGTGATCTCGCCGCCGGAGGGATGGTCGAGCGTGAAGACGATCCACAGCAGCAGGCCGAGCAGAATCGCGACCATGCTGGTCAGAGCCCCGTGGGCGGCCGTATTACCGATGCGCAGCAACGCGGTCAGAGTGATGAGGACGAGGGCGCCGGCGCCCAGGCCGGCCCACAGCGGCGGCGGTATGCGGGGCTGGGTCCGCATGTGGCGCATGGTGCGGTGTGATGCGAGCTCCGTCAGCTCGCTGAGGAAAGCCCCGTTGATGGGGTTCGAGGCCGCGCTCGGCGGCTGATCTCCGACCACGCGGTAGATCTGGACGAGCGTGGGACGGCGGGAGGCGCCGGGCTGCCGCTCCCAGTCGGCACCCTCATCGGCCGTGTATGTGCGGAGCAGAGCCCTCAGTTGTGCCCGCTCCGGCTCGGGCATGGCCGTCGTCTGCCGGTACAGCGTTGTCAGTGACGTCGCTTCGGATACGACGACCGCCTGAGCCGCGGAAAATTCCTGCCAGGAAACGACGACGGTAAAGCCGAGCAGAGCGCCGTAAACGAGCCCGGTGACCGACAGGTACGGCGAAATCTTCGAGTTGTGTTCCGGGCTGATCCCCGGCATGAGGCGGTCGGCCAGCGACACCCAGGTCAGCGAAAGGGCTATCGCGACGGCGGCGACCGAGAACAGGAGGAGCCAAGGATTCAATCCGCTCATGGATGTCCTCGTGGTGCGCGCGCGTCGGCCGGTGCTGGCAGCCTAACTTCCGTCCCGGCCGGTCGCTCGGTTGCGGCGAGCGGCTTGAGCCGGATCGGCGTCGATTTCAGCAGCCCCAGCGGGTCCACGTAATGGGCCCCGGACGCCGGACCCCACATCGCGCCCCAGTGCAGGCATGCCGCGGCCGGGCAGCCGGCGTGGCCGGGCAGCAACGACCCGATCGCCGTCTCGGCGGTGACGACCTGACCGACCCGCACGGAGGCGCGCACCGGCTCGTAGCTGGTGCGCAGCCCGCCGGGGTGGGCCAGCGAGACGACGGGCCGTCCCGCGAGCAGTCCCGCGAACACCACGGTCGCGTCGCCGGCGGCGTATACCGGCTGGCCGGGATGCCCCGGCAGGTCAACCCCCCGATGACCGGGGTGCCAGTCGGGCGTGGGAGCGTCGAACCCGCGGCTGACGGCCGGGGGAGGCCGCAAGGGCCAGTCCAGCCGGACGTCGTCGGCCCCCGCGGGCACCGCGCCGACCAGCAGCGCGCCGAGTACCAGCCCCGCCAGCCGTCGCATGCGGTCAGTTCAGTGCCGCGCCGATGGTGCCACCAGTCGCCGGCCGCCAGTGCTGTGGAAAAAGCACCCGCCGAACCGGTGTAAACTGCTGGTCGCAGCTCGCTTGCGGGCTGACTTCGCGCGTCTGCACCGCGACTCCCGCAGTCCAGGAACTCGCATCGCATGCCGGGCGGTCCCCTAACAGGGTCCGGCATCGCAGCAGACGCCAGGGCGTGGCGTCACCCGACGCCGGGCATAAAACCGACACAAGTGAGGCACAACCATGGCCGTCGTGACCATGAAGCAGCTGCTCGACAGCGGCACCCACTTCGGGCACCAGACCCGTCGCTGGAATCCCAAGATGAAGCGGTTCATCTTCACCGACCGCAACGGCATCTACATCATCGACCTGCAGCAGACGCTGACCTTCATCGACAAGGCGTACGAGTTCGTCAAGGAGACCGTCGCGCACGGGGGCACCGTGCTGTTCGTCGGCACCAAGAAGCAGGCGCAGGAGTCGGTCGCCGCGGAGGCGACCCGCGTCGGCATGCCCTATGTGAACCAGCGCTGGCTGGGCGGCATGCTCACCAACTTCTCCACCGTGCACAAGCGGCTGCAGCGCCTCAAGGAGCTCGAGGCGATGGAGCAGACCGGCGGCTTCGAGGGTCGCACCAAGAAGGAGATCCTCGGGCTGACCCGCGAGAAGAACAAGCTGGAGCGCAGCCTCGGCGGTATCCGGGACATGAACAAGGTGCCGTCGGCCGTCTGGGTCGTCGACACCAACAAGGAGCACATCGCCGTCGGCGAGGCCCGCAAGCTGGGCATCCCGGTGATCGCGATCCTCGACACCAACTGCGACCCCGACGAGGTCGACTACCCGATCCCGGGTAACGACGACGCGATCCGCTCGGCCGCCCTGCTGACCAAGGTGATCGCCTCCGCCGTCGCCGAGGGCCTGCAGGCCCGCGCCGGCCTGGGCCGCGGCGACGGCAAGCCCGAGGCCGAGTCCGCCGAGCCGCTCGCCGAGTGGGAGCAGGAGCTGCTCGCTTCGGCGACCGCCACCGCAGCCCCGGCCGGCAACGAAGCCGCCGCGGGCGCACCCGAACCAACCACTGAAACCTCATAGGAGGGCTGAGCATTGGCGAACTTCACCGCTGCCGACGTCAAGCGGCTTCGGGAACTCACCGGCGCCGGCATGCTCGACTGCAAGAACGCGCTGGCCGACAGCGACGGTGACTTCGACAAGGCGGTCGAGGCGCTGCGCATCAAGGGCGCCAAGGACGTCGGCAAGCGCGCCGAGCGCGCCACGGCCGAGGGCCTCGTCGCCGCCAAGGGCGGGGCGCTCATCGAGCTGAACTCTGAGACCGACTTCGTCGCCAAGAACGCCGAGTTCCAGGCCCTGGCCGACCAGGTCGTCGATGCCGCGCTGAACGCGAAGGCCACCGACGTCGAGTCCCTGAAACAAGCCAAGGTCGGCGACAAGACCGTCGAGCAGGCGATCGCCGACCTGTCGGCCAAGATCGGCGAGAAGCTCGAACTGCGGCGCGTGCAGTACTTCGACGGCAACGTCGAGGCCTACCTGCACAAGCGCGCCGCCGATTTGCCGCCGGCCGTCGGCGTGCTCGTCGAGTTCACGGGTGAAGACAAGGACGCGGCCCACACCGTCGCGCTGCAGATCGCCGCGCTCAAGGCGCGCTTCCTGTCCCGCGACGACGTCCCAGAGGACGTGGTGGCCAGCGAGCGCCGCATCGCCGAGGAGACCGCCAAGTCGGAGGGCAAGCCGGAGCAGGCGCTGCCCAAGATCGTCGAGGGCCGCCTGAACGGCTTCTTCAAGGACTCGGTGCTGCTCGAGCAGCCGTCGGTGTCCGACAGCAAGAAGACCGTCAAGTCCCTGCTCGACGAGGCGGGTGTGACGGTGACGCGGTTCGTCCGGTTCGAGGTGGGCCAGGCTTAACCGGCCCGACGGGCCGGGTTAGCGTCATCGCCATGCAACACGTGCACGCGTTCGGTGACGACGCCCTCGGTGAGCTGGACGCCGTCGGGCTGGCGGAAGCCCTCCGGACCGGCGCGGTCAGCCGCACGGAGGTGACCGAGGCCGCCATCGCCCGCACGGAGGCCGTCGACCCGATCCTGAACGGCCTGGCGTACGCGGCCTTCCGGCAGGCCCGGGAAGCCGCCGAGGGGAACGCGGTTGCGCAGGGCTACTTCGCCGGCGTGCCGACGTTCCTCAAGGACAACGTCGACATCGCCGGCCAGCCGACGATGCACGGCACCGACGCCTGGACGCCGTGGAACGCCACCAGCGACAGCGAGTTCACCCGGCTGTACCTGACGACCGGGCTGGCGCCGGTGGGCAAGACGCAGCTCTCGGAGTTCGGGTTCAGCGCATCGGCCGAACACCCGCGCCTGGGGCCGGTCCGCAACCCGTGGAACACCGACTTCAGCGCGGGCGCGTCGTCGTCGGGGTCGGGCGCGTTCGTCGCGGCCGGCGTGGTGCCGATCGCGCACGCCAACGACGGCGGCGGCTCGATCCGCATCCCGGCGGCGTGCAACGGGCTCGTCGGCCTGAAGCCCTCGCGCGGGCGCCTGCCGCTGGACCCGCACCTGCGGCGCATGCCCGTCGGGATCGTCGCCAACGGCGTGCTCACCCGCTCGGTGCGCGACACCGCGGCGTTCTACCGTGAGGCCGAGCGCACCTTCCGCAATCCCAAGCTGGCGCCGGTGGGAGACGTGACGGGCCCGGGCAGGCAGCGGCTGCGGATCGCCGTGCTGACCCGGTCGGTGCAACGCGACTGCAGCCCGCAGGTGCGGGAGCTGACGCTCAAGTCGGCCGCCCTCCTCGAGGAACTCGGCCACCGCGTCGAGCACATCGACGAGCCGCCCGTGCCGGCGAGCTTCGTCGACGACTTCGTGCTGTATTGGGGCTTTCTGGCGCTGGCGCAGGTGAGAACCGGGCGGCGGTTGTTCGGCGAGACGTTCGACCGCACGCGGCTGGACAGCCTGACGCTGGGCCTGGAACGGAACACGGCCCGCAACATGCACCGCCTGCCGCTGGCCATCCTGCGCCTGCGCCGGATCCGGCGGCGCACCGCGCGATTCTTCGGCACCTACGACGTCGTGCTGACCCCCACCCTCGCCGACCAGACGCCCCGCATCGGCCACCTGGCCCCGACCGACTACCACCAAGTCATCGAGAGGCTGATCGACTGGGTCTCGTTCACCCCGCTGCAGAACGTCACCGGCGAGCCGGCGATCTCGCTGCCCCTGGGCCAGTCCGCCGACGGCATGCCCGTGGGCATGATGTTCTCGGCGGATCTGGGGCAGGAAGCCCTGCTGCTGGAACTGGCCTACGAGCTGGAAGAGGCCCGTCCCTGGGCCCGCATCCAGGCCTGAATCATCCGTCGGAGCCCAGCTTTTCGAGTGTGCGCTTGAACTCGCGCTGCTGCGCCGGCGTGAGCTTGCCGAGAATGCGGTTGTCGGCTTCGCGCACGGCACCCTCCGCGCGCTTCAGCAACGTGCGCCCCGCAGTGGTCAGCGTGGCGGGCAGCGCCCGGCCCGACGACACCGACTCCGGTCGGGTCACCGCCCCGATCTCCTCGAGGCGGCGCAGGACCGTGTTCATCGCCTGCGGGGTGACGTTGGTGTGCCGCGACAGCTCGGCGCTGGACAGGCCCGGCGACATCGAAAGGATGCGCAGGCAGACGAATTCGGGCAGCGTCAGGCCGACGGGACCCAGCACCGCGGCGACCTCGGGTCGCAGGACGGCCGCCACCCGGTAGAGAAGGAATCCCAGCGGGGCGTCTTCGGCCTGACCCATGTCAGTCATATTTACATACCTCGGGCGCGGTGACGGGCGAACGGTGATTGCCTGGCGTGTGGCGGGGTAACCGACTGCCAACGAAACCAGCGGCCGACAAGGAGTTGTGATGCCGAAGACGACGAAAGGCGGCAAGCCGAAGAAGGACGAGTTGCCGAGCACCCTGCAGCGCTCCAACGCCAAAGCGCAACGCACGTTCGCGAAGACCCACGACTCCGCGGCCGAGGAGTACGGCGACGAGGAGCGTGCCCACCGAGTGGCCTACTCCGCCCTCAAGCACAGCTTCGAGAAGGTCGGTGACCACTGGGAGCCCAAGGAGAAGAAGGGGCCGTCGGACGAACGGGCAAAGAGCGGGGGACCCAAGGCCTCGGGGAAGACGGCGGAGGGCGTCGATGCCAACGCCAGCAAGAAGCACCTGCTCGACGTCGCGCGCCGCCTCGAGGTGCGCGGAAGGTCGACAATGAGCAAGGAGCAGTTGGTCGACGCGATCAAGAAGGAGAACCGTCGGGTCCGCGGGCGCTGACCCGACTCGTTTGGGGCGCCGATCGGGGGGCATCCCGACGGCCATGGTTGCATCAACTACCCCTGACCGACTCCGGCGGTGCCTCGACGCGGTCGACTTCCCGGCCAGCAAGGAGGACCTGCTCGACGCCGCGGACCGCAGCGGCTGTGACCTCGAGACCATCCGGGCGTTGCGGGCGATCCCGCCAGAGACCTACGCCAATGTCTCCCAGGTCATGTCGTCGGTGACGCTCGCCGACGGAGGCGTCGGCGACGCCGACAAGGCCGCGGCGCGCCGTTCGCACACCAAGCCCGGGCTGGCCGAGAACGCGAAGGACATCGGACCGCCGAGCGCGATCGTCGAGGAGCTGGGCGAGAACCGCGGCTCCTGAAGCCTATTCAGCCGCAGCGTGATTCACACCGGTGACCGGCCCTAGAGAATGGGCCGGCCCCCGGTGACCGCGACCCGCGCCCCCGAGATGTAACTCGCGTCGTCGGAGGCCAGCAGCACGTAGACCGGTGCCAGCTCGACGGGCTGGCCCGCGCGCCCCAGTGGGGTGTTCTCCCCGAAGGACTCCACGCTGTCGGGCGGCATGGTCGACGGGATCAGCGGCGTCCATATCGGACCCGGAGCCACACTGTTGACGCGAATTCCCTTCTCGCCCAACAACTGCGCCAGGCTGGCCGAGAAGTTGGCGATCGCCGCCTTGGTCGCCGCGTACGGGGCCAGCGTCGGATTGGGGCTGTCGGAGTTCACCGACGAACTGCCGATGATCGACGATCCCGGCTTCATGTGCGGCACCGCGGCTTTGGCGAGGTGAAAATACGCACCCACGTTGAGGCGGAAGGTGTAGTCCCACTCCTCGTCGCTGATCTCGTCGAGGCTGTGGCGCATCATCTGAAATGCCGCGTTGTTGACGAGGATGTCGACGCCGCCCAGCTCCTGTACCGCGCGGTCGACGACCGCGCGGCAGTGTGCCGGATCCGACAGGTCCCCGGGCACCAGAACGCATTTGCGCCCCGCGCCCTCGACATGGCGGGCCACGTCGCGCGCGTCGTCGTCCTCGTTGAGGTAGGAGATCAGGACATCGGCGCCTTCGCGCGCGAAGGCGATGGCGACCGCGCGCCCGATGCCGCTGTCGCCGCCGGTGATGATCGCCCGCTTGCCGGTGAGTTTTCCCGATCCCTGGTAAGAGTTTTCGCCGCAATCGGGAATCGGGTCCATCTCTGATTGCCGACCCGGAACCTCTTGTTGCTGTGCCGCAAAGCCCATTGCTGAGTTCCTCTTTCTGTTCAAGCGTGGGGTGAACGAGCGCTGTGAATGTCGCTTCGTGCCGGCCGCAGAGCGCCGTCATGCGGCTACCCGCCCGCGCAATGGCCAATCAACCGCGGTGTGGGAATTGTTACCGATGTGAAAGATGTGGCGCGAAAGGCCGTGTGCGGCAAATAAACGCGAACCATTTCCGTGTTTACGCCTTCGGACGAATGGCTATGCGACCTGGGTGCGCTTATCCCCCTTCGGGAAGAGCGAATGTTCGACACGGAAGGAACAAGCAATGAAGTTCAGCACGACCGCGAAGACTGCTGTCGCCGCCGCGGGCATCGCGGCCGCGACGATGTTCACCCCGGCGATGGCCTCCGCCGCGCCGGCGCCCAACATCCAGGGCTTCGGCGCCAGCGAGCAGCTCATCGACGGGCCGATGGTCACCGACTACACGGTGAGCAACCTGCAGCCGAGCAACGTCACAATCCCCGGCTACACGCCCAAGGGCACGCTCTACCAGGCGGACGTCACCGCCCGGTCGGACGGCGGGATCGTGACGCCGATGGTGAACAACTTCATCGCGCGCGGGCCGAACGGCCAGAACTACCGCGTGATCGACAAGGTGCAGGTCCCCAACGGCCTCAACCCGGCGCCGATCCCGCCGGGTAACCAGTCGACAGGCACCCTGTACTTCGACGTGACCGGCGCGGCGCCCAACGGCGTCGTCTACAACGACGGCCTGCAGGACATCCTGATCTGGACGTCGAACATGCCGGGCGGCACCGGTGCCCCGAACTCGACCCCGGGCGCCCCGAACACGAACCCGGGTGCTCCGAACTCGAGCCCGGCCCCGGGTGCGCCGCCCAGCCCGGCGCCGCAGCAGAGCTAAGTTCTCCTGCAAATACTCCCCGCGTCACGCGAAGTGGCGCGGGGAGTTTTGCGTCGAAGGGGAATGCAGTGCGGGCGAATCGGGTACCCGCCCCGTCATGAGTTGCGAAGATCACAGGCCGGACGACGTGAGACAGCAGGCACAGGAACACGCCGAGCAGGCGCGGGCCACCATGGACGAGAAGCGCAGCAAGGCGCGGGGCGGCGTGAGCGGGTGGGTTGCCGAGCGGGCCGGCGAATGGGATCTCAGCGGCGTCGACGAGTCGGCCCTGCAGCGCCAGAAGTATTTCTGGAACTTCCTCGTGGACTACTGGTTCCGCATGGAGATCGACGGCTGGGACAACATCCCCGAACCGCCGGTGCTGTTGGTCGGCATCCATTCCGGTGCCCCGTTCGTCTGGGACGCGTGGACCGTCGGCCTGCAGTGGTGGCGGCACTTCGGCCCGCGGCGCCAACTGCACGGGACGGCCCACGACGCCCTCATGGCGATTCCGGGCATCGGCCGCTACTTCCGGGCGATGGGAGTGCTTCCGGCCGCGCCCGACGCGATCGCCACGGCCCTGGCCGAGGGATGCGACGTCGCGCTGTGGCCGGGCGGCGAAGTGGACTCGCTGCGCCCGTGGACCGAACGTGACCGTGCCATCCTGGCGGGACGAAAAGGCTTCGTAAAAATGGCGATTCGCGCCGGCGTGCCCATCGTCCCGATCTCGACCGTCGGCGGCGCCGACGCGATGCCCGTGCTGATCCGCGGCGACAAGCTTTCGAGGGCCCTGCAGCTCGACCGCCTCTTGCGCCTGAAGGTCTTCCCGCTGGCGGTCTCGCTTCCGTGGGGCATCGCGCCCGCGGCGCTGCCGCAGCTGCCGCTGCCCGCCAAGATCAGGACCCGGTTCATGCCCGCCGTCGAACTCGACCACGATCCGGCGCGCGCCGACGACGACGCCTACGTCGACCGCAAATACAACGAGGTGCAGGACGCCATCCAGGCGGGAATGGACGCGCTGGCGCGCAAGCGCGCGTTCCCGCTCTTCGGCTGACGGGCTACGGAGACACCGAATCGGCGGCGGCCGCTGCCGATGTCCAGACCGGTGTCACGGTCGCGTTGCCGACGATCCACTCGGGGTGCGGCGGTGTAGGCGCCATGTACCCGACGCCGCGGACGGTATCGATCATCGACTCGTGTTCGGCGCCCAGCTTGGCGCGCAGGCGCCGCACGTGGACGTCGACGGTCCGCACGCGGCCGTTGCAGTCATAGCCCCACACCTCATGCATCAGCCGGGTGCGGGTGAACGCTCGACCCGCGTGCTGCACAAGGAAATTCAGCAACTTGAACTCGGTGAGCGTCAGTCCCAGGTCCCTGCCGTCGAGCGATGCGGAGAAGCTGGCCGGGCGCAGCACGAGTGGGCCGAACTTCAACGCGCCGTCGAGTGCGCTGCGGCGCCGCGTGATCGCCATCCGCAGGCGCGCCTGCAACTCGTCCGCGCCGACGGCCGGCAGAATCACGTCGTCGAAGTGCCCGTCGACGCCGACCGCCATGAAGTCGGACGGGGCCACCACGGCCACCACGGCCACCGCGGGGCTGCTCGCGGTCAGTTCGCGGCACGCGTTGCGCGCGGTGGCGGGGTCGTTGCGTGCATCGATGATGGCGACGTCGGCGATGCGGTGATGGCCGTCGCCGTCGTGCGAAAGCGGCGCGCGCCGCGTCGTCTGCGCCAACGATGCGAGAGCGGGCAGGGCAGAGTCGAAGTCGTCCTCGTCGGTGAGGAGTAGAACGTCCACCGCATCTCCAAGCTGACGTGGGCCTGTCGTGACCCCCGACCGTAGGCACCCCCGAGAGATGCCTGCCAGCGCAGCGGTGGATACCCGATTAAGAGTAAAACTATGCAATCGCCGACGGGGCCGAACCGGTAAACGGACCGGTGGCTCGCAAATCGACGGGGCCGGACCGGCAAACGTATGGGCCCGGTCCGTATCCGGACCGGCCGCGCGGAAATAGGTGGGGCCGGTCCGTATCCGGACCGGCCGCGCGGAAATAGGTGGGGCCGGTCCGTATCCGGACCGGCCGCGCAGAAATAGATGGGGCCGGTCCGTATCCGGACCGGCCGCGCAGAAATAGATGGGGCCGGTCCGTATCCGGACCGGCCCCATGCCATCCCCAAGTTACTGGTGGGACTTCTGGCGCTCCTCGGCCGCCTCGGCGCCGCCGCGCGCGGCCTCCGCCTCGGCTTCCTTCTTCGCCGCGTCGCGCTGAGCCTCGGCCTTGTCCTGCTGCGCCTGGCCCTCACGCTGGAGGTCGTCGCGGCCGGCCACGGTGCCGATGGCTTCCTTGGCCTTGCCCTTGGCATCCTCGACGATGCCCTTCACGGCCTCAGCGGGTCCCGACTTGTCGTCCGCCATGGATTCGTTCCTCTCGGTGGCGTCCCGCGTTGAGCAGTGCTGCCCAACGCCGGCCGATCTGATGATCGGCCCGGTCACACGGCGAGATGGGCCCTTGTTCTCAAGGCCTTGGTAACTCACCGCGATGGTGCGGATTCCCCACGCTCGGAGCCGCTCAAACATGTGCGGGCCACGGCCCTGCGGATAATGCCCCCCGCCGACGCGTCTTTGTGCTGCGATGAGGCAGGATGTGAAATGCCGTTCCGGATGAGGCCGCCCGGGATGGCACTCTCATGCGAGGAGTCTGATGACGGAGTCCACAGAGTCCAGGGAATCCGGAGTCGCCGGCCCAGCGGCGGCGCAGCCGGAGCCGACCAGCCATGGCACGCCCGAGTTTTCGGCGGAGAACGGGCTGGCGTCGGGCCACCCGGCGGGCCGGCCGAAGTATTCCAGGGTGCTGCTGAAGCTGGGCGGCGAGATGTTCGGCGGAGGCCAGGTGGGCCTGGACCCGGATGTCGTGGCGCGGGTGGCGCGTCAGATCGCCGAGGTGGTCCGCGACGGCGTCCAGGTCGCCGTGGTCATCGGCGGTGGCAACTTCTTCCGCGGCGCGCAGCTACAGCAGCGCGGGATGGAACGCACCCGCTCGGACTACATGGGCATGCTCGGCACGGTGATGAACAGCCTGGCGCTGCAGGACTTCCTCGAGAAGGAAGGCATCGTCACCCGCGTGCAGACCGCGATAACGATGGGCCAGGTGGCCGAGCCCTACCTCCCGCTGCGGGCGGTCCGCCACCTCGAGAAGGGGCGGGTGGTGATCTTCGGGGCCGGCATGGGGTTGCCGTACTTCTCCACCGACACCACCGCCGCGCAGCGGGCGCTCGAGATCGGCGCCGAGGTGGTCCTCATGGCCAAAGCGGTCGACGGCGTCTTCTCCGAGGATCCACGGCTGAACCCCGAGGCCGAACTCATCGCCGCGATCACCCACCGCGAGGTCATCGACCGCGGCTTGCGAGTGGCCGATGCGACCGCCTTCAGCCTCTGCATGGACAATGGCATGCCGATCCTGGTGTTCAACCTGCTGACGAATGGCAACATCGCCCGTGCCGTCGCCGGTGAGAAGATCGGGACGCTGGTCACCACCTGAGGGGAAGACGCATGACCCGCGCCTGCGACTATGCAGAGCAGGGATGTGGGGCTACCACCCGCTTGCGGGGGAGAGGAGCGGCGCAATGATCGACGAGGCTCTCTTTGACGCCGAGGAGAAAATGGAGAAGGCCGTCGCCGTGGCCCGCGACGACTTGTCGACCATCCGCACCGGTCGCGCCAACCCGGGCATGTTCTCGCGGATCACAATCGACTATTACGGCACCAACACCCCCATCACGCAGCTGGCGAGCATCAACGTGCCCGAGGCGCGGCTGGTGGTCATCAAGCCGTACGAGGCCGGACAGCTCGGGGCGATCGAGACGGCGATCCGCAACTCCGACCTGGGAGTGAACCCCACCAACGACGGGACGCTGATCCGCGTGGCCGTGCCGCAACTCACCGAGGAACGGCGCCGCGAGCTGGTCAAGCAGGCCAAGGGCAAGGGCGAGGACGCCAAGGTCTCGGTGCGCAACATCCGCCGCAAGGCGATGGAGGAGCTGCACCGCATCCGCAAGGACGGCGAGGCGGGCGAGGACGAGGTCGGCCGCGCCGAGAAGGACCTCGACAAGACCACCCACCAATACGTCACGCAGATCGACGAGCTGGTCAAACACAAAGAGGGCGAGCTGCTGGAGGTCTAGCGACCGTCCAGCAGCGAAACGCGTCGAAGTCCGTGGCAACCACCGGTACCCCGCCCGACGAGCCGGCGCGCTCGGCCCCGATGCCGGCGCAGCCGCCCAAGAAGACCTCCCGCGCGGGGCGCGACCTGCCCGCCGCCATCGCCGTGGGCGTCAGCATCGGCGCCGTGCTGATCGTGACGCTCGTCTTCGCGCCCCGCTACTGGGTCGCGATCGTCGCGGTGGGCGTCGCCGTGGCCAGCCACGAGGTGGTGCGCCGGCTGCGCGAGGCCGGGTACGTCATCCCGCTCGTCCCGTTGCTCATCGGCGGCCAGTTCACGATCTGGCTGACCTGGCCGTTCCATGCCGCGGGCGCGCTCGCCGGCTACGGCGGGACCGTCGTGGTCTGCAACTTCTGGCGCCTGTTCATGCAGGACAACAGCAAGCTCCCCGAGCCGTTCGTCGGGTCGCCGTCGGCGAACTACCTGCGCGACGCCTCGGCCACGGTCTTCCTCGCGGCGTGGGTTCCGTTGTTCGCGTCGTTCGGCGCCCTGTTGGTGTATCCGCACGACGGCGCGGGGCGGGTGTTCTGCCTGATGGTCACCGTCGTTGCCTCCGACGTGGGCGGTTACACCGTGGGGGTGCTGGTGGGCAAGCATCCGATGGTGCCGGCGATCAGCCCCAAGAAGTCCTGGGAGGGATTCGCCGGGTCGATGATCTTCGGTACCACGGCGGCGATCCTGACCGCCACCCTGCTGGCCCACAAGCCGGTGTGGGTGGGCGCGCTGCTAGGCGTCGTCTTGGTGCTCACCTGCACGCTGGGCGACCTGGTGGAGTCGCAGGTCAAGCGCGACCTGGGCATCAAGGACATGGGCCGCCTTTTGCCCGGCCACGGCGGGCTGATGGACCGGCTCGACGGGGTGCTGCCGTCGGCGGTCGCCGCCTGGATCGTCCTCACGCTCGTCTCCTGACGGCTCGTCCGAAGAGAAAGCGGCGATACTGGACCTGTCATGGTCCAGCAACTGGTCTTCACCGAACCCCGCCCCGGCCGGCCCCCGCGCCACCTCGCCGACCTCGACGCCGAGGGACGCGCGTCGGCCGTCACCGAACTGGGCCTGCCGGCGTTTCGCGCCAAGCAACTCGCGCACCAGTACTACGGCAGGCTGATCGCCGACCCGCACGAGATGACGGATCTCCCCGCGGCGGTCCGTGATCGGGTGGCCGAGGCGATATTCCCGACGCTGCTCACCGCGGTCTCCGAGGTGACCTGCGACGCCGGCGAGACCCGAAAGACGTTGTGGCGGGCCGCCGATGGCGCCACCGTCGAGTCGGTGCTCATGCGGTACCCGCAGCGCAACACGGTGTGCATCTCGTCGCAGGCGGGCTGCGGCATGGCCTGTCCGTTCTGCGCGACGGGACAGGGCGGGCTGACCCGCAACCTGTCCACCGCCGAGATCGTCGAGCAGGTCCGCGCCGGCGCCGCGGCCCTGCGCGACGACTTCGGTGACCGACTGTCCAACGTCGTCTTCATGGGCATGGGGGAGCCGCTGGCCAACTATGCCCGGGTGCTGGCGGCCGTGCGGCGCATCACCGAGCCGCCGCCGCACGGTTTCGGCATCTCGGCGCGCTCGGTGACGGTGTCGACCGTGGGCCTGGTGCCCGCGATCCGCAGGCTCGCCGACGAACGCCTCGCGGTGACCCTGGCGTTGTCGCTGCACGCGCCCGACGACGAACTGCGCGACACGCTGGTCCCGGTCAACACCCGGTGGAAGGTCGACGAGGCGCTCGACGCGGCCCGGTACTACGCCGACGTCACGGGTCGGCGGGTCTCGGTCGAATACGCGCTGATCCGCGACGTCAACGACCAGGCGTGGCGCGCCGACCTGCTGGGGGAGCGGCTGCATCGGGCGCTCGGACCGCTGGTGCACGTGAACCTCATCCCGCTCAACCCGACGCCGGGCAGCCAGTGGGACGCCAGCCCGAAGGCGGTCGAGCGGGAGTTCGTCCGGCGCGTCCGGGCCAAGGGGGTGTCGTGCACGGTGCGGGACACGCGCGGCCGCGAGATCAGCGCCGCCTGCGGCCAGCTGGCCGCCGAAGGCGGGTAGCACCTGCGCCGAGCGTGTAACTGTTGCGAGTTTCGGCGCGTTTTTTCGCAATGGCTGCACGCTCGGCGATCCGCCCGCGCTGGCCGCTTGTACCCAACGGCGCGGCGCGCCGGTGCGCTACAGCGAGCTACCTGAGCCAGCCGCGGCGGCGGCCCCACAGGTCGCGGCCCACGACGAAGAGCACGAGCGCGGCGAAGCCGATCAGGAACCAGTCCTCGATGTGCCCGACGTGGTTCCCGCGCAGCATGGCCAGCAGGAACACGAAGATGACGAGCCCGGTGATGTGCCAAGTGCGGTAGTTGATCCGGCTCCAACCCCACGCCCCGGACGGCACCTCGGCCACGTCGACGCCATTGACGTACCCGGAGACGTCCCCGGTGCGCTGCACCTCGGTACCGGCCACGGAGAGCCCCTTTCGGATCGTTCGGCCTGTCACCGGAGATTCTGGCATATGCGCACGGCGGTCGGCGGGCCAGCGTGGCTCGGGTCGCTCCGTGGCCCGCGGCGTCGCCGGGCGGCACAATGAATGGGTGACCAACCCGACGGCTCAACCGGATGCCGGCGCCCGCCTGCGCGTGCTGGTGCTGGGCAGCACCGGCTCGATCGGCACCCAGGCGCTGGAGGTCATCGCCGCCAACCCGGATCGCTTCGAGGTGGTCGGGCTGGCCGCCGGCGGCGCCAACCCGGACGTGCTGTCGCGCCAGCGCGCCGAGACCGGGGTGACGAACGTCGCCGTCACGGACGAGCGCGCCGCGCAGCAACTCGGCGACGTCCCGTTCAGCGGCCCGGACGCCGTCACCCGGCTGGTCGAGGAGACCGACTGCGACGTGGTGCTCAACGCGCTGGTCGGGGCGCTGGGCCTGCGGCCCACGCTGGCCGCGCTGGCCTCGGGGGCCCGGCTGGCGCTGGCGAACAAGGAGTCGCTGATCGCCGGGGGTCCGCTGGTGCTGCGGGCGGCGCGCCCCGGCCAGATCGTCCCCGTCGACTCCGAGCATTCCGCGCTCGCCCAGTGCCTGCGCGGCGGCGCGCCCGACGAGGTCGCCAAGCTGGTGCTGACGGCCTCTGGCGGCCCCTTCCGCGGCTGGACCGCCGACCAGCTCGAGACCGTCACCCCCGAGCAGGCCGGCGCCCACCCCACCTGGTCGATGGGCCCGATGAACACGCTCAACTCGGCTTCGCTGGTCAACAAGGGCCTCGAGCTCATCGAGACGCACCTGCTCTTCGGCATCCCGTACGACCGCATCGAGGTCGTCGTGCACCCGCAGTCGATCGTGCACTCGATGGTCACCTTCGTCGACGGCTCGACGATCGCGCAGGCCAGCCCGCCGGACATGAAGCTGCCCATCTCGCTGGCGCTGGGATGGCCGCGGCGGGTGCCGCGGGCGTCGGCGGCGTGCGACTTCACCAGCGCGTCCAGCTGGGACTTCGAGCCACTGAACAGCGACGTCTTTCCCGCGGTCGAGCTGGCGCGGTACGCCGGCGAGACCGGCGGTTGCATGACCGCCGTCTACAACGCGGCCAACGAGGAAGCCGCCGCGGCGTTCCTCGAGGGGCGGATCCGGTTCCCGGCGATCGTCAAAACCATCGCCGACGTGCTGCATGCCGCCGACCAATGGGCCGAATTACCCGCTAACGTGGATGAGGTACTGGACGCGCAGCGTTGGGCAAGGGAGCGGGCGCAGCGTGCCGTCGCGGCGGCGAGCCCCACCGGAGTTCCCGCAGCGTCCGAGAAGGTCGCCGGCATGGTTTTGGAAAGGTCGTAAGCGCCCCATGATGTTCGTCATCGGCATTGTGCTGTTCGCGCTCGCCATCCTGGTCTCGGTGGCGCTGCACGAGTGCGGCCACATGTGGGTCGCCCGCGCCACCGGCATGAAGGTGCGGCGTTACTTCGTCGGCTTCGGCCCCACGCTGTGGTCCACGCGGCGCGGCGAGACCGAGTACGGCGTCAAGGCCGTGCCGCTGGGCGGCTTCTGTGACATCGCCGGGATGACGTCGGTGGAGGAGCTGGCGCCCGACGAGCACGACCGCGCGATGTACAAGCAGGCGGCCTGGAAACGGGTGGCCGTGCTGTTCGCCGGCCCCGGCATGAACTTCGTCATCTGCCTGGCCCTGATCTACGGCATCGCCCTGGTCTGGGGGTTGCCCAACCTGCACCCCGACACGCGCGCCGTCGTCGGCGAAACCGCCTGCGTCGCACCGGAAACCGCGCCGGGCAAGGTCGCCGACTGCACGGGCCCCGGGCCCGCCGCGCTGGCCGGAATCCGCGCCGGCGACGTCGTGGTGAAGGTCGGCGACACCAACGTGTCCACGTTCGAGGACATGGCCGACGCCGTGCGCAAGGTGCACGGCACCGTCCCGGTGGTCGTCGAGCGCAACGGCACCCCGATCACCGCCTACGTCGACGTCACGTCGACGCAGCGCTATTTGACCAAGGGGCGGGGCGCCAAGCCCGAGCCCGCCATGGTCGGTGCGATGGGCGTCGGCGCCCAGCGCAACCCGCCCACGCACTACAACGTGCTCACCGCCGTGCCGGCCACGTTCGCGTTCGCCGGGCAGCTGACCGTCGAGGTGGGCAAGGCGCTGGTCACCATCCCGACCAAGGTCGGCGCGTTGGTGCACGCGATCGGCGGCGGCCAGCGCGACCCGGGCACGCCCATGAGCGTCGTCGGCGCCAGCATCATCGGCGGCGACACCGTCGACCATGGCCTGTGGGTGGCGTTCTGGTTCTTCCTGGCGCAGCTGAACCTGATCCTCGGCGCGATCAACCTGGTGCCGCTGCTGCCCTTCGACGGCGGCCACATCGCGATCGCGGTGTTCGAGAAGATCCGCAACACGATCCGCTCGGCGCGCGGCAAGGTCGCGGCCGCACCGGTCAACTACCTCAAGCTCATGCCCGCGACCTACGTCGTGCTGGTCTTCGTCGTCGGCTACATGCTGCTGACCGTCACCGCCGACCTGGTCAACCCCATCAGGCTCTTCCAGTGACGCAACCAAAGGAACGACGACAGTGACAATTGGCCTGGGCATGCCGGACGCCCCGGCGCCCACTCTCGCCCCGCGGCGCAAGACGCGCCAGCTGATGGTGCGCGACGTCGGGGTCGGCAGCGACCATCCGATCTCGGTGCAGTCCATGTGCACCACCAAGACTCATGACGTGAACTCGACGCTGCAGCAGATCGCCGAGCTGACCACCGCGGGATGCGACATCGTCCGGGTGGCCTGCCCCCGGCAGGAGGACGCCGACGCCCTCGCCACGATCGCCAAGAAGAGCCAGATTCCGGTGATCGCCGACATCCACTTCCAGCCGAAGTACATCTTCGCGGCCATCGACGCCGGGTGCGCCGCGGTGCGGGTGAACCCCGGCAACATCAAGGAGTTCGACGGACGGGTCGGGGAGGTCGCCAAGGCCGCCGCGGCCGCCGGCATCCCGATCCGCATCGGTGTCAACGCCGGCTCGCTGGACAAGCGGTTCATGGAGAAGTACGGCAAGGCGACGCCCGAGGCGCTGGTCGAGTCGGCGCTGTGGGAGGCCTCGCTGTTCGAGGAGCACGGCTTCGGCAACATCAAGATCAGCGTCAAGCACAACGACCCCGTCGTGATGGTCGCCGCCTACGAGATGCTGGCGGCCAAGTGCGACTACCCCCTGCACCTCGGCGTCACCGAGGCGGGCCCGGCGTTCCAGGGCACCATCAAGTCCGCCGTCGCTTTCGGCGCGCTGCTGTCGAAGGGCATCGGCGACACCATCCGGGTGTCGCTGTCGGCGCCGCCGGTCGAGGAGGTCAAGGTCGGCATCCAGATCCTGGAGTCGCTCAACCTGCGTCCGCGCGGGCTGGAGATCGTGTCGTGCCCCTCGTGCGGTCGCGCGCAGGTCGACGTCTACACGCTGGCCAACGAGGTCACCGCCGGTCTGGACGGCCTCGACGTGCCGCTGCGTGTCGCGGTGATGGGCTGCGTCGTCAACGGCCCGGGCGAGGCGCGGGAGGCCGACCTCGGCGTCGCGTCGGGAAATGGCAAGGGGCAGATCTTCGTTCGCGGCGAGGTGATCAAGACGGTCCCCGAATCGCAGATCGTCGAGACCCTCATCGAGGAGGCCATGCGGCTTGCCGGCGAAATGGGCGGCGATAGTGGATCAGAAACGAGCGGTTCGCCGATTGTGACCGTAAGCTGATAGGGCCAGCGCCCGTTCGCTGGTGATCCGTTCGCACCACAGAGAGTCCGCCAGATGTCGGCCCCGCCCATCTTTCGCCTTGTCGGCGATCGACGGGTGTCCGTGGTGCGCGACGCCGCCGCCGTCTGGCGCGTCTTCGCCGACGACCCCGTGGGCTCGTGCATGGTCGCCGCCCGCGTCGCCGACCACGGCATCGACCCCAACTCGATCGGCGGCGAACTGTGGACGCGCCGGGGCGCGGAGGAGTCGCTGTGCTTCGCCGGCGCCAACCTCATCCCGCTGCGCGGGGCGCGTGACGACCTGAACGCCTTCGCCGACGAGGCGATGAGCGGGACGCGCCGCTGCTCGTCACTGGTCGGCCGGGCCGACCTGGTGATGCCGATGTGGCAGCGCCTCGAGTCGGCCTGGGGTCCCGCGCGGGACGTGCGCGACAACCAGCCGCTGATGGCGCTGACGAGTCACCCCAGTTGCGACATCGACCCCGAGGTCCGCCAGGTGCGGCCCGACGAGCTGGACGCCTACCTGGTCGCGGCGGTCGACATGTTCATCGGCGAGGTCGGCGTCGACCCCCGGCTGGGCGACGGCGGCCGGGGCTACCGCCGTCGGGTGGCCAGCCTGATCGCGGCCGGGCGGGCCTGGGCCCGCTTCGACCACGGCGAGGTCATCTTCAAGGCCGAGGTCGGCTCGCAGTCGCCGGGCGTCGGGCAGATCCAGGGGGTGTGGGTGCACCCCGAGTGGCGCGGCCTGGGCCTCGGCACCCGCGGCACGGCGACCGTCGCCGCGGTCACCGTCGGGAGCGGGCGCATCGCCAGCCTGTATGTCAACAGCTTCAACACGGTCGCCCGCGCGGCGTACGCGCGCGTCGGCTTCACCGAGGTCGGCACCTTCGCGACGGTGCTGCTCGACTGAGCCCGCCTTTCCTCGCCCGAGTGTCACGCTGGCGTGACGCTCGGCGCCCAACGTCACGCTGGCGTGACGCTCGGCGGCACTGCCACGACCATTCACCAGGCGACGCATAACGATCGGGTCTCGGTGTGTCTGCGGTGGTGGGACGCCCCGAGTTCCTAACATCAGCACCAATGGTCACAAAAAGAACATTTGCCTCAGTGGTCTCAGGGCTTCTCCTCGTCGGGGTCGTCGCCCTGTCGGGCTGCACGCCGCGGCCGGAAGGCCCCGGCCCCGCGGCCGAGAAGTTCCTCAAAGCCCTGTCCGTCGGCGACACCGCGACGGCGGCCCAGCTCAGTGACAACCCCAACGAGGCCCGCTCGGCGCTCAATGCGGCCTGGTCGGGGCTGCAGGCCACCCACCTCGACGCGCAGATCCTCAACGCCAAGTACGCCGAGGACACCGGAACCGTCAGCTACCGCTTCACCTGGCACCTGCCGAAGAACCGCACCTGGGCCTACGACGGCCAGCTTCAGATGGCGCGCTACGAGGGCCGCTGGGAGGTGCGCTGGGTGCCCAACGGACTGCACCCCAGGCTGGGGGAGCACCAGACGTTCGCGCTGCGCGCCGATCAGCCGCGGAGGGCCTCGGTCAACGAGCTCGGCGGCAGCGACGTCCTCGCGCCGGGCTACCTGTACCACTACACGCTCGACGCCACCCAGGCCGGCTCCGGCGCGGCGCTGATCGCGACCGCGCACGCCGTCGTCGACGTCCTGCACCCCATCAACAACGCGCTCGCCGACCCGCAACTGCTGGCCGAACAGGCCAGCTCGGCGACCGAGCCGATCGACCTGGGCGTCACGCTCAAGCCCGAGGACAACGACAAGGTCTTCCCCGCAATCGGAAAGCTGCCCGGCGTCGTGGTCACGCCCATCGCCGACATGCTGCCGACCGACCCGCACTTCGCCCCGGCCGTCGTCAACGCGGTGAAGAAGGCCGTCATCGACCAGCTCGACGGGCAGGCCGGCTGGCGGATCGTCAGCGTCAACCAAAACGGCGTCGACGTCGCCGTGCTGCACGAGGTCGAGGGCGCGCCGGCGCCGTCGGTCTCCATCACCCTGGACCGGGCCGTGCAGAACGCCGCCCAGCACGCGGTCGACACCCGCGGCGGCAAGGCCATGATGGTCGTGATCAAGCCCTCGACCGGGGAGATCCTCGCCATCGCGCAGAACGCGGGCGCCGACGCCGACGGCCTGCCCGCCACCACCGGCCTGTTCCCGCCCGGGTCGACGTTCAAGATGATCACCGCCGGCGCCGCCGTCGACCGCGACATGGCCACGCCCAACACCATGCTGGGCTGCCCCGGCCACATCGACATCGGGCACCGCACGGTGCCCAACTACGGCGGCTTCGACCTCGGCGTGGTGCCGATGTCGCGCGCCTTCGCCAGTTCGTGCAACACCACCTTCGCGGAGCTGAGCAGCAGGATGCCGCCCCGCGGCCTGACGCAGGCCGCCACCCGCTACGGCATCGGGCTGGACTACACGGTCGACGGCATCACCACGGTGACGGGATCGGTGCCGCCGACGGTCGACCTGGCCGAGCGCACCGAGGACGGGTTCGGCCAGGGCAAGGTGCTGGCCAGCCCGTTCGGCATGGCCCTGGTCGCGGCGACGGTGGCCGCCGGCAAGACCCCGGTGCCGCAGCTCATCGCCGGGCACCCGACCACGGTCGACGGCGACGACACGCCGATCTCGCCGAAGATGGTCGACGCGCTGCGCCCGATGATGCGGCTGGTCGTCACCAACGGCACCGCCAAGGAGATCGCCGGCTGCGGCGAGGTGTACGGGAAGACCGGCGAGGCCGAGTTCCCGGGCGGCTCGCACTCGTGGTTCGCGGGATACCGCGGTGACCTGGCGTTCGCGTCCCTGATCGTGGGGGGCGGCAGCTCGGAATACGCGGTGCGGATGACCAAGGTGATGTTCGAGTCGCTGCCGCCCGGCTTCCTGGCCTGAGCCGCGGGACCGCTCACGGCGGTAAGTTGCGACCATGAGTGAAACCGGTGGAGAGATGGTCGCCCCGCCGTCAGGTATGCGTATCTCAGACGCCGACCGCAACGGCACGCTGCGGCGCCTGCACAACGCCGTCGCGCTCGGGCTGATCGACATCGACGAGTTCGAGGAGCGCTCGTCGCGGGTTTCCTACGCGCGCACGCAGGGCGAGCTCGAAGGGCTGGTCGGCGACCTGCCCGGGCCCGGATCCATCGTCACCTCCGCAGCCGACCGGGTGGAACTGCGGGGCTGGGCGGGGTCGCTGAAGCGGCACGGGGAGTGGATGGTCCCGACGCGCCTGGCGCTCGTGCGCAGGCTCGGCTCGGTTGAGCTCGACCTCACCAAGGCGCGGTTCGCCGGGCCCGTCGTGGTCATCGAGCTCGACATGCGGCTCGGCTCGGTGGAGATTCGGCTGCCGGACGGCGCCAGCGCGTCGATCGATGACGTCGAGGTCTACGTGGGCAGCGCCCGCGACCGCCGCCGCGGCCCGCCGGGCGAGGGCAAGCCGCACGTCGTGCTGACCGGCCGGGTGGTGGGCGGCTCGGTGATCATCCGGGGGCCTCGCCGTTCGCTTGGGCGTCGTCTTCAACGTTGATTCTGCGTCTACGGCGACAAAGTGCGAGAGGACCCCGCCGTACACGCAGAGTCAATGCCGACCAATGCCCGATTAAGCTGGTCGGCATGCCCGCCCGCACCGCGCTGTCCCCCGGAGTGTTGTCCCCGACCCTGCCGGTGCCCGGCCGCATCCCGCGTCCGGAATACGCCTGGAAGCCGACCGTGCAAGAGGGCAGCGAGCCCTGGGTCCAGACGCCCGAGGTCATCGAGAAGATGCGCGTCGCCGGTCGCATCGCCGCCGGCGCGCTACAGGAGGCGGGCAAGGCCGTCGCGCCTGGTGTGACCACCGACGAGCTCGACCGCATCGCGCACGAGTACATGGTCGACCACGGCGCCTACCCCTCGACGCTGGGCTACAAGGGATACCCGAAGTCCTGCTGCACATCGCTCAACGAGGTCATCTGCCACGGCATCCCCGACTCGACGGTCATCGAGGACGGTGACATCGTCAACATCGACGTCACCGCCTACATCGACGGGGTGCACGGCGACACCAACGCCACGTTCCTGGCCGGCGACGTCGCGGAGGAGCACCGGTTGCTCGTGGAACGGACGCACGAGGCGACCATGCGCGCGATCAAAGCCGTCAAGCCGGGGCGGGCGCTGTCGGTCGTCGGCCGGGTGATCGAGGCGTACGCAAACCGGTTCGGCTACAACGTGGTTCGCGACTTCACCGGCCACGGCATCGGCACCACCTTCCACAACGGCCTGGTCGTGCTGCACTACGACCAGCCGTCGGTGTCGACGGTCATGCAGCCGGGTATGACGTTCACGATCGAACCGATGATCAACCTCGGCGGCCTGGACTACGAGATCTGGGACGACGGCTGGACGGTGGTGACCAAGGACCGCAAGTGGACCGCCCAGTTCGAGCACACGCTGCTCGTCACCGACACCGGCGCCGAAATCCTGACGCTGCCGTGACGTTTCCGCGAGAAGACGCAAAAGCACACAATTGCCCGGCGTGTCGCGTGCTTTTGCGTCTGGTCGCCGTAAGTAGGTGAGCGGGGCGCTGCTGGTCGCGGGCACCAGCTCCGACGCGGGTAAGTCCGTCGTGGTGGCCGGCCTGTGTCGGCTGTTGCGGCGCAAGGGCGTTCGGGTCGCGCCGTTCAAGGCGCAGAACATGTCCAACAACTCGGTGGTCACCGTCGAGGGCGGCGAGATCGGGCGCGCCCAGGCGCTTCAGGCCCGGGCCGCCGGGCTCGAGCCCAGCGTGCGGTTCAACCCGATTTTGCTCAAGCCCGGCGGTGACCGGACCTCGCAGCTGGTGATCCTCGGACAGGTCGCCGAGTCGGTCACCGCGGCCGGTTACGTCACGCACCGCGACCGGCTGGCCGGCATCGTCGGCGACCACCTGGCGAGCCTGCGCGACGAGTTCGACGCGGTGATCTGCGAGGGCGCCGGCTCACCGGCCGAAATCAACCTTCGGGCAACGGATTTGGCCAACATGGGCCTGGCCAGGGCCGCGAACCTGCCGGTGCTGCTGGTCGGCGACATCGACCGCGGCGGCCTGCTCGCCCACCTGTTCGGGACCGTGGCGGTGCTCGAACCCGAAGACCAGGCGCTCATCGCCGGCTTCATCGTGAACAAGTTCCGCGGCGATCCGGCGCTGCTGGAGCCGGGGCTCGAGCAACTGAAGGCGATGACGGGCCGCCCCACCTACGGCGTGCTGCCCTACACCGACGACCTGTGGCTGGACGCCGAGGACTCGCTGTCGGTGGTCGCGCACCGCGTCGTGGGCAGGCCCGCGCCGCCGCTCGGCCACGACCGGTTGCGGGTGGCCGCCGTTCGGCTGCCCCGGATCTCCAACTCCACCGACGTCGAGGCCCTGGCGTGCGAGCCGGGCGTGGTGGTGCGGTGGGTCACCGAACCCGCCGACCTGGCCGACGCCGACCTGGTCGTCCTGCCCGGCAGCAAGGCCACGGTCGCCGACCTCGCATGGCTCCGAGATCGCGGCCTCGCCGGCGCGGTCATCGATCACGCGCGGGCCGCCAAGCCGGTGCTGGGCATCTGCGGGGGATTCCAGATGCTGTGCCGGTGCATCGACGACCCCGTCGAATCCAGGGAGCGGGACGTTCCGGGGCTGGGCCTGCTGGACGCGGACATCGCGTTCCGGGCGCCGAAGACGCTGCGGCGCTGGTCGTCACCGCTCGCCGGCTACGAGATCCACCACGGCGCCGTCACCCGATGCGACGAGGAGCCGTGGTTCGCCGTCGGCGGCGAACCGCAGGGCGTGGAGCGCGGCGCGGTGTTCGGCACGCACTGGCACGGCCTGCTCGACAACGACGAGTTCCGCCGCGCCTGGCTGGCCCGGGTGGCCGAGGCGGCCGGACGGACGGGGTTCGTCGCCGCGCCCGACACCGACGTCGCGGCGCGGCGCGACGCCCAACTGGATACGATCGCCGACCTGCTTGCCGCGCACCTCGACGTCGACGCCGTGCTGGGCCTGCTCGACGGGCCGCCGCCGGAGCGCCCCGGGATTTCGGTCGGGCTGCGGCGCTGATACCGGAGGCGCTGAAGGATGAGGGCGGGGACCTCGCGCTCGCGGCCCGATTCCCTGTAGCGTGCGGGAGTGCCCTCGATGATGACCACGCTCGACGGGATCGCCGTTCCGGTCGCCGTGGCGGGCCCGGAAAAGGGTGTGGTCGTCCTGATTCTGGGTGACCAACAGCGCGGGCCCGCCGCCTATGACGCCGTCTGCGAGCGTCTGCACACCGCCTCGATGCGCACCGTGGTCGTCGGGTTCGACCCGCGGCTGACCGCCAAATCGGTGATCGGGATCCTGGACGGGCTGCGGATCGGCTGGGCGGTGGTGGTCGGTGACCGGGCCGGCGCGGAGCTTGCCTGGGAGCTGGCGGCGACCCGGCTGGGCCGGTTCGTCGGCCTGGTGGTGATCGACCGGGGACACCCGGGGGTCGCCGACGCCCAGGGTGCGGTCGCAGACGAGCACTGCCCGCCGGTCGAGGTCGGCACCACCGTGCTGGTCAGTTCGCCGGCGACGCGGAAGGTGGCCCGCGACAGCCAGCGGATGGTGTATTCCGAGTACCGCGTCGTCGAGCTCGGCCGCCGCAACGTCCAGGAGTCGACCGCCCAATTGGCGGCCGAGATCGTGTTGCGGGCCAGCACCTGGTAGCCGCTCCTGGTTGACTTGCCGTCATGGCTCGCACCGATAGCTCGGGAAGTGCGCAATCCCCGCTGACGTTGGCCGCGCTCGACCAGCTAATCGGCATCGGCGAGGTCGACACCGTCGTCGTCGCGTTCCCCGACATGCAGGGCAGGCTCGTCGGAAAGCGGGTGTCGGCCCGGCTCTTCGTCGACGAGGTCGCCGCGCACGGCGCGGAGTGCTGCAGCTACCTGCTGGCCGTCGACGTCGAGATGAACACGGTCGCCGGGTATGCGATGTCGAGCTGGGACACCGGCTACGGGGACATGGTGATGACCCCGGACCTGTCCACCCTCCGGCTGCTCCCGTGGTTGCAGGGCACCGCGTGCGTCATCGCCGACCTGGCGTGGGCCGACGGCGCGCCCGTCGCCGTCGCGCCCCGGGCCGTCCTGCGCCGCCAGCTCGACCGGCTGGCCGGTCGCGGCCTGGCCGCCGATATCGCGACCGAGCTCGAGTTCATCGTGTTCGACGAGCCCTACCGGCAGGCGTGGGACCGGGGCTACCGCGGCCTTACCCCGGCCAGCGACTACAACATCGACTACGCGTTGCTGGCGTCGTCGCGGATGGAGCCGCTGCTGCGCGACATCAGGCAGGGCATGCAGGGTGCCGGCCTGCGGTTCGAGGCCGTCAAGGGCGAGTGCAACCGTGGCCAGCAGGAGATCGGCTTCCGCTACGACGACGCGCTGGTCACCTGCGACAACCATGCCATCTACAAGAACGGCGCCAAGGAGATCGCCGACCAGCACGGCAAGAGCATCACCTTCATGGCGAAATACGATGAGCGCGAAGGCAATAGCTGCCATGTGCACCTGTCGCTGCGCGACGAGCACGGGTCGGCGGCGTTCGCCGACGGCGACGGCGCCCACGGCATGTCCGAGACGTTCCGCCGCTTCGTCGCCGGCCTACTGGCCACGCTGCCCGAGCTGACGCTGTTCCACGCGCCAAACATCAACTCCTACAAGCGCTTTGCCGACGGCAGCTTCGCGCCGACCGCGGTCGCTTGGGGGCTGGACAACCGCACCTGCGCGCTGCGGGTCGTCGGGCACGGGCGGCACGTCCGCGTCGAATGCCGGGTCCCCGGCGGCGACGTCAATCCGTACCTGTCCGTCGCGGCGCTGATCGCGGGCGGTCTGTACGGTGTCGAGAAAGGGCTGGAGCCGCCGGAGCCCTTCGTGGGTAACGCCTACGAGGCGGACGGGGTCGCCCGGCTGCCCGCCACGCTGGCCGAGGCGGCGGCGCTGTTCGAGGCGTCGGCGCTCGCGCGGGAGGCGTTCGGCGACGACGTGGTCGCGCACTACCTGAACAACGCGCGCGTGGAGGTGGCGGCCTTCAACGCGGCGGTCACCGACTGGGAGAGGACCCGCGGTTTTGAACGGCTCTGAATCAGTCGGCGGCGACCCGCCTCGCCCGGCTTCGCCGCGCTCGCGATCGCCACGTGCGCATGGTGGCGACCCGCCTCGCCCGGCTTCGCCGCGCTCGCGATCGCCACGTGCGCATGGTGGCGACCCGCCTCGCCCGGCTTCGCCGCGCTCGCGATCGCCACGAAAACCGGTCATCGGCCTCACCACCTACCTCGACCGCGCGCAGATGGGCGTCTGGGACGTGTGCGCGGGATTGTTGCCCGCCAACTACTTTCAGGGCGTCACGCGGGCCGGCGGCATCGCCGTGCTGCTGCCCCCGCAGCCGGTGGACGCCGCGGCCGCCGAGCGGGTGCTCGACCGGCTCGACGGGCTGGTGATCACCGGAGGCAAGGACATCGACCCCGCCGAGTACGGCGAGTTCCGGCACGCGGCCACCGACGAGCCGGCGCCGGTGCGCGACGCCTGGGAGTTCGCGCTGCTGCGGGGCGCGCTCGACCGGGGCCTCCCGGTGCTGGGCATCTGCCGGGGTGCGCAGGCTCTCAACGTCGCGTTCGGTGGCACGTTGCACCAGCACCTGCCCGACGTGATCGGGCACAGCGGGCACCGGGCGGGCAACGCGGTCTTCACGTCGCTGCCGGTGCGAACGGTTCCCGGGACGCGGCTGGCCGCGCTGCTGGGCGAGTCGGCCGAGGTGAGCTGCTATCACCACCAGGCGGTCGCCAAGGTCGGCGACGGGCTGGTCGTCAGCGCGTGGGACGCCGACGGGGTGGTCGAGGCGCTCGAGGTGCCCGGCGAGGCGTTCGCCGTCGCCGTGCAGTGGCACCCCGAGGAGCGGCTCGACGACCTGCGGCTCTTCGCGGCCATCGTCGACGCCGCGCGGGCGTACGCGGAAACCGCATGAGCGCAATAGAACTCGTCAATCCCGCCACCGAGCAGGTCCTCGCATCGGTCGACCGCGTGGACGCCGACGGGGTCGACGACGCGGTGCGGCGGGCCCGGGCGGCGCAGCGGCGCTGGGCGCGACTGGCGCCCGCCGAGCGGGCGTCGGGACTGCGGGCGTTCGCCGCCGCCGTCGACGCCCACCTCGACGAGCTGGCCGCCCTCGAGGTCGCCAACTCCGGGCACCCGATCGCGTCGGCCGAAGGGGAGGCGGCCCAGGTCCGCGACGTGCTGACGTACTATGCCGCCAGCCCGGAACGACTGGCCGGCAACCAGATTCCCGTCGCCGGCGGCCTTAATGTCACCTTCAACGAACCGCTCGGCGTGGTCGGGGTGATCACCCCGTGGAACTTCCCGATGGTCATCGCGTCGTGGGGCATCGCCCCGGCCCTGGCCGCCGGCAACGCCGTCCTGGTCAAGCCCGCCGAGTGGACGCCGCTGACCACGCTGCGCCTCGCCGGCCTCGCGGCCGAGTCCGGGCTGGACCCCGACCTGCTGCAGGTGCTGCCCGGGGACGGCGCCGTGGCGGGGGAGCGGCTGGTCACCCACCCGGGCGTCCGCAAGGTCGTGTTCACCGGATCCACCGCCGTCGGCAAGCGGGTCTTGGCGTTGGCGGCCGCGCACGTCAAGCGGGTGACGCTCGAACTCGGCGGCAAGAGCGCCAACATCGTCTTCGCCGACTGCGACCTGGAGCGCGCCGCGGCCACCGCGCCGGCCGGCGTGTTCGACAACGCCGGGCAGGACTGCTGCGCCCGCAGCCGGATCCTGGTGCAGCGCAACGTCTACGACAGGTTCATGGAGTTGCTCGAGCCGGCCGTCAAGGGCGTCGCCGTGGGGGATCCGGCGTCCCGCGACACGCAGATGGGCCCCCTGGTGTCGGCCGCGCACCGCGACAAGGTGGCCTCCTACGTGCCCGACGGCGCGCCCGTCGCGTTCCGGGGCACGGCGCCGTCCGGTCCGGGATTCTGGTTTCCGCCAACGGTTCTCACCCCGGCCCGAACCGACCGCGCCGTCACCGACGAGATCTTCGGGCCCGTCGTCACCGTGCAGGCGTTCGACGACGAGCGCGACGCCGTCGCGCTGGCCAACGACACCCCGTACGGCCTGTCGGGGTCTGTCTGGACCGACAACCTGTCCCGCGCGCTGCGGGTGTCGCGGGCCCTCGAATCGGGCAACCTGTCGGTGAACTCGCACTCGTCGGTCCGCTACACCACTCCCTTCGGGGGTTTCAAGCAATCGGGATTGGGGCGCGAACTTGGCCCCGACGCGCCACTGCATTTCACCGAGACCAAAAACGTCTTCATCGCGATCAAGGAGATGCCCTGATGGACCTGACCCGACGGCTCGCGGGCCGGGTGGCCATCGTCACGGGCGGGGGCGGCGGTATCGGGCTCGCCGCGGCCCGGCGGATGCGCGCCGAGGGCGCGACGATCGTCATCGGTGACGTCGACGCCGGCGGGGGGGCCGCGGCGGCCGACGAGCTGTCCGGCCTGTTCGTGCCGACCGACGTCTCCGACGAGGACGCGGTCAACGCCCTGTTCGACGCCGCGGCCGAGACCTACGGCTCGGTCGACATCGCATTCAACAACGCCGGCATCTCGCCGCCTGACGACGACCTGATCGAGCACACGGAACTGCCCGCCTGGCAACGGGTTCAGGACGTCAACCTCAAGTCGGTGTACCTGTGCTGCCGGGCGGCGTTGCGGCACATGGTCCCCGCGCGGCGCGGTTCGATCATCAACACCGCCTCGTTCGTCGCGGTGCTGGGCTCGGCGACCTCGCAGATCTCCTACACCGCCTCCAAGGGCGGGGTGCTGGCCATATCGCGCGAGCTGGGCGTCCAGTACGCGCGGCAGGGCATCCGGGTCAACGCGCTGTGCCCCGGCCCGGTGAACACGCCGCTCCTGCAGGAGCTCTTCGCGAAGGATCCCGAACGCGCCGCCCGCCGGCTGGTCCATGTGCCCGTCGGCCGTTTCGCCGAGCCCGACGAGATCGCCGCGGCCGTAGCGTTCTTGGCGAGCGACGACGCGTCGTTCATCACCGCCTCGACGTTCCTGGTCGACGGTGGGATCAGCTCGGCCTACGTCACCCCGCTGTAACCGGTACGCGTCCCGTCGTAGACGGGGTCGGGTGTCGCCGCCGCGGACCAGGCCTGCGGCACCGACAGCACCCCGATGACGGCGGCCCGGCCGACCCTCGGGCCGGTCGTTTCGCCCCGAGCGCCGCCCGGGAAGAGGCGCCTCAGGGCGGCCGCCTTGTTGAGCCTATTCAGGTGACTGATCGCGGCGCCCGACGGCGCACTCAACGAGCCCAGCCTCGACAGCGGAGATGTCACCGGTGACAGGGCCGCGTCGAGCGACGCCAGCGGGGACCGGGACAACGCCCGCAGAGCGTCCGGGATGGTCGCCATCACCCCTCGGCCGGCCGATAGGACGGCGGGCGCGGACGTCAGGCGCCAACCCCGGGACCCGCCGCCGCTCGTTCTCCGCGCCGAGGGTGGCGAGACGAACGGCGTCAACGGCGAGGCGTCGGCCGAGGCGCGGGCGTAGGCGTACATCGCCTCGGCGTCTTGGGCCCACATCCGCTCGTAGTCGGCCTCGGTGTCCGCGATCGCCGCGCTGGCATGGCCCAGGAAATTGGCGAGCCGCAACGACTTCCGTCGCCTCAGATTGGCCGCGATGACTGCCGGCGGGACCACCGCCGCGTGGGCCGTTTGGTAGGCGCGCACCGCCGCATCCGCGCGGGTGGCCGCACCCTCGGCGTGGGTGGCGGCCGCGGCCAGCCAATCGGCGTAGGCGCGGGCGCACCCGGCCGTCTGCGTTGCTCCGCGGTCAGCGCTCGACCGCCCGAGCTGGGAGGCCACCGCCCGGCAGTCCGCCGCCGCGGCGCGCAGCCGGACGGCCAGTCGGTCCCACGCCGTGGCGGCCCCGGCCAGCGACGCGGACCCGGGCCCGTGGTGCATGCGCCCGGAATTGACTTCCGGCGGAAGCATCGCGAACGACATGCGTATCTCTGCCTAACCGCGCCGCTACGTGGACGCGCATCCTAGAGATAGACGCAGGGGTTACACGGCGGGTTCACGCCGCGCAAAAGATGCTTTCGGCTCAGGACAGGACGATCAGCGGAATGGCCATCTCGGCCGGTGTCCCGGCGCCGTGAAAACCGATGAGCTGCGCCGATTCCGGTGGCTCGTGGCCGGTCGCCAGCACCGCGGCGTCACCGGTGCAGACGACGACGACATCGCCGATGCGCAAGGCGTTTTCGGGCTTCATGGGCCCGAACATCCCGGTCGCCACGGCCTCGTCGCGAGCGTAGACGTCGGCGTGGCCGTCGAGCGCCTCCCGCCAGGTGGCCTGCACGTCCGCGGCGGCGCCGGGCTCGGTGTGCAGGTAGCGCACCCGCGGCTCACCGGCGACCACCCGGACGCCCGCGGCCAGCGCCGGGTCGTCGTCGAGGTCGATGCGGGCGCCGGCCGGGACGTTGAGGCCGCCGTGGTCGGCGGTCACCAGAATGGTCGCGTCGGGCGGCAGCGCGTCGACGAGCCGCGTCAGTTGGGCGTCCACCCGGACCGCCGCCTCGTGCCACTCGGTGGAGCCGACGCCGAAGACGTGGGCGGCCGTGTCGAGGTCGGCCATGTACCCGTAGACCAGCCCCGGCGCCGCGCGCAGCTCGTCGGTCACTCGTTGGACGTAGTCGTCGGCCGGGCCGACCGGGCGAAATCGCGCGCCGCCGTAGGCCGCGTCCGTGAGCCCGCTGCCGATGAACCACTCGGGCAGCACGGCGCGGGCGGCCACCCCGGCGCGCTCCAGCCGCTCGAACCACGTGGGCAGCGGCTGCCATTGGCCGTGGGGCGGATCGTCGCGCCACCGAACATGATTGAGCACCCGGTCGGTGCCGGGAACGTTGAGGGTGAACCCCAGGATGCCGTGCTCACCCGGCTGCGCTCCCGTGCCCAGCGACACCAGGCTCGTCGGCGTCGTCGACGGAAAGGTGCATGCGAGCTCGGTGAGCCGTCCGATGTCACCGGCCAGGACGGAGGCGAGCATCGGCGCGCTGGCGGCCAGCTCCGGCAACAGGTGCCAGCCCATCCCGTCCACCAGCACGACGGCGACGCGGTCGACACCACCCGCCGACTCGCCAAGGCCGAGCCCGTCGACCGCGCCCGGGACGCCCAGCAGTGCCGCGACGGCGGGCAGCACGTCGCAGAGTGAACCGGGCATGACCGCCAGTGTCGCAGATATTTACACTCGCGTCAGCCGTTGGGTCGTCATCCGGAGCTGGCGGTCCGTGCTGTTGGCCAGCGCGCGAACCTGTTCCTCCGAGAGCCGGCCGCACAGCCGGTCCCAGTGCACCGCGACCCGGTCGCCAATGGCGACGTCGGGCACCGCGCTGTAGCCGTCGGCCCAGACGTCCAGCGCGCGCGCCGACGGCTCGCCCAACGCGAGTTCCCGGCCGTCCCAGCGCAGCCTCCGGCACGACACCTCGACCCGGTCGCCGGTAACGGAAGAGACTGTCCCCCAAGTGATCCGGCAGTTGTCGAGGACGGTGAGCGGGTGCTCGTCCATGCCCCGGCCCAGGAATCGCGTCCACGGGTAGACGCCGAAGACGTGGAAGCTGTGGTTGCCGGCCGCCTCGGCCGCGAGTTCCGCGGTGAGGTGGGCCCAGTACCGGCCGGCCTGCGGGCCGATGATGGCCAGCAGCGCGTCGTAGAATGCCCGTGCATCCAGGCCGGCGCCGACTCCGCCGCCCAGCCAATAGGATTCGACGAGCCGCACATCGAGCGGGTCGGCGATCCCGGTCAGCTCCGACAGCACCCGCAGGTACGGCCAGGCCCCCGAGAACCCCCGGGCGGCCGCGCGCACGTCGTCGACCGTGCCGTCGCGCAGCGTCGCCCCGAGCGGCGGCCCGCAGTAGCCGAGCGCGTTCGGGGCGTAGGCGTAGCGGGCGAACATGTCCGCGCCGCGCCGCACCGGGTCGTCGGTCAAGTGCGGCCCACGAGCTTGGCGGCGTCCCGGTGCATGCGGCCGAAGTTGTAGTAGGCCGCACAGGCCCCCTCCGGCGACACCATGCACGTGCCGATCGGCGTCTCGGGGGTGCAGGCGGTGCCGAAAACCTTGCACTCCCAGGGCTTCAGCACGCCCTTGAGCACCTCGCCGCACTGGCAGGCCTTCGGGTCGGCCACCCGCACGCCCGGCATGGCGAACAGCAGCTCGGCGTCGTACCCGGCGAAGTCGTCGTGCAGGCGCAGCGCGCTCTGCGAGATGAAACCGAGCCCGCGCCATTCGAAGTGGGGCCGCAGCGCGAACACCTTGCCCATCAGCGCGAGCGCGGCGGGGTTGCCGTTCTCGGGCACCACGCGCTTGTACTGGTTCTCCACCTCGCAGCGGCCCTCGCGGATCTGGGTCAGCAGCATGGCCACGGCAGCCAGGATGTCGAGCGGCTCGAAACCGGCCACCACCAACGGCTTTCGATACACCTGCGGCACGAACCGGTAGGGCCTGTTGCCGACGACGGTGGAGACGTGGCCGGGGCCGATGAAGCCCGACAGGCGAAGGTCGGGGGATTCGAGGATGGCCTTGATCGGCGGCACGATCGTGACGTGGTTGCAGAACACGCTGAAGTTGGTCAGGCCCAGATCGCGGGCGCGCACCAGCGTCACCGCCGTCGACGGCGCGGTGGTCTCGAACCCGATCGCGAAGAACACCACCCGCTTGCCGGGGTTGTCGACCGCGATCTTCAGCGCGTCCAGCGGCGAGTAGACGAACCGCACGTCGGCGCCCTTGGCCTTCGCGTCGAGCAGGCTGCCGGACGAGCCGGGCACGCGCATCATGTCACCGAAGCACGTGAAGATGACGTCGGGCTGCCCGGCCAGCCACATGGCGTCGTCGATGCGGCCCATCGGGATCACGCACACCGGGCATCCCGGACCGTGCACGAGTTCGACGTTGCCGGGCAGCAGGTGTTCGATGCCATGGCGGTAGATGGTGTGGGTGTGGCCGCCGCACACCTCCATGAACTTGAACTCGTCGCTGTCGCCGGCCAGTTTTTCGATGGCGCCCAGCAGTTTGCGGGCGGCCGCCGGGTCGCGGAACTCGTCAACGAATTTCATGTCCGTCCCCCTTTAGTTGATGGCCGAGGAGTCGAAGGCTTCCATCTCGGCGGTGTAGGCCTCGCCGAGTTTCTTGATGGCGGCCAGGGTCAGCAGGGCCTCGGTCTCGTCGATCTTGGCCATCGCGAAGCCGACGTGCACCAGCACCCAGTCGTCGGGCGCGGGCGGGTCGTCGTCGAGCAGGCGGATGCTGATGGTGCGCTGCACACCGCTGACGTCGACCTTCGCCAAATAGTTCTCGGCGTCGGTGATCTCGACGATCCGTCCCGGAATCCCCAGACACATCTTGTGGACCTCCTCTCTGTGGCGACCCGCTTCGCCCGGCTTCGCCGCGCTCGCGATCGCCACCTCCTCTAACAGATTCGAGGCAGCGGGTCGCCGACCAGCATGTCGACGATCCGGGTGCCCCCGAATCCCGTTCGTAGCACGACACTTTCGGCCGGTTCCGGCACGATCTGCCCGACCTCGGCCGCCCCGGCGCCCAGCGGGTGCGACCGCAGCGCGGCCAGCCCGGCCTCGGCCTCTTCCGGGGCGACGACGGCGACGAGCTTGCCCTCGTTGGCGACGTACAGCGGGTCGATGCCCAGCAGCTCACAGGCGCCGTTCACGGTGGGCGTCACGGGCAGCCGCTCCTCCTCGAGCAGCACGCCCAGCCCGCACGACTGCGCGAGTTCGTTGCAGACGGTGCCGACCCCGCCGCGGGTCGCGTCCCGCAGCCAGCGGGTCGACGGCGCGGCCGCCATCAGCAGCTCCACCAGCGGGCTCAACGAGGCGGTGTCCGAAGCGATGTCGGCCTCGATGGCCAGGTCGCCGCGCGCCAGCATCACCGCCATGCCGTGATCGCCCATCGACCCCGACAGCAGCACCCGGTCCCCGGGGCGCACCGCGCTCGCCGAAAGCGCACGGCCCGCCGGGATCACGCCGGCGCCCGTCGTGGTGATGAACAGCCCGTCTGCGGCGCCCCGCGGCACCACCTTGGTGTCACCGGTGACGATCTGCACGCCGGCCGCCGTTGCCGCAGCCGCCATGTCGGCGACGATGCGCTTCAGCTCGTCGATGGCGAACCCCTCCTCGAGCACGAAGGCCGCCGAGATCCACGCGGGCACCGCCCCGGCCATCGCCAGGTCGTTACAGGTGCCGTTGACGGCCAGCTCGCCGAGCGAGCCGCCGGGAAAACGCCTGGGCTGCACCACGAAAGAATCGGTCGACATCGCCAGCCGCTCCCCGCCCGGCAGCGTCAGCACGGCGCCGTCGCCCAGCGATTCGAGCATCGGGTTGCGGAACGCCTCGACGAACACCGCGTCCACCAGCGCCGCCGACGCCTTGCCGCCGGCCCCGTGCGCCAGGGTCACGTGGTCGTCGAGCAACCGGGGGCGCCGCCGGCGGAACGACTCGATCCGCTCGATCACCTCGCCCTCGCCGAACCGCGGCCCGGATGACAGGTAGTCGCCCGGCGATTTACTCATGCGGCCCCCAAACCCCGGTCGCCCAACCGCTCGTGGACGGCCAGCCACAATCGATACCCCAGCAGCGCCTGGGATTCCTGGATGCGGTGCACGCTCTGCGAGCGCACCGTGAAGCACGCGTCGACGGCCGGGCTGCTGGCGAAGGCGCCGCCGTCGTAGCCGGCGAAACCGACCGTGTACAGGCCGCGCCGCCGCGCCTCGGCCAGCCCGGCCAGCAGGTTCGCCGAGCTTCCGCTCGTCGACATCGCGATCGCGATGTCTCCGGCCTGCGACCGCGCGATCAATTGGCGCGCGAACACCAGCTCGAATCCCACGTCGTTGCCGAGCGCGGTCAGGATCGCCTGGTCGGCCGTCAGCGACCACGCGGGTAGCGGCCTCCCGATCGGCGGCCGGGCGAACAAGCCGGCCAGCGTCGTGGAATCGGTGCAGCTGCCGCCGTTTCCGAAGGTGAACAACCGTCCTCCCGCCGCGAAGCGGCGCGCCATCTCGTCGGCGGCCCGCGCCAGCAGTTCGGCGTTGGCTTCCAGCGTGGCGCGCCGCAATTCCAGGCTTTCGGCGGCCTTCGCCTGCGCCGACGCGGCGAGGTCGGCGAGCAGCGAACGGGCCCCCTCTCCTAGCAGGTCCTCCTCGGCGTCGATGAACGGATACAGGAAGTTGGTGGGCTCGTCGGTCATGACCGGGCCTCCTCGTCCAGCCGCGAGATGGCCGTGCCGGCGTGCACGAGGATCAGGTCGCCGGGGGCGACGGGGTCCACCAGCGTGGTCACGACGTCCTCGACGCCCCGCGCGGTGCGCACGGCGGCGGTGCCGCCCCTCGATGCGCCGACTACCTCGCCCACGCGGCCCTCGTCGCTGCAGGTGACGCAGACGTCCTGTGGCTCTTCGGGTTTGAGCAGGCCGGGATGTTCGAAGCACACGTGGGTGAGCTCCCACAGCAGGTGGTAGAACAGCACGAAGCCGCCCGTCGCGGGCACGCGCGGATCGGGGTCGTCGAGCCACAGCACGTGGTCGGCAAGACCGGCCCGCGGCCGTTCGCCGCTGCCGATCCAGATCGTGGTGACACCCCAGGCCGGGGCCCGGCGCATCACCGAGCGCACCTGCGGGTCGTCGGCGCCGGCAACGGCGACGACGATGTCTCCCGGGCGCGCCGACACCCGCACGAGGTCGACGATGTCGGGGCCGGTGAGCGCGACGGCGGGCAGCGCCCGCTTGCCCACGATCACCGGGTGCACGAACTCGACGGCGATGTGCAGCGCGTGCGGCTCCCAGCCGGGCGCGACCGACCACATCGTCGCGCCCGCGGCGAAGCGGCGGGCGAGCGTCAGCGCGGTCGCCGCCAGGTCGGCACTGAGGTTTGTGGCCAGCTCTGCACCCAGCCCGCGATCGATCGCGGTCGTGATCATTGTTCCGTCCCCCTTCAGCCCTCGCGCATCCCGGCCAGCATCGAGACCGCGGCCTGACCCAGCGCCAGCCCGCCGTCGTTCGGCGGGACGGTGCGGTGGGTCAGCACCTCGAAACCGTTCCGGCGCAACCGGCTTCGGCATGCGCGCAGCAACAGCACGTTCTGGAAGACACCGCCGGTCAGGCCGACCAGGCGGGTGTCGCCGGCCACCCGCGCGACCACCTCGGCGACGGCGTCGGCGACCGCGTCGTGGAATGCCGCCGCCAGCAGCGCGGGCGGTGTGCCGGCGTGCAGCGCCGACACGATCGTCTGCACGGTCGTGGCGGGGTCGATCACGCCGTCGGAGCGCACGGTCAGCGGCAGCGACGGACGGGGCCCGTCGCCCGCCGACCCGGCCAGGGCCTCGAGTTCGATGGCGGCCTGCCCCTCGTAGTCGATCCGCTGCCGCACCCCGAGGAGCGAGGCGATGGCGTCGAACAGCCGGCCCATGCTCGAGCACGGCACACACCCGGCTCCGCTCTCCAATTGTGAACGGACGAGGCGCAATTCGTCGGCGCTCGCGGCGGCCACCGGCGCCAGCTCGGCGGTCCAGTCCAGGCCCGCCACCCACAACTGCGCCAGGGCCATCCGCCAGGGGTTGCGCACCGCCGCGTCGCCGCCGGGCAGCGGGACGGCCAGCAGGTGGCCGGCGCGCACAAAACGGTCGCTGTCGGCGCCGAGCGTCAGGATCTCCCCGCCCCAGATCGTGTGGTCACAGCCGTAACCGGTGCCGTCGAAGGCGACGCCGACGATGGGTTCGCCGAGGCGCCCGTGCTCGGCAAGCAGCGACACCACGTGCGCGTGATGGTGCTGGACGAGGTCCAGCGGGCGGTCGCCGGCGTGGCGCTCGGCCCAGCCCCGGGTGTGGTAGTCGGGATGCAGATCGGCGGCCAATCGTGTTGGCTCGCCCCGGATTTCACCCAGCTGGCCCACGGCCCGATCGAACGCCCGCAGCGTCTCCAAGGTGCCCATGTCGCCGATGTGGCCGGACAGGTAGGCGCGCGGCCCGTCGGTGAGGCAGAAGGTGTTCTTCAGTTCACCACCCACGGCCAGCACGGCGGGACCCGCGAGCCGCAGGTCGACCGGCAGCGGCGCGTAGCCGCGCGAGCGGCGGATCGGCAGTTCTTCGCCGTCCACCACGCGCACCACAGAGTCGTCGCACGGCACGTGGATGGGCCGGTCGTGGTCGAGGACCGCGTCACAGAGCACCGAAAGCCTGTGCGCGGCATCGTCGTCGGTGAAGCAGAGGGGTTCGTCGGAGCGGTTGGCGCTCGTCAGCACGAGCGCCTCGGGGACGGGCCGCGCGGCACCCGGCACGGGCGCGAGCAGCAGGTGGTGGATCGGGGAGTAGGGCAGCATCAGGCCGAGCAGCGGGTTGCCGGGGGCGACCGCGTCGGCGACCGGCGCGCCGTCGCGGCGGCGCAGCAACACGATCGGGCGGGCCGGACCCGACAGGACGGCGGCCTCGTCGTCGTCGACGTGAGCGTAGCGGCGCGCCACGTCGAGGTCGCGGACGAGCATCGCAAAGGGCTTGGCGCCGCGCGCCTTTCGGGCCCGGAGCGCACCGACGGCCGCCGCGTCGCGGGGCGCGCAGGCCAGGTGGTAGCCGCCGATCCCCTTGATCGCGACCACCGCGCCCGCCGCCAGGGCGGCCTGCGTTGCCGCCAGCGCGCCGTCGGATCCGTCCACGCGGCCGGCGCTCGAGGTGAACCACAGCGACGGGCCGCACCCGGGGCACGCGATCGGCTGCGCGTGAAACCGGCGGTCGGTGGGGTCGCGATATTCGGCGGCGCAGCGCCCGCACAGGGGGAACGCGGCCATCGTGGTGCCCGGGCGGTCGTACGGCAGCGCGCGGACGATGGTGAACCTCGGCCCGCAGTTGGTGCACGTGATGAACGGGTGCCGGTAGCGCCGGTCGCCAGGGTCGAACAACTCGGCGACGCAGTCGTCGCACGTGGCGACGTCCGGTGGGATCGGCGTGCTGGCGCCTGTGACCGCCTCGCTCGCCACGATCCGGAACTCCCCGTCGCACGCCGCGTCGATCGGGACGTCGGCAACCGCGACGGCGCCGATCCGCGCCAGCGGCGGGGCCTCGGCGCGCAACCTGCGGGCGAATTCCATCACCCGCGTGCATTCGCCCTGCACCTCCAGAAAGACGGCGCCCGAGTCGTTGCCGACGAAACCCGCGAGCCCCAGCTCGCTGGCGACGCGGTGGACGAACGGGCGAAAGCCGACCCCCTGAACCACGCCGGTGACCGTGAAGCGCTGCCGGAGCTCGGCCGGTCGCACCATCACGGGGGACTCGGTCATGTCAATCGGCCCCAGGGGTCGTCGGCCGGGTCGGCGGGACCGCGGCCCATCAGCTCGAGGCCGGCCATCGCCTGTTCCGCCCCAGCCCGGTCCGTCTTCTCCACGGCGAAGCCCATGTGGATGATTATCCAGTCACCGGGGGAGAAGGTCTCCTCCGGCAGCATCCCCACGTTCACCCTGCGCTGTTCGCCCACGACGTCCACCAGCGCCAGCTGGCCCTCGTAACCGTCCAGCATCCGGACGACCTGGCCGGGAATGCCCAGACACATGGCTCAGCGCTCCCCTCCGGCGGGCGCGGGCCACGTCGCGGCCAGCGATCCCTGCAAGGCCGCGACGATCTCCTCGACGGCGCGGGCGGCGCGGGGAACCGCCGCGGCGACGGGTTCGGTCAGGCCGATCCCTTCCTCGACCTGTCCCGCCTCGCAGCCGACCACGACCGTGTAGGGCGGCGTCCCGCCGAGGGCCCGGAGGCCGGCGAACACCGCGGCGGGGTCCATGCTGTGGGCGTCGATGCCGACCGGGTTCTCGGCCTCTGACTCGTGGTCGGCCTGAAAGACGTGCAGGGTGCCGGGGTGGCCGCGGCTGGGTACCGCGTCGACGAGCACCAGCGTGTCCCACTCCTCGAGCAGGTCGTAGGCCAGATGCGTGCCGCGGATGCCGTAGTCGACGACGCGCAGGCTCGGGTCGTCGCGGGGCAGGGCGGCGGCGCGGACGACTTCCGAGCCGAATCCGTCGTCGCCCAGGAAGATGTTGCCGATGCCGGCCACCAGGATGCGGGCGGTCATGGGGCTCCCGTCCGTGCTACATCCGCCTCAGTTTGAGGTAGCGGCGGGCATCCGGCAGGGAGATGACCCCCAGCGCGACGGCGACGGCCGCCACCAGGGCGATGATGGCCACGAATATCCAACCCATCACTTCCATGGCGAACTCCTTTCACGGTTGGCTGTGTTCGGCTTTCAGAGGCTCGACTCCCACAGGTTCGACTTCGTCGGGGGAGAAGTACAGGTAGCGGCCGTACCAGTCGTGCAGGTCGGCGGCCGGGTCGTCCTCCACCACCACGCCGACGTGCTTCTTGCCCTCGACGTCCTCGTGGACGGAGGTGACGCGCGCGATCCTGCCGGCCACGAAGATGTCCTGCGCGTCGGCGTTGCGCCGCGGCCGCAGCCGGACCCGGCTGCCGCGGGCCACCCGGACGCCGTTCACCAGCACCGCGTCGACCTCGGGCCGGACGGCGTTGTCGGCCAACGGGTCCCACCAGTCCACGCCCTCGGGCACCTCGGGCACCAGGCCCGCCGCGGTGGACAACGCGTGCGGGTCGCGCAGCACCCCGTGCAGGCGCGCCAGGTCGTCGGGCGACATCGCGTCGCACTCGTCGATGATCCGTGCGGCCCGCGCGTCGGTGGCCCGCGCCTGCGCCTTCTCCTCGTCCGTCATCGTCATCACCCGCAGCGCGAGCAATTCGTCGATCTCGGTGCAGTCGTACATCGCGGTGCTGCTCTGCTCGGCGACCTCGGGGTGGTCATAGAGGATGATCGGGGACACCAGCAGGAGGTCGCGGGCGCCGGGCGGGCCGGCCAGCACGGGGAAGCAGCGGTGCCGGTGGCACCGCGACACCGCGCCGGCCGCCTCGGGGGGCGGCTCGAGCAGCGAAACAAACTGGCCGCCAACTACTTCCGCGATCAGGTGGGCGCCGATGAAGGAGCGCGCGATCGCGTCGTCCTTGTCCCGGGCCGGGCCGCCGGTGTTGGCCAGCCGCACCGACACCCGGCGCAGCTCGCCGTCCGGCTCGACGGTGACCGTCAGCACGCCGCGCACCTCCCGGCGTTCGCGGACCAGGCGGCCACCGTCGACGGGCTCGACCTCGGTGGCCGCCGCGGCGTTCACCGGCAGCGTGTGCGAGTCGAAAGCGAGCGGCCCGAGGGGGATTTCGCATTCGACCGCCTCGTCCCAGGTGAGCCACGACCCCGTCGGGGTGGTCAGCTCGTCGACGGGCTCGAACCCGCCGCCCGGCAGTGCGCGCTCGGCCCGCCGGTGCTGCAACTGGAGGAACCGCACCACCAGGGTGAGCGATTTCCCGCCGTCGACCAGGACGTCGGCGGCGATGCTGTCCTCCTCGCCGAGGCCGGCGTCCACCGCGCCGGGGGGTCCGAGTACGCCGAACTGCCACCGCGACTGGTTCTTGCTCGACGTGCCGCGGTACGGGTAGAGGAGGTAGCCCTCGTAGAGCACCGCGTCGGCGACGGTGCGGGCGCGGTCCCAATTCGACGTCCCCTGCGAGGTCATCGCGCGGCCTCCCGTTCGGCCGGCAACAGGGAGGTGATCGCGTGGTCGAGGTCGAGCAGGCCCAGGGCCGACTTGTAAGCGGCCAGGGCGGCGATGGTGTCGTGGCTCAGCCGCACCCATCCGGCATTGGGGTAGTGCTGGGCGACCAGGGCCCGCCACACCGCGACCGGCATGTCGTAGCGGTACTCGCAGTCCCAGGGCACCTGCTGCACCGAGAAGCCGCGCTCACCCTTGAGGAAAATCGTTCCGCTGAACAGGAATTCGAGCGGCAGGGCGCCGTCGCGCAGCGCGTGCAGGTACTTCGCCGCGGCGACCTCGAAGTCGTACGTGCAGTCCAGCGGCAGCGCGACCGTCGTGTGCCCGGTGAAGCCCGGCACCATCGCGGTGCAGTGCTGCCACAGGAAGGTGCGCTGGGTGTTGGCCCAGCGCTCGCGCGGACCGAACAGGTCGGTCAGCCCGGCGGCTTCCTCGTCGGAGTAGGAGCGCCGCAGCGGTTCGATACGCACCTGGCAGCGCAGGGCCATGGCGTGCACCGGGTCGTCGGCGTCGGTGGTGATCCCGACGCGGGCGGTGAGCACCGGGGTGACGGTGTACGGCTCGGGCGCCACGTCGAGCACCGCGAAGCTGACGTCGGTCATGGTGGCCCCCCGGATACCGCCACCGCGCGCGCCGCGACCCGCGCGAAGAAGTCGTCGATGAACCGCCGCGCCTCCTGGCCGCCGTCGAAACCGCGCCACAGCATGCGCAGCCGCCCGACGAACTCGTAGCACGCGTCGATCGGCACCAGGAAGCACTGCGGCGCAGCCGATTCCGCCTCGTCCGGTACCCGCACCAAAAGCGCCTCCACGTCCTCGGCCAGCAGGCCCACGCGGGAATCGGCGCCGGCGATCGCGTTCCACGCCGCCAGGTCCAGCTCGGACTCGGTCGCCCCAGCCGGGCCGGGATAGAACGCGACGGTGCGGCCCAGCGCCGAGTTGACGAAGAAGAAGGCGACGCCCACCGGGATCTGCAGCGCCTCCCAGGCGCGCCGGTCCAGCGCGAAGTCGCCGAACGCCAGGTAGCGGTCCGGCACGGCCCGGTAGCGCAGCTCGGCGTGGGAGTCGGTGAACAGCAGGTAGCAGGCGCGGCACACGCACATCAATTGCCGCGCCGACACATTCACCACGTGCTGGTGCTCGTCCGCGATCGCCTCCGCGCACATCTCGCAGCGCTCCCCTTCCGGCTCCGGCGCGCGGCGATTCCCGGTGATCCGGGCCAGCACGTCATACGGCGTGGTCACGCGCCGGCCCTCATAGGCTGGGGGAGTGCGACCGACGGCACCCCGTCGCGCAGCAGCAAGGGGAGCGGCTCGACGTGGGCTCCGTCCGGCCCGGCGCCCGCCTGCACCACGTCGAACTCGGTGCCGCAGCGCGGGCAGCCCAGCAGCGTCTCGTGCAGTCGTGCGCCCGCCAGTGTGTCGTTACACACCGGGCAAAGGTCGCGGTACGCCACCGGAAGGTCGCCGATCCGGCACACCACCAGTGGTGTGCCCGACACCAGGAACCCGCCGACGTCGCCCGGTTCCAGCTCGGCCAGCTCGGGCAGGGGATGCCAGTTCGAACGGACGTGCGCGAGAAGGGATTCGGTGGGTATGACGGCGGGAGCGGGCGCCGATTCGGCCGTCACCACCTCGATCGAGGAGATCTCCGGGGCGGCCGCCCGGACCGCGTCCTCGACGGCCAGCTCCAGGGTCGCCGCCGACGACGGGCAGCTCTTGCAGCTGCCGGTGAACGCAAGCCGCACGGTGTCGCCCTCGACCTCGACGAGGTCGACGTCGCCGCCGTGCGAGCCGAGGTAGGGGCGCACCCGGTCGAGCGCGTCGGACACCCGGCGGCGCACGTCGTGCGGGTGCAGGCCGTGCACCAGCAGCAGGCTGGCCACCAGGTCGTCCTCGGCGAGCCGCGCGGCCAGCCCGGTGTCGGCGAGTTGCATGATCCGTTCCAGCCCGGCGCCGTACAGGCCGACCACCTCGCGCACCAGCTGCTGGGCGCGTTCGAAGGCGACGGGCCCGCCCGCAGCGGAGGCGTCCAGGAGGGTCTGGATCCGATCGCCCGCCGTGCGCCACTGCGCGTGGTTGTCGGGTTCCTCCGGGCGATCCGCCATGCCACTCCCTCGATGGTGACGACCCGCCGCGCCCGGCTGCGCCGCGCTTGCGATCGTCACTCCCCGACCGGCGACTGGGTCGGCGAGTGCAATCTGTCCAGGGTCTTGCCCTTACCCAGGTACATGTGCACGCCGCAGGGCAGGCACGGGTCGAAGCTGCGGACGGTCCGCATGACGTCGATGCCCTTGAAGTGCTCCCGGTCGTTCTCCTCGAAGATCGGCTGGCCCTGCACGGCGTCCTCGTAGGGGCCCGGCGTGCCGTAGCTGTCGCGTGGGTTGGCGTTCCACGGCGTAGGCGGGTACGGGTGGTAGTTCGCGATCTTGCCGTCCCGGATCACCAGGTGGTGGCTGAGGACCCCGCGCACCGCCTCGGTGAAGCCGCAGCCGATGCCCTCGTCGGGCACCTCGAACTTTTCCCACGTCTTGGTGCGCCCGGCCCGGATCTCGGCCAGCGCCTTCTCGGCGAAGTGCAGCGCGCACGCCGCCGCGTAGGCCTGGAAGTAGGTGCGGGCCCGGTCGCGCTCGATCGTGTTGCTGCCGAACTTGGGCACCTTCCACTCGAACTCGACGGGACCCTTCAGCGCGGTCTTCGGCAGGTTGATCTTGACGCTGTTGCCGGTGGCCTTGACGTAGCCGATGTCGACGAGGCCGGCCAGCGCCGTCGCCCACAGCCGGGCCAGCGGGCCGCCGCCGGTGTCGAGCGCCAGGTGGTCCTTGCCGTCGAACCAGCGCGGCGACATCACCCAGCTGTACTTGCCGCCCTCCATGTCGCGCTTCTGCGGGTGCGGGTTGGTGTGCTGGTTCCACGGGTGGCGCCGGTCCACCGCGTTGCCCAGCGGGTCGGTCTTGACGAACATCTCCTGGTCGGTCCAGTCGTCGTAATACGAACTGCCCAAGAGGATCCGGATGCCCAGGTTGACGTCCACCAGCGAGTGGGTGACCAGCTTGCCGTCGACCACCACGCCGGGCGTGACGAACATGGCGTTGCCCCAGCGCTCCATGTCCTTGTACTCGAAGTTGCACACCTCCGGGTCCTGGAAGGAGCCCCAGCAGCCGAGCAGCGTGCGGCGCAGCCCCACCTTCTCGTAGCCCGGCAGCGCCTCGTAGAAGAAGTCGAACAGGTCGTCGTGCATGGGCACGACCTTCTTCATGAACTCCACGTAGCGCATGAGCCGGGTCATGTAGTCGGTCATCAGCTGGATGGTGGCGACGGTGCCGACTCCGCCGGGGTACAGCGTGGACGGGTGCACGTGGCGACCCTCCATGAGGCAGAACATCTCTCGCGTCCAGCGGCTGACGGCCAGCGCCTCGCGGTAGAACTCGCCGCTGAACGGGTTGAGCGAGCGCATGATGTCGGCGATCGTCCGGTAGCCGTGGGCGTCGGCGTGCGGCGCCTGCGTGTTCTCGGCCTTGGCCAGCACGCTGGGGTTGGTTTCGGCGACCATCTTCTCGCAGAAGTCCACGCCGACCAGGTTCTCCTGGAAGATGTTGTGGTCGAACATGTATTCCGCGGCCTCGCCGAGGTTGACGATCCACTCACCGAGGTGCGGCGGCTTGACGCCGTAGGCCATGTTCTGCGCGTAGCACGAACAGGTCGCGTGGTTGTCGCCGCAGATGCCGCAGATGCGGCTGGTGATGAAGTGCGCGTCGCGCGGGTCCTTGCCCTTCATGAAGATCGAGTAGCCGCGGAAGATCGACGAGGTGCTGTGGCACTCGACGACCTCCCGGTTCTCGAAGTCGATCTTGGTGTAGATGCCGAGGCTGCCCACGATCCGGGTGATCGGGTCCCACGCCATCTCGACGAGCTGGCCCGGTTCCCGCTTGGCGGTGGACGGCTCGGGGACGATTGTTGTCATCGAAATATCTCCGTCTCAGCTGAGAGTGGAAGGTGCGCGCTGCTACCCGGTGATCACCAGGTGCGGCGCGCTCCGGTGGTCAGATCGTTGCCGTTGTGGCGCCAGCGCGGCTCCTTGTCCACGGTGCGCCCGGTGATGCCGCGCAGGCTGCGGATCACGGTGCCGTAGAGGCCGACCGCATTGGTCGAGACCTTGCCGCCCGGCGGCTCGTCCATGAAGGGCATGAACTTGTCGGGGAAGCCCGGCATGGTGCAACCGATGCAGATGCCGCCGACGTTCGGGCACCCGCCCACACCGTTGATCCAGCCGCGCTTGGGCACGTTGCACTTCACCACGGGACCCCAACACCCAAGCTTCACAATGCATTTCGGCGACCCGTACTCGTCGGCGAAGTCGCCCTGCTCGTAGTAGCCGGCCCGGTCGCACCCCTCGTGCACGGTCTTGCCGAACAGCCACTGCGGGCGCAGCGCGTTGTCGAGCGGGATCATCGGGGCCTGACCGGTCGCCATGTACAGCAGGTAGGTCAGCGTCTCGGACAGGTTGTCCGGGTGGATCGGGCAACCGGGGACGCAGACGATCGGGATGCCCGCCTTGCTCTTCCAGTCCCAGCCGAGGTAGTCCGGGACACCCATCGCACCCGTCGGGTTTCCGGCCATGGCGTGGATGCCGCCATAGGTGGCGCAGGTGCCGACCGCGACGATGGCGGTCGCCTTGGGCGCCAGCCGGTCGAGCCACTCGCTGGTGGTCATCGGCTGCCCGGTGGCCGGGTCGTTGCCGAACCCGCACCAGTAGCCCTCGTCCTTGATCTTCTCGTTGGGGATCGACCCCTCGACGACGAGCACGAAGGGTTCCAGTTCGCCGCGGTCGGCTCTGAAGAACCACTCGAGGAAGTCGTCCGCCCCGCCGTTGGGGCCGCACTCGAAGTCGATCAGGGGCCAGTGCACGGCGACCTTCGGCAAGCCCGGGAGCGCACCGAGGGCGATCTCCTCGACACTGGGCTGGGTGGCGGCAGTCAACGCCACCGAATCGCCGTCGCAACTGAGCCCCGCATTGATCCATAGAACATGAATCAATGTCTCTTCCGCTTTGACTGCCGCTTCTGTTGGCATGCTGCAGCTTTCCGGAGCCGTGGGCTGAAGCTCCTGCGCTGCCGGAGTCGACCGTCGGCCCACTTGCGCAGCGTTGTTTCTGGGTCTACTCCCGCCATGGTGCGTTGTCAACGGCGGTGTGCATCCGTCACTTGTTACACATATGTTGCGCGGTTGGGCCCGGTTTGCTGAGGCACGCGACGGCGCCGAAGACCCTCGGCGTCATGCAATTCGCTTGCAGGAGGGCCGCATTGCGAACCGCCGTTTTCGCTCCGGACTCCTCAGGCCTCGGGCGTTCCCGCGAACCGGCGCAGCCAGCCATACCACGCGGCCATGCCCGCACCGGTGCGCGCGCTGACGGGCAGGATCTCGGCCGCCGCGTTGACCTCGCGCACGTGCGCGATGTAGGTGTCGACGTCGACGTCCAGGTGTGGCACCAGGTCAATCTTGTTGAGCAGCACCACATCCACCGACCGGAACATCACCGGGTACTTCAGCGGTTTGTCCTCGCCCTCGGTCACCGAGTACACCATCGCCTTGGCGTGCTCGCCCACGTCGAACTCCGCGGGGCAGACGAGGTTGCCGACGTTCTCGATGATCACCAGGTCCAGCGCGGGCAGGTCGAGGCCGGGCAGCGCGCGGCTGACCATGGGCGCGTCGAGGTGGCACTCGCCGCCAAATCCGTTGCTGGTGTTCAGTAGTGAGATCTGGGCGCCGCGGCCGCTGAGCTTGGCCGCGTCGAGGTCGGTGGCGATGTCGCCCTCGATCACGCCGATCGCGAATTCGCCGGCGAGCTCGTCGAGCGTGGCCTGCAGGACGGTGGTCTTGCCCGATCCCGGTGAGCTCATGAGGTTCAGCGTGCGGATCCCGTTGCTCTCGAAAGCCGCCCGGTTGGCGTCGGCCAGCAGGTCGTTCTCGGCGAAGATCGACTCCAGCACCTCGACGCGCTGGGCGCCCGTCCGGTAGTGGGAGTGGTCCTCGTGCTCGTGCTCATGGGCGTGCACGGTGCCGTCGTCGTGCCGGTGAAACTTCCCCATGTCGAACAACCTTTCAGGAGACGTCCAGCGACGTCACCAGGAACTCGTCGCCGCGGAGCACCTCGACGTCGGCGCTGTCGCACCGCGGGCACCAGATCGACCAGGCCGACGCGATCTCCGACCGTTGGCCGCACTGGCGGCACCGGACCTCGGCGGCGACGCACTCCAGTTCCAGCTCGGCGTCCGGCATGTCCTCGGAGTCCCGGACGAGCGTCCAGCAGAAGGACAGCGATTCGGGCACCACCTGGCGGAGCGCCCCGATGCGCACGCGCACGACGTCGACGTGCCGGCCGTCGGCGTGGTTCTTGACGACTCCCGCGATGGCCTCGCAGAGCGACAGCTCGTGCATGAGCACTGTTCTACACCCGCGGTCCGGGCGGTCAAGTCGCGGTTTCGGGCGTGAGCGACGGCGCCCATTTCTCGTCGAAGCGGCCGAGGCGCCAGACCAGCAGCGCTACGGCCCAGGTGAGGACGAACAGCGCGACGATGGCGTAGCCGACCGCGTTGAGGTTCAACCCGGTGACCCACCGCCAGAACGCACCCCGCCAGCCGAGTTGGTCGGCCAGCAGGCCGAGCAGTTCCACGGTTCCGATCAGCAGGGCGACCGCCACCGAGAGCGCGGTGATGGTGATGTTGTAGTAGATCTTCCGCACCGGGTTGGAAAACGCCCACCCGTAGGCGAAGTTCATGAACGAGCCGTCGATGGTGTCCAGCAGGCACATGCCCGCGGCGAACAGCACTGGCAGGCACAGGATGGCGTACCACGGCAGCCCGGCCGCGGCGCTGGTGCCCGCGAGCACCAGCAGGGCGATCTCGGTGGCGGTGTCGAAGCCGAGGCCGAACAACAGGCCGACCGGGTAGGCGTGCCAGGACTTGGTGATCGACCTGGTGAAGCGGCCGAGGACACGGTTGATCAGGCCGCGGTTGTCGAGTTGCCGCTCGAGTTCGGCTTCGTTGTAGTCCCCGCGGCGCAGGCGCGCGAACACCCGCAGGATGCCGGCCAGGATGACGATGTTGAGGATTGCAATCAGGTACAGGAAGACGCCGGAGACGCCGGTGCCGATCAGTCCGGTGTAGTGGTGCAGGGCCGACGAGTCGTCCTCGACCGGTCCCACGATGGTCTTGACCCCGGTCGCCAGCAGCACCGCCAGCGCGAAGACCACCGTGGAGTGGCCCAGTGAGAAGAAGAACCCGACCGCAAGCGGGCGTTGCCTGTCGTGCATGAGCTTGCGGGTGGTGTTGTCGATGGCGGCGATGTGGTCGGCGTCGAAGGCGTGCCGCATGCCCAGCGTGTACGCGGTCAGCCCTATCCCGACGCCGAATGCCTTGCCTTCCAGGGTGAATCGTCCCGGCTCCACCAGGAATACCAGGGTGAGCCACCCGGCCACGTGCAGCGCGACGATCAGCGCGAGCATCGCTGCGAGCCGCCACCACTCCGCCGGAGCCAGGGCGACGAGGGCCTTGCGGGGAGCGTTCTTCATCCGCGAGCGGGTCGTAAACGACCGTCGCCGGCCGGGATCCATACGGGCCACTGGGGTCCTTCCGGGGACCATGGAGTATCGCGCGGGATCAACGTGCCCGACTCTAGGTCGCGCCGTCAGCTGAATGCAAGTGACTTGCAACAGCGGCCGGATGTCGCGTGGCCCGCCCCGGGGCGTCCTACGACGCGCTGCGCCGATCGCCTCCGGCGGCGAGGTAGTCGGCCCACGACGTCACCTCGGGGTGCCGGTTGAGCAGGGCGCGGCGCTGACGCTCCGTCATGCCGCCCCACACGCCGAACTCAACGCGCGCGTCGAGCGCATCGGCGGCGCATTCGATGCGCACCGGGCAGTGCCGGCAGATCACCGCGGCCTTGCGTTGGGCGGCGCCGCGCACGAACAGATCCTCTGGGTCGACCGTGCGACACGAGGCCTTGGAGACCCACGCGATGCGGGCCTCGTCCTGCGCACCCTCGATGGGCTTGTGAACCGCCCGGATGACCACCCTGCGGGCCGTACTGCCAGCTGACACCGAATTCCCCCTTGTATTCCTCACGGCTGCCAACCGCCTTCTCACCTGACGGCCGAACAAGAAGCGCTGCCGGGAACTGCCGGCGGCGTGACCCCCCCAGGTCATGCTCGGCCATGCTTTGCAGATGAAGCAGGCGTCTTCGGTGACATTACGAAACGGTCTCGGCGCCGACCTAGGGACTATTGTCACAAGTTGCGTGTCACTTATGACCCCTCGATCGGACCGGGGCATCGGTCCGGGGGCCGGTATTGCTCTGTCGCAGAGACGTTTTGCCGCACAGGACGGTGACAGCGCCCTCCCGGGGTAGCGGGATCGGGCGTGGGTTGACCGGGCGCCGCGCTGGCAATCCGGTTCGGCAGGCGCGACACTGAAACCTGTGACGCGCAAGCCGTCGGCGTTGGATCCCGCAGACACCGCCCGGATCGGCGACTTCCTGCGTGCCCGCGGGCTGCGCCGGATGTCGTCGCGCATCCAGGTCCTGGCGGTGCTCGAGCCGGTCGACGGGCACCTGCCGGTGGCGGAGATCCACCAGCGGGTGCGCGCCTGCCTGCCCCCGGGCGCCCAGCCGCCCGACGTCGCGACCATCTACCGCACGGTGACCACCCTCGTCGAGCAGGGCGTCCTGCACGCCTTGACCCTCGACGGCGGCGTCACCACCTACGGCCTGGCCACCGCCCCGCACCACCACGCGGTGTGCACGCAGTGCGGCTCGATCATCGAGGTGCCGGCGCGGCGGCTCAGCTCGGCGCTGGAACACGCGATGGCGGGCAGTTCGTTCGCGCTGTCGGAGGAGGCGGGACTGACGCTGCGCGGCCTGTGCCCCCAGTGCCAGGACGGGCCGGGGAAGCGCTCAGCACGCTGATTCTCCGCCCAGGGCCAGCAGCGCGTTCTCCACGACCTCGGGCAGGGCAGGGTGGATCCAGTACTGCCCACGGGCCATCTCGTGCGCGGTCATCCCCGAGCGCATCGCCTGGATCAGCGGCTGGATGATCGACGACGCCTGGTGGCCCATGATGTGCGCGCCCAGCAGGCATCCGGTGTTGCGCTCGGCCACCAGCTTGACGATCCCGGTGGTGTCCTCCATCGCCCAGCCGTAACCCACGTCACCGTAATTCTGGACGACCACGGAGATGTCGAATCCCCTTGCCCGAGCCTGGTTCTCGGTCAAGCCGACCGCGGCCAGCTGGGGATCGGTGAACACCGCCGCCGGCACGAACCGGTGGTCGGTCATCGCCATCGAGTCGGTGTCGTCCCAGTCGTGCAGCAGGTTGTGCTGCACCACGCGCGCCTCGTGGTTGGCGACGTGCTTGAGCTGATAGGGCGACGAGACGTCACCCAGCGCGAACACCCCGCGCGCCGAGGTTCTTTGGTACTCGTCGACCGCCACCCTGCCGTCCTGCACGTCGACCCCGGCCTGATCGGCGTCGAGCAGGTCGGCGTTGGACAACCGGCCGGTCGCCACCAGCAGCAGGTCGGCGTTCAGGGTGCTGCCGTCGTCGAGTTGCAGGGCGACGCCGGAACCGCGGTCGGACCCGCCGACCACGGTGCGGTGGGTGCGCAACTCCCACTTGGCCGCCGCGATGCGGGTGAACCGCTCGCAGAGGGTGTCGTCGGAGTGCCGCAGCATGGTGCTGCCCCGCGCGACGAGGGTTACGCGCGCACCGAGGGCCGAGAAGATGTGTGCGAATTCGGCCGCGACGTAACCGCTTCCGACGATCGCGATGTGCTCGGGCAGCTCGGGGATGCGCATGACGGTGTCGCTGGTGTGATAGGTGACGCCCGACGAAAGGATCGGCGTGGGAACCACGGGACGCGATCCCGCGGCGATCACCACCTGGTCGGCGGTGAACTCGTCACCGGCGTCGGTGCGCAGCAGGTAGCGCCCGTCGGACTGGACCGGGCCGAACCGGGTGTGCCGGTCGTACATGTCCACGTTGGGCGCCGAGCGGCGAAAGTCCTCGCCGCTGAGCGACTTCGGGTCGATCCGCCCGAAGACGCGTGACACGATGTCGTCCCACCGGACCCGGTCGACGTGCGCGTCGATGCCGAACCGCGCGGCGTCGCGGATCGTCGTGGCGACCTCCGCGGCATACACGAACATCTTCGTCGGGATGCACCCCACGTTGAGGCAGGTGCCGCCGAAGGCGCCCTGCTCGCACAGCGCCACCCGCTTGTCGGCGAAGCGGTCGTCGAGAATGCTGTTGCCCGAACCGGTTCCGATGATGGCGATGTCGTACGTTTCCATGGCCGGCGGTCAACCCTTGATTTCTCGGTGGTCCGACTCCGCCGGGGCGTCGCTGTCGGCGAGGTACTGATCCAGCCACACGTCGAGGTGCCGGTAGGCCGCGCGGCGCGGCCGCGGAAGGGACAGGAACACGTCGTGCTTGGCGTCGGCGACCGGCACGATCGTGGTGCGGTGCCCGATGCAGCCGGCCCACCTGGCGATCAGGGCGACGTCGAGAACCGCGTCGCCGCAATGCATCGCCGCGGGGTCCGTGCCCTCGCGCACGCTGTGGTCCGACCGCAGGATCAGGCTCGGCACCCCGACGTCCAGCCCGCGGTGCAGCCGGGCCTGGCCGCGCCGCACGGCGTGCAGCCAGCCCAGGGTGATGGGGAAGCCGCCCACCGGTTTCCATTTCAGGTTGTAGTCGAACTCGCCGCCGTAGTCGCGGTGCAGCGTGGTGCCGTAGCCGCCCGGGGTGGGGGCGCGGATCACGCCTTTGGACCGCAGCCGCGACAGGCCGGCGATCATCGCGGAGGTCGCTGCGTGCCGCAGGACCGCCGGGCCGTGCAGGTCCAGGAACGGGCTGTTCAGGACGAGGCCGCCCACGCGCGAATGCGTCCCGGCGGCCCGGCGCCGCAGTCGGTCCAGCCACAGCGACACGATGAGCCCACCGGCCGAGTGCCCGTACACCACGACCCGGCCCGACTGCCGCCCGATCACCTCCAGCGCCCGGTCGAGTTCGGCGTCGTAGTGGGCCAGATCGGTGATGAAGTGGGGGGTCTGCCCGTCACGGTGCGACCGGCCGCATTTCTGCAGGTCCAGCGCGTAGAAGGTGAACCCCCGGTCGGCGAAGTGATCGGCCAGGTCGGTGTGGAAGAAGTAGTCGGTGTAGCCGTGGACCGCCAGGACGGCGTGGTCGGATCGCGCATCCTCCTCGGAGCCGCGCCGGATCAGCGTGGCGACGATGTCGCCCTCGCCCGCGGGGTCGGGCCCGAGGGGAAGTGTGCGCTGCCAATAGCCCTGCAGGACGTCGGGCACCCAGCCAGTCACCCCGCCACTCATTCAAGTCAGCTTAAGGGTTGTGCCGCCGGCCGCGGGCCGGGTCCGGCGAACACATGGCGTGCTCGTCGCGTTCCGGCTGCGTCCCGCCCTCACCGCCGCTCGGGATAACCTGAGACGGCACAGCCAGCAAAAAGGGCCACGAAAGGACCGACGAACCGGTGCCGCTGACGGGCGAACGAGCCACCACCGCGCGGGCGGACGTCGTGCTGGTGGGCGCGGGCATCATGAGCGCCACGCTGGGGGCCTTACTTCGGAGGCTGGAGCCGGGGTGGTCGATGACGATCGTCGAGCGGCTCGACGCCGTCGCCGCCGAGAGCAGCGACCCGTGGAACAACGCCGGCACCGGGCACTCCGCGCTGTGCGAGCTGAACTACACCCCGCAGCAGCCCGACGGCTCGATCGACATCACCAAGGCCGTCCGCATCAACGAGCAGTTCCAGGTGACCCGCCAGTTCTGGGCGTACGCCGTGGAGAACGGCATCCTCACCGACCGCCGCTTCGTCAACCCGATCCCGCACGTCAGCTTCGTGCGTGGGGAACGGGGCGTCGACTTCCTGCGGCGGCGGCAGCGGGCGCTCGCGCACAACCCGCTGTTCGCCGGCATGGAGCTGATCGACGACCCCGACGAGTTCGCCCGACGGTTGCCGCTGATGGCCGCCGGGCGGAACTTCTCGGAGCCCACGGCGCTCAATTGGGCGGCCCACGGTACGGACGTCGACTTCGGCGCGCTGGCACGGCAACTCGTCGGCTACTGCCTGCGCGACGGGGCGACCGCCCTGTTCGGTCACGAGGTCCGCGACCTCACCCGCCAGCGCGACGGCAGCTGGACTTTGCTCATCGCCAACCGCCGCACCCGCCAAAGGCACCGCCTGAACGCCAGATTCGTCTTCGTCGGCGCGGGCGGCGACGCGCTGCCGCTGCTGCAGCGGGCCGGCATCGACGAGGTGAAGGGATACGCCGGCTTCCCGATCGGCGGCCGGTTCCTGCGCGCCGGTAACCCGAAACTCACCGCGGCGCACCGGGCGAAGGTGTACGGCGCGCCCGCGCCGGGCGCGCCACCCTTGGGGGCGCTGCACCTCGACCTGCGTTTCGTCAACGGCAAGTCGTGGCTGGTGTTCGGGCCGTACGCGGGCTGGTCGCCCAAGTTCCTGAAACACGGCCACGTCACCGACCTCCCGCGGTCGGTCAAGCCGGACAATGTGGTGTCGATGCTCGGCGTCGGCGTCACCCAGGTGACGCTGGTCAACTACCTCCTCGCACAACTGCGGCTCTCCGAGCCCGACCGCATCCGCGTGCTGCGCGAATTCGCCCCCACCGCAACGGCTTCCGATTGGCGGATGACGGTGGCCGGGCAGCGGGTTCAGGTGATCCGGCGGGACCGGCGAAAAGGCGGCGTGCTCGATTTCAGCACCGTCGTGGTGGGTTCGGCCGACGGCAGCATCGCCGGCCTGCTGGGCGGCTCGCCGGGCGCATCCACCGCGGTGGCGGCCATGCTGGAGGTGTTGCAGCGGTGCTTCGCCGACCGCTACCGGGCCTGGCTGCCCACGCTGAAAGAGATGGTGCCGTCGCTGGGGGTCGAGCTGTCCCGTGAGCCAGAGCTGTACGACGAGGTTTGGTCCTGGGGGACAAGGGCTTTGAAACTGGGAGCCGCGGCGTGAGTGAAATTCTGCGTCGGGTGTGGGCCAAGGACCTCGACGCCCGGACGCTCTACGAGCTGCTCAAGCTGCGGGTGGAGGTGTTCGTCGTGGAGCAGGCCTGCCCGTACCCGGAACTGGACGGTCGCGACCTGCTGGCGGAGACGCGGCACTTCTGGCTGGAGACGCCGGACGGTGAGGTGATCTGCACGTTGCGCCTGATGGAGGAGCACGCGGGCGGGGAGAAGGCGTTCCGGCTCGGCCGGCTGTGCACCAAGCGCAGCGCGCGCGGCCAGGGGCACACCACCCGGCTGCTGCGCGCCGCGCTGGCCGAGGTGGGCGACTACCCGTGCCGCATCGACGCGCAGACCTACCTCGCCGACATGTACGCCCAGCACGGATTCGTCCGCGCGGGAGACGATTTCATCGACGACGGCATCCCGCATGTGCCGATGCTCAAACCGCATCGCCCGCCCCCTTCCCAGGCCGATCCGCGGCCCGCATCGTCGGCGGGCGGGCGCGATTCCGGTCCGGGGGAGCTGCCGTGAAGCCCTACCCGTTCAGCGCGATCGTCGGCCAGGAGCAACTGCGGCTCGCGCTGCTGCTGTGCGCCGTGCGCCCGGAGATCGGCGGCGCGCTCATCCGCGGCGAGAAGGGCACCGCCAAGTCGACGGCGGTGCGGGGGCTCGCCGCGCTGCTGTCGGCGGCGACCGGGGAAGGCGCCCTCATCGAAATGCCTTTGGGGGCAACCGAGGACCGGGTGATCGGCTCGCTGGACCTGCAGCGGGTGCTGCGCGACGGCGAGCACGCGTTCTCGCCGGGCCTGTTGGCCCGCGCGCACGGCGGCGTCCTGTACGTCGACGAGGTGAACCTGCTGCACGACCACCTGGTCGACGTGCTGCTTGACGCCGCCGCGATGGGGCGGGTGCACGTCGAGCGCGATGGCATCTCGCACTCGCACGAGGCGCGGTTCGTGCTGATCGGCACCATGAATCCCGAAGAGGGAGAACTGCGCCCGCAGCTGCTCGACCGGTTCGGCCTCACCGTCGACGTGCGGGCCTCGCGCGACGTCGACGTCCGGGTCGAGGTGATCCGCCAGCGGATGGCCTACGAGGCCGACCCGGACGGGTTCGCCGACCGCTACGCCGACGCCGACGCCGAGCTGGCCCGGCGGATCGCCGCCGCGCGGGCGCTGGTCGACCGTGTCGTCCTGCCGGACAACGAGCTTCGCCGCATCGCGGCGCTGTGCGCCGCCTTTGACGTCGACGGGATGCGGGCCGACCTGGTGGTGGCCCGCACGGCCGCGGCACACGCCGCCTGGCGCGGGTCGGCCACCGTCGAGGAAGAGGACATTCGCGTCTCGGCCGAACTGGCCCTGCCGCACCGCCGCCGCCGCGACCCGTTCGACGACCCGGGCATCGACCGCGACCAGCTGGAGCAGGCGCTGGCGCAAGCCGGCCGACAGGACCCGCCACCCGAGCCCGATCCCGACCCGCCCGGCGGCGGACAGGCGGCCGACGATGTTGATCCGCAACAGAATTCGTCGACGGCCAGGCCGCCCCAGACCAGGCCCAGCGCGCCGCCGGCGCGGACGTTTCGCGCCCGCGCGCTGACCGTGCCGGGTGTTGGCGACGGCGCACCGGGACGGCGGTCGCGCGCCCGCAACTTCACCGGCAGGGTGGTGGCGGCCTCCCAGGGTGATGACGGCACCGACGCGGGCGCGCGCGGACTGCACCTGTTCGCCACCCTCCTGTCGGCGGCCGAACGGGCCGGGGCGGGGCCGCTGCGGCCCGGGCCGGACGACATCCGCAAGGCCATCCGCGAGGGCCGGGAAGGGAACCTGGTGATCTTCGTGGTCGACGCATCCGGTTCCATGGCCGCCCGTGACCGCATGGCCGCGGTGAGCGGCGCCGCCCTGTCCCTGCTGCGCGACGCCTACCAGCGCCGCGACAAGGTCGCGGTGATCACCTTCCGCCGGGACGCGGCGCGGTTGCTCCTGCCGCCGACGTCGTCGGCGCACATCGCCGGCCGGCGGCTCGCGCGTTTCGACACCGGCGGCAGGACGCCACTGGCCGAGGGCCTGCTGGCGGCGCGCGAACTGATCGTCCGGGAGAGGGCGCGCGACCGCACGCGGCGACCCCTGGTGGTGGTGTTGACCGACGGGCGGGCCACCGCCGGGCCGGACCCGTTGGGCCGCAGCCGCGTCGCCGCCGTGCGCCTGGCCGCCGAAGGCGCGGCCGCCGTCGTGGTGGACTGCGAAACGTCTTATGTGCGGCTGGGTTTGGCGGGCCAGCTCGCCCGCCGGCTGGGCGCGCCCGCCGTGCGGCTCGAGGAGTTGCACGCCGACCACCTGGCCCGCGCGGTGCGCGGGGCGGCGTGAGGCGCAGCCCATGCCGCAGGGAAATCCGACGCAGGTCCCGAACGACGGGCTGACCACCCGGGCGCGGCGCAACACCCCCGTGCTGGCGGTGCACACCGGCGACGGCAAGGGGAAGTCGACCGCGGCGTTCGGTATGGCGTTGCGGGCATGGAACGCCGGGCTGGACGTCGCGGTGTTCCAGTTCGTCAAGAGCGCCAAGTGGAAGGTCGGCGAGGAGGCGGCCTTCGGCCACCTCGGCCGGCTGCACGACGAGCGGGGCGTGGGCGGGGCGGTCGAGTGGCACAAGATGGGCGCCGGCTGGTCCTGGAGTCGTAAGGCCGGCAGCGAGGTCGACCACGCGGCCGCCGCCGCCGACGGCTGGGCCGAGATCGCGCGCCGGCTCGCCGCGCAGCGCCACGACTTCTACGTCCTGGACGAGTTCACCTACCCGCTCAAGTGGGGCTGGATCGACGTCGACGAGGTGGTGGAGACGCTGCTGTCTCGGCCCGGCCATCAGCACGTCGTCATCACCGGGCGAGACGCCCCGCAGCGGCTGCTCGACGCGTCCGACCTGGTGACCGGGATGACCAAGGTGAAGCACCCGATGGACGCCGGGCGCAAGGGCCAGAAGGGCATCGAGTGGTGAGCGTTCCCGGCTCTCCTCGCGAGCGAGCGTGTCAGCACACCGACACGCCGCAAATCGCGGCATTCTGCGGTCGCTCGCCCAGCGGGGCAGTCCCGTGAGCGCCGTTCCCGGCGTCGTGATCGCGGCCCCGGCGTCGGGCAGTGGAAAGACCACCGTCGCAACGGGTTTGATCGGCGCGCTGCGACGGGCGGGCCACACTGTCGCCCCGTTCAAGGTGGGCCCCGACTTCATCGACCCCGGCTACCACGGCCTGGCCGCCGGGCGGCCGGGGCGCAACCTCGACCCCGTGCTGGTCGGGGAGCGGCTGGTCGGCCCGCTCTACGCCCACGGCTCGCGCGGCGCCGATATCGCCGTAATCGAAGGCGTGATGGGGCTTTTCGACGGACGCATCGAATCGACCGGGGCCACACCCGCCCCCGGTTCCACGGCGCACGTCGCGGGCCTGCTGGGCGCGCCGGTGCTGCTGGTGGTCGACGCGCGCGGGCAGAGCCAGAGCATCGCGGCTCTGCTGCACGGGTTCTCCACCTTCGACGCCGGTACCCGGCTCGCCGGCGTCATCCTCAACCGCGTCGGCTCGGGCAGGCACGAGCGGGTGCTGCGCCAGGCGTGCGAGCAGGCCGGCGTCCCCGTGCTCGGCGCCATCCCGCGCAACGCCGAACTAGAGCTGCCCACAAGGTATCTCGGGCTGGTCACCGCCGTCGAGTACGGCCGTCGCGCGCGACTCGCCGTCGAGGCCATGACCGACCTGGTCGCCCGCCACGTCGATCTGGCCGCCGTCGCCGCGAGCGCCGCAAGCCGGCCCGACGGCCCGGCGTGGGATCCCGCGGGCGCCGTGGGCGACGCCCCTCGGCCGGGGATCACCGTGGCCGTGGCGTCGGGACGGGCCTTCAGCTTCGGCTACGCCGAACACGCGGAGTTGCTGCGCGCGGCGGGCGCCGACGTGGCCGAGTTCGACCCGCTCGTCGACGCGTTGCCCGACGGCACCGGCGCGGTCCTGCTGCCCGGTGGCTTTCCCGAGCAGTTCGCCGCCGAGCTGTCGGCCAACGACGTCGTCCGCCGCCAGATCGGCGAACTCGCCGACCGGGGGGCGCCGGTGCATGCCGAATGCGCCGGCCTCATCTACCTCGTCGACGAGCTCGACGGCCATCCGATGTGCGGCGCGCTGTCCGGATCCGCACGGTTCACCCCGAACCTCACGCTGGCATACCGCGACGCCGTCGCGGTCGCCGAGTCGCCGCTCTATGAAGCCGGGCAACGCGCGGTGGGGCACGAATTTCACCGCACGGCAGTCACTTTCACCGAGACCTACCAGCCCGCCTGGGTCTACCGCGGCAATGACGACAGCGTCCGGGACGGAGCGGTGCATCGCGGCGTCCACGCCTCGTACCTGCACACCCATCCAGCCGCGGCGCCGGAGGCGGTGGCGCGTTTCGTCGCCCACGCCGCTGCGGCCCGGCCGCGTATCTAACGCCGCCTACTAGGCTTGCCGGGTGACCGAGAGCCCGTATCTGGCCGGATTGCGGCTGGCCGGCAAGAAGGTCGTCGTGGTCGGCGGGGGCAATGTCGCGCAACGCCGCCTGCCCCTGCTCATCGCCAGCGGCGCGGACGTTCACGTGGTGTCGCGCAGCGCCACCCCGGCGGTCGAGGCGATGGGCGGCATCACGCTGTCGCTGCGCGAATACCGTCCCGGTGACCTCGACGGGGCCTGGTACGCGATCGCCGCCACCAACGATCCACACGTGAACGCCGCCGTGGTCGCCGAGGCCGAGCGCAACCACATCTTCTGCGTGCGCGCCGACATCGCGGTCGAGGGCACGGCCGTCACCCCGGCGTCCTTCAGCTACGCGGGGCTGTCGGTCGGCGTGCTGGCCGGCGGCGAGCACCGCCGGTCGGCGGCGATCCGGTCGGCCATCCGGGAGGCGCTGCAGACGGGCGTCATCACGCCGGAGGCGCCGGACAGCCAGGCCAGCCCCGACGTCGTGCGCGGCGGCGTCGCCCTGGTCGGCGGCGGGCCCGGCGACCCCGAGCTGATCACCGTGCGGGGCCGACGCCTGCTCGCCCACGCCGACGTGGTGGTCGCCGATCGGCTCGCCCCACCCGAACTGCTCGCCGAGCTCCCGCCGCACGTCGAGGTGATCGACGCCGCCAAGATCCCCTACGGCCGGGCGATGGCGCAGGACGCCATCAACGACGTGATGATCGATCGCGCCCGCTCCGGCCGCTTCGTGGTGCGCCTCAAGGGCGGCGACCCGTTCGTGTTCGCGCGCGGTTATGAAGAGGTGCTCGCGTGCGTCGAGGCTGGGATTCCGGTGACCGTGGTGCCAGGTGTGACGAGTGCCATAGGTGTGCCCGCTTTGGCCGGTGTTCCCGTGACCCATCGGGCGATGAACCACGAGTTTGTGGTGGTCAGCGGGCATCTGCCACCCGAGCACCCCGAATCGTTAGTGAATTGGAACGCTTTGGCAGCGCTCTCCGGAACCATCGTTTTGCTGATGGCCGTCGAACGCATCGAATTGTTCGTCGACGCCCTGCTGAAAGGCGGCCGACCAGCGGATACTTCCGTCCTGGTGGTCCAACACGGCACGACGCCCGCGCAGCACGTTTTGCAGACGACTTTGGCCGACACGCCGGAGAAGATCCGAGAAGAGGGTATTCGACCTCCGGCGATCGTCGTGATCGGCCCGGTTGTGGGTCTTCGCGACGCTCGGGGTTTAAACGATTCTTAAGATTACTGTAAGGTAACCCATTATGACGGCTCTCAACGACGCAGAGCGTGCTGCCCAAAATTGGACGTCAGCGCGCCCCGATCGTCCGTCCGCGGTGCGCTCGTCGCCGCCGGCGGAGACCGCCCCAGCTCGCCTCAGCAAGTACTACCCGGCCTGGCTGCCGTCGCGCCGCTTCATCGCGGCCGTCATCGCCATCGGGGGGATGCAGCTGCTGGCGACCATGGACAGCACGGTCGCCATCGTGGCGCTGCCGAAGATCCAGAACGACCTGAGCCTTTCCGACGCCGGCCGCAGCTGGGTGATCACGGCGTACGTGCTCACCTTCGGCGGGCTGATGCTGCTCGGCGGCCGCCTCGGCGACACGATCGGGCGCAAGCGCACCTTCATCGTCGGCGTCGCGCTGTTCACCATCTCCTCGGTGCTCTGCGCGGTCGCGTGGGACGAGGCGACCATGGTCATCGCCCGATTACTGCAGGGCGTGGGCTCGGCGATCGCCTCGCCGACCGGCCTGGCGCTGGTGGCGACCACCTTCCCGAAGGGACCGGCGCGCAACTTCGCGACCGCGGTATTCGCCGCGATGACGGCCATCGGCTCGGTCATGGGCCTGGTGGTCGGCGGGGCGCTGACCGAATTTTCCTGGCGCCTGGCCTTTTTGGTGAACGTGCCGATCGGCCTGGTGATGATCTACCTCGCGCGCACCGCCCTGCGGGAAACCAACCGCGAGCGGATGAAGCTTGACGCCACCGGCGCCATGCTCGCCACCCTGGCGTGCACCGCCGCCGTGTTCGCCTTCTCGATGGGGCCCGAGAAGGGCTGGGTGTCGGTCACCACCATCGGCTCGGGCGCGGTGGCGATGGCCGCCGCCCTCGCCTTCATCGTCGTGGAGCGCACGGCCGAGAACCCGGTCGTCCCCTTCCATCTGTTTCGCGACAAGAACCGGCTGGTGACATTCACCGCGATCTTCCTGGCCGGCGGCCTCATGTTCAGCCTGACGGTGTGCATCGGCCTGTACGTGCAGGACATCCTCGGCTACAGCGCTTTACGCGCGGGCGTCGGATTCATTCCCTTCGTCATCGCGATGGGTATCGGCCTGGGTATCTCCTCCCAGCTGGTGTCGCGGTTCTCCCCGAGGGTGCTGACGATCGGCGGCGGCATCCTGTTGTTCTGGGCGATGCTGTACGGCTCGTTCTTCATGCACCGCGGCGTCGCCTACTTCCCGAACCTGGTGGCGCCCATCGTGGTCGGCGGGATCGGCATCGGCATCTGCGTGGTCCCGTTGACGCTGTCGGCCATCGCCGGTGTCGGCTTCGACCAGATCGGACCCGTCTCGGCGATAGCGCTCATGGCCCAAAGCCTCGGCGGCCCACTGGTGCTGGCCGTCATCCAGGCGGTGATCACGTCGCGCACGCTGTACATGGGCGGCACCACCGGACCGGTGAAGTTCATGCACGAGGCCCAGTTGCACGCGCTGGACAAGGGCTACACCTACGGGTTGCTGTGGGTGGCGGGCGTCGCCGTCATCGTCGGCGCGGCGGCGCTGTTGATCGGCTACACGCCCGAACAGGTCGCCCACGCCCAAGAGGTCAAGGAAGCCATCGACGCCGGGGAGATCTAGCCCCTCGAGCCGGCGAGCGGCCAGAGCAGCTGCCGTACGTACCCCTGCGGTTCCGTCGCGTCGATGCCGTACTCCGCGGGCCAGCGCCCCACCGGGAAATACAGCGTGCCGAACAGCGCGTCCAGGGCGGGGAATTCGCCGGCGTAATTGGAGTTGTAGGCCCGCGGTTCTCGGGCGTGATGCCAGTGGTGGAACTGCGGGGTGGCGATCACCCAGCGCAGGGGACCGAACGTCAGCCGCACGTTGGCGTGGATGAAGATCGCCTGCAGGGTGAGCAGCACGACGAATGCGCCGAGGCCCAGGCGGCCGAATCCGAGCGCGTACAGCGGCAACACCGCGGTGGAGCGCATGAATATCTGGTCGAGCGGGTGCAGGTGGCTGGCGGCCAGCCAGTCCATTTCACGGATGCTGTGGTGCACACGGTGGAAGCGCCACAACAGCGGAACCTCGTGCGCTGCACGGTGTCCCGCGTAGCTGCCGACGGTGGCGATCGCCAGCCCGGCGGCGATCTGTGCCCAGCCGGGGCTCGCGGCGATCGCCGCCCGGAAGGGCGGCGGAACGAAGGCCCGCAGCACCGTGCCGCCGACCGCCACCGCCACCACGATCCCGACATTGAGCGCGGCCCCGTTCACCAGATAGTGGACGAGGTCGGTGCGCCAGCCCGCGCGCAGGACCCGGCGCGGGTGTAGCGCGAACAATCGCTCGAGCGGAACGAAAATGACCGCCAGGACGACAATCCCGACGACGATCCCGCTGCGCACGCTGAGCGCGGCCAAAACCAGCGCCGACGTCAGCAAAACCAGCACGGTGCCGGTGAGCGCGGGCCGCGCCGACGATCCGCTCTGCGCCGGCCGCGCCTGCGACGCCGCGCTGGGCTCCATTGACGCTTCCGGCCTGCCCAGCCGCCCCCAGGCCGCCAGCGCGCCGCCGGCCACGACGACTCCCGCCAGACCGGCGGCCGGCCGCTGGGTGGCGAGCGCGATCGCGCCGATCAGGATCGCCGAGTGCACGGCCAGCCCCGTCACGGTCAGGCGGCGCCGGCCGGCGAGCAGTCGCGTCGCCTGCCAGCCGACCGCGGCCGCCGCGATCAGCAGGAGCAGCGTCGGCAGCCCCGCGCCGTGGCCCGGGTGCGCGCGCGCAAACCTGAGGAGAACCGTTGCGCCATAGAGGAGTCCGAGGACTTCGAGGAAGTGCGCGGCCGCCAGCGCGGCCATCGGGGGGCCGCCGCGATGGGCGGACCCCGCACCGGTACGGGTCGTTCCCATGAGCGGGAAGGTAGCTCTCGGGGCTGAGGAGAACCTGAGCCGAAGCGCAGAAGTTGAAACGGCCCGCCGAGACTGCGGCCAGTGCACCGATCCTGCGCTCAGCTCGTGTCTGGCGGCCGAATCGCGACCTGTGTTCAGGCTCGAGACGCTCATCGCAGGCTCGGTGCCCGCGCCGAGCAGGCTGGCCTATGGCGGCGAGCCGCCGCGCCCGCCTCCGCCGCGCTCGCGCTCGCCGCTAGGCTGGCCCGCTGTGATCACCCGGATGTCCCAGCTCTTCCTGCGCACCCTGCGTGACGACCCCGCCGACGCCGAAGTGCCCAGCCACAAACTGCTGATTCGCGCGGGCTACGTCAGGCCGGTCGCGCCCGGGCTCTACAGCTGGCTGCCGCTGGGGCTGCGGGTGCTGCGCAGAATCGAAGCCATCGTCCGCGACGAGATGAACGCGATCGGGGGCCAGGAGATCCTGTTCCCGGCCCTGCTGCCGCGCGCGCCGTACGAGACGACGAACCGGTGGACCGAATACGGCGACGGCGTCTTCCGCCTGCAGGACCGCCGCGGCAACGACTACCTGCTGGGCCCCACGCACGAGGAACTGTTCACCCTGACCGTCAAGGGGGAGTACAGCTCCTACAAGGACTTCCCGCTGCTGCTCTTCCAGATCCAGAACAAATACCGCGACGAGGCCCGGCCGCGGGCCGGCATCCTGCGGGTGCGGGAGTTCATCATGAAGGACTCCTACTCCTTCGACGTCGACGACGCCGGACTCAAGGCCGCCTATCACGCGCACCGGGAGGCCTACCAGCGCATCTTCGACAAGCTGCAAGTCCGCTACGTCATCGTCTCCGCGGTGTCGGGGGCGATGGGGGGCAGCGCGTCCGAGGAGTTCCTGGCCGAGAGCCCCGTCGGCGAGGACACCTTCGTGCGGTGCCTGGAATCCGGCTACGCCGCCAACGTGGAGGCGGTCGTCACCGCCCGCCCGGACGCCAAACCCATTGATGGCCAACCCGAGGCGGTCGTCCACGACACCGGCGACACCCCCACGATCGCCACCCTGGTCGAGTGGGCCAACGGGGCCCTCGACCGCCCCGTCACCGCGGCGGACACGCTGAAGAACGTCCTGCTCAAGGTTCGCGAGCCGGGCGGCGACTGGGAACTGCTGGCCATCGGGGTGCCGGGTGACCGCGAGGTGGACGACAAGCGGCTCGGCGCCGCGCTGGAACCGGCCGAGTACGCGCTGCTCGACGACGCCGACTTCGCCCGGTACCCGTTCCTGGTGAAGGGATACATCGGCCCGAAGGCATTGCGCGACAACGGTGTTCGCTACCTCGTCGACCCCCGGGTCGTCGACGGCACCAGCTGGATCACCGGGGCCGACGAGCAGGGCCGCCACGTCGTCGGGCTGGTGGCCGGGCGTGACTTCACCGCCGACGGCACCATCGAGGCCGCGGAGGTGCGCGACGGCGACCCGTCACCCGACGGAGCCGGGCCGCTGGTGTCGGCGCGCGGGATCGAGGTCGGCCACATCTTCCAGCTCGGCCGCAAGTACACCGACGCCTTCACCGCCGACGTGCTCGGCGAGGACGGCAGGCCGGTGCGGCTGACCATGGGCTCCTACGGCCTGGGCGTGTCGCGCATGGTGGCGGTCATCGCCGAGCAGCACCACGACGAGCTGGGCCTGCGCTGGCCCGCATCCGTCGCCCCGTTCGACGTGCACGTGGTGATCGCCAACAAGGATGCGCAGGCCCGCGAGGGGGCCGTCGCGCTCGCCGACGAACTCGACCGGCTCGGCGTCGACGTGCTGCTCGACGATCGCCAGGCCTCTCCCGGGGTGAAGTTCAAGGACGCCGAATTGCTCGGCGTGCCAAGGATTGTCGTGGTGGGCCGGGGCTGGGCGGACGGTGTCGTCGAACTGCGCGACCGGTTCACCGGCGAGACCCGCGAGCTGACCGCCGGAGCCTCGCTCGCCGGCGACATCGCGGCGGCCCTCGCGGGCTAGCGGCCCGTCAGCCCAGCACCGGGAACCGCCGCTGCCGCGCCAGCCGGTCGAGCGCGCGCTGCATGACCCCGCGCACGTGGGCGTCGACCTCGTCGACGTCGGGGTCGTGCCCGAAGCGTTCGGCGATGTGGATCGGCTCGAGCACCTCGGTGACGATCTTGGACGGCAGCGGGAAGTTGGCCGGAATGGTCGAGGTGAGCCCGAACGGGAAGCCGAAGGTCAACGGGACGATGTCCATGCGTATCCGGTGCAGCTGCAACAGCTTTGCCAGCCGGGCGCCCTGAGTGAGGAAGAGCTGGGTCTCCTGGGCGCCGATCGAGACGGCGGGCACGATCGGCACGCCGCATTCCACGGCCGTGCGCACGTATCCCCGGCGACCGTTGAAGTCGATGACGTTCTGGGCGAACGTGGACCGGTACGAGTCGTAGTCGCCGCCCGGGAACACCAGCACCACGGCGCCCGAGCGCAGCGCTTCGGCCGCGTTCTCGCGGCTAGCGCCGATCACGCCGATCCTGCGCAGCGGGCCGGCCAACGGCGTCTTGAACAGGCCGTAGTGCGCCAGGGTGTACAGCGGCCGGCCGTAGCCGAACCTCGCGTAGAAGGCCGGGGCCAGCACGGCGACGTCCGGCGTCATCGCGCCGCCGGAGTGGTTGCACACCAACAGCGCGCCGCCGGTCGGCGGCATGGCGTCCAGCCCGCGCACTTCGGCGCGGAACCACAGCTTGGCGAGCGGGCCGATCACGCGTCCGGCGAGTTGGAGAAACTCGGGATCCCACTTGTCCAGTTCGGAGTCGTCGAGGGTCGCGGCGGTCATGGTGTTCACCCCGGCTTTCGGTGTCCCGCGCCGAACCGGTGGCGCGCTCTGGGGACAAATTACTCCGCTGTGACCGCGGTCACAGCCCGTCGCGCGGTGTCGCGCGCCTCGGGGTCGCCCGCGTGCCGTGCGGGGGCGCGCTAACCTCGCACGATGGCTGAAACCACGAGCCGCAGGGGCCGGGAGCGTCGACTGGCCCGCCCCGCCGACGTCGCCACCCCCTTCATCCGGGCCCGCGCGTTCCTGTCCCAGACGCACGACGACGACCATCCGGCCGAGCTACCCATCGCGCGGCCCACCATCGCGGTCGCCCGGCAGGTGTTCCACGACGAGCTCGTGCTGCTCGGCATGCGGGTGTTCCTCCCGGTGGGCGAGGCGGACGCCGCCGACCGAGTCGACCGCGAAGTCACCGCCGCCCTCGACTTCTATGGCCGGCGGGGCTGGCTGGACAGCCCGGAGGGGTTCTTCGCCGCCCCGCCGCCGCCGACCGACGTCGCAGTGGCGCCGGTGAAAATCCGGCGACGGACCCTGCGGCGCATCGCCTTTGACAGCGGCTACGAGCCGCACCCCGGCGAACCCGGCCGCGAGCGCTGGCTCGGCTACGCCCCGAACCGCCGGGTGCGCGCGCTGCTGCTGCGCCACCGCGAACCGCGGCCCTGGGTGGTGTGCGTGCACGGCGCCCTGATGGGCCGCGGCGCGGTGGACCTGAGGCTGTTCCGGGCCTGGCATCTGCACGAGGACCTGGGCCTGAACGTCGTGCTGCCGGTGCTGCCGCTCCACGGCCCGCGCAAGAACAAGGGCGCCGCATTCCCCGGCCAGGACCTGCTCGACGACGTGCACGCCGCGGCTCAATCGGTCTGGGACATCCGCCGGGTGATCTCGTGGATCCGCTCGCAGGAGCCCGGATCTTCGATCGGTTTGAACGGCATGTCGCTGGGCGGCTACGTCACCGCGCTCGTCGCCGGCGTCGAGGACGGCCTCACCTGCGCGGTGCTCGGGGTGCCGGTGGCCGACCTGATCGAGGTGCTGGGCGGCCACGGCGGTCTGGGCGACGACGATCCCCGCACCCACACACTGGAGCGCGCGCGGCCCCTCGGGCGAATGGTCTCACCGCTGTCGCTGACCCCGCGGGTGCCGAAGAGCGGTCGCTTCATTTACGGCGGGCTGGCCGACCGGCTGGTCAACCCTCGCGAACAGGTGCTGCGGCTGTGGGAGCACTGGGACCGGCCGGAGATCGTCTGGTACCACGGCGCGCACACCGGCTTCTTCCGCTCGCGACCGGTCCAGGATTTCGTCGACGCCGCGCTGTGCCAGTCCGGTCTCGTCGCTCCCGCCGTGCACTGAAGCCGACGACCAGTTACTCGTTGCCGCCGGGGAAGCTCGAGGTGATCGGCCACGCGCCCAGGAGCTTGCTCCACCGGGCGGCCATGACCGCGCTCTGCGTCAGGGCCGTCGAGGCGAACGCGCGGTCGGCGGCCGTCTCTGCGTGCTCGGCGACCGCGCGCCAGGCCGTCGCGCCGTCGTTCTCCATGCGCACCGCCAGCCGCGCGGCGTCGAAGGCGCTGCCCACGACCATGGGCAGCTGATACCCGGCGGCGGGCACGGGCGGGGTCACCTTGCGGGCGTTCAGCATCGCGATGACGTCGTCGCGCCGCTGCCGGTGCTGGTCGAGAGCCTCGACCACCATGCCGTTCACGCTGGGCGGCGTCAGCGCCGACACCAGGCCGTAGCCGTAGATCGTCGAGTGCTCGACGGCCAGCGCGTCGGACAGCGCGGCGTTGTCTGCGTCCCTGCCGGAGGTCATATCGACGGGCCCCCGGGGACCAGCGCCACCAGGTACGACGCCGTGCACGACGCCGCGATCGAGGCGAGCAGTCCGGCCCGATAACCCGACGAGGTGGCGGCCAGCCGGTTGGCGCTCTCGGCCGAGGCGCGCAGCGCGTCGATCACGTCGGACACCGGGGGAGGGGGCGGCGGCGGACCGGGCGGCTGGCT